>JBNKNO010000240.1:0-500 GCA_050293885.1 Rhodocyclaceae bacterium | reverse complement strand
CGCTTCGGCGTACGCATCGCCGGCAAAGATGTCGACGTGCGCGTCTCGACCCTGCCGACCGCCTTTGGCGAACGGATCGTGCTGCGCCTGCTCGACAAATCGAGCAACGTTCTGACCCTGGAAGAAATCGGCATGGACTCCCGGCTGCTGCAACAGGTCCACGGCATGATCCGCAAAAGCCACGGCATTTTCCTGGTGACCGGACCGACCGGCTCCGGCAAGTCCACGACGCTCTGCGGACTCGTGGACTTCATCAACCGGAAGCGCAAGGACCACATTATCACCATCGAGGACCCGATCGAGTTCGTCTTCGATCATCGGCAGTCCGTAGTGTCCCAGCGGGAGGTCGGATCCGACACGGACAGCTTCCGCACCGCGCTGCGCGCCGCGCTGCGCCAGGACCCGGATGTGATCATGGTGGGGGAGCTGCGTGACCATGAGACGGTGGACATCTGCCTGAAGGCCGCCGAGACGGGCCACCTGGTCCTGACGTCGGTGCA
>JBNKNO010000239.1:0-500 GCA_050293885.1 Rhodocyclaceae bacterium | reverse complement strand
CGGCGAGCCAGGCCAGCGTCGCGAGCGCCCCCGTTAGTGTGAGCGCACGCACCAGCCCGGCGCCGCGACGGGCGCGCATCCCGTGGCGGAAAGCTTCGATCTGGCGGCGCAGGTCGGACTGGATTGCCAGAAGGGCGGGCACGACCAGCATCACGACCCCCACGACCCGGACGTCGAAGGCGACATGCAGGCCCAGCACCGTGGTCCCCAGCAGCACAAGCAGCAGCACAAGCGGCATCATCAGCGCCCAAGAGCCCTCGACGGGCCGTCTCGGCGGCGGATTGGCGAGGCGCGGCTTGAAGATCGTGTCCATGGCCCACCCGGTCAGCAGGATGATCGCGCCAGAGACAAGGCCGGGCACCACCGCGCCTGCCCATGTCGCGTTCGGGATCAGCACCGTCGTGATGGCCAGAGAAAACGCCAGCGGCGACCATGTCAGGGACGAGATGAAACCCCTCTGGATGGCCAGCAGCATTCGGCGTGTCCGGATCTTGCGGATC
>JBNKNO010000238.1:0-500 GCA_050293885.1 Rhodocyclaceae bacterium | reverse complement strand
AAACCCTGCTGTTCGTTGACGAGATCCACCGTTTCAACAAGGCCCAGCAGGACGCCTTTCTGCCTTACGTGGAGCGAGGGGACATCACCCTGATTGGCGCAACCACGGAAAACCCCTCTTTTGAAGTCATCTCCGCCCTGCTGTCGCGCTCGCGCGTCTTTGTCCTGCACCCCCTGGAGACGGAACAAATCGTCATCCTGCTGAAACGCGCCCTGACAGAACCCCACGGCCTGAACGGTCGGCACCAGGGGACCACAGATGAGGCCCTCGCCCTTCTTGCCGAACAAGCCCACGGCGATGCCCGAACCGGGCTGAACACCCTGGAACTGGCCGCCGCCCTTTCGGGAAAACAGCCAATCACCCTTGAAACCGTAAAAAATGCCCTGCAAAAACAGGGGCTACGCTACGACAAGGGGGCCGAGGAACACTACAACGTTATTTCTGCCTTCATCAAAAGCCTGCGCGGATCCGACCCGGACGCCGCCCTTTACTGGCTGGCC
>JBNKNO010000237.1:0-502 GCA_050293885.1 Rhodocyclaceae bacterium | reverse complement strand
CGGCAGCGTCATCCCCACCCGCGGCGCCATCATCCCCGCCGCCGTGGGCGTGGACATCGGCTGCGGCATGATGGCCGCGCGTACCACGCTCACCGCCGCCGACCTGCCGGACAACCTGCACGGCCTGCGCACCGCCATCGAGGCGGCCGTGCCGCATGGGCGCAACATGACGCGCGGCAAGCGCGATCAAGGCAGCTGGGGCCGCCCCCCCGCGCTGGTGGACGCGTTCTGGAAAGCCCTGCTGCCCGGCTTCCGCCGCCTCGTCGACAAAGCCCTTGCGCATGTAGGTTTCGGCAAGCTCGGCGAGATTTTCCGATCCGACCAGCCGCACATGCACCTTGTCGGCATAATCGCGGATCAGGTCGCGGGTGTATTGCCGCTTCACCGTGCCCGGCGTCGCCAGCACCGAGACCAGGCCCGAGCGCGTCCGTTCCGCCGCCGGCTTGATCGCCGGCACCGTGCCGACGAACGGCACATCGGGATAGGCCGCACGCAGCGCCGG
>JBNKNO010000236.1:0-503 GCA_050293885.1 Rhodocyclaceae bacterium | reverse complement strand
GGGCCAGCGCATCCTGTGGCGCACCGCCCTCGGCGAGGCTGCCCAACCGCTCGCCGACGCCATCGACACCCTCGCCAGCCGCTATCGCCTCGGCGCTCGGCGCATCGGTCGCATTGCCGCCGAAACCCTCGCCGCCGAGACCCGTCACCTGCCCGGCGCGCAGCTCGTACCCCTGCTGCACCAACACTGCCGCGGTGACGACGCACCGCTGCGCGCACTGGCCCAGCGCATCGAACCGCGCGCCACCTGGGCCGACCTCATCCTGCCCGACACCCAGCGCCGACTGCTCGAACAGATCGCCGTGCACACCCGCCAGCGCATCCGCGTGCACCACGACTGGGGCTTTGCCGACAAGGGCGAACGCGGCCTCGGCCTGGCCACCCTGTTCGCCGGCGAATCGGGCACCGGCAAGACGCTCGCCGCCGAAGTGCTCGCCCACGAACTCGGGCTGGCGCTCTATCGCATCGACCTGTCCGCAGTGATCAGCAAATACATCGGCGAGA
>JBNKNO010000235.1:0-504 GCA_050293885.1 Rhodocyclaceae bacterium | reverse complement strand
ATAAAGCACCCTAGAAGGAAAAGGAACAAACAAACACGATCCTAGGGACCTATTTGTAAGATTCCCACGCTTCCAGGCGCATCTCCGGTTGACAACGCCGTGCGAACGACACCACCACCGCCCGGCACAAGCTCTCGCCGGAGTCCACGAAGAAGCCAAACCAGAGTTTACTGCCGCAAGAACCGGTGACCCGCCACCACCGTCGATCCGCAACTTGAGCATTGAACGGACATCGGCAACTTCTTCACCAAAATCAGCGAGCACAAGATCCACCGCCGCCAGCACAACGACTAGCGGCCGGAAGAAGAACTCCCACAAGCCAACAGAAGTGGCCCGGAGTAAGAGAAAACTCACTTGCACACTGATGGACATCCAGCCAAGGAGGAGAACTCCGCTACCGCAAGCAGGCACAAAAGAACAACGAGCACTATCTACACCAGCCCGGTGCCGCGCCGAAACTCTCCCTTCTCCCGTGAACTCGGCGACGAGAAATACAAGGAGAAC
>JBNKNO010000234.1:0-505 GCA_050293885.1 Rhodocyclaceae bacterium | reverse complement strand
CCCGCGGCGACGTCCTACCCCACGCAGGCCGACCTCGACTCACTACGCGCGCTCGAGCCGCTCGCCAACTACCCGGACCTCCTCCACCTCGCCTCCACCCTGCTCTCCGGCGCTTCCGCGGTCGCTGGCCACCATCAGCAACTGCTGCCGTGGCTGCTTCATCAGGCCCAGGTGACGCAACAGCAGGCGGCGGCCGCCATGGCGGCGCCACAGCAGGTGACGCCGATGACGCAAGCCGCGGATCAGTTCATGCAGCAGCAGACAGCGTACCAAATGCCGGGCCTGGTCCACGCGGACCCGACGACGATGCAGCAGATGGCGGCGCAGCAGCACCAGCTCCAGGACACGACCGCGGCCTGCCCGCCGCCTACCAGCTACGTCGACAGCCTGCTGGACATGCTGCCGCTAGCGCTGATGCAGATGGTGCAGCAAAAGCAGCACTCCGACGCGTCCAACCTGCAGCAGCAGCAGCAGTGGAGCAGCACGGTCACGAGCAGCAACAACA
>JBNKNO010000233.1:0-506 GCA_050293885.1 Rhodocyclaceae bacterium | reverse complement strand
CCAGTTCACTTCCGATCTCACCCCATCCCCACCCCGACACTCCCCATGAAGGGGAGGGGGTGCCGTCCGTGGTCGAGATAGCCCTGTCCTCCAAGGCTCCGCCGCGTGGCCCCTCCCCCTTCAAGGGGGAGGCCGGGAGGGGGATGGGGTTCAATCCGCGCGACGCCAAGCTTGACCCGACGCAAGTGGCTTCACCCCTCCTTCAAGGGGGCGAGGGCGGGAATTCGCAAGGCATTGCCTTGCGCCGCCAGAGCGGGCCGGCTGTGCAAAGCCGGCATTGGACGGGCTGGGGTGGGGACGGGGTTGTCGCGGCCGAGCCAGCCCCCCCACCGGAGCCCCCGCATGAGCCGCGACCTGACCCGCTGGAATCGCGCCGGTCTCTCCCGGGTGCGCTACGTGGACGCCAACGCGGCGGTGCTCCTCGAGCGCATGCGCGCGAGGCTCGCCAATGACTTCCCCGACTGGCCAGCCACCGCGCCGGAGGACGCCAGCGACCCCAAATCGGC
>JBNKNO010000232.1:0-506 GCA_050293885.1 Rhodocyclaceae bacterium | reverse complement strand
AGGGTCCCTCTCCAGGGGCGACCGATCGACTCCGCGCGATGACAGGGTCGGTGCGACTCGCGGAGCTTCGACAACGATTCTTCGACGCTCGGCTCGTCGACGGCGAGCTCGATGGCGAGCCGCGCCGCGCGGCCAATGGTGGAGTCGTACGTGAAGAGCGCGCCCACGGCTACCTCGCGCGGCCGCGCCCCCGCCGCGCTCGCCGCCGCCAGCACCACCAAGAACAGCGACATCAACCGAACCGCGCCCATTGAAATGTTTCACTCAACCCACAGGCTTGAGGCCTCCTGCTTTCCCGGAATCGGCGGCGCTAGAGCACCGACGCCGCCGAAAGCAGCAGTCTTGGCCTTGGGGCGAGTTGCATCGGTTCTTGACGCAACTGGCGGCGGAATCGCCGAGCCAGCAAGGTATACAGGCGGCAGAGAGGCTTCCCAGAGCCGGTTCTTGGGCCGGGTGGAGAGTGTGGGGCTACGCCACCACTCACCATCGCAAAGCGAGATACTGGG
>JBNKNO010000231.1:0-506 GCA_050293885.1 Rhodocyclaceae bacterium | reverse complement strand
CGGATGGAGAGCCGCGCAATCCGGAATCGGCAGCGTATCGACCACCCGAAAGACTTCACTTCGAAACACCCGACGAGCTTTGTCATGAATCATGACGAGCGTTGCACTTCAACGTTGAGACTGGGCGTGGAGGTCATGGTGATACCCAATGGCTGGTTTGAATGACTTGGTTCTTATCGCTGAACTCGACTGACCATGCCTCAATGCCCCTGAATACTGGATGTTCCCACCATGCCCTTAGAGCGCAAGGTGAACTGCAGCCAATGATGGCATACCGCAGAAATGGCTGATCCGGGTACTCAACAATGCTTGGCTTCCCGAACCGCTCGACCACCAATGCATAAGAATCTCCACTCGTGGTGGCCTCAAACGCGCTCTCATACCGAGACACGATGTACGTGATAGCCAAAATGCCTACGACAGATACCAGCAGCACAAACAGCGCAATGAGTCTCGCGGAGTCCTTCATGACGCCCAACGAATGAGTTGTGGGGCCGGGAAAAATG
>JBNKNO010000230.1:0-508 GCA_050293885.1 Rhodocyclaceae bacterium | reverse complement strand
CGCCTCACCCCGCCGGGCGTGCAGGCGATGACCTTCCAGACCATCCTGCAGAACGGCCTCACCATCTCCGATCTGCCCGGTCCCACCGGCGGCATCATGATCAAGAGCGCCACCGGCGCCTCGATCATCGTCAATGACACGGGGATCTACATCCAGAACGGCAAGGGGGCGATGATTACGCTCGTGGGCCCGGCGGTCGACATCAACAACGGGGCGTTCACGGTCATATGATCAATATCACCGAACCCCTCGTGACGGGCGTAGGGCGGATAAGCCGCAGGCGCCATCCGCCGGTCAATCGCCTCGCGGCGCGTGCGCCGCGTTGCCATGGCAGGTTTGTAGGTTGGGCTGACGCAGGAAGCCCAACAATCAGTTTCACGACTCGGCACGCCATGTGTTGGGCTTCGCGTGGCTCAGCCCAACCTACGCGGACCAGGTTGTACGGCACCTGCCGGATGGCGCTGCGCTTATCCGGCCTACGGTTTCCGCTGCGGTCGCCCGCCCGCCG
>JBNKNO010000229.1:0-508 GCA_050293885.1 Rhodocyclaceae bacterium | reverse complement strand
TTCTACAGCATCAACATGCTGCCGCCGTTCTGGCAGAAGGTGACGCTGGTCAATCCGGTGGTGTATCTGGTGAGCGGCTTCCGCTGGAGTTTCTACGGCATTGCCGACGTCAGCCCCGCGCTCAGCCTGGGCATGACCGTCGTCTTCCTGTTGGCTTGCGTCGCGGTGGTGGCCTGGATCTTCCGTACGGGGTACCGGCTCAAGCCGTGAGTCTGCCGGTCCTCTACAGCTTCCGCCGTTGTCCGTACGCCATCCGCGCGCGGCTGGCGCTGTGGCAGGCCGGCATCGAGGTGGCGTTGCGCGAAGTCGTGCTGCGCGACAAGCCCGCCGCCATGCTCGCCATCTCGCCCAAAGGCACCGTGCCGGTGCTGCAACTGCCCAACGGCAGCATCATCGATGAGAGCCTCGACATCATGCGCTGGGCGCTCGACCAACACGACCCCGAGGCCTGGCTGAGTGCGGAACCGCTGGCCGAGCAGCTCGCCCTCATCGAACGCAACGACGTCGA
>JBNKNO010000228.1:0-509 GCA_050293885.1 Rhodocyclaceae bacterium | reverse complement strand
GTGTTCCGCCTGCTTCTGCAAGCGGGCCAGAACGGCATGGTAGCAGGTGACATTGCCACGCATCTTGATATCCGGCAGAACACGATGTCGGCCAATCTCGCGATCCTCGCCCGCGCAGCCCTCATCCGCGCCAAGCGCGAAGGCCGCTCTATCCGCTATTTCGCAGATATGGACGGCATGCGCGGTCTTTTGGCCTTCCTGATGGAAGATTGCTGCGGTGGAAATCCCGATCTTTGCCAACCCCTTATCCGGAAAATCGCCTGCCCCTGCTGATCCGAGGTTTCGCTCATGTCTGCCACCATCAAGAACGTCCTTTTTCTCTGCACCGGGAATTCCGCCCGCTCGCTGCTTGCCGAAGCCATCATCGGCCGCGTAGGCGCGGGCAGGTTTCGCGGTTTCTCCGCCGGCTCGCAACCATCCGGCAGGCCAAATCCATATGCCATCGCCCTGCTTCAAGACATGAATTACGAAACCGCCGGCCTCCGGTCGAAAAGTTGGGATGAGTTTGC
>JBNKNO010000227.1:0-510 GCA_050293885.1 Rhodocyclaceae bacterium | reverse complement strand
GCCGCGTATGAGACTGGGCAGATACTGCACAGCATGACGAATAAGGGTAGTAGCATAGATCTTTTCATAGTGGATGTTTTCCGCTGTTTGGGCCTGCTTCCGGCTTTGAGGCTCAGTGGTGATTCCTGTAAGATTCGCGCCCTGTGGGCGCCGATGAGCGAGGTATTGTAACCAGTTACCCACAGCTCGATAACCCCTTAGAGACGGAAACCGACGTGCTGAAGATCTATAACACCCTGAGCAGGCAGAAGGATGTATTTACTCCCATTGAGGAGGGCAAGGTGCGCATGTATGTGTGCGGCATGACGGTCTATGACTATTGTCACGTTGGCCATGCCCGCGTGATGGTGGTCTTCGACATGGTGGCCCGTTACCTGCGCGCCAGCGGTTACGATGTTACCTACGTCCGTAACATTACGGATATCGATGACAAGATCATCGATCGCGCCAACCAGAATGGTGAGGATATCCATGCACTCACCCAGCGGTTTATCGATTTCATGAATGAGG
>JBNKNO010000226.1:0-512 GCA_050293885.1 Rhodocyclaceae bacterium | reverse complement strand
CTAGTTTCTGAACCGCCATGCCGCCAAGGCCAGCGGGGCCACGATCCAGCCGACCATGACCGTCCCGAGTAGCCAGGGTTGCGACAGTTCAGCGGGAAAAACCGTGGCGAGGCCATACATGGCGCGCACGTCCTCGAGCGAGAAGATGTTGAGAATGCGGAACACGTCGGCCGGGTTGAACATCAACGCGTAGGGCAGCGCCTCGCCCCCCCATTGCCCGCCCGAGACCACCAGTACGCCGAGCATGACCAGATCGAACACCAGCACGAAGAAGAACCAGGTGGCGATCGCCAGCCCGGAAGCGCGGGTGCGGTCGCCCGCGAACACCGACAGCATCACCGCAAGACTCAGGAAAGCACAACCGAGCAGCACCGAGCTGAACATGAAGCCGAAGTAGTGAAACAGTGCGGCAAGGTCGAGCCGCGACGACAACACCAGCGCCACCAGACCGAAGCCGGCAAGGGTGGAGAAAGTCAGCGCCGCAGCCAGCCCGAGATACTTGCCGAGCAGCA
>JBNKNO010000225.1:0-512 GCA_050293885.1 Rhodocyclaceae bacterium | reverse complement strand
TCTTGTTATTCGAGTCTGGCTTGGCCTCCGCCTGCTGGAGTCAAATCAGTAACAAGCGGATTAGCAGGAAGTTACCTTGGGAGGTGTTGCTAGACGGAAAGAGCGCGGACCGAAGTAACAAAAATGGCCTACAGCTAAAAAGCTGTAGGCCATTATGGTTTCTGGCTCCCCGAGTTGGACTCGAACCAACGACAAGCGGATTAACAGTCCGCTGCTCTACCAACTGAGCTATCGGGGAATGTGTAATACAGACGAAACTTATACCGACCTGAGTCGCTAAAGTCAAGCGAAAATTAGCAGTTTTCGCCCGTCATTCCAATCGCTTGCTCGTACTCTGATTTAAAAATAAAAAAGGCCTGCAACAGGGAATATTGCAGGCCTTAATAGTGAGATCATGATGTCTATTTAACCGCCGGTGCCGCCCTTTTTGAGCTCCATCAGGATCAGCTTGGCCACGGCCTTCAGGGTTTCGAAGACCCCTTCACCGGTGGTGGCGCAGGCTTCGTACTCCG
>JBNKNO010000224.1:0-513 GCA_050293885.1 Rhodocyclaceae bacterium | reverse complement strand
CAGCGCCATCCCGGGCAGGGAGAAGTGGTGGGGCCGCAGCGTGTCCTCCGGACACATGATCACCGCGCGCTCCACGGCGTGTTGCAGCTCACGCACGTTGCCCGGCCACCCATACTCGTAGAGCCGGCGGCGCGCCTCGGAGTCGAGCCCCCGCACTTCGGTGCCGAGACGGCTGTTGTTGCGGTGCACGAAATGCTCGATCAGAAGCTGGATGTCCTCGCGGCGATCGCGCAGCGGGGGGACGTGGATGGGCAGGACGTTGAGTCGATAGAAGAGGTCTTCACGGAAGCGCCCCGCCTTGGTCTCGGCCATCAAGTCGCGGTGGGTGGCTGCGATGATGCGCACGTCGACCTGAAGGTCGCGCGTCTCTCCCAAGCGGCGGATCTTCTCGTCCTCCAGGACGCGCAGGAGCTTCACCTGCAGGCCCAGGGGGAGCTTGCCGATTTCGTCCAGGAACAGCGAGCCGCCCGAAGCCTCCTCGAACAAGCCCCGTCGATCCTGAACGGCGTCCGT
>JBNKNO010000223.1:0-513 GCA_050293885.1 Rhodocyclaceae bacterium | reverse complement strand
CTGCCCGTCCACGAAACGAAACGGAGAATCAGATGATTTGAACTGATGCTTGTATTTCGGGGGGAAGCCCTTGTAGTTGGAGTTGTAGGGCCGGAAGAATTAGGGTCAGGTCTTGAATTCACACACCAATCAACCAACCGCCCTCACCCACCGCACACCACACAACCTCCCACTTCGCCCAAACCATCTCCCATTTGACATTCCCTCCACATCCTCCATATTGAGGAGAAGAGCATCCCTAACGGGCAAGCACAATGTGACCGCCCCACCCGGACAGCATCGAAGCGCTCACGTGGAGAACAACACCAATGAACTGCGTAGCCGCCTACGACACGCTCATCGACTCGGTCTATGAGTCGATGAGGTCACCGGAGCGCCTGTCCGCGGCACTCAGCGCGACAAAGACCTTCCTCAATGCCGACACCTGCCACCTGATCGGATGGGACCGCAGCACCTTGGAGCCCACTTTGAAGATCTCCACGGCGAGCACACCCGATGTCGATTCCGAGTTCG
>JBNKNO010000222.1:0-515 GCA_050293885.1 Rhodocyclaceae bacterium | reverse complement strand
GGTGTGTATGAGGAAACCGAGCGTAATCAGGTGGATCGAGTCCCGGTGCTTGGCGAGATTCCCGTCCTTGGTGCGTTGTTCCGAAACACCCAGAATGTGTCGGAGCGCAGCGAACTCTTGATCTTCATCACGCCGCGAGTTGTGACCCAGGCGCTGTCGTTGCGTTGAAAACATGGTGTCAGCTGATGTAGGTCCGGCTGGCGCTGTTATTGCTGCATCCTTGCCCTGCATCGTGCTCGTCGGCATGATGGGGGCGGGCAAAACGACGGTCGGACGCGAGTTGGCAAAGCGTCTCGGCCGTCGTTTCGTTGACAGCGATCACGAGATTGTCGATCGCACCGGTGTTTCCATACCGGTGATCTTCGACGTCGAAGGCGAAGACGGATTCAGAAAACGCGAGACCATGGTCATCGACGAACTGTCCAACGACCCCGGTGTCGTTCTGGCGACCGGCGGTGGTGTGGTTCTTCGACCGGAGAATCGGGAGATTCTCAAATCCCGCTGTCGCGTCGTTT
>JBNKNO010000221.1:0-515 GCA_050293885.1 Rhodocyclaceae bacterium | reverse complement strand
GCGGTAGCCCCGCCATGCTGGACGACTGCAGCAAGATGCTCGACAACCTGGGCTTCGAGATCTCGCCACGCACCGGCGAGACGGGCGACTACGTGATTGAACGGGCGTTTGTGGAGAAGTAAACCAACACGGCCGCGGCGTTCGATTTAATCCGAACACCGCTGCCGAGTCGCGGCGATTCGTAGCCCGGATGCAGCGAAGCGGAATCCGGGAGCGGTGCCACATTCAACCGTTGCCCCCGGTTCCCGGCTTTTGGCCTGAATCCGAGCATTTGCCACGTAAATATTTCATGAGTGCCCATCCAGCGTAAGCGACCGCCAACATCAACATCAGCGATATCCCAATCAGATGTCCTGTTGCCGATAAGCCCCGAAACACAAGGTCATGCTTGCGGTCCGAAACAACACCATCCGCAAAGAACTCCATCCAATAATTCGCTGCGACCACTCCGCTTGACGACAACAACAGCAGAGAAGGACCACATTGCGCGGCGAAGGCCTTGAGCTTTGCGAAGC
>JBNKNO010000220.1:0-517 GCA_050293885.1 Rhodocyclaceae bacterium | reverse complement strand
GAAGACCTGCTCGATGATGATCGCGCCGGCCATCAGGAAGGCGAACTGGAGGCCGAGGATGGTCAGGACCGGGATCAGCGCGTTCCGGACCCCGTGGCGCCAGAGCGCCTGGGCGCGGGTCAGACCCTTGGCGCGGGCCGTGCGGATATAATCCTCGGACAGCGTATCCAGCAGCGACGACCGCATGACGCGGGCAAGGATTGAGGCTTGCGGCAAGGCCAGAGCCACGGCAGGCAGCGTCAACGATTTCATACCGAGCCAGAACCCTTCGTCCCAACCGGGAAAGCCACCGGCGGAGAACCAGCGCAAGGTGATGGAAAACACCAGCACCAGCAGCATGGCGAACCAGAAATTGGGGATAGCGACACCCAATTGCGTTGCACCCATAATCGAGACGTCGGCAGCCGAATTGCGGCGTGCGGCGGCAATGATGCCTACGGGGAAAGCGATGAGTGTTGAAAGCGTCAGGGCATAGATTGCGAGGGGCAGCGATATCCAGATGCGATCTGAAATCAGT
>JBNKNO010000219.1:0-517 GCA_050293885.1 Rhodocyclaceae bacterium | reverse complement strand
CAGATCGACGCGCTGGGCAAAGCCGCACTGGCGCGGCTCGAAGCCAAGCTCACCATGCGGGCGCGCTACGCCCGGATCCTGGATGCCGCCGGCTGTCCCGCGCCACCAGGCGCATGAGCACGCGGACGCCACGCCGTAGGGCGGGATGAATCCCGCCCTACTGGTCGAAGGAATACCCGAATATTCGGATGTCCGGCTCGAAGTGGCGCGCCACCATCTCGGCGGTGTCGTCCGAGTAGTAGCTGCGGAAATCCTTCTTGCGGTCCGTCGCCTGGCGCTTGTGCAACAGCGCCGGCGCCTTGACGCCGATGCGGCGACAAGCCTCGTCGAAGTCTTCCGGCAGGCTTTCGTAGCGGCCGATGAAATCCACCAAGACCTTGCCATGCAGATCGACCACGTAGTCGCTCTGCAGCTCGATGCTGGTGTCCACATGGAACTGATAGGGACGTTCCGGATCGAGCTTCCAGCGGATGAAATCCTCGAAGCTGTCGATGTGGCTCATCAGGTGCGGGCGCTC
>JBNKNO010000218.1:0-518 GCA_050293885.1 Rhodocyclaceae bacterium | reverse complement strand
GGAGCCGGCCATGTGGGGGGGGGAAATCAGCCGAAGGCATCATCCGCCATGTCGGCGCATCGAAGGGCGACATCCGGCGGAAGGCGCTTCGCTTATCCGCCCTACGGCCCTTACCGCATAAATCGGCGGGTCGACGAGTAGGGCCAGCACCCGTAGCCCGGCCGAGCGCAGCGACGCCGGGATCAACGTCACCCACCCGGCACGGTGTCCCCAGTCCGTGTAGCCCGGATGCAGCGCAGCGGAATCCGGGAGCGATGGTGCGAGTTCGAAACTTAGTTCCCGGCGTCGGGACGATGGCCCTCGGCCGGACCAGGCTTGGTCAATGCCCCCCCATGGGTCAGCGCGCATCCCGCCGCACCACCCCGGCCGCGATCAATCTGGATTCAATCTCAGCTTCGTAACCACCGTCAGGCGTCAGTTCAAGCGCTTTCTCAAAATCCAACAGCGCTTGTTCATGTTCGCCCAATGCATCGTGGGACAGACCCCGAAAGTAGTAGGCGTAGCCATAGCCCGGTTGT
>JBNKNO010000217.1:0-519 GCA_050293885.1 Rhodocyclaceae bacterium | reverse complement strand
CAGAACTTCGCAAGGATAGCATTCATGACACAGCCATTTCGCATCTGTAAGCAGGTATTTAACGCCTCAATTCTCGCTGTGACTCTGGCCTCTACCTACGGAGCACACGCCGGCACCACGCCCGACGCAGCCGCGCTGGTCAAGGCCGCCGACGCAGCACGCTTTCCTCAAGAGAGCTTTCAGGTCGACATCGACATCGATAGCCGCAGCGGCGACAACCCCGATGGAGAGAAGCGGCGATATCGCGTTCTGTCGAAAGGTAATGAAGACACGGTCATCCTGACCATGAAACCAGCCAGCGAACGCGGACAGATTCTGCTGATGAGCAGTCGCAACCTGTGGATTTTCATGCCGTCGGTTTCGCAGCCAGTAAGGCTATCACTCGCCCAGCGACTGACAGGTCAGGTGGCCAATGGCGACTTGGCGCGCGCAAACTTCACGGGAGATTACACACCAACCTACGCGGGCGATGATGAAATCGATGGGCAGCCCGCTCACGTACTCAAGCTCAAGGCCATC
>JBNKNO010000216.1:0-521 GCA_050293885.1 Rhodocyclaceae bacterium | reverse complement strand
TGATGCCCCGGCTGCTCCTGCGGCCTCGGCAGCCGCTACCTTCACCGCGGCCTCCTCCGCAGCCTTCTTTGTTGTGGCCTCCTCCGCAGCCCTCTTCGCCGTAGCCTCCGCCGTGGCTTCCTTGTCAGCCGTGGCCGCCTCATCGAGCACCGCCGGCCCGACGCCGGAGAGTTGCCGCTTCTGCAGAGGCTGTTTGCCCTTGCCGGGGGCCGCGGCGCTGGAACCGCCAGCGGCGCCCCCTCGACCGCCCACCGGGGCGCCACTGCGGCTACCTGCCGGATCGCCGCGACCTGAATCGCTATTTCCCCGGCAACCCGACCGGCAGTGCAGCGGCTCGCATCGCGCACTCGTTTTTCATCAACGTCATCGCGCATTGCGATGCGCTCATCGATTTACACACTGGCTCGTTCGAGCGAGCGAACCTGCCGCAGATTCGAGCAGACCTGCGCAATCCCGACGTCGTGACGCTGACGCAGGGCCTGGGCGGCATGGTGATACTGCACAGCACGCCGGCAGTCGGT
>JBNKNO010000215.1:0-521 GCA_050293885.1 Rhodocyclaceae bacterium | reverse complement strand
TACGCTCGCCCGGAACCTTTCTCCGAGGTCGTACGTCATAGGAGCTCCATGGATCAGGTCGTTTGCCACGAGATTCGACATTCGTACGACGGGATGCGCGACGCCGTATCCGAGCTGTCGCTGACCGTGGCCCGCGGCGAGGTGCTCGCCCTCATCGGCCCCAACGGCGCCGGCAAGAGCACGACACTGCGCATCCTCGCCACGCTCCAGCGCCCCGATCACGGCCGCGTGAGCTGGGACGGCTCGGACGCGTGGGAAGACCGCTTCCAGATCCGTCGCCGCATCGGCTTCCTCGGCGACGGCACCGCCCTGTACCCGTCGATGACCGCGGCCGGCTACCTCCGCTTCTTCGCAGAGTGCTACGGGCAGGACGACGCCGCCGCC
Organism: Rhodocyclaceae bacterium; assembly: GCA_050293885.1. Classification (GTDB taxonomy): domain Bacteria; phylum Pseudomonadota; class Gammaproteobacteria; order Burkholderiales; family Rhodocyclaceae; genus Nitrogeniibacter. The sequence goes on along the minus strand of JBNKNO010000215.1, from coordinate 137 downwards.
GAGCAGCGCGTCCAGATGTGCCATCAGCGCATTGAACCGTTGGTCGGCCTCGATCCAGGAGCCATCGGCCTGGTTGGGCGAGCTGTCGAGCCGCTGGCGGGTCAGGCCGAGAAGCTTCTTTGCACGGTTGATGGCAC
>JBNKNO010000214.1:0-524 GCA_050293885.1 Rhodocyclaceae bacterium | reverse complement strand
CGCTTGTCGCCTCTCTGGCCACCCCGGCCCCCATTCGCTGCTGCGGCGACAGCCGCCGCGGTGGGTGCCCCGGCCAGCGACTGGCTACCGCCAGCCTTCTTCTTCTTCTTGCCCTTGCCGCCGACACCTTGTGCTGAGGTGCCGGCTGTCATACCCCGTTCCGAGAAAGAGGGAACGAAGCCTCCATACGTGTGCCCAGGATGTTCAAATCACACGCATGGCAACAATATGATAAACAGATGCAATGTTATTAAAATAACGAGTAATAGTTCTTACATAATGACCCGTGGGTCTGAAAAAGATTACATCATTGCAGCGGAAATAACTAAGCGTAGCGCAGCTCCACAGGCTTGACTGATGGAGAGGTCTTCCTAGCAACCGTCCTCGGGATCCTGCTGGAATCCCCAGCTTCCATCTTCATATTCATCTAAACAACGATGTAGGCAAGCTGAGTAGACTTATGGTGGCTACTCGCAAGTATAAGGGAAATATATGACATGCAGGCCAACAGAAGGAAAGCGATC
>JBNKNO010000213.1:0-526 GCA_050293885.1 Rhodocyclaceae bacterium | reverse complement strand
GATCTGGATGGCGCCTCGGATACCGTGCGCCGGCTCATGTTCATCGAAAAACTTCAAGAAGAGATCGACGACGCGATTGAAGCGTTGGAAGACTGATGGCACTACTTCAAATTGCTGAACCCGGCTTGTCTGCCGAGCCGCACGAGCATCGGCTCGCGGTCGGTATTGACCTTGGCACCACCAATTCGCTGGTGGCGACGGTGCGCAATGGCATCGCGCTGTGCCTGAACGACCACGATGGCCGTGCCATGCTCCCGTCGGTGGTGCGCTATCGCAAGGACGCGCCGGTGCAGGTCGGTCGCGAAGCGTTGGCCGCGCAGGTGAACGACCCCAAGAACACCATCGCCTCGGTGAAGCGTTTCATGGGCCGCGGCGTCAAGGATGTCGCCCACATCGAGTCGATGCCGTACGACTTCAGCGATGGTGAAGGCATGGTGCGCCTGCGTACCACGGCCGGCGAGAAGAGTCCGGTCGAGGTGTCGGCGGAAATCCTCAAGTCCTTGCGCGAGCGGGCCGAGGAAAGTCT
>JBNKNO010000212.1:0-530 GCA_050293885.1 Rhodocyclaceae bacterium | reverse complement strand
CGCTGGTCGGCCTGCATCTGCCAGGAATCGGGGCCATCTACCGCTCGCAGACGCTGGAATTCCTGCGACCGGTACGCATTGGCGACACCATTACCGCGCGCTTCCGGATCAGCGCGATCGATCGCGAAGCCGAGCGCATCGAACTGGAAAGCTGGATCGACAATCAACGTGGCGAGCGCGTGATCGAAGGCAAGGCCGTGGCGAGCCTGCTGCGCGGATTAAGGGCATAGGACACTACGGCAGACCTCAAACCGGGGTGCCAGACCGCGGCAAAATCACTTTGCGAAAATAGCACTTCACAACTCGGCGCGAGCGCACCAATAAGAGAAATCGGAGTCTTCTGATGAACGTTCTGGTAATCGGCGGCGGCGGCCGCGAACACGCCTTGGCCTGGAAGCTGGCCCAGTCGCCCAGGGTCACACGCGTCTACGTGGCGCCGGGCAACGCAGGTACTGCGCGCGAACCAAAAATGGAGAACGTGCCTATTGGCGCCGAAGATCTGGCGGGGCTGCTGCACTTCGCCCAGGAAG
>JBNKNO010000211.1:0-530 GCA_050293885.1 Rhodocyclaceae bacterium | reverse complement strand
TGCTGGCAGTCAAGAACGGTTGGGCCGGCATCGTCGTCTACGGTTGCATTCGCGATTCAAAGGCCATGGGCACCATGAATGTCGGCGTGTTCGCGCTGGGCACCCACCCGCGCAAGAGCGTCAAGAAAGGCGTGGGCGATGCCGATATCCCGGTCACCTTTGGCGGCGTCACCTTCACGCCGGGCGAACACCTTTATGCTGACGAGGATGGCGTGCTCGTGAGCGCACAAGCCTTGCTCTGAAGCCCCTTCAGGCACCAGAGAAGCGCTGCCACACAAAGTTGGCACAATTCGTTTCACAACGCTCAAAAACGTTTCGCATAGCGAAAAGCCATTATCAATACCTTGATTGCATTGATAAATATTTTTTCTTATATCTTATATAAGACCTGTTGCTGCTCTGCAAAAAACCGCCTATAATTTCCCCCACTTGAGCACTCGCCAATGGCGGGTGCTCGTGACATTGAATCGAGCGCCGTTATCGACGGCATTCGGCAATCTCCCCCTCTGATCCACCGCAACACAAGGAAA
>JBNKNO010000210.1:0-533 GCA_050293885.1 Rhodocyclaceae bacterium | reverse complement strand
GTTCAGGCGCTTGGTGAGGATAGTGGGGGAGATGAAGGTCAGCCCCCGCTGCAGCTCGTTGAAACGCGTGGCGCCCATGTGCATTTCGCGCAGGATGAGCAGGGTCCACTTCTCGCCGAGCAATTCCATCGTCTTGGCGATGGGGCAGAACTGACCGTATTCCATGTCACACCTCTCTGATAGCGGTGCTGACTGGAATGGCCCCCAATGCCAGTCAGCGCGGGGCTTTGCCCCGGTTTTGGCGAATTTTTCTTTTGAAAGTGTAGTGCGCAACTCCGGAAAGTGTAGTGCGTTGCTACGTCTTGCGCAGTATTTCGGCGGGCGGTCGATCCCTACACTTCAGTCATCAGGTGAGACGCACCTGACACCCAAACCAAATGACTGATTATTAGGAGAAACATCATGCCACTCATCACTGTTCAACTGATCGAAAACGTGTTCACCCCGGCGGAAAAAGCCGACATGATCGCCAAGCTCACCGACACCATGGTGGGTATCGAAGGCGAGGCCATGCGCTCGGTGACCTGGGTGAA
>JBNKNO010000209.1:0-534 GCA_050293885.1 Rhodocyclaceae bacterium | reverse complement strand
CGGAGGCCCGATCCGCGTCCGCTGCTCGGCGGTGAACTTCAGCGGGCTCTTGACGTGCCCGTACATGATCTGCTGCTGGTCGCCGGAGAAGGGCAGGTCGCCGGTGATCATGTGGAACAGGCTCACGCCGAGCGAGTAGATGTCCGAGCGGATGTCCACCTCGCTGCCGCGGCACTGCTCGGGCGACATGTAGTTGAACGTGCCGAGGATCTCTCCGGTGAGGGTCAGCTCCTCCTCATCCCGCAGGTCCTTGGCGAGGCCGAAGTCGGTGAGCTTCGGCTTCATGTCCTCCTGGACGATGATGTTCGCGGGCTTGAGGTCGCGATGGACAATCCCCAGCGTGTGCGCGCGAACCAGCGCCGCCACGACCTGCCGGCCGATGTGAATCACGCGCCTCGGATCCATCGGACCGTCTTCGAGCACGTCGCGCAGGGAATCCCCTTCCACGTACTCGAGCACGAGGAAGAAAGAGCCGTCTTCCAGCTTTCCAAAGTCGGTGGCCGCCGCGACGTTGGGGTGCTCGATGTGCGCAGC
>JBNKNO010000208.1:0-534 GCA_050293885.1 Rhodocyclaceae bacterium | reverse complement strand
CCGAACGCGGCAGGAGATGGCCGCGCGAGGACAGGATCGGCCAGCGCGAGACGACCATGTTGCCGAACTGGAACCGGGTCTGCACCGCCTTGCCATCGTCCACCCGGCTGCCGAAATCGACATCGGCCGGCATGTGATCGACGCTGAACCGGTCCGGCAGCAGCGCCTCGATCTCGGCGATCGGCAGATCCTTGTTGAGTTTGATGGTCAGCGCCTGGCTGTGGCAGCGCATGGCACCGACACGCACGCAGATACCATCGACCGGGATCGGCTCGACCGACCGGAGAATCTTGTTGGTTTCGGCGTAGCCCTTCCACTCCTCGCGGCTCTGGCCATCCTCGACCTCGCGATCGATCCAGGGGAGAACACTGCCGGCGAGGGGATAACCGAAGTTTTCGGTCGGGATACTGCTGCCGCGCAGTTCGGCGGTCACCTTGCGGTCAATTTCGAGAATCGCCGAAGCCGGGTCCTGCAGCTCCTCGGCAACGCTCGACTGCAGATGTCCCATCTGATTCAGCAGCTCGCGCATGTTCG
>JBNKNO010000207.1:0-535 GCA_050293885.1 Rhodocyclaceae bacterium | reverse complement strand
CACCGTCCATTTGAATCAGCTGAATTGTCTGTGTGAATTTTCTTTATTTTTCGACTCAGTAAGATTCACGTCAGGACAACTGGCATCGTCTCCTCCTTTCCCCTCCCCGGCGCCGCCTCTCCTCCGGCTGACGTCGTCATGCCACCACATCGTATCAAGCTTCCTTCTCATTGAGCCAAGACGAGCTCGCTGCCTCCGCTTCATCTTCCGGCAACGCTTCGTCCTGTCGCCTCCCCTCTCAAGCTGAAACCGATGCATTGAATCCGCACCGCCGCCATCGGCCATCCTCCCCGGACAGCCCGACTCCCACCCTCCACTGCTATAAAAAGGTCATCTCAACCTTGACCACTCTCCCCACCACTCAATCACGTCTCCATTTTGCCTCCTCTCTAGCCAGAGCACCAAGCCATCGGAGCTCCACCCGTCGCTGTCATTCCCTTTCACCGCCGTCCCACACTCATTGTCCCTTCGCACAATGACACCCACGGTGATGAATTAGCTGACCCTCTTTCACTTTCCGACCAACTTATCGACA
>JBNKNO010000206.1:0-535 GCA_050293885.1 Rhodocyclaceae bacterium | reverse complement strand
GGCCGGCGCAGCTTTTGAGATGGCTCCGCCCGAGACCAGCGCCGAGCAGATGCAGGAGCGCCTCGATGCCATCGCCGACCGGGAAGGCAAGTACCTCACCTTCACCCTGGCCGGGGAGGAGTACGGCATCGGCATTCTCAAGATCAAGGAGATCATCGGCATGATGCCCATCACCTCGGTGCCCCAGACCCCCAAATTCGTCAAGGGCGTGATCAACCTGCGCGGCAAGGTGATCCCCGTGGTGGACCTGCGCCTGCGCTTTACCATGGAATCCATCGACTACAACGACCGCACCTGCATCATCGTGGTGGAGATCGGCGGCCGGGGCACCGACATCGTCATCGGCATCGTAGTGGATTCAGTCTCCGAAGTGCTCAATATCAAAGGCGAAGACATTGAAGACACCCCCACCTTCGGCACCACCCTGAACACCGATTTTATCCTGGGCATGGCCAAGATGGAGGGCAAGGTCAAGATCCTGCTGGACATTGACGCGGTGCTGAGCGCCGAGGATCTGGATGCTTTGGCCAAGGCA
>JBNKNO010000205.1:0-536 GCA_050293885.1 Rhodocyclaceae bacterium | reverse complement strand
CTTGAATACGTGCCCCTGCAGCGCGTCTTCGAGCGTGTCGCCCATCGACGTGGCATGCACCGAAGGTGCGAAGGCGGCGCCCAGGGCGACCACCACCAGGGTGAGAACCACGGCGGCGCGGGTACGCCAGTCGAAAAAGTCCATGATGCGTTTCATGTCGGTTTCTCCATCGGGAAAAGAAAAAACGGGGCGGGCCGGCTGGCCAGCCCCGCGAAGTCCAAGGTTGATGCCCTGGAGGAGACTCGGTTACACCACGACGGCTTTGGTGGTGGCCTTCTCGCCATCGACCAGCACCGCGCCGCTGTAGATGTGGCGGATCTTGTAGGTGACCTTGTCGGCGGTGAACATGCTGCCTACTGAGGGGCTGTCCTGGATGAACAGCTCCGGCTCCTGCTTGCCGTCCAGGAAGGGCTGCACCAGGCGATTGGCTGCAATCTCGTTCAGCAGGGCCTGCTCGTCTGAGTCCACGTACAGGCTGCCGTCTTCGTCCTTGACGAGCTTGACTTTGCCGTAGCGCGAAATCTGCTCGCGGACTT
>JBNKNO010000204.1:0-537 GCA_050293885.1 Rhodocyclaceae bacterium | reverse complement strand
CGGCGGATACGAAGAAGTGGCACGGCGCGCTGGCCGGGCTCGGGTGGGGCGTGCTGATGCCGGTGGGGATCGCGCTGGCTCGCTACTTCAAGCGCCGCGACCCCTTCTGGTTCTACGCGCACATCTCCGTGCAGGGCGTCGGCTTCGTGCTCGGCCTTGTCGGCATCCTCGTCGGGTTCAAGCTCAACGACGACCTTCCCGGCGCCGACCGCCACCAGGCCATCGGCATCGCCATCCTGTTCGCGGCCCAGCCGGCGACAGCACAGGATTCCGGCAATCTCGCGCGCCAGGTGGATCGCCTGCGCCGCGAACTGGCCGGCCTGCTGGGCTGTTGAGCGCCGGGGCGGCGCGCGGCGCACCATCGCCGCAATCGCCGCTTTGCTATTTGCTCCGGCGCAGCTTGTTGATGTCGCCGGCGATCGAGGAGAACGCCGCCCGCAAATCGTCATTGGTGTGGGCGGCGAAGAAGTCGCCGCTGGTGGTGGCGCAATCACGCAGCAGATTGGTCGAGGTCGATGAGGTGAGCTGAAAGGCGAT
>JBNKNO010000203.1:0-537 GCA_050293885.1 Rhodocyclaceae bacterium | reverse complement strand
CACCACTCACTTCATCGTTGATTGCCCCAAGAGGAAGAAGTCTGACTCCTCCAACAAGTATGACTACGCAACCGGAATGACTCCAGCAACAAGGGCAACAACAAGAAGAAGAACCGCTTCGGAGACAACAACAATAAGAAGAAGTTCTAGAAGATCATGTCCTGAGCATGTGCTGCCTTAAGCGACTTTAACTTCTCGAGTGAAGACTCCTCTAGCTCAGAAGAGGATGAGAAGATCAAGTGCAAGAAAGGCAACTTCACTTGGTTGTGCCTCATGATCAAGGGAGGATCTTCGTAGAATGACTCCGACTCTGATGTAAGTGGTGATCTATCCTTCGAGAGTCTTTTTCCCAGCTTGTCGAGCTTGAGAATGCTTTGTGCAACCAAGACAAGTTGCTTGGTAAGGTTTTTCGTGAGAACAAAAAGTTGAATCTTGAGCTTGAAAGTGCTTCTTCTGAAATTGCTACTCTTCGATCCGTACACGATGATATCCGTCCACTCTCATTTTGCCAATTTACTTGATGGTGCTAGGTTAGAA
>JBNKNO010000202.1:0-541 GCA_050293885.1 Rhodocyclaceae bacterium | reverse complement strand
CGGCGGACGAGGGGTGCACACGCAATAGCCACCGGGGGGCCGTAGCGGCACGGCGTCGCTCGACCCAACTTCCCGCCCATGACCGACCCGATTTCGCGGCTGAACGCCGCGCTCGAAGGCCGCTACCGCATCGAGCGCGAGCTCGGCGAGGTGATCGCGGGGCCCGGGACGAAGGGCGAGCGGATCCGGGTCGAGGGAAGGGTGCTGGACGGCACCGGGGCGCCGGTGAAGGACGTTCTGATCGAGGTCTGGCAGGCCAATGCGCAGGGCGCCGACAACCACCTGGAGGATACCCGCGAGCTCGCGGTCGAGCCGGATTTCCGCGGCTGGGGCCGGGTCATCACCGATTTCGAGACCGGGCTTTGGTCCTTCGACACGATCAAGCCGGGCGCCGTGATGGGGCGGAACGGCCGAATGATGGCGCCGCATATCAGCCTCTGGCTCGTCGCGCGCGGCATCAATATCGGGCTCAACACCCGGATGTATTTCGAGGATGAGGACAACACCGCCGATCCGGTCCTGAACCTCATCGAACAGGTTG
>JBNKNO010000201.1:0-541 GCA_050293885.1 Rhodocyclaceae bacterium | reverse complement strand
AAACGATTGCCGATTCACCCGCTTCGAAATTTCGCAGGCAAGCCGTGGTTCAGTGAATTGGGTAAAGCGTGCCGCTCCGGCTGCACCGCGCGGTCTTTGCGAGACATACGGCGCAATGCCCTTCGGTTATTGCGCCCAACGGGGAGCCGCCTGGCGCCTGCTGCCGGTTGCGATGAACGCCACGTTCGCGCGCATCCCGGTCGGCATCCGGATCGTCGATCGTCTCCACCGCTGCGATGCGCGCCACATAGTCCGCCGGCAGGCTGGCTTCGCGGGCGCCGGTCAGCACATGATGCACATACCAGGCAAACGGCCGCAGCGTTGCATCCACCCGTAGCGCGCGATACATGAACGCCTCGACCACCGCGCCATCCGCGTTGCCGACAGCCACCGTCACCCCTTCGTAGCCCGGCCCCTCGATGGCGTCGAGCACCGTTTTTTCGGCCGGGGTAAGGCCAAACAGCACCCCCAACACCCGATCCGCCGCATCGCCCGTGGCCACCGCATCCAGCTTCGCCGAGCCGTCGGCACCGCACTTGTG
>JBNKNO010000200.1:0-542 GCA_050293885.1 Rhodocyclaceae bacterium | reverse complement strand
CAGTTCGTCGTGCACCTGCAGCAGCATGCGCGCGTTCGACCCGGCTTCGGCCAGGGCCCCGGGCAGGCGCACCATGGCGCGCTTGATGATGTCGGCGGCGCCGCCCTGGATCGGCGCGTTGATGGCGGCGCGTTCGGCGAAGCCGCGCTTCATGGGGTTCTTGTCCTTGATGCCCGGTGTGTGGCACTTGCGACCGAACAGCGTAGTGACGAAGCCATGCTTCGAAGCGTATTCCTTGGTCTCGTCCATGTACTTTTGAATGCCCGGAAACTTCTCGAAATAGGCATTGATGTAGTCGCCTGCCTCGCCGCGCGAAATGCCCAACTGGCGCGCCAGGCCGAACGCCGAAATGCCGTAGATGATGCCGAAGTTGATGGCCTTGGCGCTACGCCGCACCATCGGGTCCATGCCCTCGATCGGTACGCCGAATACCTCCGACGCGGTCATGGCGTGAATGTCGAGGCCGTCGCGGAACGCCTCCTTGAGCTGGCCGATGTCGGCAACATGCGCCAAAAGGCGCAGCTCGATCTGCGAGTAGTCGG
>JBNKNO010000199.1:0-545 GCA_050293885.1 Rhodocyclaceae bacterium | reverse complement strand
AAGGCTTTGACCTGCGCCAATGCGTTCTGGCCGATGTTGGCATCGAGCACCAGCAGCACTTCGTGCGGGGCGGTGGCATCCACCTTGGTGATCACGCGGCGCACCTTGGCGATCTCGTCCATGAGGTGGCTTTGCGTGGGCAGGCGGCCGGCGGTGTCGGCCAGCACGATGTCGATGCCACGGGCACGGGCGGCATTGACGGCGTCGAACACCACGGCGGCGGGGTCGCCCGATTCCTGCGCGATTACGTCGACGTTGTTGCGCTCGCCCCAGGTCATGAGCTGTTCGCGCGCGGCGGCACGGAAGGTGTCGCCCGCGGCCAGCAACACCTTTTTGCCTTGGCCCTGGTACCACTTGGCGAGCTTGCCGATGGAGGTGGTTTTGCCCGAGCCGTTGATGCCCGCGATCATGATCACGAAGGGGCGGGCGGTGTCCACATCCAGCGGCGCTTCGAGCGGGGCGAGCATGGCGGTGAGTTCTTCGATCAGCGCGGCCTGCAGTTCGTCGGCGGTTTCCAGCCGATCGCGCTTCCAGCGGGTGCGCAG
>JBNKNO010000198.1:0-547 GCA_050293885.1 Rhodocyclaceae bacterium | reverse complement strand
CGCTCGCGGTCCGCGGGTTGGGCGTAGGGCATCGGAGACGGATGCACCATGCGTTTGGCTTCGAGCGACATCATGCCCGCCGCCTTTGGCGCGCGGTTGCGCATGGGCGCGGCGAGTGCTTCGGTCTTGCCGGTCGGGGCGGGGGTGAGCGGCTGGGCGGCGACAATGGCGTCCTGTTCCTGCGCCACTTCGGGCCGCGGCGGCGCAGGTTTGCCGGCAGTGGGTGGAGTGGCTTGCTGGGTCTGGGTGGAGCAGGCGCCGAGCAGAATGGCGGTGGCGATCAGGGTAAGGCGTTGCATGACGTTCGTCCTTGTGAAGTGAATCTGAGGGTGGAACGAACGTGGCGACGCAATGGGGTCGAGTGCCGATGTAAGTAAATGTATCTTCGGTCGATCGGGCCGTAGGGCGAGTTTCAACCCGCCGTCGACGGGCGCAACGCGAATTCGACAGCGCGACGCATGTCAAAATAAAACATGGTGTGTGCGACCTTCCGTTTCTATGAGGAACTCAACGATTTCCTCGTGCCGGCGTTGCGCTATCGCGACGT
>JBNKNO010000197.1:0-549 GCA_050293885.1 Rhodocyclaceae bacterium | reverse complement strand
ACGGGTGCCTGCGCCGATGGCGGCCGAGGATGACATCCTGCGCATTCACCCTGTGGATCATCTGCGCGATCTACGTTCCGCCCGCCCTAGCGAAGGCTATGCGCAGATTGACGGCGATACTTTCATCTCGCCCGACTCGCTGGACGCGGCCTTTCGCGCTGCTGGCGCCGCTGTGCGCGCCGTCGATATGGTGCTGGGGGGCGAGGTGCAAAACGCCTTTGCCGCCATTCGCCCGCCAGGTCACCATGCCGAATCCGAAACTGCCATGGGATTTTGCCTGTTTGGAAACGCCGCCCTGGCCGCCAAACATGCGCTGGATCATCATGGATTGAAACGGGTCGCCGTGGTGGATTTTGACGTTCATCACGGCAATGGCACCCAGGACCTGTTGTGGGATGAGCCCCGCGCCCTGTTCATCACCAGCCAGCAGATGCCGCTTTGGCCGGGCTCCGGTCGCGCCGATGAAGATGGCGTATATGGTCAGATCCTCAACCTGCCCCTGCCACCCGAATCGGGGGGCACCGAGATGCGCGCTGCCTATACCGATCA
>JBNKNO010000196.1:0-550 GCA_050293885.1 Rhodocyclaceae bacterium | reverse complement strand
ATTTTCAGAATTATTTGACTAAAGAAAAATCCGTAAAATATGTCTACAGCCGCATGGACTGGGTCCATGGGCTCCGGCTCACGAGTCTACGGGCTTCATTAAACAACGATGGTCGTCGGTTGACAGATCAACGGCTCATATTAAAACACACGAATGGGTATCAGATAATCTAATCGTGGTCGTTAACGCCGGGATGGACGGCTCAAGACGACTCAGCCGGTAGGGGCGGCGCGATCGTGGCGGCGCGCCCGGCCCGCGGCGACGGCTCACCGAATTAAACCGTTACCGGTGCTCCGGTCCACCAAACTTGACAAGATTTTCACCTACGGCATCGTCGTGACGTGGGGAACTTGATTCGCTCACCTTGCGACGGCAAAGGATGACGGTGGCAGCTGGCGACGGTGAGGCGGCTCGGTTGGCTTCAGGCGTCGACGCCGGCAAGCTCTGGTGCTCCTCTGGTGAAGATGAAGGCACCAAAGGGGGCGGCGGTCTTCAGCGATCCTTCTGGGATGGTGGATTCGACACGGGTGGTGGCACACCGACGTGGCAG
>JBNKNO010000195.1:0-550 GCA_050293885.1 Rhodocyclaceae bacterium | reverse complement strand
ATACGTACTTCACAATGCCTCCAATCGTTGAGGTTACCTGCCGCCTCTAAATGGCCTGCCTGCACGAGTGCCTGAATACGATCTGCCACAAACTGTGGCTCGAAATCACCGTCAATTGACTCCAACTCAGACGACGACAATGCACGCCCGACAATCAGGGCAACTTTGGTCCAGCGCTTACTGACAGAAGAAAGAATAAGGTCATCAATGCTCATGCGTTCTGTGGTGCCCAACGATTTAGCTCAGCCGACAGCAAAATGCGCAGCGTTTTGCAGGTCGGATGAAGCGCAATGTTATGTGGCTGATGCACGATCACTCTTTCTCCCGCTTTAGATAGTCCGGTTTGAGCTCTGGACGAATGTCGTAGAGTTCGTGCTGTATTTCGAAGATGCTTGCCAAAGCCTCCCCGACCTTTCGGATGTTTTTGTCTGGAGATAAACCCAGATCTCGGATCATCGACGCCGACAGGTCGAGGTTTTGAGCTGCAACACGAAGAAGTGCTTCGAGCGATTCCAAAGACGCACTCACGGGAGCAGGGCTCCTACTGACA
>JBNKNO010000194.1:0-550 GCA_050293885.1 Rhodocyclaceae bacterium | reverse complement strand
ATCTGCGCCGCTGACCATCGAGTAACGGGCGCTTTTCGGGATGGGGAAACCCGTCTTGTTGAGGACATAACTCATCCGGATGGGGCAGGCGTTTTCGAATCCACCGACCGGCATGTCGATGTTCTTCTGGACGTAACCGCCGATTTTTTTGCCGACGGCTTTGACCGGGAGGCGAACGGCCAGGAAGGCCGCCCAAGCGCTGTGAAACGAAGGTTTTTGTGCCACCACGATTCCCCTTGGCTGAAAAATGGCAATAGCATATATTTCCCGAGCATGGAAATCCATCATGGAAGTGCTCATCGAGCCGAGGTGGTGGCATACGCTTTCGGTTGTCACCTAAACCGCAGAATGCGTTTGCCGGCTTCAGGGCTGGATCATTGCGACCCAACAAAAACGCCACCCGAAGGTGGCGTTTTACATGTCGTGCGTTGCCTTTTCGCGTTTGCAGGGATGGCGTCGAGGTCCGCCGGCAAGCGTCGCCGGCAAAGCTCACCGTTTTCGTCTATATATGTGCTTTCGATACCGCGCACTGCCAGCAGGAGCCCCCGAT
>JBNKNO010000193.1:0-554 GCA_050293885.1 Rhodocyclaceae bacterium | reverse complement strand
GCAGGATCGGGAGGAAGATACGCTTGCGAAAAGGAAAGTGTGACGGCGGCCGCGATACGCGATTGGCGGTGGATGGTCATTTCATTGTTTGTCACCGTCCGGCCCGGAGCGGACGCTCAGGTGAAGGGCGCAATAACCACCGGGCATTGCGCCCGATGTTTCTCCGAGGCACTATGGAAACCCATTCGGCGCAATGCCCTTCGGTTATTGCGCGCCCTACGCGAGGGTGGAGCGGTTCCACGTCATGGCGCGGTTGAGTTTGAGTGCATGCATACCGAACTGAAGTTCCTGAACGACATAGTTAAACCTTGGGACGAGTTAAATTCTCTTCTCGTCGAGAGGTATGCGTTCCAGCCCGACCTATCCAGTGTTACGACTCAGGTGTCGGCGATAGCTACTGCTATAAAGCACCAAGTTGACGCTCTTGCTGTCAGCCAGAACCTCAATCCGCAGAAGCTCCAACAAGAGGTGGATTCTGAATCCGAAGCTGCACGACTAATCTCAGATGTATCTGATGCAGCCAAGCACGTAACACTCAGAAAACCTGCGCGGCA
>JBNKNO010000192.1:0-555 GCA_050293885.1 Rhodocyclaceae bacterium | reverse complement strand
GGGCTGAGTTCCATGATGCTTTCCGCGCCCACTACATCCCCGCAGGTGTGATGAGGAAGAAGCGCCAGGAATTCATGGATCCAAAGCAAGGAGGAAGGTTCATGCATGACTACTCCAAGCAGTTCAGCCATCTGGCATAGTATGCGCCAGACCAAGTGGACACGGACAACAAGAAGAAGGACCACTTCATGATCAGTCTCTCTACCAAGTTACAGGAGCGCATGGCGCTCAACACTGGAGGGACATTTCCAGAGTTTGTTAGCAATGTCATCATCACGGACGATGTAATCCGCGCTCGCAAGGAAACCAAGAAGAGGAAGGATGTAGCTGCTCCATCTGGTAGTGCTCCTCTGAAGTACTGGACGATGTGCCACCATGGCTCCACTTACCCACCTCAACAGCAGCACCAGCACCAGCATGAGCGTCTGTAGCAGCAGTGGGCTCCCCGCCCACCTCAGCGCCAGCACCAGCGGGCAACACCTAAGGCTTTACCTCCACCTCCGCCTGTGATGCGCCTGTCGACACCACAGATCGGAAGAGCACACGTCTGAACTC
>JBNKNO010000191.1:0-555 GCA_050293885.1 Rhodocyclaceae bacterium | reverse complement strand
TAATCACCCCTTTAGGAATAGGGGAGGAGAAACAATACAATTGTTTCCGGCTTCCTTAGGGAGCCGGGACTTGCCCTAATTTCCCTTGCCTCGTGCACGCCGCCACGGCTCCAACACGCCGCCGTCGTATTCACCAGCCTTGGCCCTCTCCCTCTCATCCCTACAATCTACGCTCCATCGCCGGTAGGGCTAGGAACCCTAACAGCTTGGTATCAGCAATGTCAGGTCCTCCCCCTGCGCCGTCGGTACCGCCCGCCATCGCCCCCGCCGCCGGCTCGCTGCCGGCCTCGGCAGCAGGGAGGCTGCCCGCGTCGTCGGTCCTCTCCGATGCCGCGTCGCCATCCGGAGGCGCCATCACGCTCGACTCTTTGGCCCGGAGCATCGCTGATCTGACCCGCAGCGTCGCCGACACCAACCGCAACGTGGCGGCCATGCAGTCGGCTTGGGCAACCCTCGTCCAGCCGCCACCACCGCCACACCCCCACCTTCCTCCGGCTCCGCTGCCGACGACCGACATGCTCTTAGCCGGCCTGTCTTCGATGCCGCTCTCTTCCA
>JBNKNO010000190.1:0-556 GCA_050293885.1 Rhodocyclaceae bacterium | reverse complement strand
ATGGAAAACACGAGCTACGGCAGGGCTGCGCTTTCAAAGCTGGCGCCGGTTGCTGAAAACTTTCGGATTTATGAAGCCGGTTGGCTCGGCGACAAGCCAAGCGAATGGACGGTGATGGAAGTGAAGGGCATGGAGTTTCGCGCAGCAAAGACCGGGCCGAACAAGGGGAAATTGACGGTTCCGGTGCCTGGCACAAAACGGACTGTCTATGTGACGGAGGACGAAATGCGGGCGTTTGAGGTGCCGCCCAACGACCAAGCTCAGCCGACGGCAAAATGCGCAGCGTTTTGCAGGTCGGCTGAAGCGAATTGTTGGGTTGCGTTACTTTTCCCATGGGATGATCGCTATGAACAATGATGTGAGAAGGAAGCTAAGAAAAACCGTCCCGGCAATACTGGAAAGGTACTGAAACTTCGGACGGGACTTAAGATTTGGCTTGATTAACTCCAACAGGACATACGCGATAGCGGCAACAACGATCGCAGATTTTGCGAACGGTATGATGGCCTGCAACAAACTTGCGGCGGGAATGAAGCTAATAAACAGAAAAAGCAAC
>JBNKNO010000189.1:0-556 GCA_050293885.1 Rhodocyclaceae bacterium | reverse complement strand
GACGACATCGATACCTTGCTGTCCGACTTGAACCGGCAGATCGACGACGGTCGCGCGCTGGAAGTCATCCTGCTCGATCCGGACACCGATGGCATTGGCCAGATCAGCGACGCGTTGAGCGGTGGCGCACCGGTCAGCGCGGTTCATGTGCTGACCCATGGTCAGGACGGCGTGATCGAGCTGGGTGCCACACGTCTCGATGCCGATAGCCTGATGGCGCGCAGCCTTGAGATCGCCGAGTGGGGCGATGCCCTGAGCGCCGATGCCGACTTCTTGATCTATGGTTGTGACGTGGCCAGCACCGATCTGGGCCGCCAGCTGATCACCGATCTGTCGCAACTGACCGGCGCCGATGTGGCGGCCAGTGACGACCTCACCGGTGCGGCGACGCTTGGCGGCGACTGGACACTCGAATTCACCACCGGCGAGGTGACTGCATCGCTCGGTGATACCGCCTATGCGCCTCCGCAATGGCGTGGCGTGCTGGCCACCTACACGGTCACCAACACCAATGACACGGGCGCCGGCTCTCTGCGCCAGGCGATCACCGACGCCA
>JBNKNO010000188.1:0-558 GCA_050293885.1 Rhodocyclaceae bacterium | reverse complement strand
ACCCACAGGCTGTCGTCGGCCTTGCCGACCTTGCGCGGCGGATAGAGCGGATGCTGCAGCGGCGCGCGCAGGTGCCGACCGGTCACCGACTCGGGCGCCGCCATCAGCGCCGCGGCATTGCCCTCGGCAACGATGCGCCCGCCGCGCACGCCGGCGCCCGGCCCGAGGTCGATCACGTGGTCGGCGCGGCGGATGGTGTCTTCGTCATGCTCGACCACCACCAGCGTGTTGCCCTTGGCTTCGAGGTGGTCGAGGGTGTCGAGCAGCACCTGGTTGTCGCGTGGATGCAGGCCGATGGTGGGTTCGTCGAGGATGTAGCACACCCCCGTGAGGCTCGACCCCAGCTGCGCCGCGAGGCGGATGCGCTGGGCTTCGCCGCCCGACAGCGTCGGCGCGGCACGGTCGAGCGCCAGATAGCCAAGACCGACCTGCTGCAGAAAGCCCAGCCGGCTGCCGAGCTCGGCCACGATGTCGCGCGCGATGTCGGCTTCGCGCCCGCTGAGATTCATGGTGGCGACGAAATCCGCCACCGCGTCCACCGAACCGGCCGTCAGTTCA
>JBNKNO010000187.1:0-559 GCA_050293885.1 Rhodocyclaceae bacterium | reverse complement strand
ACGTGGCCGACGTGCTGGAGATGACGGTGTCCGAAGCGCTGGCCTTCTTCGGCGGCGACAAGGCGGTGGCGACCGCGCTGCAACCGATCATCGACGTCGGGCTGGACTACCTGCGCCTCGGCCAGCCGGTGCCGACGCTGTCGGGCGGCGAGGCGCAGCGGCTGAAGCTCGCCGGGCATCTGGCGCAGTTCGCGGCGAAGGCGAAGAAGCGCAAGCCGGGCAAGAAACAGCGAGCAGGTGGCACGCTGTTCCTGTTCGACGAGCCGACGACGGGCCTGCATTTCGACGACGTCGCCCGCCTGCTACGCGCCTTCCACAAGCTGGTGGACGCCGGCCATTCGTTGCTGGTGATCGAGCACAACCTGGACGTGATCCGCGCCGCCGACTGGCTGGTGGACCTGGGGCCGGAAGGCGGCGAGGGCGGTGGCCTGCTGATTGCCGAAGGCACGCCGGCCGAGGTGGCGAAGCACCCGACATCCCACACCGGCCGTGCGCTGGCCGAGTACGAGGCGGAGCTGGCGCGACCGGCGCCGATGTTGAAAGCGGCGGAGAAAACGGT
>JBNKNO010000186.1:0-560 GCA_050293885.1 Rhodocyclaceae bacterium | reverse complement strand
AGCGCAAAGATCGTGAACCGAGACAGCGCACCACCCGAAAACAGGTTGAACACCCCAAGGATGCCTCCCTGCTGCGACTGAAAGAGGTCTGCCAGTCGCTGGGGGTCAATGCCAGGCACCGGAATATGTGCGCCCATCCGATAAACGATCAACGCACCGATCAAGAACATGAATCGCCGACGCAGGTCGCCGAATTTGCCCTGATTTCCGATCGCCGCGGGTTGCTTTGCCACAGTCAGCTTGCCTTATTCCGCGATCGAGCCGCCGGCCGCCTCGACCGCAGCGCGCGCACCCTTCGTCGCGCCAACGCCGGTCAGCACAACCTTACGGCCAATTTCACCCGAGAGAATGACTTTGGCAGACAGTGCATTCGCAGGAATAACGCCCGCCCGCTTCAACACCAACAGATCAATCTCGTCGACCGGAAGCTTGTCCAATTCGGAAAGCCGAACCTCGACATTGCGCCCTTTCATCGGCGACACAAAGCCGCGCTTGGGAAGACGTCGCTGGAGGGGCATTTGCCCGCCCTCGAAGCCAACCTTGTGAAAGCCGCCCGCACG
>JBNKNO010000185.1:0-561 GCA_050293885.1 Rhodocyclaceae bacterium | reverse complement strand
TACCTGATATACTGCGAGGCTTCGGACAGTTTGTAGGCGCGTAGCTCAGCTGGTTAGAGCACCACCTTGACATGGTGGGGGTCGTTGGTTCGAGTCCAATCGCGCCTACCAAACATCTAAGGAGCGCATCGTCGTGGCTTTCCGAACTTGCACCGGTTGCAATAACTGAACAGGTCGAGTTTCACGACGTTTGCGTTGCGAACGAAAAAAGTGCGGCTCAGACCGCACTTTTTTTTTGCCCCAAAGGATTGAGTCATGCCGAAGATCACGCTCCCCGACGGTTCCGTTCGAAGTTACGAGCAGCCGGTGACCGTCCTTGAAGTTGCCGCGTCGATCGGCGAGGGTCTGGCGCGCGCCGCGCTGGCTGGCAAGGTCGATGGTGTTGTTGTTGATGTGTCCCATTGCATGGACGCCGACGCAGGGCTGAGCATCATCACCGCAAAAGATCCCGATGGTCTGGAAGTCATCCGCCACTCGACCGCTCACTTGCTGGCCTATGCCGTCAAGGAGCTGTACCCGGAAGCGCAGGTCACCATCGGTCCGGTGATTGAAAACGGCTTC
>JBNKNO010000184.1:0-562 GCA_050293885.1 Rhodocyclaceae bacterium | reverse complement strand
TTGGCCAGTTGCAGGTGCTGGCCGGCGACCAGGGCGAAGCCGGCCTTGGCGGTTTGCATGATGGCGGCGTCGGTGAGGTGGGGCACCTTGTTCTGGCCCACGGCGGTGTTCTTGGCGGCGGCATCGCGCTTGGCGGCGCTCGCGCTGTCGGTCGAGACCATGCCGCTGGCGACTTTGTGCAGGGCCTTGATGGGGGCGGCGTCGGTGTCGATGCGGCTTTGGTTTGCCGCGGTGGTGCCCAGGGCGCCGGCGAGCTGCACGGTTTGATGCGTGTTTGCGGCCTTCGACAGGGTGTCGGCGAGCACGGTGGCTTGCTTGAGCAGGGCCATGCCGGCGGTGAGGTCGCCCGCCGGGTCGGTGTCCGTCCTGGCCCAGGTGGTGAGGATGAGGCCGTTGCCACCACGCAGGGCGCCCCAGGCGTCGGTGCGCAGTTCGACGCCAGCGCCACGGAAGGAGCCGCGGTAATTGTCGGCTTGGTGGATGAGGTGGCCGAGGTTGAGTTCGGAGGTGGATTCCGTGCTCTTGAGCTGGACGCGTTGTTGCTGGTCGCTGTCGTCGAACA
>JBNKNO010000183.1:0-563 GCA_050293885.1 Rhodocyclaceae bacterium | reverse complement strand
ACGGTCATCCCCTGGGAACGAACAGCGCGCTCATAGCGCTCCATGGAGAACTGCCCGTCCTCCTGGAAAGCGGGAATGCCCGCTATCGTCTGACGCAACAATTCGTCCGGGACAGCAAGACCGCTTTCCGCGGCGTAGAGGGCGAGCACGCGCTGGTTGATCGTGTTGTCGAGCACTGCGCGCTTGAACAACGGCGACTGGAACGTACTGGAATCAATCGGCTGGTCACTTTGGGCACGCATGCGATCCTGCTGCTCGCGCAAGGCACGCTGGAATTCACCCATGGTGATCTTGGAACCTCCGACCGAGGCGACTTCGCCTGCCGTCGCGCGGTCATTCAAGTAAGACTCGACGCCCCAGAAGGCAAAGGTGATCGAGATGAGCGCAAGAACCACTTGCGCGACACGTTTGTTGTTGCGAACTGCGTCGAACATGGAATCGGCCAGATTGCTTGGGAATGAAAGAAAGACGGGAGTTTAACCCGGAAGGCGCCAGATCAAAAAAAAGGCGAACTTTCTAGCTCGCCTTCTCTTCGTGTTGGCGGAGTGGACGGGGCTCGAACC
>JBNKNO010000182.1:0-564 GCA_050293885.1 Rhodocyclaceae bacterium | reverse complement strand
CGACACCCTAGGCCTCCGTCGGGTTGCCTCCCATGTCGTTAAGCGTCAGGTTGGTCTTCATGAGCTTGTGACGACGCCTCTAGCCTCCATTGGGTTGCCCCCCACACTGTTAAGCGTTAGGTTGGTCTTCACGAGCTCATCATCCTCCCTTCCAAATTTCTTGAAGGCAGAGTATGACATCAGGTTGACAACAACACTGTTGTCAATGAGACTTTTGGAGATCGGCTTCCTGTCGATGTGACCTCGAATATACAACAACTTCAAGTGCTGGCTTGACTCTTCAGGCTTCTCGAATATGGCCTCCTTGGGGCCGAGACACATCTGAGTGGCCTCTTCCTCGGCACCTCTAAACTCGGTCGGCAGCGTGAACACCATGTTGATGTCCATGCCAGTCGGTGGCGGAGACCCGTCCTTGATCAATGGAGGTTGATCATCGTCCAGCAGGTCCATGTCATCGTCGGAGCCCGTGCGTGCAGCGGTGCTAACTTTCATCCACTGGATCCTCCTCCTCTGACTGAGCGTGAGTCCTGGAGGACTCCAACAAGGTGCGGGTGCCGCCCCGGG
>JBNKNO010000181.1:0-564 GCA_050293885.1 Rhodocyclaceae bacterium | reverse complement strand
TTCCGATCTTGAGCGGGGAGAGGTGCAGTGAACTCTAGGGGGGGGGGTGCTCACCTTTTATATGGGCCGAGGGAACAGCGAGGATGGGTGGCCAGGGCGGTTAACACCAGCGTTAATGGCTTTAACGCCATTGAAGGTGTTAAGGGCCGTTAACGCTCGGTTTGAAGGGGATTAAGAGGGGGAAGTGATGAGGGAGAGCTGTAAAAGCTCGGGGGCATCCAAGGTGTGAGGCAGCGGCGCGGGGGGAGCGGCGGCACGGGGAAATTCTGACTGGGGTCGGCGGCGCGGGGGAGATGACGGAGCTGACAAGTGGGGCCCGTGTGGCGGTGACAGGGGGAGAAGGCGTAGCCGCCGGGCTGCGCAAACTCGAAGAAGAGGCGGCTTCTGGCAATTACGCCAAGGCCGCGCAGGCCGGGATGGGCCGAGCGTGCGCGCGCGGCCTGCGGGAGAAAGGGGGGGGCGGTGGGCGGGCTGGGCTGAGAGGCCGGGTGGGCCGGCTGGCCGCTGGGCTGATTGGGCCGAAAGTGAAGGAAAAATTCTTTTCCGAATAAAATTTGATTTTTG
>JBNKNO010000180.1:0-569 GCA_050293885.1 Rhodocyclaceae bacterium | reverse complement strand
TGGGTATTCTGCGCGTGGACCATCCCGATATCATGGAGTTCATCAAGGCCAAAGAGCGCGATGGGGAGTTGAATAACTTCAACCTGTCCATTGGATTGACCGAGAAGTTCATGGAGGCCGTGGAGAAGAAGGATGATTTCGACCTGATCGCTCCCAATACCGGCAAACCTGTGGGCAAGCTCAACGCCCGCGAGGTGTTTAATATTTTGGTGAACAAGGCGTGGGAGTCAGGTGATCCGGGCATCGTGTTCCTCGATCGCATCAACCGCGACAATCCCACCCCGCAGTTGGGCGAGATTGAATCCACCAACCCGTGCGGCGAACAGCCCCTGCTCCCCTATGAGGCATGCAACCTCGGTTCCATCAACCTGGGCAAGTGCTACCTCAAAGGCCACAACGGGCACGACTCCGAAATCAACTGGGATGAACTCAAGCGCGTCGTTCATCTGTCGGTCCGCTTTTTGGATAATGTCATTGACGCTTCCATCTACCCCCTGCCGCAGATCACCGAGATGGTTGAAAAGAACCGCAAGATCGGGCTTGGCGTCATGGGCTGGGCAGATTTGCTC
>JBNKNO010000179.1:0-570 GCA_050293885.1 Rhodocyclaceae bacterium | reverse complement strand
CATGGCGTAGATGTCGGTGCGTGCGTCGACCCGCTGCCCCTTGGCCTGCTCGGGGGACATGTACTCGGGGGTGCCGGCGATGAGGCCCACCGCGGTGCGGGGGCGACCGTCGTCGCTGGCGTCGTCGGGGTCGCGGGCTACGTGCGCGATGCCGAAGTCGAGCACCTTCACGAAGTCAAGATCGTCGCCGTACCGACAGAGCATCAGATTCGCGGGCTTGATGTCGCGGTGGACGATGCGTTCGTCGGCAACGGCCTCCAGCGCCAGGGCAGTCTCCCGCACCACCTGTAGTGCCTCCTCGAGCGCCAGACGGCGCTGGCGCTCGAGCCGCTCGGCCAGGCTCTCGCCCTCCACGTACTCCATCACCAGGTAGTGTTGGCCGTCTTCCTCAATAGCGGCCACCATCTTGACGATGTTGGGATGGTTGAGCTGGCGCAGGGCTTCGCCTTCGCGGACGAACCGGACGACGAGGTCGGGATTGTTGGCGACGATTTCTGGCTTGAGGGCCTTGATCGCTACGGGGCAATCCGTCTCGGTGTCCATTCCACAGTAGACGTAACCCATCCCGCC
>JBNKNO010000178.1:0-581 GCA_050293885.1 Rhodocyclaceae bacterium | reverse complement strand
CGGCGGTGGTCGCCGATGCCGTGGCGCTGGGGCACGCGCTCGAAGAGCACATCGCGGCCGCTCACCCGCTGGCGGCGATCCTGCGATCAGCCGTGTGCCTGTGCGACGCCCCCGCGCGCATCGACGAAGCCGCACGCCTGACCGGCCTCAACAGCGACAGCCTGAGCAGTCTCAAAACGGATGTCGGCTACCTGTCCGCCCAAGGCTTGCAGACGCTCGGCATCGGTTTGCCGGCGCAAACATCGGCCGACAACCGCCAAGGCAGCTACCCCGTGCTGCCGGCCAGCTGGCGCACCTTGACGCTGGCCGGCCTGCTCGCCGGCGTGTTCGAACAAGGCGACGAGGCCGCCCTGAGTCAGCGACTGGCCGATACCTTCCGCCTGCTGTTCGGCAAAACACCGCCGCTCATGCTGCTCGCGACCGACAACAAGCTCGGGCAACTGCTCGCGCACGCCCCCGCCATCTCGACAACCGCGCTCGACGAACTCGGTCTGAACATCGACGACGAGACCAGCGTCGTTGCGCTCGCCGTACGAACGCAGTCGTCCACCAGCCACTTCCCCGGCCAAAACGGCCCGGGT
>JBNKNO010000177.1:0-589 GCA_050293885.1 Rhodocyclaceae bacterium | reverse complement strand
GCTTTCTGTTGTTTGGCATTGGCTTGACACTCTTGGACATCAGCTGTCTCCTGCCACTTGTCAGTCCTGCAGAGATCAGACAACTGCACTTGAGCTTCATCGGACCTATGACTTTCTAACTCGACATCATGATGAGTTTGAGCCTCTTCTTGCCCAGCTGCTTGCTCATTGCCCCTATGTCTCCTTGATGGACGCTCTCACTGAGGTTCGTAATGAGGAGATTCATCTTCATGATGCTGACGATTGTTTACCTGAGTCTGGCATCGGAAACGCACTGATTATTTTTACTTCAATAAGTGGGACTTGATCCCGACTAGGAGAAACTGATGGAAACTGTTATTGGATTCACGGCGATCGCTGTCGCACTCCTGATCGGCCTCGGCGCTCTCGGCGTCGGCATCGGCATGGGTCTGCTGGGCGGCCGCTTCCTCGAAGGCGCCGCGCGTCAGCCCGAGCTGGCACCGATGCTGCAGACGAAGATGTTCATCGTCGTCGCACTGCTCGACGCCTTCTTTGACGCCGTTGCCACAGAAGGTTTCCAGCTTGCATTGGTTGCTGCAGCCGTCGCCCGAAGTGGTGTTGCCGTCGT
>JBNKNO010000176.1:0-594 GCA_050293885.1 Rhodocyclaceae bacterium | reverse complement strand
CGGCTCGCCCCAGAGTTCGTCGATCCCTTCGTCGCCACTGCGATGCTTGACCAGCTTGCCCATCTCCAGGGCCTGCAGAAGGTACTTCCCACATTCATGCAGGAGTTCCCGACTGCGTGGTGACTTCACCTCATCTTCACCCAGGGCCACGAGTTGGCGGAATATATCGGTACCGCGATTGAACAGGGCTCCTGCAAGCATCGCGCCCTTGACCCGCTTGAGCTCGGGATCCTGTTCCGATTCATAGGCTTGGCGTGCCTCATCAAGCCGTTCGCCCGGCATGTTGATGCCATGCTCGACATGGTTGAACAAGCGTCGAGTCAACGCTTCTATGAGGTATTTCTTCGTCTCCAGACTATCTTCCATGGGGTCATAGTGCTTGATCCAGTAGCCGTCGTAGAAGACACAGGACTTACCCTCGATCTCTCTGCAAGTTCCGTTAGGTGTGTTTTCTTGAGTTTCCATTTGCACTAACCAAAATGGAGTTTCCAGGATATTTGACCCCAAGCAGGCGATTTCGTTAGGTGTGAATGGTATTCCATTCGAGCGTTAAAAAAATGCTAAGACCACTGTCGGGCATCGGGATACGCATCC
>JBNKNO010000175.1:0-597 GCA_050293885.1 Rhodocyclaceae bacterium | reverse complement strand
CCCTGCAGGAGGACGGCCGCATGAGCAACGTGCAGCTGGCCGGTCGCGTCAACCTGTCCGAGTCCGCGTGCCTGCGACGCGTCCGCGCGCTCGAGGAATCCGGCATGATCAGCCGCTACGCCGCGCTTCTCAGCCAGAACGAGGCGGGGCTGCCGGGCAACGTGTTCGTGCAGATCGGGCTGCACCGCGAGGTGGAGAGCGAGCTGTCCGCGTTCGAGGACGCGGTTCGGGACATTCCCGAAGTCATGGAGTGCTACCTCATGACCGGCGACTCGGACTACCTGCTGCGCGTGGTGGCGCCCGACCTGAAAGCCCTGCAGAGCTTCATCGTCGACCGTCTGGCGCGCATCCCGCACGTGTCGAACATCCGCTCGAGCATGACGCTCAAGCAGGTGAAGTACAAAACCGCGTTGCCGATCGAACTGGCCTGAATGGCGATGGTTCGCGCGTAGCCCATCCGTAGCCCGCGTGTAGCCCGGATGCAGCGCAGCGGAATCCGGGGGCGGTGGTGCGCTTGGCGATGAGTCCCGGCGTCGGGCCTGCGGCCCTCGACTGGGCTACGCTAGCTTGATCAGCCGTAGTCGTCCCGAATAATCC
>JBNKNO010000174.1:0-597 GCA_050293885.1 Rhodocyclaceae bacterium | reverse complement strand
CAGTCGGCGTATCGGCCCTCGATGGCGCGGCGCAGGCCAATGCCGAACATGGCGTCAACCACCAGTGCCCAGCCGCCCGGCGGCGGTGCCGGCAGATCGGACAGGGTTTGGCCGCCGGTCTCGCTCCAGGCCATGTAGGCCTTGTGTGCATCGACCGGGAGTTGTTCCGGATTGCTGGCAAAGGCAACCACGACTTCGCGCCCGGCCTGCATGAAGTGCCGGGCCATGACAAAACCGTCACCGCCGTTGTTGCCCGGGCCGCAGGCGATCAGCAGCGGGCCGGGGCGGTCGAGCATGAGGCGGACAGCCTCTTCCGCCGACGCGCGCCCGGCGCGCTCCATGAGCGGTGGCCGTGCCGAGGGCATGACGGCGTGTTCGATGGTGCGGATACCTTCGACCGTGTAGATCGGCTGAGACGAATTGGGCATGGGCGCGCGCTGACGAATATCGAATGGTGCATTTTACGCTTGAACCGGCGGCCCGATAGGGGCCCATTTGGGTGCATGCGTGCTCGCGGCCGGAAAGCTACGTCGACAAGGGCCGGAGACTGAGGACAGAGCAGCGATGGAGTGCTTTTTATCATCGCCCGGTAAACAG
>JBNKNO010000173.1:0-598 GCA_050293885.1 Rhodocyclaceae bacterium | reverse complement strand
GCTAACGCTCGGCCAGTCGCGCCACGTCGGCGTGGCGCGGGCAGGTCACGATGTGGTCGTTGACCATGCCGACGGCCTGCATGAACGCATAGACGATCGTGGGACCGCAAAACCGAAAGCCTGCTTTCTTCAAATCCTTCGAAATCTGTTTGGAAAGATCGGTTTCGGCCGGAACCTCGGCCATGGACGCGAACCGGTTCTGCAAGGGCCGCCCGTCCAGATAGGACCACAAGAACTTGTCGAAACCCTCGCGGGCTTCGATTTCGGCCCAGGCGCGGGCGTTTCCGATGGTGGCTTCAATCTTGCCGCGATGGCGCACGATGCCGGCATCGCCCAGCAGGCGTTGCACGTCGGGTTCGCCCCATTTCGCGATGACATGCGGGTCAAATCCTTGGAATGCCTGCCGAAATGCGTCGCGTTTCCGTAAGATGGTGATCCAGGCCAACCCGGCCTGAAACCCGTCGAGGATGAGCTTTTCCCACAGCGCACGGCTGTCCCATTCCGGCACGCCCCATTCGGTGTCGTGATAGTCGACATAAAGCGGATCGGTCCCACACCAACTGCATCTGTCGCCCATCTGCGCCCCCCGTGTTCGATG
>JBNKNO010000172.1:0-606 GCA_050293885.1 Rhodocyclaceae bacterium | reverse complement strand
ATCCTCAATCTCTGGAGGCGGAGATAAATCGTTCCAAGATGCGACCATCCGACCCGTTCTCAGACACAGGGGCCGCCTTAGAACGTCTTCTTGCGTTGGGCGCAAGCGCTGCAGATATATGTCTAATTAGAAGGGCTGCTGCCTACCAAGCGACGTTCAGCACGCTTTACGCCATCGGCGACCCGGGAGTTGACGGTGATGAAGTGTTCAACCTGTTTGAAGAGTTACTTATGGCAGACCCCAGCGGTATGGAAGGTCGCCCGGGATCAGCCGATGCGGGCTAACACGTCGCTGCATCCGACCTGCAAAACGCTGCGCATTTTTCCGTCGGCTGAGCTTGATCGTTAGCGCGCAAGAGGAGAAATACGTGGCTGAAACGCCAGAAAAGCAAGAAATCGGGCTCGATTTCAAACAGTTCGCAGAAATGCGACATCGTCGGTTTCGCGTTGTCGAACTTTACGTGTGGATGCTAATAGCGGCTGTTTGTCTAGCGCGCGTCTTTGTCGAGCGAGCGATCTATGCCGAGCCATGGGAGATCGTAATTCGTGAGAGATACGGCGATCTCTTGCTTGGTTTTTTCGTGATGATGTTCCCAATTCTTTTTCA
>JBNKNO010000171.1:0-609 GCA_050293885.1 Rhodocyclaceae bacterium | reverse complement strand
AGCACGTTGTTGCCGTCCAGCTCGACGATGATGTCGGGAATCGCGCCGAGCAGGCTGGCATAGCGTTCCGACCACCGCCGCGAGCGCGCCTCGGCCTCGACGCGTGCGCTGATGTCGTGCACGGTGGCCAGCACACGCCCCTCGGAGAGCGGGCTGAGGCTGATCTCGGCGGGGAACTCGGCGCCGTCGTGGCGCTTCGCGCGCAACGGTGGACGCTCGGCCATGGGGCGCGCCTCCGGTGCCTGCCGGTAGGCGGCCATATGGCGGGCATGATGCGCGCGCAAATCCTCCGGTACGAGGTCGTTGACCTCGAGCGTGGCAGTCGAATCCGGCGGCAGGCCGAACAGATGCGTCAGCGCGGAATTCACCCGCAGGATGCGGCCTTCGCGATCGGCGATGAGCATCGCGTCGACTGTGGTGTCGAAGACGTTCAAAAGATCGTCACTGAGTTCGCGCGTCATGCTGACCTCCGCAATCCACGCGCCGTCGACCCCACGGTCTGGCCGTGCCGGCGCGAGCGTCAGCGTCATGCTAGACGATTGCCTTGACCGGATCCAATGCGCCAGGTCAATTCAAGCTGCCAACGTGGGCGGGGTCGGGTGCGACCGG
>JBNKNO010000170.1:0-620 GCA_050293885.1 Rhodocyclaceae bacterium | reverse complement strand
GTGGTGTCGTCGGTCACCTGCCCGGCCTTGAGCTTGAGCCAGCCCCCGCCGACGATGTCCTTGTGCACGCCGTGCCGTGCGTGGATTTCGCGTGGGGTCATGAATTCGACGGTGGCCCCCAAGGCATCGCCGATCGCCAGCCCCAGATAGGCACCGATGGCGCGCTCGCGCAGCGTGTCGGCGTCAGCGCCACGCGGGTGAATGTGGGCGACCGGCGCAGCGGGCGTGTTCACTCTTCAGGACCAAAGCACTTTGCATACTCGGCACACTCCCCGCACGACGGTGCCGGGCACACGTAAATGCCCTCGGCGGCGCAGAATTGGCGGTAGAGGAACTTCTTCCACTTCATGTCGCCCGTGTTCTGGTCGGCGAGTGCCGGGAAGTTGTGTTTCAGCAGGGTGGACAGTTCGCCGCGATTGGCCAGCCCGAGGTCTTGCCACAGGTGGTCGCGGCCGGCGCAGGCGGTGGCGACGATGTCGGCCATCCACGCTTCGGCGCGGTGCTGGCCGGCGCGGTGGTCGAGCAGCAGTTTCTGCAGGTCTTCCCACTCGGGAATGTCTTCGACTTCGCGCCCCAGGATGCGTGGCACCGGGCCGGGGAAGAAGTGGTTGAGCATGCGC
>JBNKNO010000169.1:0-622 GCA_050293885.1 Rhodocyclaceae bacterium | reverse complement strand
GCAAGAAGATGGTGGACCAGCGCCTGAAAGAGCTCGAAGCGCAGGGCCTGGTGCGCCGCGAGGTGCTCAGCACCCGGCCCATCGCCGTGGCCTACGAGATGACCGACATAGGCCATAGTGCGCTGGGCGTGCTGGAACACCTCAAGGCGTGGACCGACGCGCACGGCATCTGATTTGCGCAAAAGAAAGCCCGCCGGGGCGGGCTTAAGGTGCAGCGGGGGTGTTCTCGTGTGCGGTGACGGCGCTCAGCGCAGCAACACCAGCGCCCAGATGACGGCGGCGTTAACCAGCGCCACAAACACCGCGGCACTGCCGATGTCCTTGGCGCGCTTGGCGAGTGAGTGGCTGTCGAGCGAGACACGGTCGACGGTGGCTTCGACCGCCGAATTGAGCAGCTCGACCACCAACACGAACATCACGCTGGCAATCAGCATGGCGCGCTCGATGCCGCTTACATCGAACCACATCGCGAGCGGGATGAGCACGGCGGCGAGCAGCACCTCCTGGCGAAACGCATCTTCGACACGAAAGGCGGTGGCCAGGCCGTTCATTGAATAACCAAAGGCGTTGATCAACCGGCGCAGGCCGGTCTTACCCTTGAACGGGCTTTCCATGCAGATCT
>JBNKNO010000168.1:0-623 GCA_050293885.1 Rhodocyclaceae bacterium | reverse complement strand
AGAAAATAAAATGAACGAACAGTTTCAAGATTTTGCTAGGGCTACAATAAAAGACGGCTTGGCGAAGTTGACAGAGGCCAACCAACGCATATTTAAACTAATGTACGCAAGGGACAATGGTAAACGAAGCGTAGAGGACGCGGTAGCAATGCCAATAAACGACGTGGTAGACGCTATGCCACCAGAAACGCTTGATTGGGCAATGCAGCAAGTACAGGCATCCTTGAATAAATGGGAGAAAAACGAATAAGTTATAGATTAAACCTTAGTCTCGCTAGCTCAATTGGATAGAGCACCGGCCTTCTAAGCCGGGGGTTATAGGTTCGAATCCTATGCGGGACACCATAATCTATACTCTAGGGGGTAATTAGCTATGGAAAAGGAATGGACTGAGCAACAGAGAATAAGGCAGGATAGAAATGCTGCAGCTCGGAAAATAGCTACAGCCACCCTGGAGAAGTGGGAAATAAAATTTGATTCCCTTCACGAAGGACGTCATCTTATAATCAAGAATAAACATATAGGAAAGATTGACTTCTGGCCTGGAACGGGACTATGGGTAGTTAGATCCCAACGAGGAATTAGACATCGAGGAGTGGGAAAATTGATAGACTTCATTGAGT
>JBNKNO010000167.1:0-626 GCA_050293885.1 Rhodocyclaceae bacterium | reverse complement strand
ACATATATACCCAATATCTCTCCTCCTGCCTCCGGAGTCTGCGTCGATATTCTACCACTGGAGACCATGCCGGATGTCTTCCTATACTGAATCCCACCCACTCACCGTCTGAGGACCTATATTCCCACAATTTCCAAGGCTCATCAAAGTTCTTTGCATCATCCGCATATTGAGCCATTAACTCAGCATGTACATGTGCCATCTGTCTCTCCTTAAATGTGTGGTCCCTGGAGCGAGATTCGAACTCGCATAGCCCAAAGCCGAGGGATTTTAAGTCCCTTGTGTCTACCAATTTCACCATCCAGGGTTGGAGCGGGTAGTGAGAATCGAACTCACCTATCTAGGTTGGAAGCCTAGCGCACATCCATCTATACCATACCCGCTTTATTCAACCCATAAGACACTAGCGATCAACCCAATGCCTTACAGGTTGCTGACTCAGTACGATCTGCCGCCGAAAGGGGCCGAGTAATCCTCCTGAATCAACAGCTTGTCAGAGAGCTAGTTACCAGCCAACCCCCAGACCGTATCACGTTTGCCCCATTTGGTATCTGAGGCGGTAATAGTGCACTCCCTCAACGTGATCCCCTGGGAGTATTGCCTATGACCCGCATTATCGGGTTTCG
>JBNKNO010000166.1:0-629 GCA_050293885.1 Rhodocyclaceae bacterium | reverse complement strand
ACGAATTTTTCCGGAATTTTTCTCAATTTCTAGCTATTTACTTCGAGCTATTTTCATCTGGGGTGATTTTTAATTCAGAAAACAACTGAAGCGTGGGGCCCAGCAGTCAGCGGCAGTGTCGCGCCGCGCCGTGCTGAGCCGAGCCCTGATTAGCTGCCGTGGGCGGCGCTGTCCGGACACGCGCGCAGGGGTTTAAATGTCATCCCGACCGCGCCGCGTCCGCCGCCCCGACAACCTCGCCCCTCGCGCCGCCGCTCGCCTCGCTCCTTGCGCCGCCGTCCCGACCGCCGCAGTCCGAAGCCACCGATGCCCGGGTCCGTCGTCGAGCCACGCCGTTGTCCCCGCGCCAATGAGCCGCGCCCCGTTTCCTCGGCCGACTTCCGTGCGCCGGTGGGGCGCCGCCGTGAAGCACCGCCGCCGCGCACCGCGCCGCCGTGAGCGTCACGCGCGCTCACGCCATGCGCCGCGCGCTGCGCTGGCCGGCCGAGGCCGAGTTGGGCTGCGCCCGCGAGGCCGTGGTCCGCGCTCGCAGGCCGCGCCAGCGCCGTGAACGCGGGATGCACCCGCGTGGTTGTGGGCCGCGCACGCGCTGTGCAACTGGGCCGAGCGCGAATTCGGCCCAGTGCACC
>JBNKNO010000165.1:0-634 GCA_050293885.1 Rhodocyclaceae bacterium | reverse complement strand
ATTAGCAATTGTGTTTACGTCATATATTTCGTGATTACTTGGATCATCCATGTACTTCTGCGACTCCATACCCCACATAAAACACCAGCCACTATCCATATCGTTTCGCGGCTCATCACGATACATGTAGCCCACCATTTTTCCATGGACGGTAATCATATCCGTTGCTATACATCCGCCGTACCCTTTAGCAACATCCTGGATTTCATCAGCTCTCAACTTGAACTTTTTGGACATGACTCAGAACTCTCAAAAAAATAACGTAGAGCTAACCGGCGCCGCTTTTGCGGCGTCCAGCGACCGAAGGGAGCGAGGTTGAGCGCCGGGTAATGCGTTGGCATTCGCCAGAAATTACGCTCACTCCTCAAAATAGCCTTCTCCTGTTGGGAAAAATAAATCATAGCTTTTGCTCAAACGCTTGAGGATGGGATCAACGTTTGTGGCGAGCTGAAGTGCCTGAAGAGAATCAGCGCCATATATTTGCACTGGCTTGGCGCTCGGAAAGCCCTCAAATTGAACGATGCAGACCGCCGTACCTTCCGTAAACTGGAACTCGACGTCACCTTCTTTTAGCTCACGGGGGGCCATAATCTGGACCACGAATGGAGTACGTTCGCTGCTTCCCTTCAGGCTA
>JBNKNO010000164.1:0-637 GCA_050293885.1 Rhodocyclaceae bacterium | reverse complement strand
ATTGAATCCACGTCCATCGGCCAACTGGTGGCGCAACGATCTCAACAAGCCGAGCAATCAAGCCGTGTCCCCATGGCCGTGCTCACGATCTGCTGGGTGATCGGTATCGTCGACTCCTGGCGGGTCGGGCGCGCGCAGGATCGGGAGGAAGATACGTCGGCGAAAAGGACGGTGTGACGGGCGGCGCGATACGCGATTGGCGGTGGATGGTTATTTCATTGTTTGTCGTCTTTCGGCCATGAGCAGTCTTCAGGCTCATCACCCCCAACCCGGGCATTCATCCGGACAAAACCTTCGATCCGGCCCTACATGGGGCTTGATCTCGGTGACAGTATCTACGCGGACTAGTGGTGAGTACGACAGGGTTGAATCAACTCATGTCGGCGGCCGGCTACGGGGGGGCGGATAGTGTCAATGGCGCGGGGACGATTGTTCAGACACCACAAGAATCACGTGATGTGCTGAGGACGCTAGCAACCCAAGATGATGCGTCGCAAAATCGTCTTTATGAGATGGCCCAGCGGGGAACCGCCTCTCAAGGCGACATCGACTTTCTGAATGAGCGCGCTCAGGCAGTTGCCACTCGACAGAACTAGTGGCGCAATGTCGCTTAAAAATGGGGAAGCCTTGGCTTCCC
>JBNKNO010000163.1:0-638 GCA_050293885.1 Rhodocyclaceae bacterium | reverse complement strand
CAACAACCTGGCGGATATCGCCATGTACTACTGGAAGCGCGATCTGCGCAGCGATCTGAACAACAACGTCCCGGTCAGCACCGACGACCCCGCCTTCTGGCAGCACATGGTGACCTTTGGTGTCGGTCTCGGCGTTGAAGGCACCATCTCCTCAACCACCGCCTTTGCCGCAATTGCGACCAAGACGGACCCTGGCTGGCCCAGCCCGACCTCCAGTGACCCGGCGAAAATTGATGACTTGCTGCATGCCAGCCTGAACGGCCGAGGCGAATTCTTCAGCGCAAAAGACCCACAAACCTTCGCCAACGCACTCGCCGCCACACTAGCCACCATCAACGCCCGGACCAGTTCGGCCGCAACAGTGGCGGCCAACTCCACTCGCCTGAGCACCAATACGCTCCTCTTCCAGGCGCGCTTCGACAGCGGCACCTGGACGGGTGACATGTTGGCCTACAAGATTGATGTCAACACCGGCGACCCGGATACCACGCCGACGTGGCAAGCGAGCAAACAGATTCCGGCCTTTTTGACCCGCAGCCTTTTCACCATAAACCCGAGTAACGGGCAGGGCATTCCGCTAGCTTGGGCTTCGTTGGCGACAAGCCAGAAAACAGCCCTCAACAACGACTCGACCCTGC
>JBNKNO010000162.1:0-646 GCA_050293885.1 Rhodocyclaceae bacterium | reverse complement strand
CAACACGACCCCGAGGCCTGGCTGAGTGCGGAACCGCTGGCCGAGCAGCTCGCCCTCATCGAACGCAACGACGTCGATTTCAAACCGCTGCTCGACCGCTACAAGTACTTCGAGCGTTTCCCCGACCGGTCTCAAACAGAATGGCGCGACGCGGCCGTCGAGGCGCATCTGGTGCCGTTGGCGCGCCAACTCGGGTCGAACGACTATCTGTTTGGCGCAACGCCTTCGCTGGCGGACGCGGCACTGTTTCCTTTCGTGCGCCAGTTTGCCGGGGTGGATGCCGACTGGTTTGCAGCGGCGCCACTGCCGACACTACGGGCCTGGCTCGCGCGTTGGCTGGCGTCGCCGCTGGTCACCGCTGTGATGGTCAAACAGCCGGCTTGGCGGAGTATCCAATAGCGGGTGTCTGGCTCACTTCGGCCACTCAGTGCGCGTGCCCGTGCCCGTCGTCGATCGGCTTTCCATTGACGTCGTAGAAGCCCGAAGCATGGTGGACGAAGCCGAGGTTGACCAGTTTGAGCAGGAAGGGATCGCTTTCGTTGTCGCCGATGTCCGCGTAGTCGGTGGTGTCGTAGCCGTCGCGGCGCGCGAACGCTTGCTTGACCTGCTCGGCATCGGTGACAACGCTTTCCAGCGACCAGTTTTC
>JBNKNO010000161.1:0-652 GCA_050293885.1 Rhodocyclaceae bacterium | reverse complement strand
CGTCTGCGTTTCGCAGCTGGGCGCGAAGAGTCTCAATCTCGTGCTGAGCGGTCAGCAGACGAGTGCTCAGCTCCACCGCCACATCCTGGTGGTGTACCATCTCCATCCGGGGGATATCCCTTTTCACCCCGTAGGCCTTGAAGTGATCCTTCTTCCGGTAAGGTAGGAGGTAGTGGACCGAGTTCTGCAGCCGGCTCTTGTTGCTACGGACCCATGATGTGATGGCCTGCCAGGCGGCATCGGCAGCAGCATCGCTGCGCGAAGTCCTGAAGGCTGGTCCCTTGTGTCGACAGAGGATCCTGGATCCGAAGAAAATCTCTGCGATGGCCTTGAACTCCACTCGCCCTGAACGCGGGACTTCCTTGATCCTGTACCGAGGAGCGGTGGTGATGCCCAGGTGCTCCAGTAAAGCTCGAAGCCCGCCAGCGAGGATCAGAGATTCGGCCCCGAAGGACTCCACCTCATCAGCATCTTGGTACATCTTCTCGTCTTCGTTATCACTCGGGGGAGGGTGCTCTTCGTTGGTTGGGCCGAGCCGCGCGCGGCGGCCTGTGGGCGAAGCGGCCGGATCGGACAAGTTTTCAGGCCGAATCGGACAAGTTTTGAAGTGGAGAAAATGGACAAGTAGCGAAAACGGACAAGTTTTGAAAAC
>JBNKNO010000160.1:0-656 GCA_050293885.1 Rhodocyclaceae bacterium | reverse complement strand
GGTGAGCTTCAGGTAGTCGAGGGTCTGATCGTCGATGTAGAAGAGGCCGGCGGAGGCGCCGAACTCGGGGGTCATGTTGGAGATGGTGGCGCGGTCGCCCAGGGTCAGACTCTCGGCGCCCTCGCCGAAGAACTCCAGCCAGGCGGAGACCACCCGCTCGCTGCGCAGGAACTCGGTCAGGGCCAGCACGATGTCGCGTTCCGTTCCGGTCGGGATCGACAGGGCCAGCGCCACCGAAATGCCACCGCGCAGGCCGCCCCAGGTCAGCACCTTCCACGAGCCTTCGGGCAGGCGGAAGACCCGGTTGAACATGGCGACCGGTGCGCCGACGGCCGCGAACATCCGCCGCAGCTGGCGCTTCCAGCCCTGCGTCAGCACGGCCTGGTACCAGACCAGCAGCGCCTGCCGCTGGCCCTCCCCGCCGCCCGCCGGCGCCCCCGTCGTCGTGCTCCCGCTCGGCATCGGCGCCGACGGCATCTTCGGCGCGGGCACCGAGAAGGCGGTCAAGGAATTCCAGGCATCCAAGGGCCTCGACGCCGACGGCCTCGCCGGCCCCGAGACTCTGGCCATGATGGACAGCTTCGAGGAAATGACCTCCGCCGTCGCCGAAGCCGCCACCGTCCAGCCCGAGGAAGAGCACTTCGAAAGCGAACCTC
>JBNKNO010000159.1:0-658 GCA_050293885.1 Rhodocyclaceae bacterium | reverse complement strand
CTGGGGGCTGGAACTGACCTCGGCGCTTTTCGCCTGGCTTGTGCTCTTCGGCATGTCCTATGCGGTAAAGGTGACGGCTCATCTTGGCGTGGATGCGGTGATCAACATCCTGCCTCATCGCGGGCGTCGTATCCTCGCGCTGGCCGCGGCGGTCTGCTGCCTTGCTTACGCCTTCCTGCTGATGAAGGGGGCCTGGGATTACTGGGCGCCGTTCGGCGGGTTTGAACAGACCGGCGGGCGCTGGTTCCCCGAAGGCTTCATCAAGACCCGCGATCAGGCCTGGTATGAGACCGAGCAGATTCCGATGCCGGAATGGCTCAGGTTCATCGAGCCGATCTTCAATCAGGGCGAAGCCTACGAAAAGCTGCCGCGCTTTATTCCCTATGCGATGCTGCCGCTTGGCTGTGCATTGCTGCTGTTCCGCCTGATCCAGGCCACCTGGGGCATCGTCACCGGTACGCGCGAAAGCCTGATCGTCAGCCACGAAGCCGAGGACGCCGTCGAAGAAGCCGCCAAATTGAACAAGGAGGCTTGAGGCCATGGAAGTCGCACTGCTTTTTCTGATGATCATCGGCCTTTTGCTGATCGGCGTGCCAATTGCCGTGGCTCTTGGCATCAGTTCGATCATTTTCCAATTGGCGTTTTCTGATACGTCGCT
>JBNKNO010000158.1:0-662 GCA_050293885.1 Rhodocyclaceae bacterium | reverse complement strand
TTTCAAGACGGCTTACAACACTTTCTTGGGATGGCTGGCACTCTCCAAGTTCATGGTGATCCCACATTATGCCTACTTGGTCTTAAAGATGCCAGGGCCGCATGGTGTCATCTCCATCAGGGGAGACATCAAGCGGGCCTTTGACTGTGATAGGGAGAGTTGCGAGACGACCGACAGACTCACAGCGTCCGTAGAGCTCCAAGATTTGAAGCAGGCCTTTGACAACCTGAGAAAATTCAAAATGAAGATGAACCCTTAGAAGTGTACATTCGGTGTGCCCACCAGAAAATTACTTGGGTATATGGTTTCCCATCGTGGTATCGATGCTAACCCAGAGAAGGTGACAGCCATCAACAAGATGAAGCCGCTCAAGAGCCTCCATGATGTCTACAAGTTGACGGGGTGCATGGCTACCTTGAGGCGGTTCATCTCAGGACTCGGCATCAGGGGACTCCCATTCTTTAAGCTCCTCAAGAAATAGCACAAGTTCTAGTGGACTCAGGAGGCACAAGAGGCCTTCGAAGACTTCAAGAAATATTTGATCACCCCACCTACACTGGTAGCCTCGGAACCCCACAAAAACTTGCAGCTTTACATATTGGCTACAAGTAATGTGGTCAGTACTACTATTGTTGTAGAGAGGAGGGAATCAGATACCAATC
>JBNKNO010000157.1:0-662 GCA_050293885.1 Rhodocyclaceae bacterium | reverse complement strand
CCATAGCCGTCGGCCTGACACAGCTGCACCACGCTGCGCACGGCGCGGGCCACATCGACCGGTTTTGCCTCCAGCGCGCTGCGATCGAGGAAGGTCATGAGCTTTCGCATGACGTCGCCCGCACGATCGGCTTCTTCGCAACAGCCTTCGAGCGCGGTACGCAGCCGGGCGGCGTCGGGTGGCTCGTCGCTCGACAGTCGGAGCGCGGCGGTGGCGTATGCGGACACCGCGTTCAAGGGTTGGTTGAGATCGTGGGCGATCTTGCGCGTCGTCTGTCCGGCCACCTGCAGGCCGTGCACCTGACGCATCTGCCTGCGCAAGGTACGCAGGGTGTCCTCACTGCGATGGCGTTCGGTCACGTCACGGGCCGAACAGATGAGGCCGCCGGCGCTACCGTCCACCTCGGTCAGGTGGTGGCAGCACCAGGACAGCATGCGGCGTTCTCCATTGGCGCACAGGAACCAGCCTTCGCACGCGGCACAATCTGCCATCAGGGGCGGGGCGTCGTCGGCGTGGTAGCGGGTCATCGGCTGGCCGACGAGATCGGCGCCGAAGAAGTCGTGCGCCGCGGCGTTGCCCCATTGCAGCACGTTGTTGCCGTCCAGCTCGACGATGATGTCGGGAATCGCGCCGAGCAGGCTGGCATAGCGTTCCGACCACCG
>JBNKNO010000156.1:0-666 GCA_050293885.1 Rhodocyclaceae bacterium | reverse complement strand
GGGTCGAAGTCCACCGATAGCTCAATGTGCCTACCTCCAGCTGCCAAATGCAGCGCCTGTGCCCGCGCTAGAGTTTGCTGCCGGCGAGAACGTTGTACTTGTTCACTCGCGGGATCAGCACCGGTAACGATATACAAATTCGCAATCTCGACACCAATCACAGTACCGCCACGAATGATGACGTCTGGTTTATCGGTGTACACCAACTCACCTTCTGGCAATGGGTAGTGCGACCGAAACTGCTCAAAGTAGTACCGCTCGATTTCCTGATTACTAGGGCGACTCATCTGTGACGGCTAATGTTAGAGTTGTGGGGCCGGGAAAAATGCGCAGCATTTTGGACGGTCCCGCACGAACGATTTGTTAGCGCAATTACGAAAATGCATGATAAGTCTCAATAAGAAACAAACCCACAACCAAACCCACACAGCAGATTCTCCACATGAATTTTTGCCGTGGTTCAGTAATTACGAGCCTCCCAAGACGGGCCACAAGCAGATACATGACAAGTACGCTCCCACCGAAAACCAGCCCCATTACCAGCGGAAGCCACAATGGATTCGGTAGCACCAGTGAGATCAGGAACGTGATAACCGCTGTTGCCCCAAAAGTGACGACATAGCCAAGCAAAAGTACGGCTGGAGGGACATTCACCTCAAGGAGACA
>JBNKNO010000155.1:0-670 GCA_050293885.1 Rhodocyclaceae bacterium | reverse complement strand
CTTCTTACCCAGCAGGGAGTTGCCGCCATAACCGGAGCCGTAGGACATGATCTCCCTGGTCTCAGGGAAATGGGTGATGTACTTCTCTTCATTACATGGCCAGGGCACGTCCTCCTGTCCATCCTCCAGCGGCGCACCTACGCTATGCATACATGGTACGAAATCGCCATCTCCCAGGGTCTCCAATACCCTGGTACCTACCCGGGTCATGATATGCATGTTGGCAGTGGCGTATACCGAATCGGTCAGCTGCACCCCGATGTGGGCGATGTGAGATCCCACCGGACCCATGGAGAATGGGATGACATACATGGTGCGTCCCTTCATACATCCGCGGTATTTGCCGGTCAGCAGCTCCCGCATCTTATCTGGGGCCATCCAGTTGTTGGTGGGGCCGGCATCCTCCTCTCTTTCGGAACAGATGTAGGTGCAATCCTCCACCCGGGCCACATCTATGGGATCGGAGCGCACCAGATAGCTGTTGGGACGCTTCTCTTCGTTCAGCCTGATGGCCGTACCGGATTCAATCATCAGACGAAACAGCTCGTCATACTCCTGTCTGGATCCGTCGCACCAGTGGATGGAGTCAGGCTGACACAGTTCAGCCATCTGCTCGACCCAGGAAATTATCTTTTGATTCGCTGCAGATTTTGCAGTCATAGCATGCACC
>JBNKNO010000154.1:0-672 GCA_050293885.1 Rhodocyclaceae bacterium | reverse complement strand
GACTGCAGGTGTTGCGTGTCTTCGAACGCGGTCATGGAGTCGCGGCTTGAACCGAATTTTGGCGCAGTTCGTTGCGGTGCAAAAAAAAGACCTGCCACATTTGTGGCAGGTCTTGAGGTTGCAGAGGCTTTCGCCTTGCGGTGGGTCCAGGCGAAATTACATGCCCATGCCCATGCCGCCCATGCCGCCCATGTCACCACCAGGCATGGCCATAGGCGCGTCGTCCTTTGGAGACTCGGCAACCATGCACTCGGTTGTCAGCATCAGAGATGCCACGGAGGCTGCGTTCTGCAGTGCAGTGCGGGTGACCTTCGTTGGATCCAGGATACCCATTTCGATCATGTCGCCATAGGTGTCGTTGGCAGCGTTGAAGCCATAGTTGCCCTTGCCTTCCAGCACCTTGTTGATCACGACGGATGGCTCGCCACCGGCGTTGGAGACGATCTCGCGCAGAGGCGCTTCGATGGCCTTGAGGATCAGGTTCACGCCAGCTTGCTGGTCAGCGTTGTCACCTTTGATCTCGCCAACGGATTGCTTGGCACGCAGCAGAGCCACGCCACCACCAGCCACGATGCCTTCTTCCACAGCAGCGCGGGTAGCGTGCAGGGCGTCTTCCACGCGGGCTTTCTTTTCCTTCATCTCGACTTCGGTGGCCGCACCGACCTTGATGAC
>JBNKNO010000153.1:0-673 GCA_050293885.1 Rhodocyclaceae bacterium | reverse complement strand
GGAAAGTTTTTCACAAGTACTATAATTTGATATGCATTTTTATATGCACTCCTATTTGCACAAAATTTTATTCTTGTAAAAAGTGGGTATTACATTCAAGTAGCTTCCGAACGAGACTTTTGCCGAGGCATGGGAGCGCTATCATGGTTTCATGACAGATCTCCCAACCGCCATCATGGAAGATTGGGAATTCAACCAAGGATTCTATTGTGGGTTGTCACAAGAAGCTAAGTAGTACATAGATGCACTTGCTGGAGGAACCTTCTTCATGCTCAACGTCGAAAAAGCGCGAGCTCTTTTAGAGAAGCTTTCCGCTAACAAAAGGGAGAGTGAGGAGTATGGTTTAATGGAAGATTCTCGCACCATCGAAATTGATCCCCTCACAAGGAAATTTCAGGGTATGGCACTCACCCAACCTGTAGCGAGTGAGATGCATCAAGCGGAGCAGGAAATCCTAGCACAGCCATCCGACGGGAAGAAAATGCCCTTGTCCAGGATCAGCAGTGATGCTATCCTCGACAAGCTTCGGAACAGGCTAAGCGGACCAGCACTCCCCACAGTTCCTTGCATCTTGGGGCCATTCAAGGTCCATCATGCGCTCTGTGATTGGGGAGCTAGCATGAACATCTTTCCCAAGATGGTCTATGACTGCTTGGACAAGGACCCATTGGTC
>JBNKNO010000152.1:0-675 GCA_050293885.1 Rhodocyclaceae bacterium | reverse complement strand
TCACCGCTATCCGATCGATCTCGTGGTTCACGCGACCGACCGTCAGGGGCTCCTGCGCGATATCACCGATGTCCTCTCCAGAGAACATCTGAACGTCATCGCGGTGAACACACTGACGAAAAAAGGAAAAGCGAAGATGCGCTTCACCGTCGAGGTGGGCGGGTCGGAACAGATCCAGCGAGCGATCGCCCTGATCTCGGAAGTCGTTGGCGTAGAACAGGCCCAGCGGGCCTGAATGCGCGTGGGTTGCCCGGGTTCTTGAGACCCGGGTTCGACCAACAAAAAAACCGCAGAGCCATTAGCCATGCGGGTTTCGGATCATTCTCGAAAGTGGTGGGCGGTACTGGGATCGAACCAGTGACCCCTGCCGTGTGAAGGCAGTGCTCTACCGCTGAGCTAACCGCCCACTCGAGAAGAGCGCGCATTGTAGGTGGCATCGTGGGGCGCGTCAAGGGGGGATTGGGGATCTTTTGGCGTAGAATACGCGCTCGATTTTCTGAGTCCGGATTCCAAGCACCATGACTTCCGCCAAGCCCTCGACCATTCGCACCCGGTTTGCCCCGAGCCCGACGGGATACCTCCATATCGGTGGCGCACGCACTGCGCTGTTCTCCTGGGCCTTCGCCCGCCACCACGGGGGACAGTTCGTACTGCGTATCGAGGATACCGACCTGG
>JBNKNO010000151.1:0-675 GCA_050293885.1 Rhodocyclaceae bacterium | reverse complement strand
CGACATCACGCCGCGCCAGCGCGCCATGCTCGACTTCGCCATGAAGCTGTCGACGCGCGGCGGCGAAGTGGAAGACGCCGACATCGAGGCACTGCGCGCGCACGGCTTCGACGACGAGGCGATCTGGGACATCGGCGCCATCACCGCCTTCTTCGGCATGAGCAA
Source organism: Rhodocyclaceae bacterium (assembly GCA_050293885.1). Lineage (GTDB taxonomy): Bacteria > Pseudomonadota > Gammaproteobacteria > Burkholderiales > Rhodocyclaceae > Nitrogeniibacter. Next base: position 510 of record JBNKNO010000151.1, on the reverse strand, counting down.
CCGTCTGGTGCATCTGAGCGGCACGCCGCCCAACGATGCGTTCTACCTGATGGGGCGGGTGCCCAAGGGCGGCTGAGCCGACGGCGGCCGGGTCGAAAATATGGTGCAATGGGTGCCTGATCGATTTCCGAGCGCCCGATGACCGACTCGCCATTATTCCGCCGTGTTCCGCCCATGCATGCGGTGGCCGCCTTCGAGGCAGCCGCGCGGCTGGGCGGCTTTGCGCAGGCGGCCGACGAGTTGTGCGTCACCCCCAGCGCGGTGAGCCATCGCATCCGGCAGCTCGAACGGCAGCTCGACATGCAGTTGTTCGAGCGCACGCCCACCGGGGTCAAACTCACCACCGCCGGGCGCATGTATCTGGCGCGGGTGCGCGAGGCCTTCGTGTCGCTCGCGCACAGCCAGCGCGCGGATGCGGGGCAGCGCGCGCGCTTGCGCATTTCCGTTCCGCCGACCTTTGCCCGCCAGTTGTTCATGCCCCGCCTGCCGGCCTTCCTCGCCGAGCGCGAC
>JBNKNO010000150.1:0-676 GCA_050293885.1 Rhodocyclaceae bacterium | reverse complement strand
CGGCCGTCGATCGCGACGAAAGCCAGCGGTTCGATCTGGCCGAGGTGATCGAGCGCGCGGTGCGCTGGGTGTGCCAGGCGTCGCGCAAGTCCTTCGACGTCACCATCAACGTCCCTGCGCCGCTCACAGTGCTCGGTTCGGCCGGGCAGATGCAGCAGGTGATGATGAATCTGGTGCAGAACGCCTGTGACGCCACCAGCGGTCAGGCGTCGCCGCGTCTCGAGATCGCGGGCGAACGACGCTCCGCCGGCGAGCACACCGAGGTGTGTGTGCGCTTTCACGACAACGGGCCGGGCATTGACGCCGAGCATCTCGCCCAGGTATTCGACCCGTTCTTCACCACCAAACCGGTGGGGCAGGGCACCGGGCTCGGGCTGTCCATCAGCTACGGCATTGTCGAGCGCCATGGCGGGCACCTGCAGGCGACAACGCACCCCGATGGCGGCGCCGTGTTCACCCTGTGCCTGCCGCTTGAGCCGACGGGCAAGGCATGATGCGCGTGGCCGGGGCATCGGCACCAAAGTGCTCAGCAGGCATCCACCTGGCGAGAGCAAGTGGAAGCGCAATTGACATGTCAGCGCGCGACAATCGCGGTGACGCGTTTGTTTACGGGCGCCCCATCATTGGCACGCATCTTGATAGTGCTATCTCGGAATATCGTTCACATCCGAACCCG
>JBNKNO010000149.1:0-677 GCA_050293885.1 Rhodocyclaceae bacterium | reverse complement strand
CGGCCACACGCGTCGCAGGTGGAAAAGCGCTGATGGCGCGCCGCCACGCCCTCGGGAACGCGCCCGAGCGCAGCCTCGTGCGCCAACGGCCGCAAAGGCGCATTGCACGCCAGGCACAAGGAGAACGGCCGCGCACTGCCGGCCAGATCGAGGCGGTCGATGAGCTCACGGCATTGCGCCTGCGGCACCAGCGCGTGGAGGTAGCAACCATGGGTGATTTCGCGGCGCTTGAGCAACTCGCGATCGCGGGTCAGCACGATACGCCGCTCCGCCACCGACAAACGCGCAATCTCGTCATCGGCAAACGGGTTGTCGAAGCGGGTATCGAAGCCGAGCAGGCGCAGCAAACGCGCCAGTGCGCCCAGATGGGCGTCGGCGACGAAGCGCGTCTCGCGCAGCGGCTGCGCGCGCACCCGCAGCAGCGGTGTGACGTCGAGCGACTCGAACACCGGATACACCGACACCCGATCGCCGTCGCTCAGCTGCCGATCGAAGCCCACCGACTCACCATTGACGAGAATGAGCTCGACCTCGGTGTGCGGCACGCCCAGCGCTTCGATCATGTGCTTGGTGGTCGCGCCCTGCGCGCAACGGCGCGCCACGTCGCGATAGCGCAACGCCGGCACGAGGAAATCGTTGAGTTCCTCATAGAAACGGAAGGTCGCACACACCATGTT
>JBNKNO010000148.1:0-677 GCA_050293885.1 Rhodocyclaceae bacterium | reverse complement strand
TGCATGGTCGATTCGGACACGTTCTTGTGCGTGGTCACGGCACGGCCGAGGAAGATTTCACCCTCTTCTTCGCCATATACCATGGGCCCGAGCACGTCGGACATGCCCCACTGGGTGACCATGCGGCGCGCCAGATCGGTGGCACGCTGGAAGTCGTTGGAGGCGCCGGTGGTCATCTGCTTCATGAAGATCTCTTCGGCGATACGGCCACCGAACAGCACCGCGATGGTCTGCATGAGACGCTCGCGATCCTGGCTGTAGCGGTCTTCGGCCGGCAACTGCATGGTCACACCGAGCGCACGACCACGCGGAATGATGGTGACCTTGTGCACCGGATCGGTCTTGTCGAGCAGCTTGGCGACCACGGCGTGGCCCGACTCGTGGTAGGCGGTGTTGCGGCGCTCTTCTTCAGGCATGACGATGGAACGACGTTCGGCGCCCATCATGATCTTGTCCTTGGCACGCTCGAAGTCTTCCATATCCACCAGGCGCTTGTTGGCGCGCGCGGCAAACAGGGCGGCTTCGTTGACCAGGTTGGCCAGATCGGCGCCAGCGAAACCCGGCGTACCGCGTGCCAGCACCATCGGCTCGACATCAGGCGCGATCGGCACCTTGCGCATGTGCACACGCAGGATCTGTTCGCGGCCACGGATATCCGGCAGCGGCACCACCACCTG
>JBNKNO010000147.1:0-678 GCA_050293885.1 Rhodocyclaceae bacterium | reverse complement strand
CTGACCATGTGCAGGTGTCAGAGGCGTAGAGGTCACTAGCTTCCCCAGCTACCATCCTCTGGTATGCTCTAATTGTCGCATCCGAGTCTCTGAGCCGGTCGCGGAGTTTCTGAATCTCCTGTTGGGTGGTCTGCAGACGGGTGTTCATCTCCACAACCACATTCTGGTGATGCACCATAAGCATCCTAGGAACATCGGTCTTGACCCCAGAAACCTTGAACTGGTTTCGCTTCCTCTGTGGTAGCAAGTGGTAGACGGTGTTCTTCAACTCATCATGATATCTTCGGTTGTAGGTGGTGATCACCTACCATGCAGCGTCAGCTACTGCATCCTGGTATGTGGTCCTGAAGGCTGGACCCTTGTGTCGGCTGAGCACATTAGGTCCGGTGATGATCTCCATGATTTCCTTGTACTCTTCTCGGCCAGGGTGCAGAATTCTCTTGATTCTGAACTCTAGCGGAGTGGTGATGTTAATGCGGTTCAATAAATCCCTCAGTCTGCCGGTGGGGATCGGGGCTTCATTTCCAAAGGTCTTGATCTCGTCGGTGTTGTGGTACATCTCTTCCTTCTCAGCATCACTCAAAGGAGTGTAGTCTTCATCATCTTTGCCTTCAGCCTCATTGCCCTCTTCTTCTTCTTCATCTTCCTCATGGTCATCATCGTTGTTGTCATTCTGCG
>JBNKNO010000146.1:0-679 GCA_050293885.1 Rhodocyclaceae bacterium | reverse complement strand
GTGGAAACCAGCGACCTTCGGGTCACCTTCTCGCATTCTTCTCTTAATATGATCCATCCCGTTGTTGTTCTTCTGAGCATCTATGATCTCATCCATCAAGGTAGATGTGAGGGCGATGTTGAACAATGGCATGTCAGGTAACACTCGGGTGCTAGACTCTTCTCCAGTCAAGCGTACAGCCAGCAAATAGTTGTAGTGAGCCTTACGACTCAACACGTCCGTAATGACATTTGCCTTTCCTGGGTGATAGTGAACTTCCAGCTCGTAGTCTTTGATCAACTCGAGCCATCTTCACTGCCTCATATTCAAATCTGGTTGGGAAAGATGTACTTCAAGCTTTTGTGGTCCGTATATATATGAATCACATTCTCAAGTAGGTAGTGATGCCACGTCCGTAATGCCATCACTACTACTGCTAACTCAAGATCATGGGTAGGGTAGTGCTCTTCATGGCGCCTTAGTTGCCTCGAGGAATATGATATTACTCGGCCTTCTTGCATGAAGACACTTTCCAGACCAGTGCCAGAAGCATCACAATAGACATCGAATGGCTTGGTGGTGTCAGGCTGAGCTAGCACACATGAGGTGGTCAACAACTTCTTCAAATGCTGGAAAGCTTCAACACAAGCTTTGCTCCAGACATACTTGTTTCCCTTTTTCAACAATTCATTAATTGGCT
>JBNKNO010000145.1:0-683 GCA_050293885.1 Rhodocyclaceae bacterium | reverse complement strand
CATTCCCTCATGCGGCCCGCCTCCATTTTTTTGTATCCCACCGAAATCGGCCCCGTCGGCCTTTGGGCCCAGTGCACTCGGCCCGTTTGGCCCATCTCCCGGGTCGTCCCCTACCTCACGCTCGAGCCGCCGCCACCCGCCCGGCCGACGTTGCCGCGCCGTGCGCCGCCGCTTGCCGCGCCCCATCCGCGCATGGGGAGCCGAACCAAAGAGCTGCCCGGCCGCCATCACTCCCCCATTGAAACGACGTCGCCCCGCCTCCTCTTCCCCTTAACTCATTCAAAACCGACGGGAATTAATTTTCCACCACCATCGGCCTCCTCGCCTCCCCTCCACCGCCTCCCGGCCCTATAAAACGCGCCCCGCCTCCGTCGCTCCACACCGCGCTCGCCTCTCCTCTCCTTCCCTCCAATCCGCGCTCCTAGTCGCGCCACACCGATCGCCACCGCCGCCGCTTGCTCCCTCTCGCCGCCGGCCAACTCCGGTGCCCCCCGCCCTCCGGTGAGAACCAAATCGGCATCCCTTCGCCTCTCTCCTCCTCCCCGGCCACTCGCGGCGACCACCAGCGAGCCGTAGCGCCCGGCCGCCCGCGCTCCGGTGAGCTCCGGCCGCGCTCCGCCCGCAGGTCCACCGTGGACCGGCACAGTGCCATGGTCCACGGGTTATGAACCCGGTCCACCGCT
>JBNKNO010000144.1:0-691 GCA_050293885.1 Rhodocyclaceae bacterium | reverse complement strand
CGGCCGGGGCCACGTCGAGGAGCGCGCGCGACAGCACGACCGTCTCGCCCCGCGGCACGGCCGCCGACGCGCGCAGGATCGCCCGGGAGAGCACGTTGTCGAGCTCGCGCACGTTGCCGGGCCACCCCGACTCCGCCAGCGAGTCGAGCGCGTCGCTCGAGAGCCGCACCGGCCCGAGGCCCAGGCGCCGGCGGGCGCGATCGCAGAAGTACCCGGCCAGGAGGGGGATGTCCTCGCGCCGGTCTCTCAGGGGGGGCAGGGTGATTTCAATCACCTGCAATCGGTAAAACAGGTCTTCCCTGAATTTCCCTTTTTGCACGAGGTCGGCCAGCTCCTTGTTGGTTGCGGCGATGATCAGAATATCGGCCTTTTTAGGCGTGACATCGCCGACAGGCGTATATTCACCGCTTTCGATCACCCGCAGCAGTTTCACCTGCATGGCCTGGGGCAGGTCGCCGATTTCATCGAGAAACAGCGTGCCTCCGTGGGCGGCGTCCAAGAAACCCGGTTCGTCCCGAACCGCGTCGGTAAAGGCCCCCTTGCGGTGACCGAAGAACTCCCTTTCAAAAAGGGACTCGGTTATGGCGCCGCAATTCACCGTGACAAACGGTTCGCCGGCGGTAAAGCGCAGGGAATGGATCGTTTTGGCGGCCAGTTCCTTGCCGGTCCCGGATTCACCGTATATCACCAC
>JBNKNO010000143.1:0-697 GCA_050293885.1 Rhodocyclaceae bacterium | reverse complement strand
CGGTGATTTTGAGGCCCAAATCACCAAACCAGAGCTGCCCCCAAACCGAGAAACCCTCCACCACCTTGGTTTTGAGGCTCAACCAAGAAACTCGCGATCCAAGTCTCCACGTGCCAGGAGCAGACCGCACACGGCGCCACCCGACCTCTCGACCGCCCGGCCACCGAGTACCCGACCTGTGCGACCATCCCCGGTCCTCTGCACCAGGTCTCCTACTCCTGCCACGGTCCTCGACGCTGCACGCCATGCCGCACCTGCCACCTGCACACCACGAGACAAGCAAACGCGATTCTCCAAATGAAACAAAGGTAAAAGAAAAACAAAATGAACTATCCCGGATTCAAATTCAAACCATGCTAAGTCAATGACTCATCACAATCAAACCAAGGAACTGGCCGCTTGGTTTCTCAGTGTGGGCGCATACTCTACCCCTTGACTCGACTTGAAGCTGGTACGCGGGGGTACCCGGTCTGGAGCAGACTGATAGTGGTCGCCGGGCCCACCTTTGGAGAGGCAATGAACCCGCTGGTGGGACCAACATTTTTTCCCCGCATGGTTTTTCTGAAACTCGGTCTTGATTGTTGGTGTCATAGTGCGCCTCTGCCATTGGATAGGTGTGCACATCTGATTGGCACATCATGCCAAAGTATCATGGCTGATGAATGTACTACTGTGGCAATTCCAAGGTGACAGGGGC
>JBNKNO010000142.1:0-705 GCA_050293885.1 Rhodocyclaceae bacterium | reverse complement strand
GGGCCAGAGGTCGGCCACTAGAGAAGAAGGCCAGCTTTGGTCGGCCAGACCACCGGCTTAAGCCGGCCTGGACGACTAAAGCCGGCTACCCCTGCCGTCCACCTAAGGAATGGGCCGGATTTGGCCAGCCCCCAGTCCGGCTTTGGCCGGTCACCTTTTGACCGTTGAGATCTAAAATTCATATCACCGGCCAAAGTCGGTGCCTGAGCCGGCCAAAGCCGGTCACCTGACACCTCAACGATAGTATTTCAGTGGAGCCTATAAATAGGGGTCCACCCCCTCTTTTGGAAAGATCCCACTGCGTGCTCTCATTCTAGATCTGAGAAAACTCACTCTTGAGCTCCTCCACTCCCTCTCAAGTCCTCCTCCTCTCAATCTCATCTTTTGAGTGAGGATTTGAGTGATTCCTTGAGTGAGTCAAGCAAGAGCACTTCATCGACTTCCTCGACGACCTCATGCATGTTTGTTACTCTTGGGGATTCACCCCCTAGATGGCTAGGTGTCGTCCGGGAGTTCCAAAGTTGTGGTGACACACCGGAAAGTTTGTATTGCCCTCCTCTTTGTGGGGATTGATAGGGAGCACCGGGTTGGCGTTGGTGACAACTTATGAGGATTAGAGGTGAAAGAGACCCGACTCTTTATGAGCTCCTCAACAGAGACGTAGGCAACCTTTGTGGTTGGCTGAACTTTAGGAACAAATCTTGT
>JBNKNO010000141.1:0-706 GCA_050293885.1 Rhodocyclaceae bacterium | reverse complement strand
AAACTTGGCGTATTCGTCGAAGGAGATTGGCGTGGACTTGCCGTTGCCGGGGTTCTTGGCTTTTTTCTCCAGCGGATGGTCAGGGCGCAGGCCATAACCAATGTCGGTTACACCCAGGGCGAAGTTGGTGTGCTTGCTGACGAAGTCTTTGTTTACGGCCTTGTTCTGGATGATGTAGTTGGCGATAAAGTTCAGGATCACCATGTCCGTTTGCGGACGGAACACCATGGGGTTATCGGCCAGATCGAAGGAGCGGTTCTCGAAGGTCGAGAGCACATGCACCTTGCCGGTGGGGTTGCTCAGGCGACGGTCAGACAGACGCGCCCACAGTATGGGGTGCATCTCGGCCATGTTGGCGCCCCAGAGAACGAAGGCGTTGGCGTTCTCGAGGTCGTCATAGCAGCCCATCGGCTCGTCGATGCCGAAGGTGCGGATGAAGCCGGCCACCGCCGAGGCCATGCAGTGGCGGGCGTTGGGATCGATGTTGTTCGAGCGGAAGCCGGCTTTCCACAACTTGGAGGCGGCGTAGCCTTCCCACACCGTCCACTGGCCCGAGCCGAACATGCCCACGCCCTGCGGTCCCTTCGCCGCAAGCGTCGCCTTGAACTTCTCGGCCATCACGTCGAAGGCCTCGTCCCATGAGACTTCGGTGAACTCTCCCTCCTTGTGGAAGACCCCGTCGCGCTTGCGCAGTAGCGGCATCGTC
>JBNKNO010000140.1:0-712 GCA_050293885.1 Rhodocyclaceae bacterium | reverse complement strand
TTTGAAGATATATGTATCATCTAGACTAAGCAACACCAGTTTACCCTCAAATTGCTGACGAGCAGTACACTGACCTCCCTTTGAAGAAATCTGTTCCGGCATTTTGTCGAACACGCTGTGCGCGTCTGGGAGGGTGCCTGCCTTTCAGTACACCGACACCAGTGTAGTGTCGACGAGCAGGTCACGGGGGAAGGCCGACTCCATGAGGGGGAGGTTGAGGCGGAACCAGTGCCGGGCGTGGAGTTCCCGGTCAAGGCAGTGGATGAGCTCCAAGTGGCCTACTTGTCAGTGTGGTGGAGGGTCCCACGGCCGAAGCCGAAGCCGAAGCCGAAGCCGAAGCCGAAGATTTGGGATGCCTTGGCACGGTCCTGCGTCGATGAGGCCTGGTTGGCAGGTAGGGCCTCGGGGTGGCGGACCTAGAGGTGCTGGTACGGCCTAGAGATGTCGAGGACGATGTGCTGGTACGGACCTATTGGCGGACCAAGGCGGCCGACGCAGAGGACGATGTCGGGGATGGAGTTGTGGGGTCCGAGTTCGGCCTAGAGATGGAGGTTGTCGAAGATGGGTATGGCGTCATCGTGGCGTCCTCTTCCACAGCGGGCGGCAGCGGCGATGTGGAGGCTCATGGCGAGATCGATCTCTCCTCCTTTGCTGTGGTTCTCAAGGGCACACGCAGTCCGCTTGGTGAACTCGAGGGCGCGCGCGTCGGTGT
>JBNKNO010000139.1:0-756 GCA_050293885.1 Rhodocyclaceae bacterium | reverse complement strand
GCAAAACCCCATTAATCTCAATAGTGGCTACTAAATATATAAGCTAGGGGTTGTGGCCAAACCCTAGGATGCGTCCCTAATGGACTCCAACTGGATACATGGGCCATCACCCAAAATAGGTGGCGCAACACCAAAAAGTTTCTAGAAATCTATCTTGTTTTGACGATTGTGGCTGAGTCCTATTCTATTTGGCCATGAGATTGGTGGTATTGGAAATACTATCTCCTTAGCTTTCCAGGCATATGTAGATCACCCAAATTGGAGGTTGGACGCGTCCTGTACATCAATTTGAAGCCAACGTAGTCCTGGACTCTGAGTTGGACTCGAACTCGGCAATTCCGAATTGGATTGGTTCACCACCTTCTCGTGCACGTCTCCTTGGCTCTCCAGCACCTTTTTGATGCTCCATTTCTCCTCCATGGTCCACTCCTTGATTCCTAAGAACAATTAAATCATTAGGTAGTAATCGGCTCTCAATATTATAGGCGGAGGAGCATAAGAACGAGTTTACCTGATGATTTAATTGTTGTGCTCGTGATCGTGTGATAGGGCCAAGTATCTCAACGGAAGGAATGATTGTAGCCGAAGTATTGATGTCCTCATGATCCCCTCCCCTCTTGCATTGACGTTGTCCTCGACGACATCTCATCTTCTTCTCCCAAGTAAGGTCACAAATCTGAAATGTTAAAGCTGTGACTAACCCCGAACTCAGGAGGCAACTCAAGTTTATATGCATTATCATTGATCTTAGCAAGA
>JBNKNO010000138.1:0-761 GCA_050293885.1 Rhodocyclaceae bacterium | reverse complement strand
ACATCACCCAGTAGGCGTTGAGCTTGCCATCCTTGAGCATCCGGTTCTGGAGAACGGCATGGTAGCCAGGCTTGCCAGGGATAGTGCCCTTGGGCAATTTCCAGACCTTCTCGGTAAAATCACGATGGCCCTCCTTCTTGACCACCAGATCGGCAGGCAGCCGGTGGGCAAAGGTGCCAACCTCTCGGGCCGTACCGCAGGCCGAAGGCTGACCGGTGAGGGAGAAGGGGCCGTTGCCGGGCTGGGAGATCTTGCCGGTGAGCAGATGGATGTTGTACACCAGGTTGTTGGCCCACACACCACGGGTGTGCTGGTTGAAGCCCATGGTCCAGTAGGACACCACTTTCTTGTCCGGGTCGGCGTAGAGCTTGGCCAATCGCTCGAGGCGCTCGGCAGGTACGCCGGAGAGTTCGGACACTTTCTCGACCGTGTAGTCGGAAACGAACTTGGCATACTCCTCGAACGTCATCGGGGCGGACCCGCCGACTTTGGCCCCGCCATTCTTCGCGTTCTTCTCACGCTCATCCGTCGGACGCAGACCGTAGCCGATGTCGGTGGTGGTGGCGTTGAAGTTGACGTGCTTGTCGATGAACTCCTGGTTGTAGGCCTTGTTCTGGATGATGTAGTTGGCGATGTAGTTGGCGATCACCAGGTCGGTCTGGGGGACGAAGACCAGCGGATTGTCGGCCAGCTCGAAGCAGCGGTGCTCATAGGTGGAGAGCACGTGGACTTCGCAGCCCGGCTTGGTCAGGCGGGTGTCG
>JBNKNO010000137.1:0-768 GCA_050293885.1 Rhodocyclaceae bacterium | reverse complement strand
TACAACTCAGAGGAATATGTGGCCAACAGGTCTGGGGAACACAATACAAGGGCGGAAAAGCGAAGCGCCTTCCGCCGTATGGCATCCGTCGATTCCGCGAGCCCGCCAATCGTACTGACATAATCGTCCAATGCCCGACTATCGCCGAAACCGTGTTCCCGGTGGCGGCGATTTCTTCACCGTCAATCTGCTCCAACGCCGAAGCGAACTCCTTGCGTCGCGCATTGATGTGTTTCGCGATGTCGTACGCAAGCCGCGTGCAGCCTAGCCGTTCCGCCTTGGTCGGCCGCGTTCGGGATTGGCCCCACGTCTCGTTTCACCGTGGTATTGCGCGGGAAGTCCATCCGCCCGATCGGGTGGGCGGGGCCATGCGGCGGAAGGCGCTTTGCTTTTCCGCCCTACAAGAATGATGGTTCGCGGATAATGACAACGTATTCAGTCAACGGGTAACCATGTCAATGAGTGAACAAGCAACGCTTTCGGGCGCCCCCAAGCCCTGGATCGCGGGACTATTGGGAATTTTCTTCATCCCGATCGGGATGCTGTACGTACGCCAACCGCGCTTGGCCGCTGCCTATCTGTTGGCCGGGCTGGTTTCGGGGTTCGTTCAGGTGATGTATTTGCGCTACGCGTCTATTTTGTCGCTGTTGCCGCTGGCGATTGCCATCGCCTGCGGAATGCATGCGATTGCGCTGGCGCGGGAGATGCCCGCGATGACAAGTCGTCCCTGGTATAGCCAGTGGTACGGATTGACCGGCGTATTCGCTG
>JBNKNO010000136.1:0-795 GCA_050293885.1 Rhodocyclaceae bacterium | reverse complement strand
GAAAGGCACCGGCGCGCGCAACAGCCATGTGCCCTCGCTGGGCAAAGCCGACGAGAGCGAACTGGCACTCGACGTGCGCTACGCCATCCCAGTCGTCAAGGGCCTCGGTGTTCGCTACACCTATCTTGACTACAAATCCAACAAGACCGGTCGTCTGGATGGGGTGAAAGGGGAGGAACGCGATCACCGCCTGTACCTCGACTACACCTATCGTTTCTTCTGATTCCAGATTGACGCCGGAAACAAGCGCCCCCGCCGGGAAGGACTCGGCGGGGGCGTCGTGCTTGTTGGGTTGCGAAAAAGGCTGCCTGACTTCCGGAACTCAGCCGTGGCTGAAGTTCGCCGGGCAATCGCCTCTGAGCGGCGTCAATCCCAGGGCACTTTTCAGCTTCCAATTGAGGCCTGTTCAAACGCCTCAGGATTGACACCGCGCGGCAGCTGTCGGTTCGAGAGGAGTCACTCATCCGCTATGGATCGTACGACAGCAACGGCCGAACTGCTGCCCCACAGAATGTTCCCGCACGGCAAGAATGCAGCACTTGTGACGCCGCCGGCTCCTGGGCTGCGGCAGCCGCACCTGCCCATTGGGCGAGAGGTTCAACTACAGTCTGATTGCGTTATGAACCAAGCAATTGGTTCATAACGCAATCAAGACGCTCGAATCGAGTTCAAGAGACGATTGTCAGATAACAACGCGCGCATCGTCGATCAGCTCGGCTCGCGCTCCGGCGTCGAGGTGATCTTGTGAATCGTCAGGTCGGCGCCGGCATATTCCTGCTCGGGATCGAGGCGGAT
>JBNKNO010000135.1:0-798 GCA_050293885.1 Rhodocyclaceae bacterium | reverse complement strand
AAAGGCGAGCATCCCGCTCGCCTTTTTTATTGTCGAGACAATTCCTTCGCTTCGCTCAGGGCTCCTGTTCCGCCGCGTCTCCGCCGCCCTTCTTCATCACCTTGCCGGCCGATGCACGCTTGCGACGCACTTCCTTCGGGTCGGCAATCAACGGGCGATAGATTTCCACCCGGTCACGATCGCGCAGCGCTGTGGTCACGGGCGTCAGCTTGGCAAAGATACCGACCTTGTTGCCGGTCTTCTCGAGACTGATCTCGGGGAATTTCTGCAGCAACCCGGAGGCTTCAATGGCCTGCTCTACGGTCGCGCCGGCGGGGAGCTTCACGGCAACCACCTCCTGCCGATCCTTCAACGCATACACCACCTCAACGCCAATCGATTCGGCCATCGTCATCAGCTCCGGTAAACCTGTTCTGCGCGCTTCACGAACGCATCCACAAAGGTGTTGGCAATATGGTTGAACACCGGCCCCAATGCCTTGTCCAGCAGCCGGTTCGAGAATTTGTAGCTCAATTCGAACTCGACCTTGCAGGCCGCATCACCCAAGGGCGTGAACTTCCAGCTGCCGTCGAGGTGATCGAACGGCCCTTCCTTGAGGCGGATGTGCATTTCGTTGGGCGGCAGCTTGGTGTTTTCGGTGGCGAACTGGGTCTTGATGCCGTGGTAGTTCACCTTCAGCATGGCGGTGGTCTTGATGTCGCTGCGCTCGAGCAGCTCGGTACCGCCGCACCAGGGAAGAAACTTCGGATAGTCCTCCACCCTGTCCACGAGATCGAACATCTGCGCGGGGGTGAATTC
>JBNKNO010000134.1:0-799 GCA_050293885.1 Rhodocyclaceae bacterium | reverse complement strand
CGGTTCCCCGCGCGGGTGCACCACCGCGGCGCGTCCATCGTGGCGCACAAGGCCAACAGCCGGTTCATCGGGTGCATGCAGGGGTTCGACGACTGGTTCGGCCGCGGGCGGGCCAACCCCAACCTGCTCGCCGGCGCCATCGTCGGCGCGCTGGTGCTGAGCCTGCTGCCCGAGCTGCTGCGCGAGGTCGCCGTGCCGCTGCAGCAAACGCTGTTCGGTACCGTGCTGCTCGACCCCGAAGTGCTGCGCATGCTGCTCTATTCGCTGGCGATGATTCTCATGATGTTGCTGCGCCCGCGCGGCCTGATCCCGGCCCGCGCGCGCTATGCCCGCGCCGAGCACGTCCGCGAGGCCAGCGCATGATCACCCTGCTCGAAGCCAACGGCGTCGGCAAGCGCTTCGGCGGCGTGACGGCACTGGACGACGTGAGCCTCACCATCCGCCAGGGCGAGGTCTATGGCCTCATCGGCCCCAACGGCGCGGGCAAGACCACCTTGTTCAACGTGCTCACCGGCGCCACCACGCCCGACACAGGCGAGTTCATCTTCGAAGGCAGCGCCCTGCCGACCGGCAAGCCGCATCGCGTGGTCGAAGCCGGCATCGCCCGCACCTTCCAGAACATCCGCCTGTTCGGCGGCATGACCGCGCTGGAAAACGTCATGGCCGGCCACCATATCCGCACCCGCGCCGGGGTGTGGGGCGTGCTCACCCGCAACCGCGCGCAGCGCGAGGAAGAACGCCTCACCACCATCCGCGCACAGGAACTGCTCGACTACGTGGGCATCGCCCGCCACGCCCA
>JBNKNO010000133.1:0-801 GCA_050293885.1 Rhodocyclaceae bacterium | reverse complement strand
ACGTCGGCGTTGATGACGTAGTCACCGTTGTCCGGCACGATCTCGGCGTAACGGATTGCCGGCGCCCGCGCGAAGGCGGCCATGGAAAACACAAGCGCGAATACGATCGCGAGCCAGGCGGTCAGCCGGGCCATCATTTCAGCGCCGCTTTTGCAGCAGGGCGTAGTAGAAGCCGTCATGGTCGGCAGTGGGCAGCAGAATTCGCTCGATCTGGTTGTCGATGGGCATGCGATTGGCATCGTCATGACGTGCGCAGAAGCGCGCGATCTGGGTCCGGTTTTCTTCGTCGAAGACCGAGCAGGTCACGTAAAGCATTGTGCCACCGGGGGCGAGGGTCTGCCATAGGGCGTCGAGGAGAGTCGCCTGTTGGGCGGCGAAACGGCGGATGTCGGTGGCCCGCCGTAGCCATTTGATGTCGGGATGGCGCCGTACGACACCGGAGGCCGAACAGGGGACGTCGGCCAGAATGCGGTCAAAGGGCTTTCCGTCCCACCATTGCGCGAGCTTGGCGCCGTCGCCGACCTTGACGGTGGCCTGCAGTCCGAGACGGTCAAGGTTCTCGTGAATGCGTTTCGCGCGGGTGGGATCGAGCTCGAGGGCAGTCACCTCGGCATCGGCCAATTCGAGCAGATGGGCCGTCTTGCCGCCCGGTGCCGCACATGCATCGAGAATACGCTCGCCGGGTTGCGGGTTGAGCCAGGTAGCCGCCCACTGAGCGCCGGCATCCTGCACTGAAAAATGCCCTTCAAAAAATCCCGGAATGGCCTCTACCGAGCAGGGTTGGTGCAGACGAAGTGCGCC
>JBNKNO010000132.1:0-815 GCA_050293885.1 Rhodocyclaceae bacterium | reverse complement strand
CCTGCCTGATCTTCCTGCCGGGCTGCGACCCCAACAACCCGGTCACGGAATCCCTGGGTAACGGCGCGCACTACATCTTCTCCACCCTGAACATCCAGACCCGCGACACACCGCCGCCCGCCAACGTGCCGGAGCCGGCCTCCCTTGCCTTGCTCGGACTGGGCTTGGCGGCACTGGCGGCACGTCGTCACCACAAGTAATCCCGGCATCAATCGGCGCTCCCACGAGCGCCGTTTTTTGTCGTGACAACAGGTTGCCGCAACACAATTCGACCGGCACAGCCGGCCATGCGTTTACCTTCAACTCAACAGGAGAAGTCCCATGTCCGATCCATTCATCGGCGAAATCGCCCTCTTCGGTGGCAACTTCGCACCGCGCGGCTGGGCATTCTGCGACGGGCAGCTGCTCCCGATCGCACAGAACACGGCCTTGTTTTCGATTCTTGGCACCACCTATGGCGGCGACGGTCGCACCACCTTCGGCCTGCCCGATCTGCGCGGACGCGTACCGATGCAGCCCGGCAATGGGCCCGGCTTGAGCCCCCGCCGGCTCGGGGAGAGGGCGGGCGTCGAAGAAGTCACGCTCAGCGCACAGCAGATCCCTTCGCATAGCCATGCCGCCAATTGCGTAACCCCGGCCGGCAACAGCAACGACGCCGCGGGCAAGTTCTGGGCCGATGACGCGGGCGCTGCCTCCGCCACCTACCACGGCGGCCCCGCCAACGCGACGATGAACGCCGGCGCCATCGGGAATACCGGTGGCAGTCAGGCGCACACCAACGTCCAGCCCTTCCTGTGCGTGAACTTCATCATCGC
>JBNKNO010000131.1:0-828 GCA_050293885.1 Rhodocyclaceae bacterium | reverse complement strand
GAGCACCGAGAAGATGGCCCGAGCCGTCGCCGACGGTCCGACCGAAGGGGGCGCCCGCCCGGTACTGATGCCCCTTGGCGGTTCCCACCGAAGCGACGTGGCCACAGAGATCCTCGAAGCCGGCGCGCTCCTCGTGGGGTCACCGACGATGAACAACCAAATCTATCCCACCGTCGCGGACGTGATGACCTATCTCAAGGGCCTCAAACGGCAAAACCTCGTCGGCGGCGTCTTCGGCTCCTACGGCTGGAGCGGCGAAGCGGTGCGCCTGATCGAAGACCGCCTGCGCGGCCTCAAGCTGCGCGTGCCGGTCGAGGGCCTGCGCATCAAGCTGGTGCCCGACAACAACGAACTCGACGCCTGCCGTGCGCTCGGTCAGGACGTCGCGCGCCACCTCACCGGCACGGTCGAGAACCGCGTCATCGACATGTCGGAGTTGGTCGGATGAAGGCCGCGGCCCGCACACACGTAGGTTGGGTTGAGCGCAGCGAAGCCCAACACGCGGTTTGCCCGTCCGGTACGCCGGATGTTGGGTTTCGCTGCCGCTCAACCCGACCTACGCCCCATTTCCCTTCTCCGCGAGCCTGAGGATTCCCCCATGCCCAAAGCCAAAGTCACCTTCGAAGACATCGGCGTCACCGTCACCGTGCCTGCCGGCACCCGCCTGATCGAGGTGTCCGAGCGCGTCGGCGCCGGCATCACCTATGGCTGCCGCGAGGGCGAGTGCTGCACCTGCCTCACCCGCATCGTCGCCGGCGGCGAGCATCTGGCCAACCCCTCGGTGATGAAGAACGCATCACCTAAATCCTCATCAGGATGTATGAGGAA
>JBNKNO010000130.1:0-832 GCA_050293885.1 Rhodocyclaceae bacterium | reverse complement strand
GGGGTGCTCAGATCAGGAAAAACTTTCGATCCGGCCCTACATGGGGCTTGATCTCGGTGACAGTATCTACGCGGGCTCGATCCGCGCCAGCACGAATCCGGTTCGAGCGTCAGAGGACGTTCGCATCTGTCCAAGGTCGGCCATGCGTTCATCCGCAAGGCCTTATACATGCCAGCGATTGTGACCGCGTACAAAACGACATGGGGTGGCCGATTCCGCCAACGCCTCGCGCGGCGCGGAAAGCATCCGAAGCTGATCATCGGGGCGATTATGCGAAAACTGCTTCAGGTGGCCTATGGTGTGCTCAAGTCGGGTAAGCCGTTCGACCCGACGCCTCACGAGACTTGACGCGAATAACAGTATCTACGCGGGCTACGCGGGCTGCGCATTTTTCCCGGCCCCACAACTCATTCGTTAGCACCCCAATGAAACCAATTACCTATACCGCGATTGTCATGTTTTTCATGACTCAAGTCGCTCTTGCAGAGTCAGACAAAAGTCGCTCAATTTTGAGGGTTTACAACGAAGTATTTCATGGCGGCGAGGCCCCTCTACGTCCTGGTGCTGGGTGGCTAGCGCTGGTACGTAGCGGGACGGAATGGCACCTCGAACCGGCCAAGCTAACCGGTAGCAAAGCACGGGACGAAATTGTCGACGGCAACGGAGTCCAACCGTCTGGCGTACGAATTACAGCAAATCCACCATCAGCTTTGGCATATCTCAGACACCCGACTCTTCGAGTAGGCCAAGTGCCATCGGCCCACGTGGAAGAGCAGTTTGAAGAAGATGACATGCCACGTCTTGACATACCAATCGATGGGACGAAATCGCA
>JBNKNO010000129.1:0-887 GCA_050293885.1 Rhodocyclaceae bacterium | reverse complement strand
TTCGCGCTAAGGTTCTTGTGAACGATACCGATACCACCCTCTTGAGCCAACGCAATGGCCAGACGCGATTCCGTGACTGTATCCATGGCGGCGGATACCAAAGGAATGTTCAGACTGATGTTGCGGGTCAGTTGCGTTCGGAGGCTGACGTCCTTGGGCAGGACTTCCGAATGGGCGGGAACAAGAAGGACGTCATCGAACGTCAGCGCCTTCTGAATCACACGCATGACTTTAATCCTTTCGACCAAATCCGTATTATACAGACGGATGCGAACCCGGTAAAACACCGTATAGCGAGGAATTCCCCTGATGCGACACCGTCATATCCCCCTGCTGCTGGCCCTGCTCATTCCTTTCGCGGTTTCGGCCGGCCAGGTGTTTGAATGGAAGGATGCCAGCGGAAAGACCCATTTTTCCGACAAGCCGCCGGTGGGCGTCGAGGCCAAACCCATTGGTATCAAGACCACCGCGCCGAAACCGAGCGGCCCCCCGGCCGGTGGTGGCGGGCAGAACGCGACCGCCCCAAAAACCTGGGCCGAAAAGAACGACGACTTCGCCAAGCGCAAGCTCGAGGATCAGGAGAACACCGCCAAGGCCAAGGAAGAGGCCGATCGCAAGCAGCAGCAAAAGGAAGCCTGCGAAAGCTCCAAGCGCCAACTAGAATTGCTCAAGAGTGGCCTTCGCGTGCAGCGCTTGGACGAAAAAGGCGAGCGTATCGTGCTTGACGACGCGGCACGTGAGGAAGAAATGGCGCGCATTCGCGAAAACATGAAGCGAGTCTGCGAAAACTGAGCCTATCCGCTCACTAAAAAAGGCGAGCATCCCGCTCGCCTTTTTTATTGTCGAGACAATTCCTTCGCTTCGCTCAGGGCTCCTGTTCCGCCGCG
>JBNKNO010000128.1:0-888 GCA_050293885.1 Rhodocyclaceae bacterium | reverse complement strand
ACGCAACGTGGCCGACTCCTACCACATGCATCCCAACCGGCTGGCCGACAAGTACATCTTCATGGACACCGACGTGACGCTGCCGCTCACTGCCAGGAGCGACGCGCTGGCCGCGAGTTTCGAGCGCCTGTGGAACCTGCACGACATGGTCGCGCCGCTGGCCGAGGTGCGCCGCCACGCGCCCAACGACCTGCTGATGAACTTCAAGGTGCTCACCGCCGCGCAAGCAACCTGCAACCAGGGCAAGGACCAGGCCTGCGTCGACCGTTACGTGGACAAACACTTCGTCCCGCTGGCCGCGCGCATGCAGGCCGTCGCCAGGGCGCACAAGCAACACCTTCACGACTACACGACCAAGTACCGCCGCCACGCCGACTGGGCACCGCTGGCCATCGACGCCGGCGCCAACATCTTCTACTTCGAAAACCTGCCTTTCACCGACGGCAAGCGCAACTACGGCGCGCGCCACAACCACGAAGCCGCCCACAACAAGAACATCCAGGCCCTGTGGCGCGCGGCCTTGCAGAATGTCTGCGCGCAGCAGGATGCCGCACCGCGCGAGGTGCTGCTGCACAACGCCTACCTGTTCCTGCCCGCCAACCTGCTGCAGGACATTGCCGCCGTACTCGACGGCACCCGCCCGTGCCCGGGCGTCACCCTCACGCTGCTCACCAACTCGTTGGCCACCACCGATCTCAACGTCGTCAACCTGCTCGCCGTGTGGCAACTCAAGGCGCTCGCCGACCACCTGCGCGAATCCGGCCCCGCGCAAAAGGCCGCCACGCTGCGCTATCTGGAATACCGCCCGGTCGACGGTGCCAATCTCTCGCTGCACTCCAAGGTGATGGTGTTCGACCGCGACATCTTCATCGGCTCATCCAATGCCGA
>JBNKNO010000127.1:0-900 GCA_050293885.1 Rhodocyclaceae bacterium | reverse complement strand
CCGGCCGCCGGCATGAACGCCACCGAAACCGCGCAGCTCAAAACCCTCATCGAACAGATCCGCAGCGACGGCGTTACCGTGATGCTCATCGAGCACGACGTGACGCTGGTCATGGGCCTGTGCGACCGCGTCGCCGTGCTCGACTTCGGCCGCAAGATCGCCGAGGACGTACCGGCCGAGGTACAGCGCAATCGGGCGGTGATCGAGGCGTATCTGGGTGGGAGTGTCGCGGAGGTGCAGGCGGAATGATCAGGAGCAGCGTTCGCAAACACCGCTGCGACTCCCTCCCCTTCAAGGGGAGGGCTGGGGTGGGGATGGGGTTAAAAAACCACCAAGAGCCCCAAAGTAACCCCATCCCCCACCCTGCCGTCCAAGGCTGGCTTTGCACAGCCAGCCCGTTCGGAGGGCGCGAAGCAGTGCTTCGCGAATTCCCCTCCTCACCCCCCTTGAAGGGGGAGGAGTTCGCTGCACGGAGCGCGGGCAGGGTGTGCGCCGCCAGCAAAAAATGGGGTTGCCCGTGACCACGCCCCTCCTCGACCTCAAAAACGTCCACGTCAACTACGGCGCCATCGCCGCCGTCAAAGGCATCGACCTCAGCCTCAACGCCGGCGAACTGGTCTGCCTCATCGGCGCCAACGGCGCCGGCAAGAGCACCACCCTCAACGCCATCGCCGGCACCCTGCCGCTCGCTGGCGGACAGATCCACTACCAGAGCCAGCCCATCGACGCGATGCCCGCCCACAAACGCCTGCGCGCCGGCATCGCCCTCGTCCCCGAAGGCCGCGGCATCTTCACCCGGCTCACCGTGGAAGAGAACCTGCGCATGGGCGCCTACAGCCGCGAAGACGACCAGATCGACACCGATCTGGAACGCATGCTCACGCTCTTCCCAAGACTCCG
>JBNKNO010000126.1:0-907 GCA_050293885.1 Rhodocyclaceae bacterium | reverse complement strand
CCAGCCGGCCTGCCTCTCCCCACTGGGCCTCCGCCTCAGCCGGCCCGGCCAACCCCCACCGGCCTTGGCCTGCCGGCCGGCCCAAGCCACCGTTCCACGCCCCGGCCCACTGGCTTCTTAGCCGCCCGACCCGCGCGCGCCGATGGCGTATTTTGTCGAAATACGTTTTCTCCTTGACTTCGCGCATTCCGTCTGCAGCGCCTTTTCTCTCTCCGCCGCTGACACCTGGGCCCCACCTGTCATTTCCTTCTTCTTCACCGAGCCGGCGCCCTGCGCCACCGCGCCACCGCGCCCCGCGCCGCCCTTGCCGCGCCTCGGGATACCGTTGGCCATTACCGCCCCGCCCCCCATCACTCCTCCCTTAATCCCCTTCAAACCCGAGCTTAATCGCGCCTTAATTGCCTTAAACGCCATTACCGCCGCCTTTACTCCGGCCGTCTCACCGACGCCCTCCCCCGGCCCCTATATAAAGTCGAGCCACCCCGAAGCAAACCGCACCTCACCACACTCTTCTCTCCTCCTCTCCCGCACCGTACCAAGCCCCCACCGAGCCCGACGCCACCGGATTTCTCCCCGCCGTCGCGCCGCCGATTCCCCGCTTTCCGAGCTCCGACGAGCACGCCAAGGTGATCCCCGTCGCCTCCTCCACCTCCCCCGCCCCTTCCCCGGTGACCTTGAGCCCCGGAGTGGCCGGAGGCCGAGCTCCGGTGAGCGCGCCGCCGCGCCCCGGCCCCCCCCTCTGTCCGCGCCGCCGTCGGTCCACGGTGGATTGAGCGCGCCCGGCCGGTCCACGGAGGCATGGACCCGGTCCACGGATTTATCCGTTGAAAAATAAATCCCGGCCGAAATTCCCCGCCATTTTGCAAAGAAGCCCCTCTGTTTCTTTGAAATCAACCTGCGGTCCAGT
>JBNKNO010000125.1:0-930 GCA_050293885.1 Rhodocyclaceae bacterium | reverse complement strand
ATCGATGAATAACTGTTCGCCAATTCGCAACAATAAGTGCCACCGCGTGCCGCGACCGTCCATGCAGCCCGCTGGCTTGGAGCCCAAAGCAAACAGTGGCATCCTCTGGGTTTGCCGGCGGCCCTTGGGGTCGCCTTTTTCCCGAATTTGCAACCGGAGCAAACCGTGCCTGGCCTGTTACCCCATATCGACCCTGATGGGTTGCTCGAATACTCCGTGGTTTATACCGACCGCGCGCTCAACCATATGTCGGCCCGCTTCCAGGGCGTGATGCGCGACATCTCGCGCGTCCTCAAAACCGTTTATCACGCTGACGCCGCGGCCATCGTGCCGGGTAGCGGCACCTTCGGCATGGAAGCCGTCGCCCGCCAGTTCGCCACCGGCAAACGCTGCCTGGTGATCCGCAATGGCTGGTTCAGCTTTCGCTGGACGCAGATTTTCGAGATGGGCAGCATCCCCTCGGCGCATACCGTGCTCAAGGCTCGGCAGATTGAAACCGGCCCGCAAGCCGCCTTCGCCCCCGCGCCCATCGACGAGGTGGTCGCCACCATCCGTGCTGAAAAGCCAGCGGTGGTCTTTGCCCCGCATGTCGAAACCGCCTCGGGCATGATGCTGCCCGATGACTATCTGCGCGCCGTGGCCGACGCGGTGCATGAAGTCGGCGGCCTGTTCGTGCTCGACTGCATCGCCTCCGGGACGCTCTGGATCGACATGAGCGCGCTCGGCGTGGACGTGCTGATCAGTGCACCGCAAAAAGGCTGGAGCGGCACTCCGTGCTGCGGGCTCGTGATGCTCAGCGAGCGGGCGCGCGCGGCAATCGAACAGACGAAGAGCACCAGCTTCGCCATCGACCTGCGCAAATGGCTTGAAATAATGGAGGCGTACGAAGGCGGCGGCCACGCGTACCATGCGACGATGCCGACGGACGGG
>JBNKNO010000124.1:0-950 GCA_050293885.1 Rhodocyclaceae bacterium | reverse complement strand
GGCGAAATCGCCCATTACATGGCCAGCTTTACCGACATCAGCGATCGCAAGGCCGCCGAAGAGCGCATCGCCTACCTCGCCCACCATGACGATCTGACCGGCCTGATCAACCGCTACAGTCTGGAACATCGCCTCAAGCAAGCCATCCACGCCACGCGCCGCGACGGACGCCATCTGGCGGTGATGTTCATCGACGTCGACCGTTTCAAGCTCGTCAATGACACCTACGGCCACTCCGAGGGCGACCAGCTACTGCGCGGCATTGCGCTGCGCATCAAGGAAACCCTGCGCAAGGGCGACACCCTCGCGCGGCTTGGCGGGGACGAGTTCACCGTGCTGCTGCCCGACATCGCCCACCCGGAAGACGCCGAGACCATCGCCCACAAGATCCACTGCGCGCTCGAAGCCCCTTTCCAGCTGAACAACGGCAACTTCCACGCCACTGTCAGCATGGGCATTTCGGTGTTTCCGCGCGACGGCGAAGTCGCCGAAATGCTGACCCAGCATGCCGACATCGCGATGTATCAGATCAAGCGGGGGGGCAAGAACGGCTTCCGCTTCTTCGACCCCAACCTCAACCAGCACTACCGCGAGCGCATTGCGCTGGAAAACGACCTGCGCGGCGCGCTCGAGCGCGAGGAATTCACGCTGTTCTATCAACCGCAAGTGAGTCTGTCGCAACGTCGCATCGTCGGCATGGAGGCCTTGCTGCGCTGGCAACACCCCACACACGGTCTCATCGGCCCCAACGCCTTCATTCAGGTGGCTGAAGAAGTCGGGCTGATCGGCGACATCAGCCGCTGGGTCATCGACACCGCCACCGCCCAACTGGCGCAATGGAAACAAAGCGGTTACGACGACCTGCGCCTGTCGGTCAATCTCTCGTCACAGGACTTCGACCGCGACGAAACCATCGACCGGGTCGCCGAACGCGTGGCCTACCACCGGCT
>JBNKNO010000123.1:0-956 GCA_050293885.1 Rhodocyclaceae bacterium | reverse complement strand
ATGTCGATGATGCGAGCAATCGCCCCCTTGTTCAAAACCACGTCGTTAAGCACCCGAAAGCGTTTGACTTCCCGACCAGCACGGAGAATCACCGCTTCCAGCATCATCCGCCGGGACAGCTTGAAGTCGCCCCGCAAAACCCTTTCCAGGCAGGGAAACATCTCGTCCCGGGTGATTTCGGTTAAAAACCCGAGGCTGCCCAGGTTGACCCCAAGAATGGGAATTTCCTTGTCGCAATTGTGCCGAGCCACTTGGCGGGCGACGGAAATCAGAGTGCCGTCGCCGCCGAGCACCACGATCAGGTCGACCAGCTTGGGGATCTGGCTCCGTTCATACCCAGGCCCCTTGCCGGCCAACTGATGGGCCAGCGCCTCTTCCAGAAAAACCTCCAGGCCCCGTTCGACAAGCCAGTCGACGACTTCTGCAGCAACGCAGACCGCATCGGGATGACTGCATTTGGCGTAAATTCCTATCCGATTCATACCTCCCCTTCCCGCCACGTTCGGCATGCCGCCGAAGCTAACATAGCCTCATGACAAAGTCCATCACTTTCAACAACTTATAACCAATCCGGGTTGTCCCAATAGGCGCATTGTGCTAGAGTCCGGAAGACACCTCAAACCTTTTGCTTGGAACCGCGATGGACCTTTTTGAAGCCAACCGAAAAACCGGCTCGACAACTCCCCTTGCCGAGCGGATGCGCCCCCAAACCCTGCAGGAGATGGTAGGCCAGGAGCATCTTCTCGGCCCGGACAAAATATTGCGCCGCCTGATCGAGGCCGACCAACTTTCTTCGGCAATCTTCTGGGGGCCGCCCGGCACCGGCAAGACCACCATCTGCCAGCATATCGTTGCGGAGGCCCAGGCCCTGGGTGGCACTGCGGCTTTCGTCGATATGGAACACGCCCTCGACCCGGTCTACGCCGCTCAGTGTGGTGTCGATGTCGACAACCTGC
>JBNKNO010000122.1:0-997 GCA_050293885.1 Rhodocyclaceae bacterium | reverse complement strand
GGGCGGCCTGAGATGATGCTTGACTCGGTGCGGGGCGACCGGGGAAATAGGGGGGGAAGACCGCAGCGGCTAACCAATGCCAAGTCGATCTGTCTATGATCACCGAAAAAGCGAGCGTAGATTCTATGAGCTTCGGCAGGGTCAAACGCTGACTTCTTCGCGATGCGGCTCGTTGCTTCTGCTGATAGCAAATGCGGTCCGCAATAGCTTTCACGCGATGATGCACTGCGCGGCTGTGGTGGGGTGCCCTTGGGCTAGCGGGTTGTCGAACTTCGCACACCATTTTGCTGTTTTACACGCACTCACGGCGGCCCGGACGAGGGCCATCGGCCCGACTCCGGGATCCCTCCGCCGATCCACCGCCGCCCCCCGGATTCCGCTTCGCCGCATCCGGACTGCGACGAGTCTCGTTGGGTAGGCGAGCGTAACGGGTTGAAGTCCATCGCCGCTGGGCAAGAATCAAATAATCCCAACGCTCGCTAAACTTCGCCCATGCACGTGTCGAGCCCCCGCCTCCGCAGCTTCACCATCGCCCTCGCCTTCCTCGCGATCAGCGCCGTTGCACAAGCGCGCCCGCCGATCGTGGCGGTCGATGTCGGTCACACGCTCGACGCCCCCGGCGCCACCAGTGCGCGCGGCCGCACCGAGTTCGAGTTCAATCGCGATCTGGCGCGGGAGGTGGCGGCGGCCCTGGTGAGTCGGGGGATTGCGGCGCATCTGGTCAATGACGATGGGCGGATTGCGTCGCTGCGGGATCGGCCGAAGGCGGTGCCGGCGGCCGATTTCTTCATCTCCATCCATCATGATTCTGTCAGTGCAAGCGAGCTCAAGCCGTGGGTGTGGCAGGGGCAAACGCTCGACTACAACGACGACTTCGCCGGCCATTCGCTGTTCGTGTCGCACGACAATCCGGACCCGGTCGACAGCCTGATGTGTGCCTCGGCCATCGGCGCACGCTTGCAGCGGCTGGGCTTTGTGCCGACCGACAAGAACGCCC
>JBNKNO010000121.1:0-1337 GCA_050293885.1 Rhodocyclaceae bacterium | reverse complement strand
TTTGTCGACCCGGGCAAGCGCGTGTACGTGCATAGAATCAATGTTGCCGGGAACGACCGCACCCGAGATGAGGTCATTCGACGTGAAATGCGGCAGATGGAAGGCGCCTGGTACAACGGCGAGCAAATCAACCGTTCCAAAGTGCGCCTCGATCGTCTCGGCTTCTTCGACGAGGTGAACGTCGAGACGCCTGCTGTTCCGGGTACTACCGATCAGGTGGACGTGAACTATCAGGTCAAGGAGCGTCAGACCGGTAACCTCGCGCTCGGGGTCGGTTTTTCCAGCTCGGAGAGTGTCGTGCTGTCGGCATCAGTCGCTCAACAAAACCTTTTTGGTTCGGGCAATGCGCTGACCTTTGCGATCAACACCAGTAAAACCAACCGGGTGTATTCGCTGTCCTATACCAATCCGTATTCGACGATTGATGGCGTCAGTCGCGGTTTCGATGCCTATCATCGCAAGTACGATGCGGATTCACTGGATGTGTCGCGCTACAAGACGGCGTCGACGGGATTTGGCGTGCGTTTTGGCGTGCCGATCGCGGAAGATGATCGCATCAATTTCGGCTTGGCGATTGATCAGACGAAAGTCACGACCTTCGACGACAGCCCGGTCCAGTACAAGAATTTCGTCGATGCGTTCGGCGATAAGGCGACAAGCCTGCTGGGGACAATCAGTTGGTCGCGCGATAGCCGTGACAGCTACATCTATCCGCGCAAGGGCGGGTATCAACGCGCGTTCGTCGAACTGGCCTTGCCGCCCGCGGAGATTCGCTTCGTTAAGGCCTTGTATCAACATCAGCTGTGGTTCCCGGTCGGGCAAGATTCGGCCTTGATGGTCAATGGTGAAGTCGGTTGGGCCCACGGCTATGGCGGCAAGCCACTGCCGTTCTACAAGAACTTTTATGCTGGTGGTATAGGGTCAGTTCGTGGTTTCGAGACCAGTTCGCTGGGGCCGCGCATCAGACAGAGCGACGGAGATATCGACTCCATCGGCGGCAATCGCCGCATCGTTGCGAATGCCGAGTTCTTCTTCCCGTTCCCGGGTACCGGGCGGAGCAAGACCTTCCGCTTGTCCACGTTTGTCGATGCCGGCCAGGTGTGGGGTGACGACGATTACAAGGGTCGGTACGAGAGTTTCTCGTTCTCCGACATGCGGTATAGTGCCGGCATCGGGTTTGCGTGGAGCTCGCCGATTGGTCCGCTCAAACTGAGCTTGGCAAAACCGCTCAAGAAGAAGGAAGAGGACAAGACGGAGAAAATCCAGTTTCAGTTGGGGTCGACGTTTTGATGTTTTGCGATATGTTTTCGGAGGTTCGAGTGAAGATTTCCCGTTTC
>JBNKNO010000120.1:0-1348 GCA_050293885.1 Rhodocyclaceae bacterium | reverse complement strand
ACGCCGACGCCGGATCAATGGGATGCTTTTGTGACCGCGCACCCGCGCGCGCACCTGCTGCAACTCAGCGCGTGGGGCGAACTGAAGGGCGCGTTTGGCTGGACACCGGTACGGGTCGCGGTCGCGGATTCCGATGTGGCCGCGCGATTGCGGGCGCAAGTCGCAGACGCTGGCCGTGAAGGCCGGAAAGCGATGTACCGGATCACCGAACTTGTCGAGCGACAGCGGCTGGACATGGTATTCCAGGTCCGGCGTCTCGAAGGATGGGTCCGACCGGGCAAACAGGCCGAGCTGGCTAGGCGCCATGGTCAGCGGGCCGCGGCGGAAGAGGGCGTATTCCAACGCCATCATGGCCTTGCCCCACAGGCTGTTGGCCTGCTGGTTGAGCGTCTTGATGCCCTGCACCTTGTAGACGCTGCGCAGTTGCAGGTGATCCTGCAGGTTCTTGCCAACCCCCGGCAGCGCATGGACAACGGGGATGCCCAAGGATTGCAGCATGTCCGGATCGCCGATGCCCGAGCGTTGCAGGATCGCGGGCGAGCCGACGGCGCCGGCCGACAATACGGTCTCGATGCGGCTGTGTGCGACGCAGGACTCGTTGTCGCGGCGGAATTCGATGCCTCGCACGTGCTTGCCTTCGACCACCAGCTTGTCGGACAGGGCACCGGTGACGATGCGCAAGTTCGGACGTGAGCGGATCGGATCGAGAAAGCCGCGAACGCTGCTCCACCGGGTGCCCCGTTTCTGGTTGACCTCGAACTGGCTGACGCCCTGGTTGTCGCCACCATTGAAGTCAGGCGTATTGGAAATGCCGGCCTGTACCGCTGCCTCGGCGAACCGATCGAGAACGCGCCACGACAGGCGCTGCTGCTCCACCCGCCATTCGCCGCCGGCGCCATGCGTTTCGCTGGCGCCGTTCCAGTGATCCTCAACGCTCTTGAAATGCGACAGCACGCTGTCCCAGCGCCACCCGGAATCGCCGGTGAGATCGGCCCATTCGTCGTAGTCGCGCGATTGCCCACGCAGGTAGAGCATGGCGTTGATCAGCGTGCTGCCGCCCAAGCCCTTGCCGCGGGCATAGATGATCGAGCGGCCGTTGAGGCCCGGTTCCGGCTCGGTCATGTAGCACCAATCGGTACGTGGATTGTTGATGCAATAGAGGTAGCCGACGGGGATCTTGGTCCAGATCCATTTTTCGTCATTTCCGGCTTCGAGCAGCAGGACGCTCACGTCCGGGTCTGCCGACAGTCGGTTGGCCAGCACGCAGCCGGCCGCGCCGCCACCGACCACGATGTAATCAAATTCGCCTAGATCGTTCATGAGACTCTCCTGGAATGAAAGGCGCAAA
>JBNKNO010000119.1:0-1408 GCA_050293885.1 Rhodocyclaceae bacterium | reverse complement strand
GTGCAGGTCTACAAAGTCACCGAGCGCGAGGTGGTCGACAAGGACGACACCTGGCTACTCGACAGCCTGCCCGGCGAGACGCGGCTGACGCTCGTCACCTGCTATCCGTTCAACGCGATTTCGGCGGGCGGGCCGCTGCGCTATGTGGTGAGCGCCGAGAAGGTGGAAGCACCGGTGGTGTCCGCGGATGACACCAGCGTGTCGCGGATCTGGATGTGAAGCGCCGCGTGTGCGGGCGCACATCGGCGTGGCTGGATGCGTCGCAGGACGGGACGCATCCAGTATCAGCCGCCCGCGCGCCCTGAAACCGGGGCGCGCGGGCGGGATTCAACTCAGGCGGCCTTGGCCAGCTTGCCGCCGATGAGTTCGGAGAGCCAGCCAAAGATGGCACCGACAACGATCGAGATGATCGTTGGCAGCAGGGCGTCGACGGGCGCAAGGCCCTTGAGCAGAATCAGGCCGGCGATTGCGGCGAATCCATAAACGCTTACCGGAATCGTTGCCAGCAGGCCGATGTGGGCGGCCAGCACGATGACTGCCGCACCGATGCCGACGGCGACCGGCGCCGCAAGCGCACCGAGCGCGCCCAGTTGTCCCGCCAGCATGACCGACGCCGCACCGACCGCTGCGCCGAAGATCATGCCGATTGTGGTTGTCTTCAGTCCAGCGATCTTGCCGCCACAATGATAGAAGCAGGCCCAGGCGATGAATGCTTGCCAGATCTGGGCGTTCGTCGGCGCGATCGGCCCGAGGAACAACCACGTTGCGACGACGGCCAGGCCGCCAATGGATACTGCCAAGGCAAAAAGTAAAGGCATGTCTCAACCCCTTTGGTGTAGGTAGTTATTTTGTAAATGCTGCGTTTGTGTCCGGCCGCTGTTCTCCAGACACGGATCTGTAGGACGCACGGAACGTGCCACCGGAAGGTGGCCGACCGCAAAACAGGCCGCGAGAGGGCGCGTGATGGTGTTTTGCGCCAATGCGCAGGGGGGTGGTCCGGATCGTCAGCGCGGCCGATTAGCGCGCGTTGTGTGTAGAAATGTTACACAACGGCTCGCCATACTCCAGAACGGAACATGTGCGGACGGGATGGCGAGGGATGAGGGCGCGAAACACCGGCATGGGTGCGGATGAGGCGGCGCAAGTCTGCCCTGCGCGATCCGCACGAGCAGGGCGGTTGGGGGCCTTCGGGGTGGCGAGAAGCGTCCCGCTTCCCCCCTCAAATCCCCTTGAACAAGGCGTTGAACTCGTCCGCCGCCTTCGCATCCCCCTGCATGATCCGCCGTGACAAGGCATAGACCTTCTGCGTGGTCGTGTGCGCGTTCGTCTTGAGATCCTGCTGCTGTTGCGCGGAGAGCCGATCCGGGCCGGCGTAGCGGGCGAGGAGTTGGTCGATGAGCTGGTTCAT
>JBNKNO010000118.1:0-1428 GCA_050293885.1 Rhodocyclaceae bacterium | reverse complement strand
GTAGCTCGTGCCGTTGGCGTTGGCCGCCGGCGTAAAGGTCAGGAAGCCGATGTTGGCGGCCGCAATCTGGTCGCTGGCAGACACCGGAGCGCCGTTGTACATCAGCGTACCGGATGCAGGCAACGTCGTGATGGTGATGTGATCGAGGCTGTCGCCGTCGATGTCGCTGAAGCCGAAGTCGGCGGCACTGAAGGTGTAGGCGGTGTCTTCGTTCGTTGTGATGGTGTTGTCAGCAGCAGTGGGCGCACTATTCACACCACCTACCGTGACGGTGAAGTTCTGCGTCCCGGTGAGACTGCTGTCGCTGACCTGCAGACTCACGCTATGCGGGCCCACATCGCTACTGGTCGGCGTGCCGCTGAGCGTGGCCGTGCCGTCACCGTTGTCGGTAAGTGTCAGCCATGCCGGCTTTGTGAGCGCGGAAATGCTCAGGACTGCGCCTGTATCCGGATCGGTGGTGGTGATGCTGTAGCTATAGGCAACATCCTGCGTACCGCTGGTCACGGCACTGCTGGTGAAGCTGGGCGCATCGTTCACCGCGGTAACATCGACGGTAATGGTGTTCGCTGCCACCGAATCGGCCGTGCCGTCGTTCACCGTAAAGTTGAAGCTCGCGTAGCTCGCGCCGTTGGCGTTGGCCACTGGCGTGAACACCAGGTTGCCGATATTGGCGGCGGCGATCTGGTCGTTGGCCGAGACTGCGAGACCACTCAAGGTTAGCGATCCGGCGCCCGGCAGGCTGGTGATGGTGATGTGGTCGAGGCTGTCGCCGTCGATGTCACTGAAGCCGAAGTCGGCCGCAGAGAACGTATAGGCCGTGTCTTCATTGGTCGTGATGGTGTTGTCGGCCGCGGTCGGCGCGTCGTTTACCGCCGTCACATCGACCGTGATGGTGTTCGCTGCCACCGAATCGGCCGTGCCGTCGTTCACCGTGAAGTCGAAGCTGGCGTAGCTCGTGCCGTTGGCGTTGGCCGCTGGCGTGAACACCAGGTTGCCGATGTTGGCAGCGGCGATCTGGTCGTTGGCCGAGACTGCGAGACCGCTGAGTGTTAGTGATCCGGCGCCCGGCAGACTGGTGATGGTGATGTGATCGAGGCTGTCGCCGTCGATGTCACTGAAGCCGAAGTCGGCGGCGCTGAAGGTGTAGGCCGTGTCTTCGTTCGTCGTCACCGTGTTGTCGGCCGCGGTCGGCGCATCGTTCACCGCCGTCACATCGACCGTGATGGTGTTCGCCGCCACAGAATCAGCGACACCATCGTTGACCGTAAAGTTGAAGCTCGCGTAGCTCGCACCGTTGGCGTTGGCCACTGGCGTGAACACCAGGTTGCCGATGTTGGCGGCGGTGATCTGATCGTTGGCCGAGACTGCGAGACCACTCAAGGTTAGCGATCCGGCGCCCGGCAGGCTGGTGATGGTGATGTGGTCGAG
>JBNKNO010000117.1:0-1439 GCA_050293885.1 Rhodocyclaceae bacterium | reverse complement strand
GGGTGGCGCGGCATGGTCGGCTCCGTGCTGATGCAGCGCATGCGCGAAGAAAACGATTTTGCGCTGATCGACCCGGTGTTTTTCAGCACCTCCAATGCGGGTGGCGCTGCGCCTGACGTAGGCAAGGCCGCGCCGGCATTGCAGGACGCGAACAGTATTGACGCGCTCAAGGCCATGGACGTGATCCTGACCTGCCAGGGCGGCGATTACACCAACGAGATTTTCCCAAAGCTGCGTGCGGCAGGCTGGAAGGGCTACTGGATTGACGCGGCCTCGGCGCTGCGCATGAAGGACGACGCGATCATCGTTCTCGATCCGGTCAACATGGATGTCATCCACAACGGTCTGCACCGTGGTGTGAAGGATTACATCGGCGGCAACTGCACGGTCAGCCTGATGCTGATGGCGCTGGGTGGGCTGTTCCAGAATGACCTGATCGAGTGGGCTACCTCCATGACCTACCAGGCGGCGTCGGGTGGTGGTGCGCAGCACATGCGTGAACTGCTCAACCAGATGGGCTACCTGAATGCTGCCGCCGGCGACGCGCTCAAGGATCCGGCTGGTGCCATTCTTGATATCGACCGCAATGTTGCCGCGGCGCTGCGCAACAGCGATTGCCCGACCGCGCAGTTTGGCGTTCCGCTGGCCGGTTCGCTGATTCCCTGGATCGACAAGGATCTGGGCAACGGTCAGAGCAAGGAAGAGTGGAAAGGCCAGGCCGAAACCAACAAGATTCTGGGCCGTAGCGGTAGCCCCATCGTCATCGACGGACTGTGCGTTCGCATGGGTTCAATGCGTTGTCATTCGCAAGCTTTGACAATCAAGCTAAAGAAAGACGTCCCGCTTGACGAAGTTAATGACATGCTGGCCAAAGCAAACGGTTCGGTCAAAGTGGTGCCCAACGAGCGCGAGCTCTCCATGCGCGAGCTTACGCCGGCCGCTGTCACGGGAACATTGACCGTTCCGGTGGGGCGTCTGCGCAAGATGGGCATGGGCGGGGAGTACCTTTCCGCCTTCACCGTCGGCGACCAACTGCTGTGGGGTGCTGCCGAGCCTTTGCGCCGTATGTTGCGCATCTTGCTCGAACAGTAATTTGCGAGGGCCCGGCGCTCAGGTGCCGGGCCATGTCATGACCGTCGAATGCGGAATATGACGCTTGTAAGACCGCGATTGTCATTGGCTGGCAGACCGGAGAAGGAAATTTTCCTTCCGTTTTAAGGTTTTGCGGATAATACTTAATGTGGATACTTGCTTGATACACCCTATCCATAATGATATGTTCGCAATCCTGTATTGCTCCAGCGCGAGGATGCGGTTTTGAATACCTTCCAGAAGACCTCTCTCAGGGCCACCGTCATTGCGGCCACGATCGCGGCGATGCCGTTCAGTGCTCAGGCCGCCGGTCTGGGCCGCATTTCCGTCC
Organism: Rhodocyclaceae bacterium; assembly: GCA_050293885.1. Lineage (GTDB taxonomy): Bacteria > Pseudomonadota > Gammaproteobacteria > Burkholderiales > Rhodocyclaceae > Nitrogeniibacter. Next base: position 16 of record JBNKNO010000117.1, on the reverse strand, counting down.
TCAGTGCGCTCGGGCA
>JBNKNO010000116.1:0-1535 GCA_050293885.1 Rhodocyclaceae bacterium | reverse complement strand
TGGCGCTCGCTCAGGCTGTGGTCTTTCTTGCCTGTGCCGCCAAGTCGAACGCGGTCTATGCCGCCTACAAGGCGGTGCGCCGCTTTGTCGAAAGCGATGGCTCGCGCCCCGTGCCCATGCATCTGCGCAACGCGCCAACCAAATTGATGAAGAACCTCGGGCATGGCGACGGCTATCGATACGCGCATGACGAAGCCGAGGCGTATGCGGCAGGCGAGCGCTATCTGCCCGACGAGGTGCCGACCCAGCATTGGTATGAGCCCACCGACCGCGGCATGGAAGGCAAGATCCGCGAAAAGCTCGAGCGTCTTCGCGCGCTTGACGCACAGGCGAACAAGCGCGGCAATTGACTCAGGGTTGGTTCGTCAGTGAGGGACCGGGTGGTCAGCAACGAACTGGGCATAGACCGCCTTGGCTCGCTGCAGTTTGTCGATCTGCCCCTCGTCCTGCGCACGCTGGAGCAGTGACTCCATGCATCGCGTCAGTAGCAGGGTGCCTTCATCCGTCTGCACCAGCCCGCAGGCCATCTGTGCAGCCACGACATCGGGAATTCCTTCATGCTCGGCTATGAGTTCAATCTCGTCATCCGTGAGATTGCAATAGTCGAGGCAGTCTCGCATGGACAGCATCGCTTCTCCTCCGTCATCTCGACCGTCTGTTGCGGTCATCGGCGATATTGGTTTCGCCTGTGTCGTCTCTCAATTTAACTCGCCGTTCACGGAATGCAAGGCACGGTTTTCTTTCGGTTTTTTTTGGCTGATAGAGGTGATCAATGGTGCATTGCGAGCAAAGATCGCGAGTATGACGGTGCTTCCCAAGCAACATCTGGCATGCGTCGCAGCAAGTGGCCCATGGCGCCGGCTTCGATGATTCATAATTACCCGTAATAAATATTTCTTACAGATTTGAGGCAGTGCCGGGGCGGTGGCTTACGGCTCAAACCCCCGTCGGTTTAGAATGTCGGCTTTCCATTGAACACGCGCCGCGCGCGGCCAGGGTTTTTCATGCTCGACATTCAGCTTCTTCGTTCCGATATCGATACTGTGGCCGCCCAGTTGGCCACCCGAGGTGCCACGCTCGATACCGCTGCCTTCACGGCCATGGAAGGCGAGCGTAAGCAGTTGCAGACGCGCACCCAAGAACTTCAGGCGCAGCGCAATGCCTTGTCGAAGCAGATCGGGGCACTCAAGTCGAAAGGGGAGGATGCCTCCGAAGTCATGGCCCAGGTCGGTGGCCTTGGCGATGAGCTCAAAGCCAACGAGGCGGCGCTGAACGATCTGCTGGCGCGTATCGAGGCCTTCGTGAGCGCTTTGCCGAACCTGCCGGCGGAAGATGTCCCGGTGGGCAAAAGCGAAGAGGACAACGTGGAAGTGAGCCGCTGGGGCACGCCGCGTGAATTCGATTTCGACGTGAAAGACCATGTCGATATCGGCGCGGCGCTGGGCGGGCTGGATTTCGAAACCGCGGCCAAGATATCGGGTGCACGCTTTGCGATGATGCGTGGCGGCATCGCCCGACTGCATCGGGCGCTTGCG
>JBNKNO010000115.1:0-1571 GCA_050293885.1 Rhodocyclaceae bacterium | reverse complement strand
CTGTTCGTGCCCGGCCTGAGCCTCGGGCCCACCTGCGCGGCGTTGGCGGTGTTCGCGGGGCTGTACACCGCTGCTGGTGGTCTGCGAGCGGTGGCCTACACCGATGTGTTGCAGGCGCTGGTGCTGCTGGTGGGCTCGGCCATCCTGTTCGTGCTGGTGTTCGCTGAATTCGACTACTCATGGGCGGCGGTGACGGCGCAGGTGCCGGCCGACAAACTCTCCCTCATCCGCCCGCTGGACGATGCGGCCCTGCCGTGGCTGGGCACGCTGCTGGGCCTGCCGATTCTGGGCTTCTACTACTGGACCATGAACCAGTATGTGTGCCAGCGCCTGCTGGGTGCGCGCGACATCGGCACTGCCGGTCGTGGCGCGCTGATCGCCGCCGCGCTCAAGTTGCTGCCGCTGTTCCTGATGGTGCTGCCCGGCGTCATGGCCGTGGCCTTGTTCGCCGACCTCGATCGCCCGGACACGGTGTTTCCCCGTCTCATTGCCGAGTATGCCCCCCCGGGGCTGGCCGGGCTGATGCTGGCCGGGCTGCTGGCGGCCATCATGTCGAGTGTGGATTCGGCGCTCAACTCCGCCTCAACGCTGGTGATCTGCGATTTCGTGCAACCCCGCCACCCCAACCTGGATGCCAAGGCGCTGGCGCGCCTGGGCCGCATCACAACCTTGGGCATGATGGTGGTTGCCGCCCTGTGGGCCCCGGCCATCGACAGCTTCCCCGGCCTGTTCGCCTACCTGCAACAGGCCTTCGCCTATGTCACGCCGCCGCTGGTGGCCATCTTCGCGCTCGGCATGCTGTCGACACGGCTCAGCGCCACGGCCGCACTCGCTGGGCTGGTGACCGGTCACGTCGTGAGCGCCGCCTGGTTCATCGCCACGCAGATGGGCTGGCTGGGAGTGCACTTCACCATCGTCGCCTTCGTGCTGCTCGTGCTGACCGTGCTGGCAGCCGGCCTGTGGCAACTGGCGCTGGGGGGCTCGGCGAGCGCGGCCCAACTGGCCTCCGTCAATGCCGCCACGCTGCCCCCGGCACCGCGCGCCATACGCGTCGGCGCCGCCGTTGTTGCACTGCTCACACTGGTGCTGGTGGTGGCGTTCCGCTGAGCGTTGCGCCACGGCGACGTTCCGGCGTGCCGATAGGCTTCGAGCACGAAGCGGATCTAGTGATGCAGGATGATCGAGGCGATGATGCCGGTCGCAATGGCCATGAGCACGTAGTCGCCGCCGATCTGCACCCACACGTGACCGTGCGGCGGGCGATGCAGGTGGTGATGTGCCCAATCATTCACGTAGTAGACGCGATCCCGATAGTGTGAGGGCAGGCGCCCGCCTCGGTGGTAGTGCCGGGCGCCGTAGTACGCTCGGGCGTCACGTTGGTCGTGGCGGTCGTCGCGACGGCGATATTCGCGGTGGCTCTCTCGACGATCGCGCTCATAGCGCCGGTCGTCTCGTCCGTGTCTGTCGTAGTGCCCGCGGTCGTCACGCTGGCTATAGCCATGCGAACGACCGCGATCACCGTCCCGGTCGCGCCCCCGACCATCCGCCATCACGCTGGTGCTCGCCAGCGT
>JBNKNO010000114.1:0-1755 GCA_050293885.1 Rhodocyclaceae bacterium | reverse complement strand
GATGCCTGTTCAAAGCGACGTCGAATCGTACGAATCAGCGCCGTCGGATCGAGCGGCTTGGCGAGAAATTCATTCATGCCCGACGCCATGGCGCGCGCACGATCCTCCATCAACGCCCCGGCGGTAAGCGCAATGATCGGCAACTCCGTGAGTTTGAGATCTTCGCGGATTCGACGCGTGGTCTCGAGGCCATCGATCAGCGGCATCTGCACGTCCATGAGGACAACGTCGAAGCCGTCCTTTCTCTCCATCAGCATGGCAATCGCGTCGAGCCCACCGGTGACCGTCTCCACCAGCGCCCCCTCGCGCTCAAGCAGCCGGCGTGCGAGCTCGAGATTCATCTCGCTGTCGTCCACCGCCAGCACGCGCACGCCCGGTAACCACAACCCGGTCGTCGGTAGCGGATGCGTGCTCATCAGCAAACTGTCGGTATCTCCGCCCGCGCGTTGGAGCCCGAGATTGACCGCGTTGAACAAGGCGGACGGATCAACCGGCTTGGTCAGCACGGCATCGTCAGGCAAGGCCGGGCCCACATGCTCGATATGCAGCCGCTCGGACGCCGACACCGTCATGGCGACGGGCGGCAGCTCGGACCCGAGCCGCTCGGACAGCCGTTCGAGCACGTCGATGCCGTCTCCGTCGGGGAACCACCAATCGATGACCAAGGCGTCCGGCAGGCGGGCGCCCTCGTGCACACGCGCCTCGAGCAATTCCAGCAATGCCTCGACCGATGTACACCGAACCGCGCGCCAACCGAGCATGCCGACAACCTTCGCAATCGCCTCGCCATCGTCAGGGTCGGCTTCAACGACCATCACCTCGACACCCGGCAGGGCGACGCCCTGAATATCACGCCGCGCATAGTCAGCCGCCGACGCGAACGGCAGTTCGAACCAGAACTCGCTGCCCTGCCCCGGCACGCTCACGATGCCCACGGTGCCGCCCATCGCCTCGACCAGCCCGCGTACGATCGACAAGCCCAGCCCGGTACCGCCGTAGGTGCGCGTGGTCGAACTGTCCGCCTGGGTGAACGGGTCGAACAAGCGCTGTTGCGCTTCGCTCGAGATGCCGATGCCGGTGTCCTTCACGATGCCGCGCACCACCACTTCATCGACGTCCGACGCGCTCACCGAAAGCGACACGGTGATACTTCCACCCTGCGTGAACTTGATGGCGTTGCCGATCAGGTTCGCGAGAATCTGCCGCACCCGCACCGCGTCGCCCACCAGGGCGGCTGGCAGCATGTCGGCGCAGTCGATCTCGAAATGCAGCCCTTTGGCGCGCGCCTGACTGCCGAAGACGGCCTCCAGTTCCTCGACAATTTCAGCAACGACAAAGGGCGCACGTTCCAGATCGAGCTCGCCAGCCTCGATTTTCGACAGATCGAGCACGTCGGACACGAGCCCCACCATGGTCCGGCTGGCGATTTGCACCTTGCCGAGCAGATCCGCCTGCTCGGCCGACAATGCCGTATCGGCCAATAGTCGGGAAAAGCCGACCACGGCGTTCATCGGCGTACGGATTTCGTGACTCATGTTGGCCAGAAAAGCACTCTTCGCCTGGTTGGCGGACTCGGCCATCTGCCGGGCGAGTTTCAGCTCTTCCTCACGGGCGAGGCTTGCGGTGAGGTCGAACGCCACCCCGATGTAGCCGCGCACCGTCTGATCGCCACTGCGCAGCGCTGCCATCTTGAGGCGCACGGGCACGCGCTCGCCCGTCTTGCGGACGAAGCTCACATCCACCGTCTGGTCGGCA
>JBNKNO010000113.1:0-1823 GCA_050293885.1 Rhodocyclaceae bacterium | reverse complement strand
CGTCCCAACGTATGCCGGTTTCGGAGACATCCTGGCGTATGCGTTCGGCCAGGGCGAGGGCGCCTTTGTTGTCCGTTTCCGGCAACAGTATGGCGAACTCCTCGCCGCCGTAGCGGGCGGTCAGATCGATGTCGCGGTGCGTCTTGCGGATCGCCTCGGCGACCCCGCGGATGACGTCGTCGCCCACGGCGTGACCGTGCGTGTCGTTGACATCCTTGAAGTTGTCGAGGTCGAGGCACAACAGCAGCGCGCCGGCGTTGCTGTCGGCGGCCTGTTCTTCGATGCGGCTGAGTGACTCGTGGAAGTGGTTCCGGTTGGATAGCCCGGTGAGCCCGTCGAAATGCGCCATGCGCTGGACTTCGCGCTGGGCGGCGAGGGCCTGCGTGACATCGGTGCCGACGCCCCGCCAGCCGGTCGATATCTGTTGAGCGTCTGTCAGCGGTTTGGCCGTGAGCGACCACCAGCGGGTCTCGCCGTCGAGCACGATGGGGACCAGTGCCTCGCGGAAAGGGCGGCCCGAGTTGAAGCGGCGGCACAGGTCGGTGTAGGCCTGACGTTCATCCTGGGGGACGCGATCGAGTGACTGGGCAATCAACGCCAGCAGGTCTTGACCCATCAAGGCGTCGACACTTCGTCCGAACACCGTGGCCATGCGATGAGACACATGGGTGAGACGGCCGTCGGCGTCGGTTTCCCACAGCCAGTCGCTGGCGTTCTCTTCGAAGTCGTTCAGCAGCAGGCCAATGAGCTGTCGCTGGTGTTCGCCCTCGGCTTCGGCCATGAGGCGTGCGCCGAAGGTGCGGGCGCTGGAGATCACGGTGCCCATGACGATCAGCGTGTAGACCAGCAGCAACATGCCCATCTCGTAGGCTTGCGGCAAGTCCATGCGGATCAGGCCGAAGACGGTCGCCGTGCCAAGAATGGCGACATAGGTCAGCGCGGCCTGGGGGATGGTTGCCAGCGCGAAGCCGCCGGCGCAGATCATCCCGGTGACCACGGCGGTGAGCAGGACGCGGGCGTCCGGGTTGGCCTCCGGCATCATCAGCATGGGGACGGTGCCCCAGAGAATGGCCAACAAGGCCGCATGTTTGGCCGAGCGGGTGAGTGCTCGCGGGGAGGCGGTCGTTGGTGTGCGATGGCGTCGCCACCGCAGCCAGGCGTCAATGCCCGTGCCTGCGGCGTACAGTACAAACAAGGTCCAGCCCACGAGCAGCAGCGGGTTGAGGTCATTGCGAAATGTCCAGCCAACGATCAGGGCGTTGAGGACATTGGCCAGCATGGTGAGTGGCGTGAGACGCAGAACCGCCTGAATCTGACGCGCGCGAAACTGCGCCGCCAGCGGCGCATCGGCTTGATACGGCGCCATCGCGGAGGCGATTGGCTCAACAAGACGCTTTAGTCTTCCCATGACGCGAGGGTGATCCTTCGCTTCGCTGTCGGGGTGCTTTCGAATTGGCGGGATATGACACCCGTGCGGCGCCCAGTGCGCTGCGACCGCGTGAGCTTACGCCATTGCAATTGAGTACGGGAAGGGAAAGGGCGATGATCGGCAGCAGACTGCGATCAATGGTGGGCCCTGCGGGACTTGAACCCGCAACCAACGGATTATGAGTCCGCTGCTCTAACCAAGCATGAGCTAGAGGGCCAGAAACCTTTTTAAAACTTAATCTTGACCTGTTTCTAGGAAACTTTTGAGTCTCTCTGAGCGCGTTGGATGGCGCAATTTCCTGAGCGCCTTCGCTTCAATCTGACGAATCCTTTCGCGTGTAACATCAAATTGCTTGCCTACTTCCTCTAGAGTATGGTCGGTATTCATCTCGATA
>JBNKNO010000112.1:0-2294 GCA_050293885.1 Rhodocyclaceae bacterium | reverse complement strand
CGCGCGGCCACGCCCGGCGCGCCGTCCTCCTGCGGCTCGTAGGGCGGCGGCCGGAAGTAGCTCTGGAACCGCTCGATGTCCTCGTCCCGCAGTCGGAGCGAGCCCCCTCGGATCTGCTGATGCTCCGCGTCGACGAGCCGCGCGAACTCCTCGGCGCCGACCTGCTGGACGAGGATCTTGATGCGCGCCTTGTACTTGTTGTCGCGTCGACCATGCAGGTTGTACACGCGCACCACGGCAGTCGTGTAGGAAAGCAAATCCTCTTCCGGCAGGAAATCGCAAATCTTCTTTGCAATCAGAGGCGTTCGCCCCTGCCCACCGCCAATATAGACAGCAAATCCCAGCTCGCCTCTATCGTTCTTCTTCAACTGAAGACCAATGTCATGCACCTGAATTGCAGCGCGGTCATTGACTGCCCCCGTCACTGCAATTTTGAATTTGCGTGGCAGGAATGAAAATTCCGGGTGCACGGAAGACCATTGGCGCAATATTTCAGCGTACGGGCGAGGATCAGCCACTTCATCAGCCGCAGCACCCGCAAAGTGGTCTGAAGTCACATTACGGATGCAGTTGCCCGAAGTCTGAATCGCGTGCATCTCTACGGAGGCAAGGTCAGTCAAGATGTCGGGAATATCGGAGAGTTTGGGCCAGTTATACTGAATATTCTGCCGCGTCGTGAAATGACCATAGCCACGATCATATTTGCGGGCGATGTGAGCCAACATCCGCATCTGACGTGAATTCAACGTGCCATAGGGAATAGCGACGCGCAGCATGTAGGCGTGAAGCTGCAGATATACGCCGTTCATCAAACGCAGTGGCTTGAACGCGTCCTCAGATATCTCACCAGCCAACCGGCGTTGAACCTGGTCAGAAAACTGCGCAACGCGTTCTTTTACAAAATCATGATCGAATTCATCGTAACGGTACATCGAACACCTCAGGCCGCGTTAGATTTTACAGAGCCGGAGACCGGCAGATAGTTGATTGTTGGACCGTCGGCGCGAATGCGCTCCCGCAAGCGTTGTGGAACCAAAACACCGTCGAGGTTCTCAACGTCTATCAAGTTCACATCTACGACCAAATTGTCAGCCGTGGCCGCCTTGCCAACAGCCTCCAACGTCTCGATTTCCTCAGCCGTCTCAGCAACCCGCGCGCCCTGCAGGGATGTTTGCCAAAGCCCACCTTCAGCGAGCCAAACAGCAACGCCATCCGTCAGGCGATTTGCCGTTAATACCTTGAGTTTCATTGTAAAATCTCCTGAGGAACTTCTATTTGTGCGCGGGCCAGCGCTGTCGAACGTCCGATATCGACGCCTGCAACGGCCTCACCAATGATAACCATTACCGGGCCTGCAAGTTCAGTGCGGCTTTCAAGTGTAGGCAAGTCTCCAAGCGTACCGTGGTACAATCGTCTATTCGTCCGACTGGCGTTTTCAACAACAGCCACCGGTGTCTCCTCGGGCATACCGCCCTGCATCAATCGACTTGCGACCGATGCGGCAACTGAGCGGCCCATGTAGACAGCAATTGTAGCCCCGGAAACAGCCAGACGAGCCCAGTCAGGCAAGACATCACCCGCCATATCATGGCCTGTGGTGAAAACGAGCGAAGATGCAACACCACGTAGCGTCAACGGCAGCTCAAAATCGGCAGCAGCGGCCAGAGCCGATGTAATTCCAGGTACGACCTCATACCCAACCCCGGCCTGACGAAGAGCTGCCATCTCTTCTCCAGCGCGACCGAACACCAATGGGTCTCCGGATTTCAATCGAACAACCCGCTGCCCCTGGTTTGCCAATTGAACCAGCAAATCGTTGATCTCGTCCTGAGACTTCGCGTGGCACCCCTTGCGCTTGCCAACCGAGATGCGCACCGCATCGCGGCGGCCCATATCGACAATCGTTTGTGGAACCAATGCATCATAAAGGACAACGTCTGCTTCCATGAGTGCGCGCTGCGCACGAAGGGTCAACAAGTCTTCTGCGCCAGGCCCGGCACCTACAAGCCAAACATATCCAGATGAATGCGATGAGGCCTGAAGCAATCGGCTGACGGAACGTTCCGCCACATCCAAATCACCAAGATACACGGCGTCCGCGACTTTCCCGGAGAAAAAACGACGCCAGAATTCACGCCGTGAAGAACCACGCGGCAAGCTACTTTCGACCTGATTGCGAAAACGCATTGCAAGTCTTGCCAACGCACCTAACGACGGATGCAGAAGCTGATCCACCTGAGCACGGATCATTTGCGCCAATACTGGTCCCGCACCTTCTGTGCCAATCGCCACAG
>JBNKNO010000111.1:0-2334 GCA_050293885.1 Rhodocyclaceae bacterium | reverse complement strand
GCATCGACTCGGGCAAGGACGTGATCGTTGGCGTGAACAAGTACAAGCTCGCCAAGGAAGACCCGATCGAGATCCTCGACATCGACAACCATGCCGTGCGCGAGGCGCAGATCGCCCGCATCAACACCATCCGCGAAACCCGCGATCAGTCGGCCGTCGATGCCGCGCTGGCCGCGCTGACCCAGTGCGCCAAGACCGGTGAAGGCAACCTGCTGGAGCTGGCCATCAACGCCATCCGTCTGCGTGCCACCGTGGGCGAGGTGTCGGACGCGCTCGAATCCGAGTGGGGTCGCTACCGCGCCAATCCGCAGGCCGTATCCGGCGTGTATGCTTCGGTCGTGGAAGACACCGAAGACTGGAAAACCCTCAAGGCCGACATCGACGCGTTCATCGCCGAGGAAGGCCGTCGCCCGCGCATCATGATCGCCAAGCTCGGTCAGGATGGTCACGACCGTGGCGCCAAGGTGGTCGCATCTGCGTTTGCCGACCTGGGTTTCGATATCGACATCGGTCCGCTCTTCCAGACCCCGGAAGAAGCAGCACGTCATGCGGTCGAAAACGATGTGCACGCTGTGGGTTGCTCGTCGCTGGCCGCCGGCCACAAGACCCTGGTGCCGCAGGTGATCAACAGCCTCAAGGCCCAGGGCGCCGACGACATCATCGTGTTCGTGGGCGGCGTGATTCCCGCGCAGGACTACGACATGCTGGTCGAGGCAGGCACCAAGGGCATCTTCGGACCGGGCACCCCGATTCCGAAAGCCGCCCGTGAAGTGCTGGCCGCCATCCGCGCAGCGCGCAAAACCGCATAATCAGGCAGGATGACGCTGGCACGTTTCGCGACGTGCCGGCCCGCCATTCCGACGCCATGAATATGCCGCACGATCCCATCGAACTGACCGCCACCGACCAGCTGCTGGTCGATGGCGTGCTGGCACAGCAGCTTCGGCCGCTGGCCCGCACCATCACGCTCATCGAATCGCTCCGCCCGGACCATCGTGCCCGTGCCCGCCGTGTGCTCGAAGCCTTGCTGCCCCACAGCGGCAAGGCCATGCGCGTCGGCATCTCGGGTGTGCCGGGGGTGGGCAAGTCCACCTTCATCGAAGCGCTCGGGCTGTATCTGATCGAGCTGGGGTTCAAGGTGGCCGTGCTGGCGGTGGATCCGTCGTCCAGCGTGACCGGCGGCTCCATCCTCGGCGACAAGACGCGCATGGAACTGCTCTCGCAACGCACCGAGGCCTTCATCCGCCCCAGCCCGTCCGCGGGCAGTCTTGGGGGCGTGGCGAGCAAGACGCGCGAGACCATGATGGTGTGCGAGGCCGCAGGCTTCGACGTGATCATCGTCGAGACCGTGGGCGTGGGCCAGTCCGAGACGGCCGTGGCCGGCATGACCGACATCTTCTGCCTGCTGCAGCTGCCCAACGCGGGCGACGATCTGCAGGCGATCAAGAAAGGGATCATGGAGCTGGCCGACTTGATCGTGGTGAACAAGGCCGACATCGATCCGCGCCTGGCCACGCTGGCCAAGAGCCAGATCAAGTCGGCGCTCAACATGCTGCGTCATGCGTCGCCCAACTGGTTGCCGCCGGTGTTGACCCTGTCGGCGCTCAAGAAGGATGGCATCGAACAGTTCTGGGGCGAGATCGAACGCTACCGGGAAACCATGCAGGCCTCGGGTGAATTCGAGGCCAAGCGCCGCGACCAGGCGCAGCACTGGATGTGGGAGCTGATCGACAGCGGTCTGCGCGAGCGTTTCCGCGAGAACACCTCGGTCAAGCACGAGCTGCCGGGCCTGCAGCAGGCGGTCGCCGAAGGGCTGACGACGCCGGCCGCCGCGGCGCACAAGCTACTGAAATATTTGAGTGAAGAACACTGAGGCGAGGGGCATTCCCCCGAGCTTAAGAACGATTTCCTAGACGGAGAAAAACCCATGCAAGAAATCATCCGCCAACTGGAGGAGAAGCGCGAAAAGGCCCGCCTGGGTGGTGGCCAGAAGCGCATCGATGCCCAGCACGCCAAGGGCAAGCTGACGGCCCGCGAGCGTATCGAACTGCTGCTCGACGACGGCAGCTTCGAAGAGTGGGACATGTTCAAGGAACACCGCTGCACCGACTTCGGCATGGACAAGAGCCATGTGCCGGGTGATGGCGTGGTGATTGGCTATGGCACCATCAACGGTCGCTTGGTGTTCGTGTTCTCGCAGGACTTCACCGTGTTCGGCGGCTCGCTGTCCGAAACCCATGCAGAGAAGATCTGCAAGGTGATGGACCAGGCCATGAAGGTCGGCGCCCCGGTGATCGGCCTCAATGACTCGGGCGGCGCCCGCATCCAGGAAGG
>JBNKNO010000110.1:0-2416 GCA_050293885.1 Rhodocyclaceae bacterium | reverse complement strand
TGTTCGGCGACGAGCACGTCGCCGAGCCAGACCTTGATCTGGCCGACATCGAGGTCGGCGATGCCGGCGTAGCCGATGGCGGCGAGGATGCGGCCGAGGTTGGGGTCGGAGGCGAAGAAGGCGGTTTTCACCAGCGGGGACTGGCCGATGGCGTAGGCGACGGCGCGGCATTCCTCGCGCGTGCGGCCACCGGTGACCTTGAGGGTCATGAACTTGGTGGCGCCTTCGCCGTCGCGCACGATGGCTTGCGCGAGCTCGATGGCGACGTCGATGACCGCCTCGCGCAGCGCGGCCCAGGCGGCGGAATGATCGTCCTCGATGACCGAGTTGCCGGCCTTTCCGGTGGCCATGAGGATGAAGGAGTCATTGGTGGAGGTGTCACCGTCGACGGTGATGCTGTTGAAGGACAGGTCCGCCGCCTCGACCACGAGCTTGTCGAGCAGGGCTTGCGAGATGTTGGCGTCGGTGGCCAGGTAGCCGAGCATGGTGGCCATGTTGGGCTTGATCATGCCGGCGCCCTTGCTGATGCCGGTGATGGTGACGTCCTTGCCGTCGATCTCGATCTGGCGGCTCACGCCCTTGGGGGCGGTGTCGGTGGTCATGATGGCGTGCGCGGCGTCGAACCAGCCGTCGGCACGCAGATCCGCGGTGGCCTTGGGCACACCGGCCGTGAGGCGGTCGATGGGCAGATGTTCGAGAATGACGCCGGTTGAGAACGGCAACACCTGTTCGGGGGCGATGTCGAGCGCCTGGGCGACGGCGGCGCAGGTGGTCCGCGCGTGCACCAGGCCTTCCTCGCCCGTGCCGGCATTGGCGACGCCGGTGTTGATGATGAGGGCGCGGATATCGCTCGCGGCGAGGTGTTCCTTGCACACTTGCACCGGCGCGGCGCAGAAACGGTTCTGGGTAAACACGCCCGCCACGCGCGTGCCTGAATCCAGCGCGATCACGGTCACGTCCCGTCGATTGGCCTTGCGAATGCCGGCTTCGGTCACGCCGAGGCGGACGCCGGGGACCGGGTGCATGTGATCGGGATTCAGGGCTGGCAGGTTGACAGGCATGGGTCGCTCCGTGGATCGGTGAATGCAAAAGACGGCGTGCTGCCGTCAGAAACGCATCATACCGCCACCGGACGCGAGATTGATTGTGCCGCGCGGGAAATCCGGCGGGTTTACGGGCTGCTGGGCCGCAGCGCCTGGAGTGCCATGGTCATGTGCTGCACGAAGTGCGCGAAAGCATGAAAGGCGTCGTCATCGACTTCACCAACGGCATCGCGTTCGGCATACACCAGGCCGATGCAGCGCCCCTGCCCGAGGATCGGCGCCAGACAGAACGGACCGCGTCCGGCGACACCCTGCAGTCGACCACGGGCACGCGCGACGCGCATCGGCTGGCGATTGTGGAACACCTGGTCGATGGCGTCGGCACTGGCATCTCCGAGGGTAAACACGAAGCGCTTCGACAAGCCTTCGCTATGCTCGCCGAGCGCGTACTTGCCGATCACCTGACGACGATTCGGTGTCACCAGCGCCACGACCACACGGTCGAAGCCGACACCCTGCAAGATGCCTTCGCAGGCCAGATAGACCACGTCGGCAAAACCACCGCCCGACATGATCAGCATCGAGAGCTCGCGCAGGATGTGAAGCTGTCGCTCCGCCGGCGTCGGTTCCGGCTCGGGAATCTCCGGCGGCAGCACCGGCGCCTCCTCGACGTGCGCGGCCGGTTTCGGAATGGCGAGCGCGGCTTCGCTGGCACCGTAGCCCGCCGCGAGATCCGCCGCCTCCTGCGCCATGCGGACGACTTCGTCCTTGAGCTCGTCCGGCGTGACCTTGGCAAAACCGGCCGCGCCCGAAAGCGCCTGACGCAGCGCCGGGCTGTCCCAACCGACGTTCACGGCCTGCGCGATCGCATGCCCATGGCGAATCGATTCAACCAAGGGCCCCGGTCGACCGGAGACGTCGAGCGCCTCGTGCAATAGCGACCCCAAACGCCACTCGCGCGCCAGTTGCACCGACAGCTGACGCAGCCGAAAGCCGAGCACCGCCTGTTGGATGCCCTGAATCTGCGCATCGTCGGCCCCCTCCGCCAACTGCGCATCGAGCGCCTCGGCCTGCTGACCGCCAAAACACCAGAAGGCCATCTCACCCACGCGGGCGAGCAAGGCCGCGATGAACACTTCCTCGGCGCGCCCTTCGCCTCGCATGCGAGCCAAGCCGCGCGCTACGGTCGCGGCAAGAAAGCACCGCGCCATCTCATGCGTGACACGACCGCGCACGCCGCCCTTGAGCAGGGCATCGACCAGCGAGAGCCCGATGGCCATGTCGGCCACCGCGTCGAATCCGAGCACCACGATGGCCCGGCTGATAGTGCTCACACCCTGCCGCACGGTGTTGAAGTAAGCACTGTTCGCCAG
>JBNKNO010000109.1:0-2502 GCA_050293885.1 Rhodocyclaceae bacterium | reverse complement strand
GACAGCCTCGCCCTGCGCGCCGCGCACGCGGAAGGCGTGGTCATCGCCGACAGCGTATCGGTGGACGCCGAACTGGGTCTGGTGTGCCGCGCCGATCGGCGCACGGAAGCACCGATCAAGGCCGCCATGGCGGTGATCGAGGGCGTGTGGCGGGGGTGAGTGTCGCGACTGGTTTCGACCCCGCGGCGCTCGTGGTGCATCGGGCAGATGTCCGCTGCACTGGTCGTCCGCACGGCGCGAAGCGCAATCCGGGGGCGGCGGTCGATCAAGCGGCGAAGCCCGGCATTCAGCAGTGCAATTGTGGAACGCCTGGCCTCGAGCTTGCTTTGTCAGCCCGACCGCCGCTTGCTGCAAGCCGGCGACACCGCCGGCACGCCCCGCCGGGGCGGGTGCGCCGGGTGCGACAGACAACATCCCGCCACACCCCGCCGGGTGGCTTTTCCTCAGTGCAGCGTTGTCGGCTGATGTCGATTCAGGATTTCGGTGATCTCGGGTTCGATCGCATCCGGAATCATCACCTTCAATTCGGCCTTCGAGGTGTCGAGAAAAATCTTCTCGCGGTCGATGCCATCCGCCAGCAACTCGTCCCGCGCGTTGCGCGCCGCGTCCGGCGTGCTGTATGAAGCGGTTACCGTCTTGGTCATGTCTTCACTCCTGTCCCCTTCGGTGTTGATGCCCCGGCGCAAGACCGGGAACCCGTTCCCTGGCGGTAGAGTGCTGTTGTGGTGAGCCATGCAGCTCAATTCAACTATAGACGGTGATGCGCAGCGCGCGATCAAGGCGTTCGGGGGTGTCTGTTCACAGGTTCGCTGCTGGTCGCCATCCCGCCAGGTCGGCGGGGTTGAGCGCCGCGTAGCCCGACGCGTGGTGACGCGTGATCAACCGATGGGTGTCGGGCTTCCTACGTCAGCCCAACCTACGCGTGCTTCGATGTTTGCACCTCGGGATTCAAGGGCGCTGCCACCCAGTCAAGGTCACCGGCGCATCCGGTCCTGTCCGGCTGATCTGCACCAGGGACACGCCGCGTCCAAAAGCGCCGCGCGTGCGCCAGCCGATGGCAATCAGCATGTCTTCGACCCCGTCGTGATCGATATCAGCTTGCGCCATTCGGGTGATGGCCACATGGTCGATGCGCGTCAGAATCTCGGTGCGCTCGCCGGTGGCTGCGTCAATCGTCTCGACAAACGCAGATTGTCCGATCACCGTTCCTGGCTTCGCACCATTGCCCCCAGCGATCGACGGCAAGATGGATTCGGGGAGCTGCTTGATGAACGCTTCGCTCAAGGCGTCGGGCAGAAATGATCGGCGGGCCGCTTGGGCTTGCGAGAAACGCCCATAGGCCTCGCAGTTGATTTTGAGGTTGTCGAGCAGCGCTTGTTGCGACTCGATTACGTCGTCGATGCGGGCGCTCTGAACTTGTGCACAGTCGCTGAACTTTGCCTCGGTGCCATTGGGCCCGTCGAGGGCGAAATCGAGCCGCGCACTTTTCCCGACTGCGGGAGCCGAAACCAGTCCTGCAAACGCCCGCGCGTTGAACCATGGCGTTTTGGCCTTCGCGGTGGGCACGTTGCCGCACGCGGCAAGAAGGCTGGCAATGAGAAAAATCAGCAGGTAGGGACGCATGCGACGGTTGCTCCGGCGGCAGTCATGAAAAGTTGATGAACGTAGTGGTTTCGCGCGTTGCTCACCTGAGGCCGGAGTGATTCGGTTGCCGCTTGCCGCCAATCCGATGCGCGAATGGCCACATCCAGCCGGCGAAAGACATTGACCAGTTTGGTCGCGCCCAGGTTGAAGATCAGGTCGAACAAAGCCATTTGGACGGGAAGTGGCAGCGTGTCGAAATCGTTCGGATAGCCACGTGCCCGGGAGTAGATGCCGCACAGTTCTCGGTAGAAGCGGTGGATGTGCCGATCACGCAGTCTGGTGATGTCCGCATCGAGCATCTGTAGTTGAGTCACGCGACGATACCATGAGGCCCGGTATCCGGCCGGTTCCGCACTCACCCGGTCGTATTCGTCCAGTTTTTCGCCCGTGCTGGCCTGAACGCTCGGCTGGCCCGGCGTAATCTTGACCATGTCGATGTGAGCCACTGCATTGCGATCGGGAATCAGATGTCCAACACCCACGGTCACTTTTCCGATTGAATCAAGATAGAAATGCCCTACGCGGCCCTCATAGATTTCGACCTTGCGGGCGACCTGCTGCTGTACTCGCGAGTCAAGCGGCATGACGGATCCTTTTGCTCCAAAAATATAACGCTAGCATATTTTCTATTGGCTACCGTTGCCTCACGCAATCCCCTCTGACGGTGTCATGGTGCGCTCAAGCCGGTACCGCCCGCGATCCGTCGAGTCTGTCGTGCACCCGGGCGGAGGCTTGTAGGTGTCGTCGTCGACGTCGAGCCGGGCGCCGGGCTGGTTGGCGTAGGACACGCTGATCTCAGTCATGTATTTCGCCTTGTTGCTTGCCCGGCAGTGACGCCCGCACAACTTCAGGTCTGAG
>JBNKNO010000108.1:0-2838 GCA_050293885.1 Rhodocyclaceae bacterium | reverse complement strand
CGAAAAACCGAATTCGTCGTTGTGCCGCCAGTCCATGATGCCCGCGCAGATGGCGCCGGACTGCGAAACAAAGGCCAGATTGCCCGCCGGCACCGCCTTTTGCACCGGCGTCACGTTCAGCCCCAGCGGCGGCAGGATGTAGCCGAAAGCCTTCGGGCCAAATACCCGTACCCCGCAGCGCGCGGCCACCTCCTGCAGGTATTGATTGCCGCCACCCTCGCCCTCGGCATCGTCGTCGAACCCGCTGGAAAACACCACGGCGGCGCGCGCCCCGCGTTTGGCGCTGGCCTGAATCAGTGCCGGCACCTGCTCGGTCGGCGCCGCTATGAGCGCCAGCGAAATGCTGCCGGGAATCTCGTCCAGCGAGCGATAGCAAACCTGCCCATCGATTTCGCGGTACTTCGGGTTGATCAGGTGCAGCTTGTCGGCCCACCGGCTGGCGACCAGATTTTTCAGCAGTCCATTGCCCAGGGTGCCCGCCTGCGGGCTGGCGCCGAGCAATGCCACGGCGGCGGGCGATGCCAGGAGATGGATGGGCGTGCGGCTGGTGCTCACGTGTCTACATCAGGTTGTGGTGAATCAAGCCGGGCCGCGTGGCGAGTGCATCGGCCCGGCGGTTGCATTAGCGAACGCCGTCGTCGATCAGCGTCTCGATCACGCCGGTGATCCCGCCGCGCGCATTGTGCAGCGGCGCTGCCATGAAATGCATCGTGCGGCCCTGCTCGCCGAACGCGGGGAAGAAATCGCGCGCCTCGAAGGCGCCCGGCACCAATGCCGACGCCACCACGCGCTCGCCATAATGCGTCTTCAGTTCCTCGATTGTGGCGCCTCGCACCACCAACTCCGCCAGCACCACGCTGCGTCGGTCGTCCGGGTAGAACGCCCGCCACACCTCGGCACTGCCAAGCATGTCGTTTTCGCCAAAGCCGGTCAGCGCCTCGCATGCGCGATTCCAGTGGCTCACCCGGCCATGCGCATCGAGCACGAAGGTGGCCACCGGGCTATTGCCGATGATCTCCGCCAGGCGGCTCTCCTGATCGCCGCGTTCGATCTCGAGCGTCTTGCGCTCCGTCACATCCTGCAGCGTCTCGACACAACCGACGATGTTGTCCTGGTCGTCCAGCAGCGGCGCCGCGCTGAAGTTGAGCCAACGCCCGTGTTCGCCAAGCGACGGGAAAAAATCCTCCGCCTCCCAACCGCCCGGGCAATGCGCCGAACGCTGGTACTTGCCCCGATAGAACTTCTCCATCAGGAACCCCGGCGCCCCATCGACCACCAGATCGGCCAGAATCGGCCGATGCGCCGGATAGAACGCCCGCCAGTGGTGATGCGTGCCCACCACCTCTTTGGCCGCAATGCCCGACATGC
This sequence comes from Rhodocyclaceae bacterium, assembly GCA_050293885.1. Lineage (GTDB taxonomy): Bacteria > Pseudomonadota > Gammaproteobacteria > Burkholderiales > Rhodocyclaceae > Nitrogeniibacter. The sequence continues at coordinate 1,470 of JBNKNO010000108.1, read as the reverse complement.
GGGCCAGCGCATCGTTCCAGTGCACCACCACGTGTCGTTCGTCGATCACAAAGGTCGGTACAGGACTGCTGTTCAGGATGTGGGCGGTATCAATCGTCGAGCATTCAATCATGTGCGGCCCCAAATGCAGGTATTCGGATAGTCTCGTCGCGCTCGCCGCCATCAGCGCACGCGGCAACAACAGGTTCAACGGCGTGCCAAGGCCGAATCCTTAGGGCAAATTTCAGCTTTGATGCGATTGTTTGTCCGGGTGCCGCCAATCAGCGCGCGGGCGGGGTGCCCGCCTCGTTGCCGCCACCCCCCGTTACCGTGCCTGCCGGCCCGCAACAAACGTGTGCGCGGCACCTACATTGCAGCGCCGGCGCGATCGAGCGGGCTGATCACCCCCCGACCGCCCTTGTTCAACACATGCGTGTAGATCATCGTCGTCGACACATCCGAATGCCCCAGCAGCTCCTGCACCGTGCGGATGTCGTAACCGGACTCAAGCAGATGGGTTGCAAAGGAATGGCGCAGCGTGTGAGGCGTGGCCGGTTTGTCGATGCCGGCCGCCGCGACGGCCCGCTTGACCAGACGCTGCACGCGCTTTTCATCGAAATGGTGACGACCCGTCTTCCCGCTTCTTGGATCAACCGACAAACGCGCCGCCGGGAACACATACTGCCAGGCGAAAGCCGTTGGCGCCGACGGATACTTGAGCGCCAGCGCATTCGGAAGCCACACCCGCCCATGGCCCAATGCCAAATCGGCTTCGTGAATCACCTTCGCGTGGGCGATCTGTGCCGATAGCGCGTCGACCAGGCTGAGGGGCAACATCGTGACCCTGTCCTTGCCGCCCTTGCCGTCGCGCACAAGAATTTCACCGCGCGCCAGCTCGATATCCTTCACCCGCAACCGGACCGCCTCCATCAGGCGAAGGCCCGCGCCATACATCAACCCGACGAGGATGCCGACCTGCGGGTCATCGATTTCCTGTCGCACGGCCGCCACTTCGTCGCGCGTGAGCACCGTCGGCAGACGCGCCGGTCGCTTTGCGCGCACTACGTCATCAAGCCAGGGCAATGGCTGCTCCAGTACTTCGCGATAGAGAAACAGTAGCGCCGACAGTGCCTGATTCTGTGTCGACGCAGCCACGTTGCGATCGACCGCCAACGCCGACAAAAACCCCTCCAACTCAACCTTTCCCATGTCTCTGGGATGGCGCTTGCCATGAAAATGGATGTAGCGTTTAATCCATCCAACATAGGATTTTTCAGTTCGGATGCTGTAGTGCTTGAGTCGAAGACGGTCGCGTACGACCTCAAGAAGACGAGGGCGATCAGGCGAAACGACGCTCAAAGTGATATCCGACATGGCGGTGGACTCTCTGAAGGAAACTGTACGTATGTTCAGTATGTTAGCAGATCATCCAAGGATATCCACCTGTCGTATATCCTGTTTACTCTCCCGTTTGGTGTCCACTTCACGTTG
>JBNKNO010000107.1:0-2973 GCA_050293885.1 Rhodocyclaceae bacterium | reverse complement strand
CTTTGGTCGCGCACCGCATGCGCAGCTTCCTCACGCTGCTGGGCATTGCCGTGGGCATTGCGGCGGTGATCCTGCTCACCTCCATCGGCGAAGGCATCCACCAGTTCGTGCTGGCCGAATTCACCCAGTTCGGCACCAACGTCATCGGCGTCAACCCGGGTTCCAAGGGCATCAAGGGCGGGCCGCCGGGTCTGCCCAACACCGCCAGGCCGCTCACGCTGGAAGACGCCCACGCGCTCGAGCGCATCCCCGGCGTCACCGCCGTCACCCCGGCGATCTGGAGCAACGCCGAGGTTGAAGCCCAGGGCCGCGTGCGACGCAGTACGGTGTATGGCGTCGGCCCGACGATGCAGCAGGTATTCACCATGCGCGTGCGCAGCGGCCGCTTCCTGCCCGCCGACAATGCCGAGCAGCCCCGTGCCTTCGCCGTCCTCGGCGCCACCCTCAAGCGCGAACTGTTCGGCAACAACAACGCGCTGGGGCAGCGCGTGCGCATCGGCGGCGAGCGTTTCCGCGTCATCGGCGTGATGGAAGCCAAGGGCCAGTTGCTCGGTTTCGATCTCGACGACACCGTCTACATCCCCACCGCCCGCGCCCTCGCCCTGTTCAACCGCGACGGGCTCATGGAAATCGACGTCTCCTACCGCGAGGGCATCCCGGCGGCCGGCATCGCCCGTGCCGTCGAGCGCATCCTCAACGCCCGCCACGGCCGCAAGGACTTCGCCATCACCACCCAGGAAGACATGCTCAAGGCGCTGGGCAACATCCTCAACATCCTCACCGCCGCCGTCGGCGCGCTGGGCGGCATCTCGCTGCTGGTAGGGGGGGTGGGCATCGTCACCATCATGACCATCGCGGTCACCGAACGCACCGCCGAAATCGGCCTGCTCGTCGCCCTCGGCGCCCGCCGCCAGACCATCCTCGGTCTGTTCCTCGGCGAAGCGGTGGCGCTGGCCGCCATCGGCGGCGCCTGCGGCCTCGTCATCGGCATGGGCCTCGCCCAAACCGTCGGCCTGCTGGTGCCGGATCTGCCGGTGCACACGCCCTGGAGTTTCGTGGTGCTGGCGGAGGTCACCGCCGTGTTGATCGGCCTGCTCGCCGGCGTGCTGCCGGCGCGCAAGGCCACGACACTCGATCCGGTGGAGGCCTTGCGGGCGGAGTGAGTCAGCACATCGCCGCACAGGAATGTCGCCCGACTGGCGCGAAGCGGAATCCGGGGTCGGCAACAATCGACGACAAATCCGAAGTCGGGCCTGCCGCCCTTGTCCGGGTCGCACGACGCGGCGGATGACGCCACGGGTGTCCGCGCTACGACCTATGGCGCATTCACCAGCAGCTGGCGAACGGCGTCCTCCACCCGCCCCTCCGCGCCCTCGTCCGACTGGCCGGCCAGTGCGCGGCCATTGCCGTCAGTCAGCTCGAGCGCGCCGCCGTCCAACCGGATGTAGAGGGTTCGGTCCGGATCGCAGCGCTGGCGAACCTGGTCCATCTCCCACGCCAGCGCCTCCGATTCGCGCTCGGCCACCACGAACACCACCAGACGCGCTTCCGCCAGACAACGCAGCACGGCCGCCTGCCACCAGGCGTCATCCACCGAAATGACCGGCAGCGGGCCCAACGTCAGCGTGGTCGCTCGACGGCGGATACGGGCCAGGATCGTGTCGAGGACCGACGCAAAGGCCGCGTCGGAATCGATGCGCCCGGGCAGAAAGGCCCGTCGCTGTATCGTCACCAGCACCGATCGGATCAACACCGTGACGACAAACCACGTCGCACAGATCACCACGATCAAGCCGATGCCCAAGACCAGCTCGCCCAAGGCGCCGAACGACCTCGACGTCGCGCGCAGCCAGCGCAAGGGTGCCGCGTCGAGGTGCGTCAGCACGAGCGTGGCGGTCACCACCAGCCCCACCGCGAGGCTGGTAAACCACCAGCCTCCAACCGGGGGCTGGTCCTTGCGGCCATCGTCGGCCTCCACTTCGGCCTCGCCCCCCAGACTGTCGACCGCGCGGAAATCCACATTCTCCAACGTGATCCAGTAACCCCACGCCGCGCCGAAACGCTGCACATACGCATGCGCCAACCGAGCCGCCTCACGGCTTTGAAAATCCCGCAGCAGCAGAATCAACTGCGGCGGCCGGCGCACGTGCCGCACCAGCCACGGCCCGAGTACCGCGATGCCAGCCGACACCAGCGCCCCCACGGCCAGCACTCGATCGACCGTCCAGATGCCCCACAGCGCGGTGTCCTTGAAACGCGCCATCGGCTCCCACCAACGCGCACCGATCCCCACCCCCATGAGCATCACCCACCACGCCGCACACATCACGAACACCGCATTGACCAGCCGCTCGCGCCGACGGAGGAAGCGGCGATAGTCGAACGACGCATCCAACATCGGCGCACGACGCGGGGTATGGGTCTGAGCATCAGCAGCGTTCAACGCACCTCCTTCCGGCCGAAGGACCGTCACTGCTTGAAGCGTAGTCGTCTTGGCGCGTCCTTGCCGGCATGGAAGGCGACGACGCTGAATCCGGCGGAGGTTTTGCGGGCGGAGTGAGCCGGCACATCGCTTCATAAGAACGTAGCCCGGCTGAAGCAAAGCGGAATCCGGGGGCAACGGTGGATCAACCACCGATTCCCGGCGTCGGGCCGGCGGCCCTCGGCCGGGCTACGCTCGCTCGCGCCGGCGGAGGAAGCGGCGATAGTCGAACGACGCATCCAACATCTGCGCACGACGCGGGGTATGGGAATGAGCATCAACAGTGTTCAAGGCACCTCCTTCCGTCCGAAGGACCATCACTGCTTGAAGCGTAGTCGTCTTGGCGCGTCCTTGCCGGCACGGAAGGCAACGATGCTGAATCCGGCGGAGGTTTTGCGGGCAGAGTAAATCAGGGCATCACCGCAGCGGCATGTAGCATGTAGCCCGGCTGGAGCGAAGCGGAATCCGGGGCCAGCGGTGGATCGAGCACC
>JBNKNO010000106.1:0-3137 GCA_050293885.1 Rhodocyclaceae bacterium | reverse complement strand
GCCGCCCCCGCGGACCGAGACGCCGCGCGAATGCCCTCCCCCACGCCCGCCTCGTGGTAATGCTTCGGCTGGCAGGCCGTATCGATACCGCTAAAACCCACATTCAGCGCCTGCATCACCAGTTCCGCCGTGCGCTCTTTCTTCCACGCCGTGCCATAGAGGATGGGCGGGATCAGCAGGCCGTCTCGGGTCCGTCGCCAGGTGGATTGCGTCATGGGGGTTCCTGCATGGGGAGAGGTGTGCCGGTGTTGGCGCCGCGATGCACCTTGGCGTGAAACTTCCTGTGGGCTTCTTCGATTTATCCACAGAACGATCTGATATCGCAATGGCCGCCGGCTACTGCACTCAGCCAATGGCGGTCTCAAACCGCTACGGACCCGATCTCACCATTCGGCTGGAATCCGTTGTCATCGTGCAGTCTGAATTGAGCGCAGCGAAGCCCAACATGCAACTGGGCCGGCATGGCACACCGAGTGTTGGGCTTCCTTCGTCAGCCCAACTCACGTTGAAGCAACTCAGTAACAGCTGCCGAAAGTTTGATTTGAGGTTTCTATCGGCCTTAAAAACCCAATGCGATCAGCCACCGACAGTATAGGCACCACCGTCGTAGCGCCCTTGGAACACCTGGATACCTTGATTTCCGGTCCAGTGCCGGACTTCCCGGTCCAAGGCATTGTATTCCGAAGAGCCTCGCTCATAGGCGTGCAATCGCCCCATTTCCAGAACCCGCGCTGATCCAGCGCCAGTCACAAGGGATTGATGGTATCCGGACAGCAGCACGCCGGCCAGTCGAGCCCCAGTGGCCAACGAAATCCTCCACTGCACCGGTTCATAGGACGACAGAACAAGGATCAAGGGCCTAGGTCCAGGTCGGACGAGGACATCCACGACTCCCATATTTCGTCCCTCCGAGGAAGTCCGCCCCGACGTTCGCGTCCCTTGATACACACCCACCGCTTCAACCTTCGCATTTTTTGGAAGTCCCGCAAGAGGAGTGGACGAAGGCTTGGAAGCAGGATCAGCCGGAACAGCGCCGCGCGGCCGCATGAGGGCATGCGCCTCGCCGGTGAGCCGTGCCCGCTCCGCCTGTTGCCTTTCACGCCGTTCCATCATTTCCATCTTGGCGATCTGCTGCTCCAAATTGAACGCTCGGTACAGATCATCAAGGGGCTCGGGTGCTCCCGCGGGTACGGAGCTCCCCAGACGGGTGGCACTAAATCCACGCCTGATCCACCCGGTCCGTCCTACCAGTCCCACGAGTAGCCCACTGCCGGCGGCCGTCGAGGCGGACGCGTCCACTGGAGCAAGAGTTCGCGCCCCCACGTCCAACACCCAAGTATTCGTACCTCGTCCGGAGCGTTTGTAGGATTCCACCAATAAGGTCGTTTCCGACAATTTGGCATAACGGTTTGCGAGGAAACCCGCTACGTTCCAGACGGTGTCCTGTCCATTTTCCAGATCCAGGGACCCGAAATCCCGACCAGAGATAAAGAACAGAGATTTGCCATGATTCATGAGCGTCGGCGCATGTGCCGTCACGCCTGCACTACTGGAAAAGTGGAAATCCTTGGTAACCGCTGCACGAACACCATCCGGTCCGCGCACGTGCTCTACCCGGATAGCCTCTCGCTGCGTTCCCAACCATATCGCCCCTATTTCGGAGGCTGGCGTAACCCAAGTCATGTTTTTGGGTCCAGCCGCGTAGGCCTCCAAGCGACCGCTCTCAAGATCCAGTAGCGCAGGGAGACCGGAGTCCGCCGCCTGAACCAGTGCAGCCCCCACGTCAGGCAACCACGCATAGAACCGCTGTATTTTCCGACTCTCCCACAGTTTGTCGCCCCGTTCCATATCGAGAAACATCACACCGATGCGTCCAATATTCACAGCCATCAGGCGACCGTTGGGAGATACAAACTGCGTCATGCCAGCCCACTCGATCTTGGGCATGATCGCCAAGGTCCTGCCCGACGGGATTTCGACGGACGCAAACTCACCGGCACTTGATCCTGCTACCAAGAGCACATTGGCATGGGACGCAGCGACAAAATTGCTGGGGCTAATGCCACCAATCTTTGAAATGGCGGGTGCGTTGTCCAGCGAAGCAAACGGATGCAAAGGAGGTTGTTTGAGCAAATATCCCAACCGGAATGTTCCGATCGTAGCGGCCAAAAGGTCGTCCTGCTCTGCAAAACACTCCTTCCTGACCGGAAGTGCCGCTATGTCCTCCACCGTTTCCAGGCGCCCGATTGAGAAACCTTGGGTACAGGTCAAGGACCGCAGCTCGATTTGAGCACGCATACGATCATCAAGACGTTTCAGAACGCCAGGCTCGTTTTTGAAGACATCACGAACATCTTCAAAAGCCACACGCACTTCGGCGGACGGAGGGAAAGCACGATAGATCTTTTCCGCTGATGGCAGGAAGCGATCCGTCAGCGAGCAACCTGATAAGAAAGCTACGGTCAAAAGCAGTACCAAACGTCGGTTCCGAAGCGCGACACGCATCAACAAACTCCGATAATCAATAAAACACGCCGTCCGTGACAAACCGGTCTCCAAGTCAAGAAAAGCCTTCACTCGAAGAACAAACACCACCTATTTTTCCAACGTTATTCGAATGTCGCCAGCAATGCTCTTAACCCATGATGGATGAATTCTACCGCACTTATTGACTCGGCATTTGTACGTCCAAGGAGCCGCTGAACAAACTCGATAATCGCTGCCCGCTGACTGCTCTCGTCGCGCAATACCTCTCGGTTATTGCACCCAAAAGCAAATTATCTGCAGATCGCGAGCTTATGGCGGAAGGCATTTCGCTTTTTCGCCCTACGACCCCAGGTGTTGCCAGACATCGGATCAGACGGCCCGGATCAAGCCGCCGCCCGCGCCTTTTTCGCCTCGTCCAGCAGATAGCGCTGGTAGTCGTCGAGGTCGCCGTCGAAGGGGGCGATGCCGCCTTTGGACACCAGCCAGAATTCGTCGCACACCGAGCGCAGCAGGGCGCGGTCGTGGCTGACGAGCATCACCGTGCCTTCGAATTCGTTGAGGGCGACGGCGAGGGCTTCGCGGGTGTTGAGGTCGAGGTGGTTGGTGGGCTCGTCGAGCAGCAGCAGGTTGGGGCGTTGCCAGACGATCAT
>JBNKNO010000105.1:0-3271 GCA_050293885.1 Rhodocyclaceae bacterium | reverse complement strand
CGGTGACCGAACAGTCGCGCTTCCGTGCCTACAACTCCTATGCGGATTCCTTCCGCGACTATGCGCGCCTGATCAGCGACAACCCGCGCTACGCGCAGGTGCTTGGCCAGCAGGATCCCGCCGCCTTTGCTCAGCAGCTGCAGGACGCCGGCTACGCCACCGACCCGCGCTACGCCGAGAAGCTCACCCGCATCATCAACGGCGCCACCCTCAAAGGCGCGTTCCCCGGCTGACCAACGCTTCTTGCCGGGCCACCGGCAACGCAGCGGCAAGCATTGCCGCCTTTGGCTGGTGTGTGTTCTCCGTCTTCCTGTTGTCTTCTCGTAAATTCAATAAAAACAGCGACTTGAGAAACTGGCATTGCTCTTGCCATGTATCCACCGTAAATGCGTTTTTTCTGAGAGGACTCATCATGGCAGGCATGCTCAGCGTCGGAATCACCGGCCTCAACGCCGCACAGGCGGGCCTGACGACGACCAGCCACAACATCGCCAATGCGTCCACGCCGGGTTATTCCCGGCAAAGCATCATTCAGGGGACGCAGCAGGGGCTGTATTCCGGTTCCGGTTTCCTGGGGCAGGGCACCCGCATCGAGAACGTGCGCCGCTCCTACGATCAGTATCTGGAAAACCAGGTGCTTTCGGCCGACACCAAGCGCGCTGCGCTGCAGGTGTACGAAAACAACATCAGCCAGATCGACAACCTGCTGGCTGACCCCACCGTGGGTTTCTCCCCGGCACTGCAGACCTTCTTTGAGGGCGTGCAGGAAGTGGCGGCGAACCCCTCGAGCGTGCCGGCGCGGCAGTCCATGATCTCGAGCGCACAGGCCATGGTGGCCCGTTTCCAGTACCTGGACGCGCGCCTGTCGGAGATGCGCGATGGCACCGAGGCCAACATCTCCAGCACGGTTGAGACCATCAATGCCTACGCCAACGAAATCGGTGAGCTGAACCAGCGCATCGTGATCGCTCAGGCCGCCGGCGCCGGCATGCCGGCCAACGACCTGCTCGATACCCGCAATAACCTCATTCGCGAACTCAACCAGCTGATCCGCGTGACCACGGTCGAAGAGTCCGACGCGACCGTCAGCGTGTTCATCGGCAGCGGTCAGCCGCTGGTGGTCAACACCCAGGTCACCCAGCTGACCGCCACGCCGAGCAATGAAGACCCGACCCGCCTGGCGATCGGCCTGCAAATGCCCACCGGCGCCTCCATCGAAATGCCCGAGAGCCTGCTCTCGGGGGGCGAGCTTGGGGGGCTGCTCGAGTTCCGTCGCGACGCCCTTGATACCGCTCAGAACAAGATGGGCCTGCTGGCCGTGGGCATCACGGAAGCCTTCAATGCCCAGCACCGCCTCGGCCAGGACCTGGACGGCAACCTGGGCACCGATTTCTTTGCGCAGCTGAGCCCGAGCATCAAGCCCGTGGCTGGCGCCACCGCCACGCCGACGGTGGCTTTCGGTGATATCGGCAAGCTCACCGGCGGGACCTACACGCCGACCTACACCAATGCCACCGGTGCTTACAGTCTGATCGATCGCGCCACCGGCACGGCCGTGAATGCCGCCGATGTGGGGCTGACGATCACGCCGCCGGGGGCGACCGTGACTGGCGAGTCATTCCTGATCGAGCCGACACGTTTCGCCGCACAGGACATTCGCGTTGCCATCGGCGATACCCGCCTGGTGGCCGCTGCCGGCCCGGTGCGTAGCGTGGAGCGCGCAGGCAACCTGGGCAGCGGTTCGATCGATGCGGTGACGGTGACCGACGTGACCGGCTTCGCCAGCGGCAATCCGCATATCCCGAACTACACGCTGACCTTCAACAGCGGGAGCAACGCCTACGACGTGTTCGACAACACGAACACGCTCATCGGTTCGGTAGCCTACAACCCGGCCACCCAGTCCGCCGGGACGACCGTGACCCTGCCGGCGCCGCTGGGGGGCATCAACCTGACCCTCTCGGGCGTGCCGACCAATGGCGACAGCTTCTCCCTGCAGAGCAACACCAGCGGCGTGGCCGACAACACCAACGCGGTGGCCCTCGGTGCCTTGCAGACCACCAAGCTCATGCTCGCCGCCGGTGGCAATCCGACCGCCAACTTCCAGTCGACCTACTCGAACCTGGTGAGCGAGATCGGCAACAAGGCCAACGAAATCAAGGTGAACAAGACGGCTCAGGAAAGCCTCTACGCGCAGGCCAACGCCACGCGCGAGTCCCTCTCCGGTGTGAATCTGGATGAAGAAGCGGCCAACCTGATCCGTTATCAGCAGGCATACCAGGCCTCGGCAAAGGTGATGTCCATTGCCGGCAGCCTGTTCGAAGAAATCCTGAGCATCGCTCGATAGGAGACAGATCATGCGAATCAGCACTGGCATGCTCTACCAGACCGGCGTCAGCACCATCCAGCAGAAGACGACGGAAATGCTCAACACCCAGCAGCAGGTGGCCACCGGCCGGCGCGTCGTGGCGCCGTCGGACGACCCCATCGCCTCTTCCCGGGCGCTCGAAGTGAGCCAGGCCCAGACGCTCAACCTCACCTTCCAGACCAACCAGGGCTATGCCAAGGATTCGCTCGGTCTGCTGGAGAACAAGCTGGCCGCGGTCGAAGAAATCCTGATTCACACCCGGACCCGCGCGGTGGAGTCGGGCAACGGCAGCTACTCGGACGCGGAGCTGGGCAGCATTGCCATCGATGTGCGTGCCAACTTCGATGCCTTGCTCGGTCTGGCCAACAGTCAGAATGGCAATGGCGAGTACATGTTTTCCGGCTATCAGGCCGATGTGCAGCCCTTTGCCGGCAACATCGATGGCGTCACCTTTCAGGGCGATCAGGGTGAGCGCACCTTGCAGGTGTCGCCCTCGCGCATCATGAGCGTGAGCAACTCCGGGTCGGAGGTGTTCAACGATGTGCGCGCGCAACTGGGTGAATTCTTTGCCGTGCCGGGTACGCCCAACGGCGGCACCGGCCACGTCGCGCAAGCACAGACCACGGGCGCCTACACCGGCACCCGATACAGCATTGCCTGGGATGGCACCAACTACAACGTCACCAACGTCGACACCGGTGCCGCCGTGGTCTCGCAAGCCGGACCGACCCTGACCTTCGATTCCGTTCAGCTGGAGATGGGGGGAACCCCTTCCGTGGGTGACGTTTTCGATGTCGGCCCCAGTGCCAACGTATTCAACATGTACACCAACATGGTCCGTGCGCTGGAGAACCCGTCGCCCACGGTCGGCATCATCGGTGCGGTCGATCAGGCCATCAAGGG
>JBNKNO010000104.1:0-3509 GCA_050293885.1 Rhodocyclaceae bacterium | reverse complement strand
GCCTGCCAGCCGAAGCATTACCACGAGGCGGGCGTGGGGGAGGGCATTCGCGCGGCGTCTCGGTCCGCGGGGGCGGCGCCGTTGTACCTGCAGACCAAGTTTACGGCGGCGTCCGGGCAGGACCCGAAAACGGTGCCTTACGATCCCCAGTTGCCAGTCGAAGAACAGATCGTGGCGTCGTTTGCGGTGTCGTGCGCCAATTTGGCGCCGGCCCGGCCGGATACGCTGATCCTGCATTCTCCTCTGCCCACGGCCGAGGCCACGCTGCGGGCCTGGCGGGCGATGGAGGGGTTGCAGCGGCGGGGTGAGGTGGCCATGCTCGGTATCAGCAATTGCTACGATCTGGCGCGCTTGCAGCATCTTTGCGCCCATGCCGCGGTGCTGCCGTCGATTGTGCAGAACCGGTTCTATGCCGACACCGGTTACGACTTCGAACTGCGCGCCTGGTGCGACCGCCAGGGCATTCTCTACGAGAGTTTCTGGACGCTGACCGCCAACCCCCACGCGCTGGGGACGCTGGCGCTGGGTCGGCTGGCCGATCGCCATCGCTGCGAGCCGGCGCAGATATTTCTGAGCTACGTCACCCAGCTGGGGATCGTGCCGCTGGTGGGCACCCGCGACGAAACCCACATGCGCGACGATCTGGCGATTTTCGCGTTCGAACTCGATGCGATCGAGATGCAAACCGTCGCGCACGCGCTGGCGGGCGCTTGAATGATGGGGGCGGCGCAATGCGCGACATCGAACACGTCCGGGCGGGATGGCATGGTCGTCTTGCCAACGCGCGGCGCCTGGAACTTGCCGCCTTCGCGCCTGCCATATCGCTTATGCGTACCTTGATTGCCGTGGTGGTGGCGGTGTCGGCTGCGCTGTGGGTGTCGGCCTGCAGCACGGTGTCGCTCGGCTATCGCAACGCGCCGCTGCTCGCCTCGTTGTGGGTGGGCAAGGTGTTCGATTTGCCCTCGGCGCAGGCCGACGCGGTGCGCGCGTCGCTCGACGCGACCTGGCGTTGGCATGTGGGGGCGCCGCGGCAGGCCTTGATCGGGCTACTGCGCGAGACCGCCGCGCGGCTCGATCGGCCGGTGACGGCCGCCGATGTGGCGTGGGCGTTTGCCGAATTCGACCGCAGCAGCGATCAGGCCAGCGAGGTATTTGCGCGCGACCTGGTGCAACGCTGGCCGGCGATGGCGGCAGCGGACATCGCCGCGCTCGGCGCCCATCTGGCCGAGCGCCGTGCCGAGTTGGCGGACAAGCTGGCGAACGAGGACGCGCAGGGGCGGGCGCTGCGGCGCACGCAGGAATTGGTCGACGATCTGGAAGACTGGTTCGGCTACGTGACCGACGCGCAGCAAATCTACATCGTGCGCAGCGAGGCCATGCAGCTCGATCAGCACCTGTGGATCGGCGAGCGGGCGCGGCGCCATGCCGAGCTGCTGGACGTGCTCAAGCTAAATTCGCGTCCCCGCCTGTATGACTGGATCGCCCGCTGGCGCGCGCAGCGCCCGCCGCTGGTGGCGGCCGAGTGGGCGCGCCGCGAGGCCATCTACCGGCGCTTCTGGGTAGGAATGCTGCAGCGGGCCGAGCCGGACCAGATCGCCCACGCGCAGGCCCGGCTGCGCGGTTGGGCAGATGACCTGGCCGCTATCGAGATGCCCGCCGAGGTACCTGCGGAGGTGGCGCTGCGGGGCAACGCGCGTTAGGGTGGGGGCTGTTCCGCCACGAGACGCCCATGACCCTGCACATCGATCTGATCGCCGATTTCATCTGCCCCTGGTGCCACGTGGGCGAAGCCCGGCTGCGTACCGCCTTGCAATTGTTGGCCGAAAAGCGCCCCGGCGTGCAGGTCGAAATCCAGCGCCTGCCGTATTTTCTCGACGACACCACGCCGCCCGAAGGCTACGACTACCAGCCGTATCTGGAGAAAAAATTCGGCAGCGCCGAGGCGGTCGCCGAGTTGCAGGCGCAGGTGGCGGATGCGGGCGAGGCCGATGGCGCCCAATTCGCCTTCGACAAAATCCGTCTGCGTTCCAACACCATGCCGGCCCACCGGCTGATCCTGCAATTGCAAGCGCTGGGGGCCGATCCGGTCGTGGTCTCGCGCCTCAGCCAGTACATCTTCTCCGCCTACTTCGAGGCCGGCAAGGACATCGGCAACCCCAAACAACTGGCGATGCTCGCGCAACTGGCCGGCGTCGAGGACAAGGAGCTGGAAGCCTGGCTGGCCGGTGACGATGCGGCCGAGGAAGTGCAGGCCGTGTACGACCAGGTCAAGGCGCTTGGCATCCAGGGCGTGCCGTTCTTCGTTTTCAATCAGCAGTTCGCGGTGTCCGGTGCGCAGTCGCCGGAGAATCTGCTGTCGGCAATGGAGCAGGCGCTGGATGGGGAGTAGGGGGTAATCGAGCGGCATCACTCGCACCCGGGGCGAATGCTGCTCGGTCTGGCGCGGCGGCGCTTCGGCGCAGGTCAAGCTGTTTGGAGCGGCCGGCGCTACCCCTTTGACGCATATCCTCAAGCCCGATCACCCGGACGCGGACTACCCCCATTTCGTGATCAACGAATGGTTCGTGATGCGTCTGGCCAAGCGGCTAGGGCTGGAAGTGCCAAACGTGCATCGGCGCTACGTGCCCTCGCCGGTGTATCTGGTCGATCGCTTCGACCGCGTTCCCGACGCACGCGGCTGGCAACGCCGGCATGTGATCGACGCCTGCCAACTGCTGGGGCTGGACCGCAGCTTCAAATACAGCCAGGGCAGCATGCAGCGCCTGGCGGCGCTGGCCAAGGCCTGCCGCAGCCCGGCCGTGGCGCGCGCCCGGCTCTTTGGCTGGCTGGTGTTCAACGTGCTCGTCGGCAATAGCGACGCCCATCTGAAGAACCTGAGCTTCCTGGTGTCGCACGAGGGTGTTCAGCTGGCGCCGTTCTACGACCTACTCAGCGTCGCCATCTACGACACGGCTGCCTTCGAAAAAAAAGGCTGGCCGGCACAAACCCAACTGGCGTGGCCGATTCTGGGAGTACGCCACTTCTCGGACATCAACCGCGCTTTGCTGCTTGAAGCCGGTGCTGAGCTGAATCTGGCCAAAGGCACGGCCGAGCGCCTGCTGGAAAATCAACGCCGCCGCGCCATGGAGGCGGCCGAGGCACTCTACGCCGAGGTCGAAGCCGAAAACGCCCGGATCGCCGAGGCACGCCCCGAACTGTCGGCAACGATGGCGGGGGAATCGCGTTGCCTCAGGGCCATTGTGCATACCGTCATCAAAGAGATGGCACAGCGGATCGGCTGAGACAGGTGCCGTGCGGCTCGATGCCGGAAAGGACATCGTTGTTTCGTAGCCCGGATGCAGCGCAGCGAAATCCGGGGTCAGTGGTCGATCAAGCGATGAATCCCGGCGGCGGCCCTGAGGGCCTTGTCCGGGCTACGCCTGCTGATACGGTATCCACCTGACGCCGGTCACTGACGACTTTCGACCCCAAGCGGCCATCCGCCTTTTCCGGAAGCTGCCGCACATGAG
>JBNKNO010000103.1:0-3862 GCA_050293885.1 Rhodocyclaceae bacterium | reverse complement strand
GGACCATCCGCTGCATGCGCTCGGCCGCCCGCTCACCGCCCGCGATCTGCACGGCCACCGCCACATCGTCGTGCGCGACAGCGGCGCCACGCGCGACCGGCACACCACCACAGTGGAAGTGGACCAGCGCTGGACGCTCAGCCACATGGCCAGTTCCATCGAGGCGGTGGCGCGCGGCCATGGCTTCGCCTGGCTGCCCGAGGAACGCATCCGCCCCGAGCTCGAAAGCGGCCGGCTCGCGCCGCTGCCGATGCGCGAGGGCGGCGAGCGCCGGGCGAGCCTCTACCTGGTCGTCGCCGACCCGGATTTCGTCGGTCCTGGGGTGGCCCGGCTGGCGCAGATCATTCGTGAGGGGGTGGCCCGCGAGTGCAAGGCGGCGTGTCCGGATCGAGTGCCAGGCGAGTAGTGCTTGCGAAATCTTGATGCCGCGTAGGGTCGGCTTCAGCCGACCATGGCGGGTTGAAACCCGCCCTACGGTGCTTGGCGGCGGCGTGACGCGATGGGCATCGCGAAATCGCCGCGCGCCATTCGATACAGGCAATGGCGCCGCAGTGGATGGCCGGCCGGCAGATCGGGGTGCTCGAAGGTGTTCGAGGCGTGCATGCCGAGCCGTTCCATGAGCGCTCGCGAGCGGTGGTTGCCGACCGTTGTGAACGCGACGATCTCCTCCAGCCCCAGCGTGCCGAAGCCCACTTCGAGCGCGCCGCGCGCTGCTTCGGTCGCCAGCCCTCGGCCCCAGTGATCGCGCGCCAGCCGCCAGCCGATCTCCACGCAGGGCGCAAACGGCAATGCCCCCGCCGGCTCGTGCAGTCCGACAAAGCCGATGAACTCGCCGCTCGCCTTCAAGGCCACTGCCCAGAAGCCCCACCCGCGCGTCGCGATCAGCGCTTCGCAGCGATCGGCCAGCGCGTCGCTCTGGGCGCGCGTGAGCGGCGCGGGGAAGCAGGCCATCACCTGCGGGTCGGCATTGAGCGCCGCAAACGGCGCGCGGTCGGCGGCGCACCACTGGCGCAGCATCAGACGCTCGGTGTCGAATTCGATCACGTCCGGCATGGCGGACGGGGTGCGCGGCTATGGGTCACGCCGGCCGAGAATCTTCGGTTCGCTGACCGGATGACCTTTGTCGTCGAAAAACGGCGAGGGCCGGCCTTGCCCGGTGAGCTTCCACACCAACATCTTGCGCACGATCTTCAGCACATAGCGCAGCGTGGACGATTTGCGCGTAATCGACTCGGGCAGGGGGCCGATGGCCGAGCCCGTATTGACATACGCCCGGACCGGCCCGAGCCTGGCGTGCGCCACGGCCGGGTCGGCAACGAAGCCGTGGATCAGCCCCACCACCGGAATACCGGCCGACACCGTGTTGGCGATCGGCGTGTTGCAGCACCCGGCATACCAGCGAAACAGGCCTTTTTCGGTCAGCCGCAGGCACCGCAACTGGTCCTGCCCCTGGCGGATCTCCACGCGGGCGGGCGGCAACTGGTAGATGTCGGTGCCGCCGTGTTCGTCCAGCACCGCCTTGTCCGCCGCCAGCGCATGAGCGAAGGCCTGGCAGTCCTTGCAATAGCACACCACGCGCGTGCCCTCGGCCGGATCGACCGACTTGGCCACGCCCTTGACCTGACCGCAACGGCAACTCAGTTCGACTTCATGCATGGGGGGCTCCTTAGTCGAAAAGGAAGAGGATGAGCGGGAGCATACAAGACTCAGTGCCGTGCCAGCCGCATCAGTGCCGCGCCGGCCAGCGTCACCATCGTCGATACCCGCTTGGCGAGGTTGAGCGGCTCTTTGAGGAAGAACACGCCGATCAACAGCGCGAACACGATACTGGTCTCGCGCAGCGCCGTCACCAGCGCGATCGGCGCCTGCGTGAAGGCCCACACTACCAGCGCGCAGGTCGCGAAGGAGGCGCCGCCGCCCACCAGCAGGCGCCCCGAACGGGTGAGCAGCGTGCCGAGCACGCCCGGCCGGCGCCGGGACTCCACCGGCCCGAACGCTACCGCGTTGCCCAGCGTCAGCAAGCCGTAGAAGCCCCGCGCCGTACCCGCCACGCGCGCGCCCAGGCCATCGACCAACGAATGGCCAGCGATGAAGCGCCCAGTCGCCAGCCCCAGCAGCGTCGCCCGGCCGTTGCGATGGCCATCGCCATGGCGCACCAGAGGAATTGTCGTTGAGCGCGACACGAAACGGGCGTTACGCTGAAGTTTCCGTGCTTGCCCTCGGGCCAAGGATTCTCGATGTCGCTCCGGAGTATCTGAATAGGCCGCGACCTTGGTGTGCGCTTGGCAGGCTAAATAGCCAGGCGCGCGCCGCGCTCACCCAAGAATGAATATGCGGGGAAACCTCACCGTCTGTCCCCTATTTCTTCCGAGCGCAGGGTTAGCCCTCTGGTTACCAATTGTCATGACGGTCTCGACGTTCCTGGCGGTAGTTGGTTACTTCGAGGCGAACGCCATCGGGGTCCGTGAAGAATGTTGCCCAGTAATCGGGCGCGTATTCAGGATATAGCTTTGCTTCCGATGCTTCGACACCAGCCGCGCGAAGCTGATTGGCAGCGGCGACAACATCAGCGATTGATTCGACGCGAAGGCAAAAATGATGAAGCCCCGGCGCATATGAGTCGTGCCCGTTGAAATTGCGTGACGGGCGGAGAACATAACCGAAATGACGGTTGAAGTATTGGACGTGCCGATCACCGCCCAAGACGAAATTGTTCTTTCGGAAACCAAGTGTCTCAAGCAAGACCCGATCGTAGAAACGCTCAGTTCGCTGAAGATCAGACACTGTGATGTAAATATGGTCGATTCCCGTGACTTCAGTCATGGCGAAGAAATTCAAATGAGAGGTCTAACAAATGAAAGGGACTTCCCCGTCCCGGTTGTGCGGACAAAGCCGCACTCGGCATCGGGTGCCATGATGGGAATAGCGGTTCTCATCAATCACGCCGGAGGGGAAGTCCATGACCATTATTGTCCTCGGAATCGATCTGGCCAAGAGCGTATTCGATTTGCATGGGATGGGGCAATCCGGAAAGCCCGAGTTGGTGCGCCATGCCGTACGACTGATGGCGCCCAAGTTCGTCGCCCCTTACCGGTTGGGCGGGCGACGCGGCAAGAACGATGCGGCTCAGGAGCGTGTGGCGCATTCCCGGCAGATTCCATGACGGCACGGGCCAAAGCGAGCCCACTCAAGATGCCGGATATACGACTGCAAGTGATTTATCCGTCTGGACCAGACTGTCGATCAGACTTGATTTGTGGGGGAGCCCATATACGTAGTGTTAGGCGCGGCCATCGGAATGACGGGCGACTTGCCACCGAAAATTACCATTTGATAGGCGCCCAGCCAATAACGATTCGGCCTGCAACGATGAGCAGGCCTGCTAGCAGTAGATTGAGCAACGGAGCGGCAATCAGAACTTCTCCGTGCCCGACCGGCAAGTTGATGAGCGCCGTAGTGCCAAGAAAGACGGCGAAGCCCGAGAAAATGCCGACGCCTACGCAGAGCCAAGAATACGCGGCCTTGGCCTTCGCTTCTGTTGCGACGTGGCTCTTTACGCGACGCCGAAAATGCGCAGCCAGAACGCTTGCGAGTGCGATATTCACCAACGCCGAGAACCAGAGAGCGGCGTCTGAGTAGTTCATTGGAATGAGCGCCTAACAAATAGCGTTTATCTGCCGCCGAACCGAGGTAGAGGCCGGCCGCGGCGGCATTGCGGCGGATTAACCTCGTTGAACTGAACCGCCGGCACGGCGGTGACTATGGGGATTGTAAGCGCGTGCGGCGTATGTTGATTGGATTGAACGCTACTCTGCCGCGCTCGGCAAGCGGGGGCCGGCGGGGAGGTGTGGCGGGGAAAAAC
>JBNKNO010000102.1:0-3876 GCA_050293885.1 Rhodocyclaceae bacterium | reverse complement strand
CGCAGCCTGGTAGCGCACTTGCATGGGGTGCAAGGGGTCGCGAGTTCGAATCCCGCCGCCCCGACCATTTGAATCAAAAAAACAGGGCCAGTCATTGTGACTGGCCCTGTTTTTTTATTGCCTGCGAAAAGCCTTCAGAAGTCGACCCGGTAGCCAAGTGCGCCGAAGCGTCGCGTGCTGGTTTCGCTTTGCGAACGCGACTCGGTCTTCGAGCGTTCGAGCATGAATTCCATTTCCAGACTCTGCGCTTCGGTCCAGCGATAGGTCAGCCGTACGCTCGGCGTGGCGCGGGTGAGTGTGGTGCCGCTGTCGTTGCGCTGGCGATACAGGCGCAGGGCGGGTTCGAGGATCCAGTGTTCGCGCCACACGCTGAGGCTGTTGAGCGAGATGCTGAGGCCGTTGTAACCGCGGCCATGAAGGCTGCCCAGATCGAACACCAGGATGTCTCGATCGCTGTACAGATTGGAGCCGATGGCCTGGAAGTTGTAGTTCTTGACGGTGCCGGTTGCCGGCGACGCGGGCAGGTTGCCGCTGGCCGGGAGTGCGCCGATGCTCGAGAGGCGGAGGTCGAATCCGAGCTGCACATGGGGGTCGATCTGTTTGGAGACGCCGGCGAACAGCAGTTTGGCCAGTGCGGTGCGCTCGAGCGCCCGGTTTTTGACTTCGTTGAGCGACAGGGTGTTGAGCAGCGTGCGCATCGATGAGTGCGTTTCGCCGATCAAGGCGTTGCCCAGCTGCAGCGTGGGGGTCAGGCGGCGGTCGTAGAGCAGGTTGTAGGTGTAGCCGCTGTCGGTGTTGAGCGTGCCCTGAAGCATCGCGATGTTGAGCTTGTTGAAGTAGGTGTCGTAGTCGAGCAGGCCGTACATCGAGCCGTTTTGGTCGAAATAGCGCACATCGCCACCGACGGCGCGCCGATCGACGACGTTGTCGATCTTCTGTTCGATGACATAGCCGTTGCCGCTCCAGTGCTCGGCGAAGGTGCCGCCGTCCAGATTCAAGCCGTAGAAGACGCGATTCGAGTCGAAGTCGTATTCGACCGGTTTGCCGGCGACGGCATTGAGTTTCCAGTGGGGCGCGAACTGGTAGCCGCCGAGTACGCCGTCGAAGCGCCCGAGCACGCCGCCCGAGAGGCCGGACTGGCGACCGATGCGGCCGCCGATCTGCATCGGCAGGTATTTGAAATCGTAGTAGGCGGCGGTGAGACGGTTGCGGCTGTTGCCGCGGCCAAGAAAGTCCAGCGTGTTGGTGTCGCGGATCACCATGCGGTTGTCGAATTGGGTGGTGCGGAAGCGGCCGCTGAGATCGACGTTGGTGATCAGTGCCGATTGATCGGTTTCGTCGAAGGTCGCTTTGTCCACCGTCGAGCCGATGTCGACGCGGGATTCGGCGTGTGTTGCGCCGTGGTAGTAGAACTGCGAGATGCCGCCGCTGAGTGTGAACGGAATCGGCGTGACCGGTCGCAAACCGCGCCCGCGCGCGACCCGGGTGCCGGCTTCGGGCAGGCCGGCCAACTGTGCTTTCACGCGGGCAGCGCCTTCGCCGTCGGGATAGAGCTTGAGGTAGAGCTCGTATTCGGCGCGCGCCTTGCGGATTTGACCATTGCGCTCGCGCGCCAGCCCGATCAACTCTTGCGCTTGTTGCGATTTGCTCGATGGTGGCAGGACGAGCACGCGATTGAACTGCCCGATGGCGAGCGCGTTGTCACCGTTGTCGAGCGCCGCCTTGCCCTGGGCGAACAACTGGGCCGCCTGGGCTTCGACCTCTTCGGATGAACGCGGCGCGGCGATCGGCGTGGCTTCGCGGGTGCTCGTTTCGGCGGGGGGCGGAATGCTGGCGCTCGGCGGCGGCGCTTGTTGTGCGCTCATGCGATCGACGAGTGCGTCGGGGAAGCGTTTCTTCAAGGCGGTGCGAATGCGTTCCGCTTCGGCTTCGGTCTCGAAGTAACCGAGATTGAGCCGGTAGGTGGTGGCACCGTCGCGGCTGACGGTATCGGTAAATAGCGACAGCGCCTGGTAGTCGGAGGGGATCGGCACGACCTTCTGGATCGGCTTGTCCCCGCTTTGCAGGACAACGATGTAGCGCTGGTTCAGCGGCAGCGCGGCCGCACGCGTTTGTTGGTCGCGTTGCTCGTCCGCGGCGGAGGCCACCGGAACGCGCAAAAGGATGCCTCGATTCGATTCACCGGGCGATACCGAGAACTTCACGGGTTTGTCGAAGCGCACCTGGATGGTCTTGATGGCGCGCCCACCCTGGGATGCGGGGTAGGTGACGGAGAAGTCGGGCAACAGATTGCCGCCGTCGATCTTGCGGTATTCATCCGCCGAAGACGCCGCACTCTCCGGGTCGTTGAGAATCTGGAATTCGATGCGCACCAGTTCGCCACGATCCTTCGGTGAATGGCGCAGATATTGGATGCGCGCGTTGAACAGCACGCGCACCAGCACCTCATTGCCGTCGCGTTGAATCTCGACTTCGTCCAGCACCTGGGCAAACGCCGGGTGTGCGGCGAACAGGCAGAAGAGCCAGACGAAGGTTTGGAGCAGGCGACGGCATTGGGTGTGTGTCATTCCGGATATTTCGGGTGGGTTGGCGTCAATCGAAGCTGCCACTGGTGGCACGGTGGTGCCCGGTGCGCGAGCTGCGGATGGTGGTCATGCTGCTGTCGGTGTACTCGTGGCAGGCGCCCGAGCAGTCGGCCAGTTCGGCGACCGTGTAGTAGATGCGCGGCGAGTTGACCTTGGTGTGCTCACCGGGCTGGTAGCGGTTCGCATGGCAGCCGGCGCAGTTGGGCTTGTAGGCGGCATAGCGCCAGGCGATGACCTCGTTGTTGGAGGTATGGCATGCGGTGCAACTGAGGCCGGCGTTGTGGCGTTGGTAGAACGGACTGGTGTGCGAGTAGGCGATCGTCGGCGACCAGCCGGTGGTGGTGTGACAGGCGTCGCAGGCACGCGAGGTGACAAAGTGCGAGCCTGGTTTGCCGGTGGCGCTAGAGCCGTTGTGGCAGGTGGCGCAACTGCCCGGGGCGACACCGGTATGCGTGAAGGTCGCGGGAATCCACGCGGTGGTGCGGTGGCAGCTGTCGCAGGCCAGATTGGTGGGGATATGCCCCGACGGTTTGCCGGTGGCGGTGCCGCCGTTGTGACAGGTCGCGCAACTGCCCGGGGTCACGCCGGTGTGGCTGAAGGTGGCCGGAATCCAGGCGGTGGTGCGGTGGCAACTGTCGCAGGCTTGCGTCGTCGGGATGTGGCTCGACGGCTTGCCGGCGGCGGTGCTGCCGTTGTGACAGGTGGCGCAACTGCCCGGGGTCACGCCGGTGTGGCTGAAGGTGGCCGGAATCCAGCCGGTCGTGCGATGGCAGCTGTCGCAGGCTTGCGTCGTCGGGATGTGGCTCGATGGCTTGCCGGCGGCGGTGCTGCCGTTGTGACAGGTCGCACAGCTGCCGGGTGCAACGCCGCTGTGGCTGAAGGTCGCGGGAATCCAGGCCGTGGTGCGATGGCAGCTGTCGCAGGCTTGTGTGGTCGGGATGTGACTCGACGGTTTGCCGGCGGCGGTGCTGCCGTTGTGACAGGTCGCGCAGCTACCCGGGGTCACGCCGGTGTGGCTGAAGGTGGCGGGTACCCAGCCGGTGGTGCGATGGCAGCTGTCGCAGGCTTGTGTGGTCGGAATGTGGCTCGACGGCTTGCCGGCGGCGGTGCTGCCGTTGTGGCAGGTGGCGCAGCTGCCCGGCGCGACGCCGGTGTGGCTGAAGGTGGCTGGCACCCAGCCGGTCGTGCGGTGGCAACTGTCACAGGATTGGCTGGTCGGAATGTGGCTCGACGGCTTGCCGGCGGCGGTACTGCCGTTGTGGCAGGTCGCGCAGCTGCCCGGCGCAACGCC
>JBNKNO010000101.1:0-4096 GCA_050293885.1 Rhodocyclaceae bacterium | reverse complement strand
CGGGCGGGCCGCTGCGCTATGTGGTGAGCGCCGAGAAGGTGGAAGCACCGGTGGTGTCCGCGGATGACACCAGCGTGCCGCGGATCTGGATGTAAATCTCATGCGCGCTCGCAAGCTGATATTCGCCGTGATCGCGGTACCGAGCGTGGCGTTCGTGCTCGTGGGTTGGGCTGTCGCCTCGGTGTTCATGCCTGTTCGACCCGCGCTGACAGCCGACCAGACCCTATTGCTTGACGATCCGGCGCGTGCCGGCTTGCGGGTCATGTCGCTCGATTGCCTTCAAGGGCAAGCTCCCTGTCTGGTGGTCAGCCCGAAATCCGGCTCAGCCCCGGGCCAGCGTGGGCGGCGCCTACGCCAACAACTGCAATCACGTGGGGTGACGCTGCCGCCCTACGGGCAGGTGGTCGGGACGATCGTGCTGCTGCACGGGCGCAATAGTCGCAAGGAACAAATGTTGCGCATCGCCGAACGTTTTGCGGCCGCCGGCTTCCGTTGCGTCATTCCCGATCTGCCCGGTCACGGCAACAGTCCGTTGGCGCAAGCCCGCTTTGGCACCAGTGACTTCGAACGTATGCTGCCGGCCCGACTACTCGCAGACGTTCAAGAAAAGCTCAATTGGCGCCCGGCACCGGCCTTCCTGTGGGGTTACTCCATGGGGGGCGCGGTCGCGCTCCACGCTGCCGCCGAAGAGACCGCCAACTGGCGGGGTCTGGTCATCGTCAGCAGTTTCGACCGGCTCGATACCGTCGTCGATGCGCACCTCAACCGTCACTTGGGCCAGCTTGCCGCCATGCACACCACCTGGTTTTCACCAATAGGCGCCTTGTTCGGCACACCGGATATCGACAGCATTCAGCCGTCGCGCATCGCTCCCAGCGTTCACGTGCCGACGCTGGTCATTCATGGCGACAGAGACCAGACCATCGACCCCGCGCGTGGCCGCGCACTGTATTCATCCCTGGGCTCCGCAGACAAACAATGGATCACCGTCCCCGGCGCCGGACACCAGGACGTGTTCATCACGGACATGCCCTTGTTCGCGCGGACGGCCGCGTGGATGCTGGCTCGCCTGGCAGATGACGTCGGAATGTAGGGCGGAAAAGCGAAGCGCCTTCCGCCGTAAGCGGTGGCATGCGGCAGATGACGCTACGCTGGCGATACCCGAACGACGTGTGGCACATTGCCACGTCATGAATACGGCAACCATGCGCAAGACTGGCAAGCGGTGCGCCGGAACCGGACAAATACATGTGGATAGCATTTGACACTTGGCTTTCCTCGCGCACCGCACGATGGTGTCGGGCGTGGCTGGTCTGCCTTCTGCTGGCCGGTTTCACGGGCCTGTCGGCAGCAGCCGAAGCGCCGGCGGCCGATTACCCGGGCAAGCACACCGACAAGGCATTCGCGGCGCTGCTGTCGATGCCCGGTGCGGCGCCTGCATACGGCGTGTGGGATTTTCCGCGCCCGGCAGACTTCACCCCGGGCGACGAGACCGCGCTGATCCGCTACCTGGCGGTGCAGCTCGACGCGGGCGCCGACGTCAATGCGCGGCGCCATCTGGGCACCCTGCTTCACCATGCCATCCGGGCAGGACTGACGGCGACCGCCAACTGGCTGCTCGACCACGGCGCCGATCCTCTCCTTGGTGTCGACTACGAGGCGCCGAATGCGCTTGCGCTGGCCCGCAAGTACGGGCGCGACGTGATCGCGACACGGCTGCGCGACGAGTTCCATGTTCCCGAAGTGGCGCAATCCGGCATGCGCGCGGCCGTTCCGGTGCAACCGGCGCTGCCCGAACAGATCGCACTGGCGTTGGCGCAAGGCGACGAGCGCGCACTCCAGCCGGCACGCCAAGTCCTGCAGACGGCCGGCTACTACGAGCCGCCGGCCGCCACGGAAGCTTCCACGCGGGCGGCCTCCGAACGCGCACGCTGGAATGCTCTCGAAGCGCAGCTCACGCCCGAGGGTCTCGCGCGGGTGGTGGACGACGAGGTCACTTTCGGGGCCTACGTGCGCCTGTTGCGCCGTCAGCCGGAGCGACAGGCGCAGGCGTGGGAGCGGCTGCCGGACGCCTTGCTGAAGCGACGGGCGAGCGCCGCGGTGGCGCTTCTCGCTTATCTCGACCCGCCCGGCAAAACCCGGCCCGACACCACGGCTGCGTTGCACTCGCTGTGGCAGCGCATCGGCACACCCATCGCCTATGCCGTCTGGCCCGGGCTGGCCGGCCAGCTCGACCCCGACTTGTGGGAGGCACTGTTTGCCAGCGGCTACGCCAACCACGATGCCGAATCGGCGCTCGGCTGCGCGCTGGCGCGCATGCCGGTGGCGGACATGATCGCGCACTGGCCGCGGCTGGTGCGACTGTTTCCCAATGTCGTCGACGTGGCGCCGCGCATGGTGCTGTCGTCGTTCAGACTCGCCGACAGCCGCAGATGCTTCGGCGAGGACATCGTCGCCAAGCTCAACTTCCTCACCGCTCAAGGGTTGGCGCGGCCGGTGACCGGGCTGATGCTCTCTGGCGGGG
The DNA here is from genome assembly GCA_050293885.1 of Rhodocyclaceae bacterium. Classification (GTDB taxonomy): domain Bacteria; phylum Pseudomonadota; class Gammaproteobacteria; order Burkholderiales; family Rhodocyclaceae; genus Nitrogeniibacter. The sequence goes on along the minus strand of JBNKNO010000101.1, from coordinate 1,572 downwards.
GATACCGCTATGCCGCCAATCCGCTAATACTGGCAATGACGCCGTACATCCCACACGCCGACAGCGACGCGGCCACGACGCCGCGGCTGGTGGACGCTCCCGCCGAATGCCATTTCGAACTGACCGATGCGTGGTTCGATGCGCTCAAGGATCAACCCGTCCTTCATGGGATCGGGCCCGACGGGGAAGATCGCGTACGCTTCACGGCTGTCCAGTTGCTGGCCATTCCGGGGCGCGACGAATGTGCCGTGCTCGCCATCGGCCACCGGATGATCGTCGAGGAGTATGTTTCAGGCATCGTCGACGGCTTCGAAGGTGTCGATGGGCTGGCCGCGCTGCCATCCTGCGCCGACCCGGTCGATCACAACGAACTATGGCTTGAAACCGGTGGCTCGATCCGCCGCCGTCGGGTCGAGGTGGGGCACGACTACAGCGATACCTGGCTCACCCGGGTTCGGGATACGCAAACCGGACGCCGCTATTTTCTGCAAGCGGGCGAGGCCGGTGGCCGCTGCACCAGTGGAGATCGCATTCCCCCGATCTACGAATGGCACGATTCGGACGAACAGCCGGCGCTTCGACGAGTGATCGACGTCGATCTGGACGAATCGCTGCATGCCGATTGCAGCCTGGAGGCAAACGACCTCAGTTGCCGCGGCATCGCACTGCTCTCGCCGGGCGTACAAGCGGACTTGATGGCGGGGGCGGCAACGCCGTCGGCGGCCAACGTCTATCGGATGCCGGTGGATATCGCCACCTTCATCACCGCCTTCCGGCCCGTGCAGCACGCCGCCTACCTCGCCGCCGTCATGGCGCTGGATGAATCCGCGCTGGCTGCCTTCGATGCCCAGGGCATGCCGGTCCGCTGGCGTGCCGACGCCTTCACCGCCGTGCTGGCATCGGACCTGTCCGCATCGCAAAAGCGCGAGCGCATGGCGCGCCTGCTTCGAGACGACATGCATCTGGACGACACCTTGAGCCTGATCCCGTTCGAGACCCTGCTCGACTGGCTCACGCTCGACGACTGGTCCCGCCTGCTGCGCCAGCTTGGCTCCCCGTTGTGGATGCAGCCGATGGGAACGTTTTACCTGGACCGAAACATTGCCGCCGAGCGCGGACACACGGCGCTGGCCTGCATGATCGACAACGCCAACGGCTGGATGTGCGGAGAAACGATCGATGTCGATGAGCGACCGTAAGCGGCACTGGATGCGGATGCGCCCGGCGCTTCGTGAAGCGAACCGGATCGCTCCAGCCGTGCATCTGTCTCCAGAACAAGGCGCCGACATATGCCGCTGATCTACCATCTGCCCGCGCTCAACGCGCATGGATCGGCACCATCGGAGAGCACAGGGTCATCGCGTGCTTCGAGTTGGCGACCGATCCCGGCATGCCCGGCAACAGCGTCATCGGCGCCCACCGCGACACCCACTTTGCTTTTCTGCAGTGGCTCGAAGCCGGCGACGAACTCGAAGTGGAAACCCCCACCGGCTTCGTGCAGGTCTACAAAGTCACCGAGCGCGAGGTGGTCGACAAGGACGACACCTGGCTACTCGACAGCCTGCCCGGCGA
>JBNKNO010000100.1:0-4180 GCA_050293885.1 Rhodocyclaceae bacterium | reverse complement strand
GGCTAGTAAAGCCCTGAAAGCATAATGCAAATTTCATGCCGTTAGTTAATGGCTGTGTGGTTTCAACCTGTTGGATGCGTTTTGTATGCAGGTATGCACACAAGGTGTTAAATATTTCGACAGCAGATCCGCCTCAACCGGAGCCTGCTGCCCTCGTAGGGCGGATGAGCAAAGCGTCATCCGCCGTATGTCTCCCGAAAACGAAAACGGCCCCGAATCCGGGGCCGTTTCCATTCCGGGGGGTAGTCACTCGGTGATGGCCCCTCGGTCGCTTCTCAGTGCCCCAGATCCACAAACGCTTCCATCACCAGACTCGGATTCTTGCTCAGTTTCTCTTCCCAGCCGCCGAGCTTGCGCCGGGTTTGAATCAAGCCGCGAATGGCGCCCACGTGGTTGGGCCGGCCGATGGTAATGGCGCCGACCAGCGTGTTGTCCTTGAAGCACAGCCGCGTGTAGAGGTTGCGCTCTTCGTCGACGTTCTCCGCCACCGAGCCGCCTTCCACGCCTTGCCAGATACCGAAGGTGTGGGAGATGAGGCCCGCGGTGTCGAGCACGTTCATCGACAGGCTGCCCCGGTAGGGCAGATTGCCGCCGGCCATGTTCATCGCGGCGACCCGGCCGTGTTCGGTGGCGGTCGGCTGTAGCGCATGGACGACCCATCCGCCGGTTGAAAAGTCGCGGCCCTGGGCCACATCGCCGGCCGCATAGACCTGCGGCACCGTGGTGCGCATGTGCTCGTCGATGACGATGCCCTGGTCGATATTGGCGCCCGTGCCTTCCAGGAAGCTCACGTTCGGCTTCACGCCGGTGGCCAGAATGATCAGGTCGGCGTCGATGGTCTGGTTGTCCATCACCAGCCGGGGGCCGGGCTCGATGCGCTCGGTGCGCCCGTGGGAGATCACTTTGACGCCCTTGCTTTCCAGCCAGCGCTGAATCATCGCACTGCCGGTCGGGGTCATCATCGAGCGCAGGATCTGTCCCGAGCGCCCAGCGATGACGGTGAGATCGACCCCTCGTTCCAGGAAGGATTTGAGGCACACACCGGCCACGAAGCCGGCGCCGACGATGGTCACCCGGGTGCCGGGTTGAAGCTTCGCCGCAATGGTGCGCGCGTCGACCAGCGTCCAGCAGGTCACGACCCCCGGCAGATCGGTGCCAGGGAGCGGTGGCAGGGAGGGGGAGGAGCCGGTCGCGACCAGCAGACGGTCGTAGGGGAGCACTGTGCCGTCGTCGAGATCCACGGTGCCGCCGTCCGGGCCGGCGTGCACCTTCAGCGCCTTGTTGTTGAGATAGCGCACCCCCAGGTCGTCGAAATGGCCGTCGGTCTTGCGCTGCAAGGCGCCGCTTTCATCGATGTTGCCATTGAGAATGTAGGGGATGGCCATGCGCGCATAGGGTTCGCCCGGCTCCCCGCTGACCAGGGTGACTTCGCCCTGGGGGTCCTGCTGGCGCAGGGTTTCGGCGGCTCTGACGCCCGCCGGCCCGGCGCCGATCAGCACGTATTTCATGTTTTGTCTCCCTTGTCTTGAAGATTCAAGTGCGGTTGCAACCTGTCACTTCTCCCTCCTGGCCCCCATGATTTTGTTCGGATTACCGACACCATGGTGCCGCCGCCGGGGATCGTTTGTTTCAGCCAGATTGTAGTGCACGGCGTGTGGTGCGGAAAGCAGCGTTTGCTCGGTCACGAGTCGTGAGCGAGTCAAGACCGTGTCGCGCGGGGAGCTTCAATTCATCCCCCTTGGGATCCGGGTGTTGACGAGGCTCCGCGCTGCCGGATGCTCAAAGCCACTGGCGGAAAGATGCACGCCGACATGAATTTCACGCCGGCAAGCCCACCCATGGCGGCACACGTGTTCAAGCGGCACGCCACGCTGTGTTTTGCACTGGTGTCGGCCGGATGCGCCGCTGTCGGTGATCGGCGCCCACCGACGCCGACGATTGAAAACCACCTTTTGAATGGTGTTCAGTTCTCATCCATCGGTGTGCGGGCCGACCACCAGTGATGGGGGGCTACCCCGGAATCTTGGCGATTCCATACGGCGGACAACGCTCCGCTCATCTGCGCTGCACGGCCCACCCGAAATAGTCCATTTGAAAATGGCTTGACGATGCATTGCCCGAAGGCATTTTTCGGACGCCGCTGTCAGAGAAATGGAGGCCCCGGTTTCGGGTGCCGCCTTGTGTATGGAATGACCCGAACTGCACCGGCAGGTGACGCGAGCGATTCTCAAGACGACTGCCGACAGCCCATCGACTGCGCAAGCCGAACGACTGCCCAACACCGGCCGGGTGCCGTCACACCGCAGTGCGAACGTGGCGTTGACGACCTTGCGCCAGAGGCGCGCTCGACACGATACTTGATGCCGTCAACCCGGCCGGCACCTGCCTCGTTGAGATCATCACGCATTGAAAACATCACGGGGAGGCATCATGGTCATGTCACGCGGGTTGCGTCTTTTCCTGTGCCTGAGCCTGTCCGTTGGCGCCCTGGTGTATGGCGCGCACGCGCACGCGGGCCTGAGTTGGGGCAATGCGGGGAGCAAATGCGCCGGCACACAGCGGGTCGATTTTGCCCGGCTGTGGGGCCTGGCGCCGGGCACGGACTGGGTTGGCATCTGCCGGCGGACCAAGGCGGCCGGGGTCAGCGGCCGGGCCAACGGCAAGGTGCCGTCCACCTGCGCACAGCATGCCGATGGCAGCGTCTGGGGGGAATGGAAGTTCTCCAACCATGCGTCCTGCAAGCCGACGCCTCCCCCGGCTCAGAAACTCACCTGGGGCGACGTCGGCTCCAAGTGCGACAACGGCGCCCTGATTGAATATGCGCGGCTCTGGGGGCTGAAGCCGGGGCAGGACTGGGTGGGCATCTGTCGTCGCACCAAGGCGAGTGATGCGCTGCCGTCCAGCGCCGGCAAAGTGCCGTCGACCTGCGTGCAGCATGTGGACGGCAGCGTCTGGGGCGAGTGGAAGTATTCCGGTCACGCCTCCTGCGCGCCGCGCTGGGGCGCCTTCAAGAAAGACGACTGCGTGCGCCGCGGCTACCGGCAGTATTCCTCGCGGATCTGGGAGGCGGGGGCCAACCCCATGCAAACCTGCGCCCGAACGCCGGCAACCATCAACGGGCAACGCATCGCCGCGCCCGCGCGTTGCAAGAGCGCCGTTGATGGCGGGGTATGGGGTGAATTCGATGTGCCCGATGCGTCCTGCCCGTTCTGGGGCAATGAAACGGGGCAGGCCGGGCTCGTCAAGGGCGATTGCGCAGCGGTCGAGATACGGAAGTACTACGCACGGCTGTGGGATATCGAGGCGGGTGCGGACTGGTTCGGCGCCTGCCATGCCGAGACCGCGAACGTGGTGGGGATCACCACCGGGCCATCGCGCTGCGTCAACAAGGGGCCGTTGGGGATGTGGGGCGAGTGGTTGGTGAAGGACACCTCATGCACCATCGACAAGCTTCCGCAGGACGCACGGCGCGAAGCCATTGCCCGCGCCAAGCTCGAAGAAATCCGTGACGTGATTCTGGCGAACCTGAATCTGGCCGCCAACATTTCGCAGGACCGCGCGGTGGCCAGCGCCGTCAAGGGCGGCAACCCGAGCACCATAGCCCAATCCGCCCGCGCCTCGCAGAGCGGCGCACGCAACCCGGAAGGCGGCGAGAGCGAATCGACAGGCAGCTTTCCCCGCACCATCACGGTCGGCGCCGTGACCTCGGGCAAGGTCCTCATCATCGGCGGCAGTGCAGAAGCCGGTGCCGCCGTCGACTGGGCAGGACGGCGTCCGGTGTATGCCTACGCCTCCGCCGGCTACAACTGGGGCCCCGGACTCGCGGCGGGCGCCGGGGTCAATGTCGGCTTCTGGGTCTGCCAGAACAACAAGATCGGGGGCGACGGCTGGGGCTGGACCTTCGGTCTGGCCGACCTGGGCATGGCGCTCCTCGAGAAGAACCCGTTTGGAAAAGGGCCCGATGTCGCGGTGGGCTTGTGGTGGACGCCTCCGGCAAAGGACGATCCGCCGGGGACGCCCGACACCTTCGCCGGTTTCACCATTACCCCGGGGTTCGGTGTCGGCGCAGATTTCGTCGGGCTGAATTTCGTGACCACCGCCGTGGACGGCGACGAGACCGTCGAATGCGACGGCTCGCCGAAGTCGTAGCCGATCCGCCGGATGACCGGATGAAACCGTC
>JBNKNO010000099.1:0-4568 GCA_050293885.1 Rhodocyclaceae bacterium | reverse complement strand
GGCGCCACGTTTCACCAAGCCGTTGAAGCCGGTGAATGGCGTGTCGCAGACGGCTACCGCCGGCATGCCTCCGACATAGTCGAGGCGGCCCTGGATCAGGTCGGTGACGAAGATGTCCGGCACGAAGTAGATCGAGGCCGTGGTGTCGCGCCGCACCGGCTCGCCGCAACCGCGACAGGCCAGATGCGAGGCCCGTGCATAGAGCAGCTTGAAGTGGTCGGCCAGCTCGGTCATGGTCCCGACCGTCGAGCGGGAGGTGCGCACCGGGTTGGTCTGGTCGATGGCGATCGCCGGCGGCACGCCCTCGATGCGCGTCACATGCGGCTTGTCCATGCGGTCGAGAAACTGCCGCGCATAGGGCGAGAAGGTCTCGACATAGCGGCGCTGGCCCTCGGCGTAGAGCGTGTCAAAGACCAGTGAAGACTTGCCCGACCCCGACGGCCCGGTGAACACCACCAGCGTCCCCAAGGGAATCTCCAGATCCAGGTTCTTCAGATTGTTCTGGGTCGCGCCGGTAATGCGGATGACATCGGCGGTTGAGCGGTCGGACATGGGGGTCTCTGAAGCGTCGGCGGGAACTCAGAGAGGATACCGGAACTGGGGAAAAATTCAGTAGTTTGACAGTGCGGTGGTGCCGCTTCGACGGTCGGGTGCGTAGCCCGGATGCAGCGAAGCGGAATCCGGGGTCAGTGGTCGATCAACCGATGAGCCCCGGAGTCGGGCCTGCGGCCCTTGTCCGGGCTACGCTCGCTACGCGAGCTCGCCTTTATAAGTTGCGCGTAGCTCTCATTGACGAGCGAAATTCCGACGGCATCATAACGAGCCGTCCAGCTGACGCCATCCCATCCCTGTGGCATTTGCTTGACCAAACCCGCCGTTCTTAATCGATCGTCCTCTTCCTTCGTTATCACAGCTCGCTTCGAAAAGGCTTTGAGTTCGCGCTTGATGTCTTCTGCAGCCAGCGGACGCATACCGACCAACTTTTTACCGATGACACTGATCGGGACAACGTGCTCTCCGACCAGATCGGTCAAGCATCCTCTCTCAATCTGACGAGCCGCGGCTTCGCTTACCAGCCCGGCTCCCTTCTTGTTATCGTGACCTGGCAAGTCCGTTGCGTGATTGATTGCTTCTCTTATCGTGTGCCGAATCACGCTCTTCACAGCCGGATTTTCAATGTCCTGTCGGCTCAGTAGCCACGAAGCGATATCACAATACTTATCGAAATAGATTTCGTTCCTCTTCATCGAATATCCCCAATTCGAGCGTAGAACGCAAAGCGAGCGAGGCTGGCTCCGGACTCAGTGGAAGATCAACAGACGAATCCCGGAGTCGGGCCTATGGCCCTCATCCGGGCTACGCTCGCTACGAGAGCTCAAATCACAACCAAGCCAATTTGGCGAAAGTATTACAAAGCCGACAAGCCAAGATTATCGTAGTGGTGCGCTGCAAGCAGCCCGCGTAGGGCGAAATAACCGAAGGGCATTGCGCCGCATGTTCGTTTCGGCATGACAAAAGCCGCTCATGCCACCTCATTCCAAACGGCTATACGAAGCGCCGGAAGCTCATCGCCATCCTCCCGTGGTCTGTCATCCGGCGCAATGCCCTTCGGTTATTGCGCCCTACGAGGCTGATCGGCGAAGCCGGACCTTGAGCACAGGCGGCCGTCATGCACAGCTGACGAAACATAGTGGTTGCAGGCGGGTTGTACTTGCGGACGGCTGGAGGGGCCAGGCGGGATGATGCGCAACCGGTGGCAAATGCTACAATGTTGCACTACCAATCGCAACTGACTTGCAACAACGTGCCTATTCACAGCCGAGCGGAAACCCTCATTGCCGAGCATGGCGGCCGCGTCACCCGCACGCGCGTCGCCGTGCTCGACGTGCTGCTCGCCGCCGATCATTCGCTCAGCCACGACGAGATCGCCGCTGCGCTCGACGCGCAGGCGGTCAGGCATGATCGCGTCACCCTCTACCGCACGCTCGACTGGCTGGTGGAGGCCGGCGTGGCGCACCGCATGGCGGGTGGCGACGATCGCACGCGGCGATTCGGCGTGGCGTCCACCGGCCCGCACGAACACGCACACTTTCATTGCGACCGCTGCGGCAAGGTCGTCTGCCTCGAAGGCCTCGCGCCGGCGGTGGCGGTGAACCTGCCGGGCGGCTATGAACTGGAGCGGGCCGAACTGGTCCTCCATGGCGCCTGCCCGGCCTGCGGCAAGCATGGCTGATGCAACAGCGGCTTGCCACTAACGCAACTTTGTTGCAGTATTGATCCTCGCTTCGTCTTTTCTGACCGTCATCGAATCCCCATGCCCGCCACCTCCCGCCCCTTCCACTCGCTGCTGACGCTTGGCGTCGGCGCCCGGCTGGCCATCGTGACCGTGCTGGCGGCCGGGCTGTGGCTGCTCATGGGATGGGCGCTGGCATGAGCGCCCACGCCCTCACGTTGTCGGACGTCGTCGCCGGCCATGACGGTCACGTCTCGGTCAGCGACGTCACGCTCGCCGTGCCCGCCGGCGCCAAGGTGGCCGTCATCGGCGCCAACGGCGCGGGCAAATCGACGCTGCTGAAGACCATCGCGGGCGAGTTGCCGGCCATCGCCGGCGAGCTGCGCCGCTGCGAGACCTGCGCGCGCATGGGCTACCTGCCGCAGACGGCCACCGTCGACACCCGCTTTCCGATCAGCGTGTATGAATTCGTCGCCATGGGTGCCTGGGGCCGCATCGGCCTGTTCAACCGGCTGCGCCCGGCGGTGCGGGCGCGCATCGACACCGCACTCGAACGCACCGGGCTGACCGCCGTCGCCCGCCGCCCCATCGGCGCGCTCTCCGGCGGCCAGTTGCAGCGTGCCCGTTTTGCGCGGCTGATGCTGCAGGACGCCGCGCTGCTGCTGCTCGACGAGCCCTTCGCGGGCGTCGACCGCCCCACCCGCGACGCACTCATGACGCTCATCGACGCCTGGCATGACGAAGGCCGCACCTGCCTGGTGGTATTGCACGATGTCGAACTGGTGCGCCAGCGCTTCGAGTGGTGCCTGTCGGTGGACGACGGCCACGCCCAGCTCATCCCCACTGCCGAACTGCTCACCCTGCGCCCCACGCCGGCCGGCGATTCGCCTGCCCGCCACGCCTTTCTGCGCGACGCGCTGCATCATGCTTGAGGCTTTCGACTACGAATTCATGCGCGGCGCGCTCGCCGCCTGCGTGGCCCTGTCGCTGGGCGCTGCGCCCATCGGCGTGTTCATGCTGCTGCGGCGCATGAGCCTGATGGGCGATGCCATCTCCCACGCCATCCTGCCCGGCGCGGCCATCGGCTACCTGGTCTCGGGCATGTCGCTGGGCGCGATGACGCTCGGCGGGGTGACGGCCGGCGTCGCGGTGGCGCTGCTGGCTGGGCTGGTGGCGCGGCGCTCGGCGCTGCGCGAAGACGCCAGCCTCGCCGCCTTCTACCTCATTTCGCTGGCCATCGGCGTGCTGCTGGTGTCGGTCAAGAGCCGCAACATCGATCTGCTGCACGTGCTCTTCGGCTCGGTGCTGTCGCTTGATCGCGATGCGCTGCTGCTCATCGGCGGCATCGCCACCACCTCGCTGTTCGGCCTCGCGGTGCTGTATCGCCCGCTGGTGATCGAGTGCGCCGATCCGGACTTCATGCGTCAGGCCGGCGGCCCCGGCACGCTGGCGCATCTGGGCTTTCTGCTGCTGGCGGTGCTCAATCTGGTGGCCGGGTTTCATGCGCTGGGCACGCTCATGGCGGTGGGCATCATGGTGTTGCCGGCGGCCACCGCACGCCTGCTGTGCGAGCGCCTCGACACCATGCTCGCCGTGGCCATCGGCAGCGCGCTCATCGGCAGCCTCGGCGGCCTGCTCATGAGTTTTCATCTCGACGTGCCCGCCGGCCCGGCGGTGGTGCTGTCGCTCGGCACGCTCTACGTGCTGGTGCTCGTCGCCACCGCGCTGCGCCCTCGCGCGCGGCCCAGCGTCGAAGCCGCCACCTGATGCGCCGCTGGCTGTTCGCGCTACTGCTGGCGGCGCTCGTACCGCTCGCGCACGCCGAACCGGCGCTGCGCGTGCTCACCACCTTCAGCATTCTCAAGGATTTCACCGAGCAGATCGGCGGCGATCGGGTGGCGGTCACCAGCCTGGTGGGGCTCGATCAGGACGCCCACGCCTTCGACCCACGCGCCTCCGACATCCGCCAACTGAGCCGCACCGACCTCGTCGTCAGCAACGGCCTCGGCTTCGATCCGTGGATCGCGCGCATGCTCGCCTCGGCTCGCTACCACGGGCCGGTGGTGGTCGCCTCGTCCGGCATCGTCCCGCTCGAACGCTCCGCTGAAGACGACACCGCCGAGGAACACGCGCACGGCGCCACCGACCCCCACGCCTGGCTCGACGTGCGCAACGCCATGGCCTATGTGCGCACCATCGCCGCCGCGCTCATCGCCGCCGACCCCGCGGGCACCGACATCTATCGCGCCAACGAAGCCGCCTACCTCGCCCGCCTCGACGCCCTCGACGCCAAGCTCAAGGCCCGCTTCGCCGCGCTGCCCGAACACCGCCGCAC
>JBNKNO010000098.1:0-4949 GCA_050293885.1 Rhodocyclaceae bacterium | reverse complement strand
CTGCCGCTGAAGGTCGAACGGCTGCGCGTGCTGATTCGCCCGGTACTTGATCAATTGCCCCCATGGGCGCTGCGCTGTATCACCGACCTGCTCGACCATGCCACCGAACTGGAACGACGCATCGATGAATACGATCGCGTCCTCAAGCAACTGGCCCGTGACGATGCACAGGCCCGGGCATTGATGAAGCTGCCCGGTATTGGCCCAGCCACCGCCGGTGCGCTGGTGGCCAGCATCGGCAACGGACACGACTTCAGAAATGGCCGCCAGGTGGCCGCCTGGCTCGGACTCGTACCGGGTCAGTACAGCAGCGGGGGCAAAACACGATTGGGGCGCATCACCAAAGCGGGCGACGCCTATCTTCGATCGCTGCTGATGATGGGCGCACGCGCCATCCTGGCCAGCCTGGGTGACAAGCAGGACCGATTCAGTCGATGGGCACGCACGTTGGTGGAGCGGCGCGGCTACTGGAAAGCGGCCGTGGCCATCGCGGCAAAGAACGCGCGTCTGGCCTGGGCGGTATTGCACTACGGTGAGCAGTTCCGACTCAACCCCGATCCGATCCACTGATCTTCAGCAACACGTAATGACTTCCGGCAGGACGACACAGCGTTGATGTGAAGCGGTTTGGACCCGCGTGGGGTGTACCTGATTAGCTCAAGGGGTGTGAAACACAGGGCCCGGCTAACGAATGAGGCCCCCACGCGCGTCTTTCATCAGGGTCCGGGCCATCGATGCCCAACATGACCGGTTGTAGTCACGCAGTCCATCAGCTTCGACCACGCGCTGCCCGTCCACGAAACGAAACGGAGAATCAGATGATTTGAACTGATGCTTGTATTTCGGGGGGAAGCCCTTGTAGTAGAGCTAACCGGCGCTGCGCGGCTTTATCGCGCAGCGTCCAGCGACCGAAGGGAGCGAGGTTGAGCGCCATGTTATGCCTTGCGCGTGCCGCTTGCATTTGGGGTGACAAGATCGTGCCACTTTTTGTGACAGGACGGACACAAAAACGATTGAGGCCAACGGTCTGCATCGTCGCCAAAGATATGAAATGGTGCCCAGTGGTGGTTTTCGGCGCCATCGGCGCCACATACCTCGCATTTGTGTCGTGGATGACGCGGCTCAACTTCCCGAACCTCAATGCCTGCCGCCAAGATAACTTTCTTTGGAATGAAGTGCGTGGTGCGGTGCCCACAGTTGCACATATAGAGGTACTGGATAGACCCGCCTTGGTTTTTGCACTTAACAACCTCCCATGCCTCATACCAGCCGCATTCTGGGCATGGGTAGTCAGGCCATTCAAAGGATTTTGATGCCATGAAACCTTGCCCATTCTGCGCTAGTGATGATGTTGGCTATGGGTACAGAACCCACCCATACGGCCATGAACTTGTAATGATCTCATGCAGCAACTGCGGAGCAAACGGCCCCGTGCGAACCTACGCGAACGAGTGGGACGATGACGAAGCAGAAGCGTCATGGGATAAAAGGCATAACGCCGAGTGAAGGGGCGGCGACAGCCGTCCCGCTTGCACACCGAGTTAGCCACGACGCATGTGAAATATAAACTCACCTAAACGCTCCTGTCCTTGGATTCGCGGCATGTTGTCGACACTCCCGCTGATGTTTGTTCCATCAAGACGCCAGCGTAGATGCTCGCTCCACCACGCTGGGAGATCAGAGTCAGTGCAGGCTATGACCTCGTTTTCAAAGTCTGGCGCAAACGAGAGGCATGAAATGCCGGGGCGCCACCAGTGAATATCAGGCATTGCGAACACGCCATTGCGCACGGGAATTGACCAAACAAACAATTGCCCACTCTTCTGACGGAGCAACATCAACTTCGATGGCGATTGATTGTTTGAAACCGGGTTTTCAACAATTGCGAACTGCTCGGGAGTGAGGCTTGGGATCTTAACCCTTGGAAGTGCAGCGATGGCCTGCTCGCTCGGCGAGAGAGAGGACACGAAAGGCGCTAACGCGAACATCGCCCCTGCTGTGAGGAATACGGCAAAAAGGCGCACCAAGGAGGCTCGGTTCATCGTGGCTAACGCCCACGTTCAGGTGCGTTTGAGGCGATGACCGCTTTTGCGGCAGCAAAAGTGGGCAGCGGGTCAAACGTCACCTGCAACGTGTTGTTGGGCGGCAGCACGCCAAGCCTAAAACACCAAGAGATGCCGGTACCTCTCATTCCTCTCTCGCTTCTCGGAAAAGTCGAATGGTTGTTTCCAACCATTCGAAAATTGACCTAAAAGCCTCGCAATCTTCCAACTGTGCATTCTCCCGGAAGTGCTCTGAAAATTGAGTCTTCGATTGATCGTCAACTTTTTGAACCAAGTATCGATCATTTTCCTCAAGATGCTGGCCCAACTCGCTCGAAAGATTTACAGGAACAGCAAAATTTGCATTCTTGGCTGTCGTCGATTCATCTCGAAATGTGATTTGCCCGCCAGCGACGGCAGCCACCATGAACCCCTTAGACACAAGTGTTTCTATCGTCACGGGAAGTTGTGAATCCACATTGTGTTCTTTGAGCCTAGCCTCAGCTTCTTGAACCCATGCCGGTCTGGGTAAAAAGCCCAAATAGATACCTCGTACGCGATCAATCGCACTCAGCCTTGTGTCCGCGAGCAATCTGTAGGAATTTTGCTTGTTGGAATTGAACTGACTTCTACCTTCATTATCATCGTCTAGAAGTCCGGTCATTGGAAATGGATACTCCCTTCCCAAGTCAGCGACGCCGAGCACAAATGAAACCACTTTGCTGGCGCTTGCCGCTGAAATGAACTCGCACATTGGCGGCTGGTTCGGATAAAGAAGCTCGTATGCACGATTTAAAATCGTTACATCCGTTGGGCCTTCTACTATCACCTGCGGCATTTCAGCGTTCTGCAAGCGGCCCTTGAGCTCTTGCGCCGAATCTTGCAGCTGTTCGATTTGTTCGTGTAAGTGTTTCGCCCGCTCCGAAATCAGAGCAGCAACACCTACTGACTTATCAAAGTCAGCGACAGACTCCAATGGAACTGCAACAGTAGCGTTTCCCTCAAATTCGTGCCCATCGCAGCTTCTAATTAACCATTTTCGTACGTTGTCTTGACCCAGTGAGTAAAAGGCTGGCGAGTGGGTTGATAGAAATATTTGGTTGTTCTGTGCAAAGTCAGCCTGGAACTGGTCAGCCAGATCGAACGCCCTACCCATTTCCAGAGAATTTTCTGGTTCCTCGTAGCCCCATATGTGGTTCTTTCTGGACTGCGATGCGACAAAGCTAAGTATGAACGGTATGTGTCTCGCTTGAATCCCGTCGCCACGTCGTTTCAGCGGAACTTCATGATGGGCAAACTTGGTTGTGAAATCTAAAGCAGTGAACAAGTTCTTTAGATCACGGGGCATGCCAATAGAACTCTCAAATCCTAGCCTTGCCTCGATGTCTGCGGCCATATCAGCGGTGCTTTGATTGATTCGATTCACTAACCCAGTGGAGGCTTCAGAAATCCCTGCCCTTTCATCATCAATCAGCGCATCATGAAGCATCATCAAATAATGCGTAAAGATGTCGCGCCCTCGAACGGCTGGCACATAATGAAAGGCAATTTTTGATAGGAAACGACCGAGTGTTGTATTCGGAATATCCCTGTTACCGACAACCACAGTTTCAGGCTGATCCGAATATCTCGTCCACGTCCGTTTAACAACAAACTGATTTGGCAGCGACTGCCAATTTTCGTAATTGCGAAACGTGACCTTTATCCAGATCGTCGTCTTTCCCTTCGCGGCTCGTGCCTCCTCCGCCCGTGAACGCGACAGATCCTCCAAAAACTCGACCGGATACTTAAGCTCTGTTTCGTTGTTAAAGAATAAATTGAGTGCTTTTAGAACATTTGACTTACCGGCATCGTTCTGGCCAATAAGGATGTTTACATCCTCACATTTTGCCAAAGAGAGTGAGTAGACCGACCGAAAATAGCTAACTTCGACCTTTTCAATGATTTTCATCTCTCTCCCGCACCTGTTCTAATCTTATTGTGTGGATAGCTTGCTCGGTTCATCCATGGTCTGACAAGCGCCATGTGTTGGCACTCGGCTTCCATGCCGCCCAACGTGGAGGTGAGCGGCGCTGCGCGGCTCTATCGCGCAGCGTCCAGCGACCGAAGGGAGCGAGCTCGACCGCCGGGTTAGGTTGCATAGCCTTGCTCCCTCTCCCAGCTAGCCAACTCGAAGCCTATCTCGGCGAGACACAGTTGTGCAGCCTCTCGTAGAGCCTGCCAAGACCTGTCTTTAAGCACTAGATCCGGCCAGGGAAGCTCAAGCAAATGGTCGATGTTTTCCTCTTGTGCGCGCCACACAATTGCAAAACGGCCAACTGCCGCCAGCACTGTAGCGTCGAGTTCGCGTAGGCCAGCAAGAGGCGATCCGTTTAGCGCGGCCACTACATCGCCAGCGTCATTGATGGCCTCAACAGGAAGTAGATATTCCTCCTTGGTGGCATTGACCATGTAACGAGTTTGGGCGGCATAGGACGCCAAGACTCCAAGTCGATTCCCCACTTCATCTACTGCGCTCATTCTTGCAACCTAACGTTGAAGTTGTGGGGCCGGGAAAAATGCGCAGCATTTTGGACGGTCCCACACGAACGTAATGTTGGGCATTGGTTTCACCTACGGGCACCATGAAAAGAGCTGTTGGATATTTCGCCACCACGACCTAGGCGCCGAAGATGTTCCTCCGCAGCCTCGTCTGGGGTGTCCGCCTCGAATTCCCAAAGCAGCGTTGCGCTTCTCGGTAGTGCGCCACTATCTCGATGCTCCGCCTCCGAATGTTCTGAGACCAGTAGCGTTCCGCCTGACTCCAATTGAAACGCCCGGTATGTTGTCTTCATGATGCCCAACGTGCAGCTTGAGCCGACGCCGGAGCGCGCAGCGCGGAGGGAAACCAAAAGCGCAGCTTTTGGG
>JBNKNO010000097.1:0-5187 GCA_050293885.1 Rhodocyclaceae bacterium | reverse complement strand
GGCAGTGCGGCGGGCAACCCGCTGGCGATGGCGCTGCCGCTGGCCCTGCACCTGCCGCTGGCGCGTGTTCCGGGCCTGCACGCCACGCTGGAACTGTTGTTTGCCGAGGCGGCGGAGCAGCACTGCGGCTGGCAGGCCGCCGTCGACCGGCTGTGCGAGTTGCTGCTCATCCAGTTGTTGCGCCATCTCATGGATGAAGGCCGTACCGAATCCGGCTTGCTGGCCGGTTTGGCGGATCCGCGCCTGGCCAAGGCCATCAGCGCGGTGCACGAGCGCCCCGCCGAGCCGTGGACGCTCGAAGCCATGGCGGCCACGGCCGGCATGTCGCGGGCGCGCTTCGCGGCGCATTTTCGGGCGGTGGTGGGCACGACGCCGGGCGAGTACCTGACGCGCTGGCGCGTCAATCTGGCCTGCGCGCTGTTGCGCAAGGGGCGGCCAGTGGGCGTGATTGCCCACGAGGTCGGCTACGGCAGCCCGACCGCGCTGTCACGCGCCTTTCGCAGCCAGATGGATTGTTCGCCCAGCGCCTGGCTGGCACACCAGCGCGCACACGATCACTGAGCCGATCACGCCTCAGCCGGCCTCGCCGGCCCGCAGCGCCGCATCGCTGACGATGCGCAGCGGCAGCAGATCGCTGTCGGTGGTGATCACCAGCGACGGGTCGGCGCGCACGCAGGCACCGCCATAGACGCCATCGACCGTAAACGTGCACACCTGCACGTTCAGCCCGTCGATGCGCGGCAGCTCGAAGTAGGCCTGATAGATCTGCGCGCGGTCGTCGAAGCGGCCGTCGGTCTCGGTCACCAGCGTGTCGTCGGCGGCGTAGATGCTGATGTTGGCGCCGCAGCGGCCGACGATGGGCTTAACCACGTAGCCGCCCTGGCCGAAGTCGTCGGCCGGCGTGAAGCGCGAATCGAGCAGGTAGGGGTGGTTCGGGAAGATCGACCACAGGATCGGCAGAATCGCCTTGTTGCTGGGGATCAGCGTCCACAGCGGCTCGAACACGGTCACGTCGCGACGCAGCAGCACATCGGCCAGACGCGGCGCGCGGCGGCTGCCGTCGGGGCCGAGGGCGATGGGCACCCCGTCGTCCTCGGCGCACTCGTCGCGCAACTGGTCGAGCGCGGTCTCCCACGCCCAGGTCTTCCACACCCAGCGGATCGGCTGGCCGTCGCCATCGACGACCTCGCCATCAGCGTTCCAGCCCAGGCCGTCGACGCCGCGGATCATCTTGCAGGCAATGCCCGCCGCCTCGGCCGCCGATTTCATGAAGCGGGCGTGATAGGCCTCTTCCATGTCGCGGTCGTACATGATGTGCAACACCTCGTCCACGCCCGCCCCGCGCCAGGCATGCACCAGCATGCCGAACAACTCGTCGCCCGGGCTGCGGCCCTCGCGGCAGCCGAAGTGGGCCGCCCACTTGCCCTGCACCTTGCCGGTCTCCATGTGGCAGGAGGCCGAATCGGCGTTGTACTCGTAGGCCTTCACGCCGCGCGCCGACACCGAGAAGTCGAAGCGCCCGCTGATCATCTGAGCGCGCCGGCGCGCCCAGCTCACCCGCAGCCGCGGCCACAGCACCTCGGGAATGTTGAACAAGGCCAGCAGCGCATCGTCCTTGAGCACCACTTCGGTGGCGTGCATGAACATCGCGTGCAGCTCGTTGGTGGCGCGGCGGATCTCGTCGAGCGCGGTTTCCGACAGGCGGAAGTAGCAATACGGATCGTCCACCGCCGTCGTCAGCCGGTGGCCGCCCATGGCCGCCACGAACGCCGCTTCGTCCTCGGCGGCGGTGTCGAGCCAGGGGCGGGTGTGCTGACCCGCCGCCGGCACCCGCGCGACGCCGATGTCGAACAGACGCCGATCGACCGGTTCATGCGCCACCGCGTGGGTGTCGTCACCGGTCTGCAGCATCCAGCCCAGAATACTGGCGCCGGGCAGCGTCGCCTGAATCCAGTAGCCACCGGCCGAGTCGATGCGCGCCGGCAACTCGCGCGACCAGCGCTGCCCCGCCGGCCAGCGGTGCATGCCGACATTCTGCTCGACGATGCGCACCCGGTCGGGCAACACCTCGACCACGATCGCCACATGGCCGGTCACATGGAATTCGCCGCCCTCGTTCCACACCAGCAGACAGCCGGGCTCGGGATGGCGCGGCGCGCCGTTGTGGAAGGCGTGCAGCGGCAGACGCGCATCGTCCGCCACACGGCGCAGCGACCGCAGGCGAAAGATGTCGTAGGCCATGGGCACGTCGTCGAACACCAGGCCGTGATTGACATACAGCCAGCGTCGCGCCAGCTCGACACACTGCCACTTGACGCCCATGTACTGGCCATCGACATAGTGGCGGTAGCTGGCGCGGTCCGGGTGTTGGTCGCGATCGGCGCTGTCATAGTCGGACGAATGCACGGTGACATCGCCGGGCGCGATGCCCAGCACGGTGCCGAATTTTTCGGGAGACGGCGTGGGTTCGGACGACATCGATACGCCTCCGGCGGCGCAGGGGGAATAGGGAAACGACGGCATGTGCGAAGAACGACGCAGGCAGCGCGCCATCTTCTCACGGCATCGACCCGATGCGGGTGAAAAAGGTTCCATGCACGATACAGGAACGAATGCACGGCGCGTCCGTCAACGCCAAGGTAGAAATAGAGCCAGAGGAGGACCAAACCGCCATGTCCCTGCCCACCGACCTGCGCCTCTCCATGCTCGACCTGATTCCCGTGCGCGAAGGCGCCAGCGTGGCCGACGCGCTGGCACTCGCCGTACGCACCGCGCGCCATGTCGAGGCCCTCGGTTTCACCCGCTACTGGGTGGCCGAACACCACAACATCGCCGGCATCGCCAGTTCTGCCACCGCCGTGATGGTCGGCCACATCGCCGGTGCCACCACGCGCATGCGCGTCGGTTCGGGCGGCATCATGCTGCCCAACCACGCCCCGCTGATGGTGGCCGAAGCCTTCGGCACGCTCGCCGAGCTCTACCCCGGCCGTATCGACCTCGGCCTCGGCCGCGCCCCCGGCACCGACCCCTCCACGATGCGCGCGCTGCGCCGCGAGCGGATCGAAAGCGAAGAGGATTTCCCCCGCGAGGTCATCGAACTGCAGCGCCTGCTGGGTGCCCCGGCGGCGGACCAGCAAGTCATCGCCATCCCCGGCGCCAACACCCATGTGCCCCTCTGGCTGCTCGGCTCCAGCCTGTTTTCCGCCACCCTTGCCGCCCACCTCGGCCTGCCCTACGCCTTCGCCTCGCACTTCGCCCCGCGCATGCTGCACGAGGCGCTGGCGGTTTATCGCAGCCAGTTCCAACCCTCGAAAGTCCTGGACAAACCCTATGTGATGATCGGCGTGCCGGTGGTGGCCGCCGACACCGACGCCGAAGCCCGCGTGCTCGCCAGCACCGTCCAGCAGCGGGTGCTCGCCATCGTGCGCGGCGAACGCGCCCTGCTCCAACCGCCGCAGCCAGACTTCATGGCCAAGCTCTCGCCCTATGAGCGCGACGCCATCGGCGGCTTCCTCGGCGCCGCCATCATCGGCGGACCGGACGCCGTGCACCGCGGCTTCCGGTCGCTGCATGCCGCCACCGCCGCCAACGAATTCATCCTCGTGAGCGACGTCTTCGACCCCGAACTGCGCCTGCACTCGCTCACGCTGGCGGCACAGGCGCTGGGGCTCGGCTAAGCGGCCTGCGCCTCACGGCGCGTCGGGGATCTCCGGCTCCACCAGCTTCGCCAGCAGCTCGAGCGATTCCTGCCAGCCGAGGTAGCAGAACTCGACCGGAATCGCATCGGGCAGGCCGGCCTGGGTGATATGCAGTTCCGTACCGCACATCACCGGCGTGAGCGCGACCGTGACCCGGATCTCGCCCGGCAGGTTCGGATCGTCGAACCGGTCCGTATAGACCAGGCGCTCGTTGGGCACCAACTCCACATACGTGCCGCCAAACGAATGGCTGCTGCCGGTGTTGAAGTTGGTGAACGACATCTTGTACGCGCCGCCCACGCGCGCATCCATGTGATGGATCTTGCCGGTGAAGCCGTGGGGCGGCATCCATTTGACCATCGCGTCGGCATCGGTGAAGGCGCGATACACGCGTGCGGGTGTGGCGCGCAGGACACGGTGAAGTTGGACGGTGTTGGGCATGGCAGCGACTCCTTTTTATGGTTTTGTTGCCTCGATTGGCACTGGATGGTCGACACCTCGACCGCGATTTCGACAACCGTCGCACACGTCGTTGCCCCGGCGCCGACCACCGGTCGGGTATGTCGTGTAATCGACCCGAGCTTGGCGGGCAAATTCCCCTGTCTGTCCACCACCGGACGCGCGTAATGTGCGTTCAATAATCCGCTCTGGAACTCGCTCCGTGAATCGCATCGCCCTCTTGATGATTACCGCCCTCGGCGTGTGCACGCCGGCCATCGCCGCGCCCGTTGACGACGCCCGCCTCGCCGCCGCCCAGCGCGAGGCCGGCAACTGGCTGTCCTACGGCCACGACGACAGCAATCAACGCTTCTCGCCGCTGGCGCAGATCAACCGCAACACGGTCGCTCGGCTCGTGCCGCGCTGGATCTACCAGACCGGCACCACCGCCTCCTTCCAGGCCACGCCGCTGGTCGTCGATGGCGTCATCTACCTGTCGATGCCTTTCGACCATGTCGCCGCCATCGACGCGGTGAGCGGGCGCGAACGGTGGCGCTACACACATGAACGCAGAACGAAAACGATGTGCTGCGGCCCGGCCAACCGCGGCGTGGCGGTCGCCCACGGCAAGGTCTTCATCGGCACCGTCGATGCCCGCCTGATTGCGCTGGACGCAAGCACCGGCAAGCCGGTGTGGGACGTGTCGCTGGCCACCGAGGGCGGGCCGACCGAGGCCGCCGAACAACTCGACGCCGACAACCGCATGCGCGATCAGGCCACCACCGGCACCACCGGCGTGGGCGCCAACATGGCGCCGCTGGTGGTGGGCGACAAGGTCGTCATCGGCATTACCGGGGTCGGATACGGCCTGCACCTGGCGGCGGAAACCCCCAACGCACCGCTCGGCGCCGTGGTCGGTTTCGCCGGCAGTTATGGCCGACCCGGCTTCTATGCCGCCTTCGATGCGCACACCGGCAAGCGCGTGTGGCAGTTCGACACCGTGCCGGCCACGGGCCGGGAAGGCGCGTTCAGCCCGACCACGCCAGATGGC
>JBNKNO010000096.1:0-5216 GCA_050293885.1 Rhodocyclaceae bacterium | reverse complement strand
AGGCCCGACGGATGGGGGGCGGTGATCTCGGTGATGGCGGTGATGGTGCCGGAGGTGGGCGCGTGGATCGGCGCCGAGATCATGCCGGTCGCATCGGCCAGTCGCTCGCCCTTTTTCACCTGCTGACCGACCAGCACATTCGGCCGCGCCGGTGCGCCCAGATGCTGCTGCAAGGGCAGGTAGAGCACCGCGGGCACCGGCATCACGCGCACCGGCGCGTCGGCGGCGGGACGCTTGCGGTCGTCCGGGTGCACACCCCAATCGTGACCGCGCCAGGCAGAGAAGAGATTCATGAAGCCCATGGCAGCCTCAGGCGAACGCCGGTTTGGGCATGACCCAGTGCTGCAGGGTCACGGGCACGGGCCGCATGGCCAGCGCCTCGGTGGGGCATTTCTCGACGCAGGCGGAACAGCCGGTGCACGCGTCGCGCATGACGTTGTGGATCTGCTTGGCGGCGCCGATGATGGCATCGGTGGGGCACACCTTGCTGCAGCGGCAGCAGCCGATGCACAGCTCTTCGGCCACCAGGGCGATCTTGGGCCCGTCATCGTTCATGGCCGTCAGATCGATGGTAAGACCCAGCTTGGCGGCAATCGCCGCGGCCAGCGCCTTGCCGCCGGGCGGGCAGCAGGTGGCCGAGGCGCTGCCGTCGATGATCGCCTCGGCCGCGCCGGTGCAACCGGGGAAACCGCACTGGCCGCAGTTGGAGCCGGGCATCATGTCCACCAGCTCCTCGACGATGGGATTGCCCTCGACACGCAGCACGCGGTTGGCCACCCCGAGCAGGATCCCGAGGACGGCGCCCAAGAGTGTGAGACTGGCAATGGCGGCAATCATCGCAATTCCCCTTTAGACGTTCATGCCCGAAAAGCCCATGAAAGCCAGGGCCAGCAGACTGATGGTGACGAAGGCCACGGGCGCGCCGGCAAAGGCGGCCGGTACCCGCGCCAGGGCGATGCGCTCGCGCAGGCCGGCGAAGATCACCAGCACCAGCGTGAAACCCACCGCCGAGCCGAAGCCGTACAGCAGGCTCTTGAAGAAACTGAAGTGCTCGGCCACGTTGAGCAGCGCCACGCCCAGCACCGCGCAGTTGGTGGTGATCAGCGGCAGGTAGATGCCCAGCGACTGGTACAGCGCCGGGCTGCTCTTCTTGACGAACATCTCGGTGAATTGCACCACCGAGGCGATCACCAGGATGAAGGTGAGGATGCGCAGGTAGCCCAGCCCAAAAGGCTGCAGCAGCCAGTTGTCCAGCATCCACGAGGCGGCGGCGGCGAGCGTGAGCACGAAGGTGGTCGCCATGCCCATGCCCAGCGCGCTGTCCATCTTGCGCGACACGCCCATGGCCGGGCACAGGCCGAGAAACTTCACCAGCACCACGTTGTTCACCAGCGCGGTCGACAGCAGCAGTAGCAGGATGTCCTTCATGGCGATGACTCCAAGTGACGTTGCTGACGTTGCACAAGCTGTGCCAACGCCGATGCACCATAAAAACCCTTTCGTTAACATGGATTTGAGTTGCGCTGCACCATGAGCGTGCCGGGCGGGCTTGTCACAATGTCGCAAATGCGACAAAGCGCCCGTGGGTTTTGCGCCGCAACATGGTCGGCGGCGCGCAAAGCCGCGCCCGTCTTGCGACGGCACGTTTTCTGCTAATTCAGTGGTGTCGATCCAGCGAGGACTTCATCATGACCGCCGCCACCCGCGGAAAAACCCCTCGAATCGCGCCGGCCGAAGAGCTGCCCCCCGAGGTTTACCGACAGGCCGTCGATCAGGCGGATATCGCGATCTCGATTACCGATTCGCGCGCCAACATCCTGTTCGCCAACGAGGCGTTCACGGCCATCACTGGCTACGGTGGTGAGGAAATCGTCGGCCGCAACGAGTCGGTGCTGTCCAATCACACCACGCCGCCGGCCTTGTACGCCGACATGTGGGCTCACCTGGCGGAACAGCGCCCGTGGAGCGGCCGCGTGCTCAACCGTCGCAAGGACGGCCAGCTCTACCTGGCCGACCTCACCATTTCCCCCGTGGTCGGCAGTAGCGGCGCCACGACTCACTACCTGGGCATTCATCGCGACATCACCGAGCTGCACCGACTCGAACGCGTGGTGCGCAACCAGAAGATGCTCATCGAAACGACGGTGGACGCCGCCCCGGTGGCGCTGGCGCTGCTCGATACCCAGGCCCGTGTCATCTTCGACAACCAGGCCTGCAAGATGCTGGTGTCCGACGTGGGCGCGCAGGAGCCCGCCCACTTTCTGCTCGACCTGCTCATGAGCGACTGGCGCGAGGCGCTGGCGGACGATCCGGCGCGCTGCGCCTTCGTCAATCGCGAGCTGCGTATCGACCGCCAGGTGGGCGAAGCGCGCTGGCTGTCGGTGACCGCTTCGGTGATCGACATGCAGAGCGATTGCGCCGACAGCTACTTTTGCGCCACCAGCCAGCCCGGCCTGCTGCTGGTCATCAACGACATCACCGATCTGCGTGCCGAGCAGGAACGCGCCCGCGCCGCCGCGCTCAAGCTCGCGCTCATCGACGAAGAGCGCAATGCCGCCATTCGCGAAGGGCTGTCGGCGGCGCTCTACCGCCTCGACGAGCCGCTCAACATGATGACCTCGGCCGTGCACGTGCTGCGCCGACGCGAACCGGCCACCGCCGAGGTGCTCGACGAGGCGGTGCGCGCCAGTCGCGAGCATCTCGATCAGCTTCGCCAGGTCATTCCGCCGGCGCCGCCCGAAGTGGAAGCGCGCATCAACCTCAACGAAATCCTGCGCGATGTGCTCGAAGTGTGCACCCCGCGCCTGCTGGCCGCCGGCATCACCGTGGATTGGAAACCGACCGCCTCGCTGCCCCACATGACCGGCCGGCCGCTGCAATTGCGCATGCTCTTCAAGGCGCTCATCGACAACGCCATCGAGGCCATGAACGTGAAGGGCTGGACGCGCCGCGAACTGGGCATCACCAGCGGCGTCATCGACGAGCGCATCGTCATCTGCGTGCTCGATACCGGCCCCGGGCTGGACGAGGAAGTGCGCCACCGCGCCTTCGAGCCGTTCTTCTCGGCCCGGGCCGGCGGCCGCCACCTCGGCACCGGCCTGTCGCGCGCCCAGCAGGTGGTCGCCGACCACGGCGGCATCATCGACCTCAATCCGCGCCCCGACGGCGGCTGTGCCGCCATCGTCGAATTGCGTGTCGATGGCGACCCGATCTGACCCCGGCGGCAAGGGACGCATCATGCTCGAACACCTGGACCGACCCAAGGACATCAACCCGGCCACCGGCTTTTGCCGCGCCCATGAGCTCAATCATCTGCTCATCGCCGCGCTGTACGCCGTCAGCCGAGCCCTGAGCCGCTCGCTCGACTTCGGCGACACGCTCACCGAAGTGCTGCGCGTGCTGCACGACGAAGCCGACCTCACGCGCGGGCTCATCGCCGTGGTGGACAAGCAGGGCGACCTCATCCTGCACGCCGTGCATTCGCCCGATGCCACCGATCTGCCGGACATCCGCTACCAGGCCGGCGAAGGCGTGCTCGGCGCCCTGTTGGAGACGCCGCGCACCTTCAAGACCCCCCGGCTGGACGGCGACAGCCGCTTTCTCAACCGCCTCGAGATCTACAACCCCGCGCTGCCCTTCATTGCCGTGCCCATCCGCATCGGCAGCCAGTTGCAGGGCGTACTTGCCGTGCAGCCCGATGCGCCCGACGACGGCCTGCTCGACGAGCGCGCCCAGTTTGTCGAAATGGTCGCCAACCTCATCGGCCAGAACCTGCGCCTGGCCACCGAAGTGGCGCAGGAGAAAAGCAGCCTGGTCGAGGAACGCGACTCGCTGCGCCGCCAGGTGAGGCGCGAGCACGGCTTCGACAGCATGGTCGGCCACTCCGCGCTCATGCGCCGCATCTTCGATCAGGCGCGGCTGGTCGCCAAGTGGAGCACCACGGTGCTCATCCGCGGCGAAACCGGCACCGGCAAGGAGTTGATCGCCAGCGCCATCCACTTCAACTCACCGCGTGCGCGCGCGCCCTTCGTGCGCCTGAACTGCGCCGCGCTGCCCGAAAACCTGCTCGAATCCGAACTCTTCGGCCACGAACGTGGCGCCTTCACCGGCGCCACCGACACCCGCAAGGGCCGCTTCGAACAGGCCCACGGCGGCACCTTGTTCCTCGACGAAATCGGCGAAATCTCCCCCGCCTTCCAGGCCAAGATGCTGCGCGTACTGCAGGAGGGCGAATTCGAACGCGTCGGCGGCAGCCGCACCATCAAGGTCGACGTGCGCATCATCGCCGCCACCCACCGCGACCTCGAAGCCGCGGTCGACATGGGCGACTTCCGCGAAGACCTGTTCTACCGCCTCAATGTCATGCCCCTGTTCCTGCCGCCGCTGCGCGAGCGCATCGAGGACATCCCCGAAATCGCCCGCTACCTGATCGGCAAGATCGGCACCGAACAGCAACGCAAACTCACCCTCTCCGACATGGCCACCCGGCGCCTCGCCAGCCACGCCTGGCCGGGCAACGTGCGCGAACTGGAAAACTGTCTGGAGCGCGCCGCCGTGCTCTCCGCCGACGGCCAGATCGACGTCGACCTCATCCAGTTCCCCAACGCCCGAGGCGGCGGCGCACGGCCCATGGCGCCGTCCTGTCCGCCCGCCGCCGGCCACGCCGGCAGCCCCCCGGCCGGCGGCGACATGGCCCCGGCGCCCGCCGTCGACCTCGACGACCCCGGCCTGTCGGAACGCGAACGCGTCATCGCCGCCCTCGAACAAGCCGGCTGGGTACAAGCCAAGGCCGCCCGCCTGCTCGGCATGACGCCGCGCCAGATCGCCTACCGGATTCAAACGCTGAATATCGAAGTGAAGCAGTTCTGAGGGTGGCCGCTACGGACTGCGTTGCGCTCGGGACGCCGTAGCTTGGGTTGAGCGAAGCAAAGCCCGACTCGTGCCCGCTCAGATTGCGATGTGGTTCGTCTGGCTTCCTGCGTCAGCCCAACCGACGGTACCGATCCGGCGCCGTGGACACACCCGGATGGCATGGGTATGCTCGACGAGAGCACACCGAAGAGCGAAAAGATGCCCGGAATGATATTCGACACTTTGGTGGGATATCCAAAACTGACTGCCGAGAAATCAATGGGTTACAACGCGATCGTCATGTTATCCACCTGTCGTATATCCTGTTTACTCTCCCGTTTGGTGTCCACTTCACGTTGGGCCTA
>JBNKNO010000095.1:0-5391 GCA_050293885.1 Rhodocyclaceae bacterium | reverse complement strand
CCCACGGCGTTTGCCACGCGCCTGGCCGAGCGCGCCAACCTTACCCTGGCGGGCATGGCTCGCGCGGGCCGACTGACCTGCTACAGCCATCGCCAATGGTTGAACAACGACTGAGACCCAACGAATGGATACCCACAACCTGGTCCGCATGGCCAATCAGATCGGACAGTTCTTCGAAAGTTATCCGGACCCGGATCAGGCGCGGGTGAGCATTGCCGAGCATATCGGAAAATTCTGGGCGCCGCGCATGCGACGTGCGATCGTGGCCCACGTGGAGGCGCAGGGCGACGCCAGCGGGCTGACGCCGGCGGTGGCCGACGCGGTGCGCATGCTGGCGGACCCGTCCGTTACTTGATCGCTCAGGATGACAGACGCACGATGCGCGAGAACATGTCGCGGAACTGTTCCTCCGTGTCGGCCTTGAAACGCGGATCGCCGTTCTCGTCGAAAGCGCGGGCGATCTCCCGCCAGTCGGTGTCGCTCAGGCGCGCTTGAGCAGCCGGAAGCACGATGGTCTCTTCGATGCGCATGTGCTCCCATTCCCCTTCCGCGAAGTCGTCCACGGCCGTCGCGAACTGAGCAAGCCCGGACTCGCCCTGCGCCAGATTCGCGCAGGCCGCGTCGAGCGCTTTGAGCCGTGCTTCGCCCTCTCGGTGCTGCGCCTGCAGCAGCGTGATGACCTTGTCCAGTTCTTCGTCCTGGCCAAGCAAGCGGCAGTACAACCAGTCGTCCTCCTTGGGGTGATGGAGTTTGGCGGGGAAGGTCGCGAGGTAGTACAGCGAGGCCCGCAACACATCCAGATCGGGGAGTGCGTCATTGACGAGGCTCTCTCGACAGAGCCGACGCATGCCATGAACGACGGCTGCCAGGGAACGGTGTTCGTCCTTGATGGTGGCGATCGCGGCGTTCATGTCCCGACCGGCGACGTTGCTTTCGACCGTGCACACGAGAACCGGCACTGGTGAATGCTGGAGCACCTTGCCGGTCTGCGAGCCCAGCATCATGCCGCGCAGGCCCTTGCGTCCGTGCGAGCCCATGAAGATGAGATCACAGCCTAGCGCTTCGGCGGTCTCGATGATGGCTTCGAAGGGACGGTCGGAGATGACCGTCTTCCTGGCGTGTGGAACGCCCGCTTCCCGCGCGGCTACCTCGGCCTTGGCGAGTACAGCATCGGCGTGCCCGGCGGCCGTCTCGGCAAACTGCGCGGGGGACAGCGCGCGCGCCAATGCACCGTCCCCGGTGGCAGCGTAGTCGCGCAGTACATGCAGGAAAGTCACCCGTGCATCGATCTTGCGCGCAAGTTCGAGGGCGCTGGCGGCGATGTCGACGGCCAGGTCGGTGTCGTCGAGGGGAACGAGAAAGTGCTGGTACATGGTGTCTCCGGGAAATGGATGGGTTGGACGGGCGGTTTGCGACTCAGGCGTTGCCGCGGCGCAAAAGAAGGGGGGCATGCTGGCCGTGTCGCCTGATGGCTCGATCCGTGCCAGGCGGTGAAGTTTAGCCTCCCCGCCCGCTGGCTGCGTGCACCTTGCTTCCCTTTGCCGTATCTCATCCGGGTGAGCCATGCGCATCATTTTACCGAGGCCTGCTTTTCGTTGTGAATATGAGACTACATCTTGTGGGAGTGGGGTGTGTCGGATCAGCTCACCTCGACGACCACCTTGCCGATCTGGCGGTTGGACTCGAGGTGGCGGTGGGCCGCGACGATGTCGTCGAAGGCGAACACCTTGTCGATGACGGGCGCAAGCGTGCCGCTGGCCAGATGGGTTTCGATGAAGGCGCGTCCACGCGCAAAGCGTTGCGGGTCGCGCAGCACCTCGAACACCAGATAGCCGCGCATCGATAGCCCCTTGCCGACGGCCGCATGGAAGGGGAAGGGCGTGGCTTCGGCCTGGCCGCTCAGATTGCCGTACACCACCAGCGTGCCACCGGGCGCGAGCGCCTCGGCCAGCGGCAGGATGGCGGGTCCGGCGACCGGGTCGAAGGCCAGCTTTGCACCCGCGTCATCCGTGGCCTCGTGCAGCGCGTCGGTGAAGTCCTCGTTTCCGCTGATGACCACTGCATCTGCACCATGCCCGATCAGCGCCTCGGCCTTGCCGGCGTCGCGGGTGATGGCCACCGCGCGCGCGCCGACCGCGTGAGCGATCTGGATCGCCGCCAGCCCGACGCTGCTCGAGGCGGCGGTGATCAGCACCGTGTCGCCGGTGCCCAGTTGGCCGATATCGATCAGCGCCCCCCAGGCGGTCATGCTCGCCATCCACAGTGCGGCGGCCTCGACCGGACGCATGCCGACGGGCCGATGGACAAGCGCATTGGCCGGCACGATGGCCTGTTCGGCGTACACGCCGTAACGGTTCATGGAAAACACCGGCAGGACGCAGACCGCATCGCCGGGGGTGAAGTCCGCGACGCCGGCGCCGACCGCCTCGACGATGCCGGTGGCTTCGTAGCCGATGCGCGCCGGCAGATCGGGCGTCTCAATGTACTGGCCGGCGCGAAATGCGGCCTCGGCGCGGTTCAGGCCGATGGCCTCGATACGTAGGCGGACTTCGCCAGCGCCGGGTTCGGCGATGGGTGTCGAGTCGATATGCAAGACTTCCGGCGCGCCGGTCTGCGCGAAGGTGACGACACGAGTGGTCGGTGCCATGAAACGTCCTTTCCACGTTCGGCGAACGCTGCGCGCAGGCGGCGGCTCAAAACACGACTTACGACGCGCTCTGCCTGCCGGGTGAGGGAGCGGACAGGACCAGACGCCAGGCGTCAGCCACCTGCGAGACCGCCAGCCGGGCGGCGGTGAGCGCGCCGCCCATGCTGATGAAACCGTGGGCCAGACCCGGATAGTCGATCAGAGTCGCCGGCGTGCCGGCTTCGGTGAGCCTGTCGGCGTAGGCGATGCCCTCGTCGCGCAGCGGATCGAAGCCGGCCACCATGATCAGTGCGGGCGGCAGGTGGGACAGATCCTGGGCGATCAGCGGCGCGGCGTGCCAGTCGGCCACGTCCGCCTTCTTCTCCAGGTAGTCGCCCATCCAGCGTTCGGCCATGCGCATGGTCAGCGTGTAGCCCTCGCCGAACTGCCGGTAGGAATCGAATTTTCCCGGCACGACAGTCACCACCGGGTAGATCAGGGTTTGCTGCCGCAACGCCGGCCCGCCGTTTTCGCGCGCCTGGATGGCCATCACCGCGGCGAGGTTGGCGCCCGCGCTGTCGCCGGCGACGATCAGCCGCGCGGGGTCGGCGCCGAGGTCGGCGGCGTGCGCGGCCAGCCACTGGAGCGCCGCCCAGGCGTCCTCGACCGCCGCTGGAAAGGGATGCTCCGGGGCGAGCCGGTAGTCGGCCTGCACCACCACACAATCGGCTTCGAGGCTGAGCGTGCTGCACACGCCGTCGTAGTCGCGTGGGTGGCCGAGACAAAAGCCGCCGCCGTGCAGGTACAGCACCGCGCCGCGTGTGCCGTCACCGCGGGGGCGATAGAGGCGCAGCGTCAGCGCCCCGCCGGGGCCGTCGATGGTGAGCTCTTCGATATCGACATCGGCGGTGGGCAGATCGCTCGTGGTGCACACGGCGGAATACATCTCACGCGCTGCCGCGGTCGGCAGGTCGGCCATGTCGGGCATGCCGCTGGCGCGCATCTGGTCAAGCAGATTCCGGAGCTGTATATCGAGCATCGTAGTGTCCTTCAGTTGTCGGGGTGGTCGGCGCATGGGCGTCGGCATCGGGTGCCGCCGGCTTGTGCGACGCGCCTTCGATAGCCGCAGTCTTATCCTTCAGGAGGAAGTGCGCCAGTGCGGGCAGGAAGATCAGTGCGCCGAACATGTTCCACACGAACATGAAGGCCAGCAGGATGCCCATGTCGGCCTGGAACTTGATGGGCGAGAAGGCCCAGGTGGCCACCGCGGCCGCGAGGGTCACGCCGGTGAGCAGCACCACCCGGCCGGTGAAGGTGAGCGCGCGGTGATAGGCCTCGCCGAGCGACAGTCCGTTGCGCTGGCCGGCCAGCAACACCGACAGCACGTACAGGGCGTAGTCGACGCCGATGCCCACGCCCAGCGCGATCACCGGCAGGGTGGCGACCTTGACGCCCATGCCGAGGGCCACCATCAACGCCTCGCACAACACCGAGGTCAGCATCAGCGGCAGCACCGCGGCGACCACCGCCCGCCAGGAGCGGAAGGTGATGAAGCACAGGATGATCACCGCGCCATACACCCAGTAGAGCATGTCATGCATGGCCTTCTTGACCACGATGTTGGTCGCCGCCTCGATACCGGCGCTGCCGGCCGCCAACATGAATTGCGCCTGCTCGGTGCTGTGGGTGTTGGCGTAGGCCTGGGCGACTTCGACCACGCCGTTGAGGGTGTCGGCCTTGTGGTCCTTCAGATACACATACAGCGACAGCAGCGAGCAGCCCTGGTTGAAGAGCTCACGCGGTGCGCGCGTCTGCACTGCGCCGAGGGCGGCGTTGTTGGGGATGAGCTCCAGCCATTTGAAGTTGCCTTCGTTGTAGCCGACCATCGCGAAGCGCGACAGGTTGGCCATCGAGTTGACCGATTCGACGCCCGGCAACTGCTCGAGCTGGCGGCCCAGATCGCGTACCGAGGAGAGCACGCCGAAACGCGTGCACTGGTCCTCGGGGGTTTTCACCATCACCACGAAGATGTCGGCGCTGGCGGCGTAGTTGCTCACCATGAAGGCCGAATCCTGGTTGTAGCGCGAGTCCGGCCGAAGTTCCGGCGCGCCGGGGTCGAGGTCGCCCACCTGCAGCTTGAGGCTGACCGCGTAGCCGGCCACCGCCATCGCCAGGCCGGTGAGCACCGCGATCGTGGCCCAGCGGCGCTGGGTGAACAGACCGAAGAAGGCGAACAGTTTCGAGGCCGATTCGATGCCAGCATTTTCCGCGCGCAGGCTGCGCGTTGCCGCCTTGGGCGACACGCCGGTGAAGGACAGCAGGATCGGCAGCAGAATCAGGTTGGTGAAGATCAGCACCGCCACACCGATACTGGCGATGGCGGCCAGATCCTGAATGACCTGGATGTCGATGATGGTCAGCACCGCGAAGCCCACCGCGTCGGCCAGCAGGGCGGTCAGCCCGGCCAGGAACAGGCGGCGGAAGGTGTAGCGCGCCGCGACGACCTTGTGGGTGCCGCGGCCGATGTCCTGCATGATGCCGTTCATTTTCTGCGCGCCGTGCGACACGCCGATGGCGAACACCAGGAAGGGCACCAGGATCGAGTAGGGATCGAGCTGGTAGCCGAACAGGCGCAGCAGGCCGAATTGCCACAGCACCGCCACCAGCGAGCAGCCCATCACCAGCAGGGTGCTGCGCACGCAGCGGGTGTAGCCATAGAGCACCGTGGTGACGATGACGACTGCCAGCACGAAGAACCACAACAC
>JBNKNO010000094.1:0-5807 GCA_050293885.1 Rhodocyclaceae bacterium | reverse complement strand
TGCAGGCAAGGCGGATTCAGCGACGCGACGTTCTACAAGTGGCGCTCGAAGTTCGGCGGCATGGATGAGCAGGAAGCCCGGCGGCTCAAGGAGCTGGAGGCGGAGAACAGCAAGCTCAAGAAGTTGCTGGCCGAGGCGCACCTGGACATCGAAGCGCTGAAGGTGGCCTTCAAGGTAAAGCGCTAGCCCCACAGGACAAACGATCGGCGATCGGCTCGATACTGGCGCAAGGCGTGGTATCGGAGCGACGCGCGTGTTCTCTTGTGGGGCTATCTAGAGATGCCTGGCGTCATCCGCCGCAGGCTGATGAACGCACGCAACAGCTGACGGCTCGAATCGTTGAGGTGGCGCATCAGCGTCGCCGCTTCGGCTATCGGCGCATACACGATCTGCTACGAGGCGAGTTTCCCGGTACCAATCATAAAAAGGTCTATCGACTGTATCGTGAGCAGAATCTGACGGTGCGTCGCAGGAGCAAGAAGCGTCGCTGCGGCCAGCGCCAACCCCTCGTGGCTCCAGATGCGCTCAACGCAGTGTGGAGTCTGGATTTCGTCAGTGACGCACTGGCCTGCGGGCGGCGGCTCAAATGTCTGACCGTGGCCGATGACTTCAGTCATGAATGTATCGACATCGCTGTCGATCATTCAATGCCTGGGCGTTATGTGACTCGCGTGCTGGATCAGGCGGCCCGGTTTCGGGGCTATCCACAGGCAGTGCGCACGGACAATGGTCCGGAATTCACCAGTCGTGCCTTCATGGGCTGGGCGCTGGCGCGGGGTATCGAGCACATCCTGATTCAGCCCGGCAAGCCGGTGCAGAACGCGTACATCGAGAGTTTCAATGGCAAGTTTCGGGACGAATGCCTGAACGAACACTGGTTCGAGTCACTCGCCCAAGCCCGAGAGCTGATCGGTATCTGGCGTCAGGACTACAACGAGGTACGACCTCACAGCAGCATCGGCCGGATACCCCCGGCACAATTCGCCGCCTGTCATCGCCAGAGCTCTGGCGATGACAGGCAAACCACAACCGAAGCACAAAGCGCTATCTTCTTAAACCCCGGACCCGCTTCCAATTGACTGGTATGCCTGCAGGGGGCAGGTCACCGCGAAGACTGAAAGGTCGCTCGCCGAAAAGACGATCTCGGCAACTATTCGCTGCATGTTGGTTTCCTGTGCCTTGGACGTCGACACTGTAGCCTGACTTGTAGCTCATAGAATGAGCGACTAATACAATTTATGCCTGATGCCCCCGATCGGATGAAATTTGGCTGAGGCGGACTTGAAGCCGAAGTGATCGACGCATCCGATAGGCAAAAAGAAGGCGATACGCAGATTCGGGGTCACTCCAAGAGACGTCTTCGAGGTCGAATCTGATGTATGACACCTAAGCTCAGTTGCGTTTGAGGCGATGACCGTTTTCGCACTAAAACGATGGGTAGCGGGACAAACGTCAGGTGCAGTGTCATGATGAGCGGCAACCCACCATGCCTAAATCGTGCCCGTCCGCGCGATTATGCGACGAACAATTACGCAGCGATTATGGCCCGACGACGCTTAAGATATTCCGGATTAGGAGGCTTCTTCTTTGGCAGTCTCAATTTCGAACCTTCAAAGTGCTTCAAATAATTGAGCAGCGCATCATCATCGCCAATTTTCGGCCTATCAAGACGAATTGAAAGATCATCTTCAATTATTACGTATCCCTCTTCGAAAGCACGATCGAAAAGAGGCGAGAGGCAGATGCCATTTGATGGATCAAGTCTTATCGATTGATCTAAGTGCCATGGAACAATGTGAGACGCAATCAAAAATTCCTTTGTACTAATCCCAGTGACAGCACAGCTAAATTCGTAATTCTCTTTTACGTTTTTCGCAAATACCCTCTGCGCACTGCCTCTTGTTTTCGTAGTTGCATCTGCGTCGGATACGGCATAGTTTTCATTCTCAACATGGTCTAAAAATTGCTCGACCTCCTGAGCGTCGACCTCCAAGGCCTCCGCCACTGCATCACCTTGCGGCGAGACAGAATATCGGCTTTCCAACTCAGGCAAAAGGTCAGCGAATGCCTGCTTGACCTTTTGATCTAGCGGTTCTAGCCGTAGCCAACCATCGTGATTGCGAGCAGGATCCAAGTAAAGGCCGTAACCAGGGTTCTTCAAATAGCGGACAAGATTTGCTCCTTCGCTTGGCTGAAATTTAGCTATTTCCGCGTCGAGACTATCTGCTCCCGATAGCACGGCGATTGATCTGGTAACGTCCTCGGTTGGAACCTCTCCGCCACTATAAAAATATGACCACTGGAGGGCGCGACGCTGCGTAGTATTGCTTGCGAGCTCTTGGATTTCCGAAGGTAGAAGAGAAACACTCGCCCAATCGTATTTAGGGTCAGCATTTCCTAGATACACTCGCAGGTGAAGCTTTCTTGGCTCTCCCTTGAGTTTGATCGCGAGGAGGTATGGCTGACCAGCACCACGATTCGCTAACTCTGCAAATTCGTTTTCAGCATCTTCAAACAACAGATGATCAGGGTCGCCAGGAATGGTTTCGGACGTATTCTCCCCGGGCTTAAGCGCCATTTTCCAAACCTTGGGAGCCCCATCTTTTGTTTCCCATTTTAGGTGCGGCCTGTCTCCAGAGTGAAAAACAAACGAGCCGGACGCAGTGCCAGTAGGCCAATGGTAGGTGAGAGGAACAGAAACTTCTTCACTATCAACCGCTGGAAACAACGCATGCACCATTTCCAAGAATTCTTGCTTTCGCGATAATTGAATATAGTCTTTTGTATAACGATTGCTCTGAACATCGCGACCATAAGTCGCCCTGTGCGCTTCCGGCCCATAATAGACAACCAGAACAGCTTCAACGGGCTTTGCAGACATTACACTCTCCCTACGATAATTGCTTCTGGCGACTTGCGCGCCTCAACCTCTCTGCGACTCTGTGCGGCGAGGGAACGGTGCGCCTTAAAGCGAATAATTTCTGAATCTGGGAATAGGTTTCGAACAACCTCGTTGTCACGGTTAGACATTACCCACCGGACACCTCGATCAGATAAGGCCGAGCAGATTCCTGCCAGTTCAATCAAGTCATTCAGCTCGAAAGTTTTAGCCGTGTATTTATTAAATTTAGCTGTCGGCTCCTTTTCGACACCAGGTTGCGTAAAGATTGGCAAATAGGGAGGGTCCAAATAGACGAAATCACCTCGATTGGCAGATTCCAGTACGTCTCGGAAATCAGAGCTTACGAGCTCAGTATTAGCTAAGGCCTTCGCTAAGCTTCGCATGGTTGTATCGGAATACCCTTTAAACTTCCGATCTCCCCAAGGCGCGTTCATAGCTCCGGTCTTTGAATTCTCTCGCCAAAGATGGTTCCACGATACAGAATTCAAATAAAGGAAGCGCGCACCTTTATCGACCAAGGTTTCGGGAGCCGCCGCCCGAACCTCGTAGTAGAACTCTTTCGAATCGTTCTTCAGATACCAATCAAGCAAAGGCTGAAGCTCTGCGGGCTGATCACGCATTACGGTCCACGCAGCAATTAAGTGCTCGTTGAGGTCAGCTAGGATAGCCTTGCCTGAAATCCGGCAAGCGCTAGCGAGAAAGACTGCTCCACCCCCAAGAAACGGTTCGAAATAGTTTTCAATCCGATCGGGGACGTACGGCAGTATCCGAGGCAGAAGGCGTGACTTCCCACCTACCCATCTGATGAAAGGCTTGATCTGCACTGACTCTTCTGCGTCGCCCCGAACCAGTTCGAAAGTTGTATCCTGCAATGCTCATTCCTTCAACGTCACACTCGTCAGATGGTATTCTACCTAGGTGAAGCCCCCTTCATGCTCTCTAATTTTTGGATCCATGGACATCATGACTGACGTTCAGCTTATCTGGCCTAACAAAGACAAGTCGCTTCGCGCGGAGGGCGAAACTTCATATATGTGGATTGATAGGGCGGATCCACGTCTCGAAGAGCGGATCGCCTTAGATGTTATTTCCGGCCAGCGAATTCGGGCGCAGTCGAACATTCTTGCAATTGGCGACGGACTCGACGTTCTTGAGGGGCTCAGTGAACACACATCGGCTCTACAAGGCGGCATTCGCCTCGTTTATATTGACCCTCCTTTCAACACGAGAGTAAATTTTCGACAGTATTCAGACACAATGAAGCGTTCGGAATGGCTCAGCATGATGCGTGATCGCTTACAGGCACTTGCACCCCATTTAGCCAATGACGCAAGCGTCTGGGTTCATCTAGACGACTCTGAAGTTCACAGGGCTAGAGCCGTATTGGACGAAATCTTCGGTGAAAACGCATTCGTCGCCTCGGTCGTCTGGCAGAAAAAGACAACTCGCGATTCACGAGCGGCTTTTTCCTCGAACCATGACACGATTCTCGTATATGCACCGAGCGGGCCTCGGCAATGGAAAACGTCACGCAACCTGCTTATCAAAGACTCTGCGCACCTGCTTAACCGAGATAATGATCCCCGCGGTGCTTGGGCTGATGCCCCCTTCACAGCCCCAGGGTATCGAAAAGCCCAGCAGTACGATATTGAAACTCCAAGCGGCAAAGTATTGCGGCCACCTCGAGGTCGCTCATGGTATGCAACGGAGCCGACTTTTCGTGATTTGCTTGAAGACGACCGTATTTGGTTTCCAAAGGATGGCAGCGGTTCACCTAGACTGAAACTGTTCGCCCACCAGCTCCGAGGTCTCGTGCCTTTTACCGTTTGGGGATCGTCAGATACTGGTACAAATGACGAAGCGAAGAGGCACCTATTGGCACTCTTTCCTGACAAAGAGGTATTTGATACACCTAAGCCGGAATCTCTGCTTGAACGGATAATCCACATCGCCACGAATCCAGGCGAGTTGGTAGTTGACATATTCGCTGGCAGTGGAACCACTGCCGCAGTTGCTCATAAGATGCGCCGGAGATGGATCGTGGCCGAAAGAAGCGCGCAGACCGTCCTAGACTTCACTCTGCCTCGACTTCAACATGTTATCCACGGTACCGACTCTGGTGGAGTTACTGAGGCTACTGCGTGGGTGGGCGGCGGAAGCTTTGAAATTGTGCAGGCTCGACCGAGATTTGGGAAATTAGATGGCGCTTATCGGTCTAGCTTCTTGAAGCGTCAAGTAAAAAAAATTTTGGTTGAAACTGAATTAGCCGCAGCGTCATGACCGCATGGAATACCATTGTTGGTATTCGTCTTTCTAATTTGGCACCGTCGATCAGATGCCATTCAGCTTTTTATGGACAGTAAATTAGCATGCGTATCCGAGCGAAAGCGGGGAAAACTTAGTGCACCCCGCAGGCCGAACCCCTTGATAACATGGGGTTTGCTGTATGTTTTTTTATAACCAGCAATAACCAATTTAATAAACTCCAAAGTTGTGATGAGCGCAATCCTGACCTAACGGCTATGACCAGAATATGATCTTCATGCGCCCCCTGTCTATTGGATGTTCCTCCAAGGGTTGCACTCAGGTCAGCTTCCGGTTTTCACTCGTCGCCAATGAGCTAGCACCATAAACCCGCACCGGGTCGACGGCTGCTGATGGCAAGACTCGGATCGAAGGTCGGCTAAGGCCAAGTTTCAGAGTGAGTTTAAGGAAAAATTGCCACTCCAAATGAGTGGCTATTTTCGTCGTGACATTCCCACAAAATCTAGACTTTTGGGAAAAATCTAGATCTTAGTGGGATCCTACAAAATCACACATCAATATTCCGTGCATACAAGGCATTGTTTTCAATGAATTGTCTGCGGGGCTCGACTTGGTCGCCCATGAGTGTGGTGAAGATCTC
>JBNKNO010000093.1:0-6067 GCA_050293885.1 Rhodocyclaceae bacterium | reverse complement strand
AAGGATGCGCTTGAGGCCGGTACCGTGTGGTGGGAGGGCGACCTGTTTGCCGGCAAGCCCGACTGGGAGAAGATGCGCGCCTATCCGTGGCCGACGCTCTCCGACGAAGAGCAGCAGTTTCTCGATGTGCAGACGAGCGAGTTGTGTCGACTGACCGAGGACTGGAACAACACGCAGCGTCAGGATCTGTCGCTCGAAACGTGGAACTACATCAAGTCGCAGGGTTTTCTCGGGATGATCATCCCCAAAGCCTATGGCGGCAAGGGCTTCTCGGCCTACGCGCACTCGCAGGTGGTCACCAAACTGTCCACGCGTTCGTCCGAAGCGGCGGTGACGGTGATGGTGCCCAACTCGCTCGGCCCGGCCGAACTGCTGCTGCACTACGGCACCGACGAGCAGAAGAACCACTATCTGCCGCGGCTGGCGGCGGGGCAGGAGATTCCCGCCTTTGCGCTCACCAGCCCGTGGGCCGGTTCCGACGCCGCTTCCATTCCCGATGCCGGCGTGATCTGCAAGGGCATGTGGAAGGGCGAGGAAGTGCTCGGCATGCGCGTCAGTTTCGACAAGCGCTACATCACGCTGGCGCCGGTGTGCACGGTGTTCGGCCTGGCCTTCCGCCTGTTCGATCCGGATCACCTGCTGGGTGAGACGGAAGATATCGGCATCACTTGCGCGCTGGTGCCGTGGAACCACCCCGGCGTCGATATCGGTCGCCGTCACTTCCCGCTCAATGCGGTGTGGATGAACGGCCCGATTCGCGGTGAAGACGTGTTCATGCCGCTCGAATTCATCATCGGCGGGCCGAAGATGGCCGGGCAGGGTTGGCGCATGCTGATGGAGTCGCTGGCGGCCGGGCGCTCGATTTCGCTGCCCGGTTCCAACACCGGCATGCAGAAGCTCACCGCGCGTACCGTCGGTGCCTATGCCCGCGTGCGCTACCAGTTCAAGACCGCCATCGGTCGATTCGAAGGCGTCGAAGAAGCGCTCACGCGCATCGGTGCCAATACCTACATGAGCGATGCCGCGCGCGTGTTTACCGCCGGCGCGGTCGATCAGGGCGAGAAGCCGTCGGTGGTCTCGGCGATCGTCAAGTATCACGTCACCGAACGCGCCCGCCAGACCGTCAACGACGGCATGGACGTGATCGGCGGCAAGGGCATCTGCCTCGGGCCGCAGAACTTCCTCGGTCGCGCCTATGAGCAGATTCCGGTCGGCATCACCGTCGAAGGCGCCAACATTCTCACCCGTAGTCTGATCCTCTTCGGCCAGGGGGCCGTGCGTTGCCACCCCTATGTGCTCAAGGAAATGCACGCCGCGCAGGACAACGATCTGGATGCCTTCGACGCTGCTTTGTGGGGCCATGTGGGATACACCATCCACAATGCGGCGCGTGCGGTGGTGATGGGGCTGACCGGTTCGCACTTCGTCAAGGTGCCCGCGGACATCGCGCCCGAAGCCAAGCGCTATTACCAGCAGCTCACGCGCTACTCGGCGGCGTTTGCCTTTCTCTCCGACATCTCCATGGGCACCATGGGCGGTGCCCTCAAGCGCAAGGAGAAGCTCTCGGCGCGCCTGGGCGACATTCTCTCGCTCATGTATCTGGTGTCGGCCACGCTCAAGCGCTATCAGGCCGAAGGCTGCCAGGCGGCGGATGCGCCGCTCATGCACTGGGCCGTGTGGGATGCGATGTTCAAGGCGCAGAACGCCTTCGAAGGGGCGATTGCCAACTTCCCCAACAAACTGTTCGCCGCCGTCCTGCGCCGCATTGTCGTGTTCCCGCTGGGCCGGCCCTATGTCGTGCCGAGTGACAAGCTCGGCCACGAGGTGGCGCGCCTGCTCATCGAGCCTTCGCCCACGCGAGATCGTCTGATTGCCGATTCGTACGCGCCGGACAATGAGGACGATCCGGTCGGTGTGCTCGAGGCCGCGCTGGTGGCCACCATCAATGCCGAGCCCATCGAGGCCCGGGTCAAGCAGGCGGTGCGCAGCGGTGCCTTCGAGCCCGGCTTGCTGGTCGGCGGCGGGGTCGACGCCTTGTACGTGCGGGCCCACGAGGCGGGTGTGATTTCCGACGAGGAACTGGCGCTGCTCCAGCGCAAGGGCGAGCTGCGCGACAAGGTGATTCGCGTCGACGACTTCCCCTACGACTTCGGTCTGCGCGAGGCGCTGGCCGACATGGCGGACGACGATCAGCAACAGCGACGCGAGGCGGCATGAACGCTCGCGCACGCAAAAAACCGCCCGTCTACATCGTCGATGGCGCGCGATCGCCGTTTCTGAAATCGCGCAACACGCCGGGGCCGTTCGCGGCCTCGGATCTGGCGACCATGACCGGCACGTCGCTGCTGGCGCGTCAGGCCTTTGCGCCCGACCAGCTCGACGAAGTGATCCTCGGCTGCGCCAGCCCCGCGCCGGACGAGGTCAACATCGGCCGCGTGGTGGCGCTGCGCATGGGCTGCGGCAACAAGGTGCCGGGCTGGACGGTGATGCGCAATTGCGCCAGCGGCATGCAGGCGCTCGACTCGGCGATGGTCAATATTCAGGCCGGTCGATCGGATCTGGTGCTGGCCGGTGGCGTCGACGCCTTGTCGCGCGCGCCGCTGTTGCTGTCGGATGCGATGGTGCGCTGGCTCTCCGGCTGGTACGCGACCAAGACCGTCGGGCAAAAACTGGCGGCGCTGCGCAAGTTCAAGTTCGGTTATCTGGCGCCGGTCATCGGCATCGTCAAGGGGCTGACCGATCCGATATGCGGCCAGCTCATGGGGCAGACCGCGGAGAACCTGGCGTGGAAATTCGGCATCACCCGCGAGGACATGGACGCCTTTGCCGCGCGCAGTCACGAGAAGGTGCGGGCGGCGCAAGCAGCCGGGCATTTTGGCGAAATCGTGCCGCTGATCGGCCCGGATGGCACGGTGCTCGACCAGGACGACGGCGTGCGCGCCGATTCCACCGCCGCCAATCTGGCCAAGCTGCGTCCCTTCTTCGACAAGAAATATGGCCGCGTGACGGCCGGTAACAGTTCGCAGATCACCGACGGCGCCACCTGGTTGGTGCTGGCCTCGGAGGCGGCGGTCGAGCGCCACGGGCTCACCCCCATCGGCAAGATCGTCGATAGCCAATGGGCCGGTCTGGCGCCGGAGCAGATGGGGCTGGGGCCGGTGCACGCGGTCACCCCCATCCTGCAGCGTCACGGCCTCGGGCTTAACGATCTCGACCTTTGGGAGATCAACGAAGCCTTTGCCGCGCAAGTGATCGCCTGCCTGCGTGCCTGGCAGGACGCGGATTATTGTCGCGACGAGTTGGGGCTGAAAGATGCCCTCGGGGCGCTGGACGAATCCCGCCTGAACGTCGATGGCGGCGCCATCGCCCAAGGGCATCCGGTGGGTGCGAGCGGTGCGCGCATCGTGCTGCATGTGCTCGAATCGCTGCGCCGCGAACACAAGTCGCGCGGCATGGCCAGCATCTGCATCGGCGGCGGCCAGGGCGGCGCCATGTTGATTGAAGCGGTGTCGTCATGATGACGCCATCGCAACGCTTACGGTTGGCGCAGGTGGCGGCGACGCTCCCCTGCATGTTGCCAAGACCTGCGCCCACCGTAACCTTGTTCGCGCGTCCTGCCGACCGGATGCACGCCGAAGAGACTCGCGCATGACCTACAAACATTGGCGACTCAACCGTGACGACGACGGCATCGCGTGGCTCGATTTCGACACCGCCGACAGCGCCACCAACACGCTGTCGACCGAGGCCATGTCGGAGTTCGACCATATGCTGTCGGCCCTCTCCGCCGCCGCGCCGCGCGCGCTGGTGATTGCCTCGGCCAAGCCGGCCGGCTTCATCGCCGGCGCCAACATCGAGGAATTCACGCACATCGATTCCGCCGACGGTGCGCGCGAACTGGTCAAGCGCGGCTGGGACATCTTCAACCGGCTGGCGCAGGTGAGTTATCCCACGCTGGCGCTCATTCGCGGCCATTGCATGGGCGGGGGGCTGGAGTTGTCGCTCGCCTGCCGCTACCGCATCGCGGTGGACGAGCCGGGCACCCGGCTGGCTCTGCCTGAAGTGATGCTCGGCATCGTGCCGGGCTGGGGCGGCATGAAGCGCCTGCCCGAGGTGGTCGGCCCGGCGGCGGCGCTCGATATGATGCTCACCGGCAAAGGCATGGACGCCAAGCGCGCCAAGCGCATCGGTTTGGTGGATGCCGCCGTGCCACCGCGCGTGATGCACAACGCCGCGCGCACCCTGGTGCTGTCGGGTGCGCCGAAGCGCGAACTGCCCTGGCTGCAGAAGCTCATGGCCGGCCCGCTCAAATCGGTGGTGGCCGGCAAGGCGCGCAAGCAGGTGGCGGCCAAGGCGCCGCCCGAACACTACCCTGCGCCCTACGCCATCATCGACACCTGGGCCAAATACGGCGGCAACGCGCTGGCCGTGCCGGCCGACGATTCCGCCTCGCTCGACGCGATCTTCCGCTCGCCGACGGTGAAGAATCTCATCCGCGTGTTCTTTCTGCAGGAGCGGCTCAAGGGCTTCGGCAAGGAAAGCGATTTTGCCCCCCAGCGGGTGCATGTGATCGGCGCCGGGGTGATGGGCGGTGACATTGCCGCCTGGTGCGCGCTGCGCGGCATGACGGTGACGCTGCAGGATCAGTCGGTCGAACGCATTGCCCCCGCCGTGGCGCGTGCGCAAAAGCTCTACGCGAAAAAGCATCGTGGCGACCGGGCGCAAGTGCGCTTCACGCTGGACCGGCTCATTCCCGACCCCGACGGCCATGGCATCGCCAAGGCCGACGTCATCATCGAAGCCATTTTCGAAGATCTCGAGGTCAAGCGCCGTCTGTTCGCCGATGTCGAAAAACGCGCCAAGGCCGACGCCGTGCTGGCGACCAACACCTCCAGCCTGCGCATCGAAGACATTGCCGTGGCGCTTGACGACCCGTCTCGTCTCGTCGGCATTCACTTTTTCAACCCGGTGGCGATGCTGCCGCTGGTCGAAGTGGTCGCGGGTGAGCAGTCGGACGCCAACGTGCTGCAACGCGCCGCCGGTTTCGTGCGCAAGATCGACAAGCTGCCGCTACCGGTCAAGAGCGCGCCGGGCTTCCTCGTCAATGCCGTGCTCGGCCCCTACATGCACGAAGCGCTGCGCTGTGTGGATGAAGGCGTCGCCCCCGAAGCCATCGATCGCGCGTTGGTCGAATTCGGCATGCCGATGGGGCCGGTGGAACTCGTCGATACCGTCGGTCTCGACATCGCCGTGGCCGCCGGCAAGACGCTCGCCGGTCCCGACGCCACGCCACCGCGCGTGCTGATGGACAAGGTGGCGGCTGGAAAGCTGGGGCGCAAGAGCGGCGAAGGTTTTTACGTGTGGAAAGACGGCAAAGCGCAGAAAAATGACAATGAAGAAATGCCGTCCGGGTTGTCGGCGCGTATTATTTCTCCATTGTTGCAAGCCGCGCAGCGCTGTGTGGATGCCGGGGTCGTGGCCGATGCCGAGCTGGCCGATGCCGGCGTGATCTTCGGCACCGGCTTCGCGCCGTTCCGCGGCGGCCCCTTGCACTATCTTCAACATCGCGCCGATACGGTGCCGGGCTTGCCCGCATGAGCCACGTTACGACAGGAAGTGTCCATGACTGACCACATCGCCACCTTGCCGGCGGATCGCGTGCCCGTCCTGCAGGTCATGACCATGCCGGCCGACGCCAATCAGTTCGGCGACATCTTCGGCGGCTGGATCATGGCGCAGGTGGACATCGCCGGGGCGATCCCCGCCATGCGCCGGGCCCGGGGGCGTGTGGCGACGGTGGCGGTCAATTCCTTCCTGTTCAAGCAGCCGATTTCGGTCGGCGATCTGGTGAGTTTCTATGCCGAGGTGGTTTCGGTGGGGCGCACCTCGGTCACCGTGGATGTCGAGGTGTATGCCGAGCGACACCCCGAAAACCCGATCGTGGTCAAGGTGACCGAAGCGCGGCTGACCTACGTTGCGGTCAGCCAGGAAGGGATGAAACGAGAGATTCCGCCGCACGCATGAACACGCGCGTGGCCGATGGTGATCAACGGGCGAGCGCCCGTGG
>JBNKNO010000092.1:0-6180 GCA_050293885.1 Rhodocyclaceae bacterium | reverse complement strand
CCCAACATGACCGGTTGTAGTCACGCAGTCCATCAGCTTCGACCACGCGCTGCCCGTCCACGAAACGAAACGGAGAAACAGATGATTTGAACTGATGCTTGTATTTCGGGGGGAAGCCCTTGTAGTGAAAGGTAAGAGGCGCGCCGCATGCGGCGCGTCCTAGCGACCGAAGGGAGCGCCTTGACCGACTTGTTGGGCAAAAACGCGGCAGAAACGGGATGGCCCGACAAACTGGCACTCACGAAAACGCAACCATTGGCGCGGCGTGGCGAACCCGGACCCCCTGAAACCTGGGCAATTTGAACCACGCCGCCGGACTCAAAGCTTGCCCGCCCGGTGTTGCCGGAGCTATTGACTGCCGCACATTTGCGAACCGCGAAAGCCCTGCCCAGCGAAGCGCGCACGCCCGACGAAAAACCACCGCCGCCAGCGACGGGCGGAATACAAAATGCGTGGCGGTATTTGAAACGATTCATCGCTGACTCGCGTTAGGCCCAACGTGAAGTGGACACCAAACGGGAGAGTAAACAGGATATACGACAGGTGGATATCCTTGGATGATCTGCTAACATGCTGAACATACGCACATTTTCCTCTCTAGAGTCCGCCGCTATGTCGGATAACACTTTGAGCGTCGTTTCGCCTGATCGCCCTCGCCTGCTTGAGGTGGTACGCGACCGTGTTCGACTCAAGCACTACCGTTCGCGTGGGAAGCAATAGCCAATGGGTATTGCGCGGTATGTCCGTATCCCACCACCGCGCCAATCACTGAAATCCATTACGCGATATGCCAGAAGGTACCGACGAACGCTTTTCGGTGCAATGCTCTTCGGCTATTTTGGAAGCCTGGTGGAAACCTCAGGGGCAGACCACGGTCTCCCCCAAGGAATTGCCCCGGCGCCGTGGGCGTGTGGCCGCTCGCATGGCGGTTGCCATCGATGATGGCGCGACCAGGTCAGCCGGGTTGCTGCGGTTCGGCCAGCGGGACGACGGCCGCCCCCTCCAGCCATTTCGCCAACACACGCTGCATCTCTTTCATATCGATGGGTTTGGTGAGGAAATCGTCCATGCCGGCGGCGAGGCAGTGCCCCTTGTCCTGGTCGAAGGCGCCGGCGGTCAGGGCGATGATGGGAACCCGCGGCCGGCCCGTTGTGTGCTCCCACTCGCGGATGTGGCCGGTGGCCGTGAGCCCGTCCATGACCGGCATTTGCATGTCCATCAGTACCAGGTCTGCGCGCGCGCCATCCCTCAGCAGATCGATGGCCATCTGCCCGTCGTTTGCGCTGACGACGTCGAGGCCCA
This sequence comes from Rhodocyclaceae bacterium, assembly GCA_050293885.1. Taxonomy (GTDB): domain Bacteria; phylum Pseudomonadota; class Gammaproteobacteria; order Burkholderiales; family Rhodocyclaceae; genus Nitrogeniibacter. The sequence continues at coordinate 4,878 of JBNKNO010000092.1, read as the reverse complement.
GCCGTTTCAGCAGGATCTCGGCGACCGTCAGATTCATTGGGTTGTCGTCGACCAACAGCACCCGGCGCTCCGAGGGGAGCGATGGCGCCACGGGTTGCGATTGCACCGCGACGGGGGCGGCTGGCGCGGCATCCGCGGCGCTGCACACATCAACCTGAACACGGAACCAGAAGCGCGATCCCTTGCCGTGCTCGCTGACCATTCCCGCGTCGCCGTCCATGAGATGCGCGAGGCTGCGCACGATGGACAGGCCGAGGCCGGTGCCGCCGTATTTGCGGGTGGCCGAGCTATCAGCCTGTGAAAACGGATTGAATAGCAGGGTTTGCTTGTCTTCGGGCACGCCGATACCGCTGTCGAGTACGGCAAACTCGAGCACGGCGCGTCCGGCGTCTTGCTCGACCACGCGTCCTTCGACCCGGACAAAACCCTGTTCGGTGAATTTGATGGCGTTGCCGACGAGATTGGAGACCATCTGCTGCATCCGCGTCGGATCCGCACGATAGTTTTGCCCCGGCGGCCCTTGCCAGATGCCTTCGATCGCCAGCCCTTTGGTACGGGCCGTCTGCTCGAACAGGCGGACGACATCGTCGATCAGTTTTTGGGGGGCGACGACGGCGTCGCTCAGTTCCATCTTGCCCGCCTCCACCTTCGATAGGTCGAGCAGGTCGTTGAGCAGGGCCAGCAATGTCTGGCCGGAGGTCAAAATCGTCGTGGCGTAGTCTCTGCGTTCCGCGTCCGCCATGGTCTCCTCGACGCGTAGCAGATCGGCCATGCCGAGAATGCCGTTCATGGGTGTGCGCAGTTCGTGCGACATGGTGGCGAGAAACTGGCTCTTCGCCTGGTTTGCGCTCTCGGCCTCCCGCCTTGCCTCGGACTCGCGACGCCACATCAGGAAGACATAGCGCGCGTAGGCGGTTAGCACCAGAAACGCGAATATGGCGCTCACGACTAGCGTGTTCAGCACGTGATCGATGCTGTGATCCAGTAACGCGAGATCTTCATTGGCATGTTCACGGACTTGCTCGAGACTCTGCTCGACGGCGGACAGCGCGTCCCTTTCGAAACGCTCGAAGGCAGCCTTGGCCGCCACGACGTCACGCGTCGGTGCGTGGCTGTGCAGTAGTTGAACGATGCCCCTGGAGTGCGCGAGCAGCTTTGCGTGTGCCGAGCGAATGCCTTCCACGTCGACGTCGTAGGGGAGACGCGCTTGGGAGGACAGCGCGACCAGTGCTTGCAGCGAGCGCTGGAAGGTTGCATTGCCTTCTTCGATGAAGCGCATTTCATCCGCCGCGTCTTCATCTCCTGCGGAACCGTCACCCGCCTCCTGCAGGGAATTGACGATCATCTCGGATGTGGATGAGACGATGCGCAGAATACTGGCACGCATTTGACCCAGATGCCCCACCATGGGCACGGCCTGGTTCCTGACGTGCCCGGCAGCGTGCTTCCCGCCGATCGCCGCGTTGTAGCCAAAGGCCACCAACCCGAACAGGATGGCGAAGGTCAGCGCGGAGGCGAGGAAAATCTTTTTCTTCATGTCATCCGGGTGTCGATTGACTTGTCGCGTGATCCCCGCTTGTTGTCGCGCGGCGAGCACCATCGCATTGTCAGATAACGACGTTTGCACCAAGGGCTTGAGGTCGTCGGCGACGCCCGGTACTCGCGCGCGGCACTCGGGGGCCGGGCCTTGCGCATCACTGGTGCGCGCGCTTGGCGCGAATGTCGCATTTGCGACAAGCACCCTGAAGCCGACCTACACACAATCAAGAATATCCAGTAAAACCAGTCGGTTATCAGATGGCACTGCGCTTGCTTCTTGATCCTCAAGGAGCACGCCATGACCCATGCCATCCACATCATCGTCAATGACACCACCCTGCGCGACGGCGAACAGTCGGCCGGCGTGGCGTTTTCGCTCGACGAGAAGCTGGACATCGCCCGCACGCTGGCCGCCGTCGGCGTTCCGGAGCTGGAAGTGGGCATTCCCGCCATGGGCATTGAGGAATGCGAGGGCATCCGCGCCGTTGCCGCGCTCAAGCTGCCGGCGCGGTTGATGGTGTGGAGCCGCATGCGCGAGGACGACATCGTCGCCTGCGCGGGGCTCGGGGTCGATCTGGTGGACATCTCGGTGCCGGCCTCCGACCAGCATCTGGCGCACAAGCTGAACCGCGACCGTCACTGGCTGCTGGCCACGCTGCCGCGCACCATCGCCACCGCGCGTGCGCTCGGGCTGGAAGTCGGTCTTGGTTGCGAAGACGCCTCGCGCGCCGACATCGATTTCCTCTGCCGGCTGGCCGAGGTGGCGCAGCAGGCCGGCGCCCGGCGCCTGCGCTTTGCCGACACGCTGGGCATTCTCGAGCCCTTCGGCACCTTCGAGCGCATCAGCCGGCTGCGCGCCAACACCGATCTGGAAATCGAGATGCACGCCCATGACGACATGGGGCTGGCCACCGCCAACACGTTGGCGGCGTGCAAGGCGGGCGCGACGCATGTGAACACCACCGTCAATGGCCTGGGCGAACGCGCCGGCAATGCGCCGCTCGAAGAGGTGGTGCTCGGCCTGCGCAAACTGCATGGGCTGGAAACCGGCATCGACCTGCGTGCCTTCCCCGATCTGTCGGCCCGCGTGGCGGCGGCCTCGGGCCGCAGCGTGCCGTGGCACAAGAGCATCGTCGGCGCGGGCGCGTTCACGCACGAGGCCGGCATCCACGTCGATGGCCTGCTCAAGCACCCCGACAACTACCAGGGCTTCGATCCGTCGGAGGTCGGCCAGGCCCATCGCATCGTGCTCGGCAAGCACTCCGGCGCGCGCGCGGTGCAGGTGGTGTATGAGCAGCTCGGCGTGCGCCTTGAGGCCGACGAGGCCGACCGCCTGCTGCCGCGGGTGCGCCAGTTCGTGGCCTGCCACAAGCATCCGCCCGACACCCCGGACCTGCTCGATCTGCTCGCCGAGGTCCGCGCGGCGATCCTGCCGGTGCCCGTCGCGCATCATGCGCTGCCGTTCGCGCGATCGCCCTTCGAGGCGCCCACTTCATGAGCCACACCATGACCGCCATCGAACCCGACGCCGCCCGCGAACGCCCCCCCGGCCTGTGGGCCACGCTGCGCGAAGACCTGCGCTGCGTGTTCGAGCGCGACCCGGCGGCGCGCTCCACCTTCGAGGTGCTGGCCACTTATCCGGGCGTGCACGCCATCCTCACGCATCGCATTTCGAATCGTCTGTGGCGCCGTGGCTGGCACTTCCCGGCGCGCTTCCTGGCCTTTGTCGCGCGCATGCTCACCAATGTGGACATCCACCCCGGCGCGACCATCGGCCGGCGCTTCTTCATCGATCACGGCGCCTGCGTGGTGATCGGCGAGACCGCCGAGGTCGGCAACGACGTCACGCTGTACCACGGCGTCACCCTCGGCGGCACCTCATGGAGCAAGGGCAAACGCCACCCGACCTTGAAGGACGGTGTGGTGGTGGGCGCGGGCGCCAAGGTGCTGGGCCCCATTGAACTGGCCGAGCGGGTGCGCATCGGCGCCAACTCGGTGGTCATCAAGGACGTGCCGGCCGACCGCACCGTGGTCGGCATTCCCGGCCGCGTGGTGGCCACCGGGCCGATGCGCCGCAACGCCGGCGGCATCGATCTGGACCACCACCTCATGCCCGATCCGGTCGCCAAGTCGATCGCCTGTCTGATCGACCGGATCGAAACCCTCGAAACCGAACTGGCCGTGCTGCGCAACGAGCCGCACCCGCCGAGCGCACCGGTGAATGCCGTGTGTGCTCGGCCGGCGATCTGTGCTGCGAATCCGACAGCATGCACGCGCACGACGATACGGCCACCGTGTGAGAACGCCATGGATCTGCTCGACTTTACCGATTGCAACCTCTACTTCGAAGACCCGCTGTCCGAGGCGGCCGAGACCTTGTTGAACCGGGCCGCCGACCAGTACGGCGAGCCCGACGCCGAAGCGTCGCTGCTGGGCGCCTACGCGCTGGCGCCGCAGAACCTCACCGTGCTGGTGGGTTTGTACCGCTTCTACTTCTACCAGCACCGCATGGAAGATGCGCTGCATGTGGCCGAACAGGCGATGACGGTCTCGGGCAACACGCTCGGCCTGCCGCCGGATTGGCGCCAGCTCGACGCCGGCTGCGTCGCCAGCGCTGCCGCCGACGGCCGTTTCGCGCTGCTGCGCTTCTACCTGCTGGCGCTCAAGGCGGCCAGCATCGTGCTGTTGCGCCTGCGCCGCATCGCCGACGCGCGTGCGCGGCTGGAGTGCATCGCCGCGCTCGACAGCAAGGACCATCTCGACAGCGCCAAGCTGCTCGAACTGATCGACGAATTCCACGACCTGCCCACCGACGCCGACGCGGCACTGGCCGCCTGAGGAGAGCCCCATGGACGACACCCTGACCCTCGAAGACGCAATGGAAGAACTCAGCTCCGCCGAAGACTTCCTCGACTATTTCGGCGTGCCCTACGATCCGTCGGTAGTGCATGTGAACCGGCTGCACATCCTGCAGCGCTTTCACGACTACCTCGCCAGGCAGGTGCCGCAGATGCCGGAAGAGGAATCCGCCGCGCGTGCCGTGTACCGCCAGTGGCTCACGAAGGCCTACGAGGATTTTGTCGAATCCAACGCGCAGGCCGAGAAGGTGTTTGCGGTGTTCCAGCATCAACCCACCGAAGACGGCGGCACGAGTTCCTTCGTTTCCATCGACAAGGTTTTCAAGACCGACTAGGGAGCCGCAACCATGATGAACGCACGCTGGGACTACGGCGAACCCGTTCGCCTGACACGCAATGTGCGCAACGACGGCACCTATCCCGGCATGGATCCGGGCGAGTTTCTGGTGCGTCGGGGCAGCGTCGGCTATGTCGTCGACGT
>JBNKNO010000091.1:0-6867 GCA_050293885.1 Rhodocyclaceae bacterium | reverse complement strand
GGCAGCGTTCAGTCGATCACCATTCAGCTCGACAGCAATGGCGACGGTACGCCGGATCAGGACGTCACCTTTACCTACGACAGCGCCACCGGTCAGATCTCGGAAAACAGCACCTTCCTCACCGGCTTCCCGCTCAGTAGCGATCTGCTGACGCTGGATGCCAGTACCGGCTTCGAGTTCGGCACGCTGACCTTCAACTTCAGCACCGCCGACTACACCTACTTCACCGGCGGCGTTGCCACCGAAGGCGACAGCTTTGCGATGAGCTTCGTGGCGGTGGATGGCGACGGGGACATGACCCCGCCGACCGCGCTGACCTTCAATGTGGTCGATGGCCAGCCGGTGGCGCGTGACGACAGCGATACGCTGTTTGCCAGCCAGAGCACCTTCGAAGGCAACGTGGTGACCGGGATCGGCACCGATGGCGGTCTCGCCCTCGGTTCCCAGGTGACCGAGTTTACGCCGCAAGGCGCTGGTGTAGACGACGCGCTCGATGGCGCCACGGTGTCTTCCGTGAGCTTCAATGGCCTGACCTTCGATCTGACGGTCGACAGCAGCGGCAGTGGCGCCGACTACAGCTACACGGTGGTTGGCGGGACGCTGACCTGGACGCACAACACCGACGGCAGCGCGCTGGTGTTCAACAGCGATGGCTACTACCAATACACCCCGTCCAGCGTACCCACGGCGACGACACTGGGGACGGTGAACGTCGATTTCCGGGGCAATACCTCAGGCACCAGCCTGGACCTCTCCGGCGTGACCATGACGGGCAAGGCGCGCGATTCGGCCAACGACGACGCCGGGGTGCGCCGCACCAATGACGGTGTCGGCGTGCTGGGCGGGGACAACAGCACGCGCATCGACAACCTCGAGACGCTGGTGCTGACCTTCGATCAGGCGACCTACGCCTACGGCGTGACCAATGTGGTCATCAATGTGGACGACAGCAACAGCAACCTGGGCGGCTCCCGTGCGCTGACGTATTCGATTTACCACATCGACGGCAGCCTGTTGGGACAGGTCTACAGCAATACGGAAGCGCCGTTCTCGATGCCGGCCGAGTACAGCAACATCGGGCGGATCGAGATCACGGCATCGAGCAACGACTACGCCAGCATCTTCAGCATGCAGTTCGATCCGGTGGCGCTCGATGCGGGTGCGACAGCGATTGCGCCGGTCGAGATCGGTTACACGCTGACCGATATCGATGGGGATACCGATTCGGCGATGCTCACCTTGCGCAGCATCTCGAACACCCTGGTGGGCGATGACGGCGACAACACGATCACCGGCACCGACGGCAACGACCGTCTGGTCGGCCTGGACGGCGATGACACACTCGACGGCGGCCTCGGCAATGACATTCTCGAAGGCGGTGTCGGCAACGACACCCTGATCGGGGGGCAGGGCGCCGACCAACTCGTCGGGGGTGCCGGCAGCGATACGCTGGACGGGGGTGCCGGAGACGATCGGCTCGCGGGCGGATCGGGCGATGACACGCTCACCGGTGGCCTCGGCGCTGACGTGTTCGAATGGACGCTGGCCGATCGGGGGGTGGCGGGTTCCCCCGCGGTGGATCACGTCACCGATTTCGACAGTGCCGCCAACTCCGATGCCCTCGATCTGCGCGACCTGCTCCAGGGCGAGCAGGCGGCCAATCCCGACTCACTGCTCAACTACCTGCACTTCGAGCAGAGTGGTTCGGATACGGTCGTTCATGTGAGCAGCAACGGTGGCTTCAACGGCGGGTACACCCCGGGGCAGGAAGATGTAACCATCGTGCTCGATGGCGTGGATCTGTTCGCCGGTGGATTGACCTCGGATCAGCAAGTCATCGCCGACCTGTTGTCCAAGAGCAAGTTGATCACCGACTGATAATGCGCGGCCCGGCATGCGTCGGGCCGCAATTCTGTAGGAGCCGAGCATGGTCTATGTCAAACGCGATGCACAGGGGCAGGTGGTTTCGGCCCGGCTCGAAGCCGATGCCGAGCACACCGAGGTCGGTCAGCCGGGCGACCCCGCGGTGGCGGGCTTTGCCCGTGCGCTGCTGGGGGACGATGCGCTGGTCGATTCGGATTTGCGCCTGGTGCGTGTGCTCGAAGACGTGATCGACCTGCTCATCAGTCGCGACGTGATCCGTTTTACCGACCTGCCGCCACCGGCGCAGGCCAAACTCATGGAGCGGCGGTCCATGCGCGAATCGCGTGGTTCGCTCGATCTGATCGGGGATGACGATCTCGTTTGATGCGTCACCAAAATAAAGAGGGCGCACGCAGCGCCCTCTTTTTGTTTGTGGACCCGCGTCAATCTTGTGGAAGCGTGATGCCCGGGCCGGTCAGTCCGTCGAAGCCGAGTTCGAGCAATTGGGTCGCTTCGGCCTCGCGATTGACGCCCTCGGCGATGACCTGCATGCCCATGGTGTGGCCGATCGATACCAGCCCGCGCAGGAAGGTCTGATTGCCCGGGTTGCTGTCGATATCGCGCACGACGCCGGCGCTGATCTTCAGGTAATCGAGCCCCACGTCGTGCAGATCGCCGATGCGGCACACATGCTGGCTGACGTGCTCGAGACCAATGCGACAGCCCAGCGGTTTGAGTGTCCGGCACAGCGTGCGGAAGGGCTGGGCGTGACGGAAGGCCGCGCTTTCCGGCAAGTCGATCCACAGCCGACGCGCGGCCTCCGGGTGGGCACGTAGTTGCGCGGCGAGACGCTCGAGCGTCTGTGCGTGGCACATCGATTCGGTCGATAGATTGATGCACACATCGATCTGAGACGTTTCGATCAGGCTGAGTGCCTTTTCCACCACAATTTCGTCAATGTGCGACAGCAGACCGCAGCGTGTCGCCCACGGAATCACGTCGCCGGCGGTCAGCACGGTGGTGTCGCGTGGGTGATGCATACGCATCGGCACTTCGTAGTGCAGTGCGTGTCCGTCGCGATCCGTGACCGGAAACTGCACCAGGCTGAAGCGGCCGAGCGCCAGTGCTTCGCTGATCAGTCCGCGCCAGCTGGCCAGATCGGTGGCCGGGCGTGCGGTCGGATTGACGCGCTCGACCTGCGGCGGGTTGCCTTCCTGAATCTCGGAACGGGACAACGCCACATCGGCATGAGCCAGCAATTGCGGCAGGGGGTCGCCGCGGCGATAGCAGGCGACACCGATCGGCAAGTGGTGACGGCCGCGCGGCAGGCTGCTGCCCACCGCCAGATCGAGTGTTTCGGCCAGGCGCTCGGCAAGCTGATCGGGATTTTCCTCATCGGGGGCGAGCAGCGCAAAGTCGGTGCCGTTGAGCCGTCCCAGTTCGCGGCTGCTGTCCTCGGCGATCAGCGTCTCCAGACCGGTGGCCAGTTTGCGCAGCAGTTCGTCGGCCGTGGCGCGGCCGAGTTCTTCGTTCAGGGCGATCAGGTGGCTGAGGCGAACGATGGCCAGCGCGCCGGTGGCGGGGGCATTTTCGTTTTCCAGCGTGATCGCCGCCTGCGCCATGAAGTGTTCGCGATTGAGCAGTCCGCTGATCGGGTCGTGCTGCGCCGCGCGACGAAGGTGCTCCAGGCGTGCCGATTCTTCGTCGAGCATGTTCTTCACGCGGCTGCTCAGCGTGTTCATCGCGCTCACCACCGTGGCAAATTCCGGTGTGGACGGTTCCGGGCTTGAAATGAAGCGACGCTCGCCAATGGCGCGCGCCTGCTCGACGACGTCGTCCAGCGGTCGCAGCAGCCAGCGCAGTAGCAGTGTGCCGAGAATGCCGACCAGCGCGGCGCCCAGTGCAAACCAGCCGAGCAACTCCAGCGTGCCCCGCCATAGCCCGTTGTAGGCGAAGCCCGTGTGGCTGCGAACGGTGAGGGTGCCATAGGGCGTCCAGCCGTCGCTCACAAAAGCCTGACCTGCATTCGGATGGAGCGGGATCAGACGCTTGAACCAGTCGGGTGTCGCGAACTCAGCCGCGGCGCCATCACCCAGCACGCGCCGTTCCATCTCGGGCGCTTGCGTGCGCTCGACGATGACTTTCTCGCCGGACGGATCGGTGAGGCGTATCAGGTCGTAGTGCGCGTTATCGAACTGGGCCGCGATCAGCAGTTCCACCGTGGCTTCGTCCTTGGGCAACTGGGTCATGGCCAGCGCGAGCACGTTCGCGTTGTCGCGATTCTTCATCTCCAGTTCCTGCTCGAGATAGTCGCGGGCAGACAAGGTGCTGATGATGAAGCTGCAGCCAAACGCACCCAGCGTGAGCACCAGCGTGGCCAGCCAGAGTTGTTTGATCAGGGACATGGGCAAGTCCTCGTGAATAAAACATGAGTCATGGTTCGAATCCTTCCGCTCTCAGGCGCGCGACCAGATCGCGCCAGCGTGAAAGCCGTTCGGTGGAGCTCGCGCTGGCGTTGGTGGCGCCTTGCACCCAAAGCCCGCTGCTGTTGAAACTGAAAATCGGAAACAGATCGGTGCGCGTCGATGCTGGCTGAATATCGCCGATCAGGTTGTCCAGCACCAGGGGTTCGGCGGTCGGCGTGGCGAAGTAGCCCAGCACCATGTGCGCCTGACTCAGCGAACTCCTCGGCCCGCCGATTTTGGCGCGCACATAGATCAAGCGCAATTTTTCGTCGGGTACGCCGAGCATGCGCAGGGAAAAATACTTGGCAATCACGAAATCCTCGCAGTCGCCCGCCCGCTTGGCGAAGGTTTCCAGCGGCGTTGCCCAGTAGTCCTTTTTCTGCCACACCACGGGGTCGTCGAGAAACTGGGTGCTGCGGTTGAAGTAGCGGTTGACCTGCTTGAGCTGCTCCGGCTCCGGCGCGGTGGCGAGACCGGCCAGCATGCTCCGCCAATCCCGAACGCGCGCGGCAACGGCATCTCCATAACGGCGTTGGGCACTTGCCTCGATGCGGTCGAATGCGGTGTCGGCATGACTGGGCAGGCAGACCAGCGTCGTGATGACGGTCAGGCGGATGAATTGACAGAGGCGCCAGAAAGTATATCGTCCCGCTACGGCACTGGACGTACCGGTCAGAAAATGACAAAGCGTTACACCGCTGCGACTTTCCGTGATCGGCCGGCGCGAAGTGCGGTAGGGTCTGTGGTTTCCGGTTTTCAAGAATCTGGTGCCGTGAGCCAAATTTGTTACGGTCCGCTTCCGGTCGGTCAACTAAGATGCGCGCTGGTCCAACTTGCCCGCGTCACCGTTGTCATCAATGAATCAATAACGGTTTGAAACGCCCTACATTGAGCTTATGAAGATATTTGTCCGCGCCGCGATGATCGGCCTGTTGTGCACGACATCGTTCGTTGCGCATGCCGAGCCCGCTGCGAACCTGCGCGAAGTCGTTCAGCGTGCCGTCGTCTCCAACCCCGAGGTTCAGGCGGCGTGGCACGCTTTTCTCTCCGCGCAGGAGGCACAAGGCGTGGCCGAAGGCGGCTACTACCCCCGGCTCGACCTGACCGCCGGTATCGGCCGCGAGCACCAGACCGACCCGGGCGTCGCCAATCGCGAGTACACCCGGCGTGGCGCCACCTTGTCGCTCAACCAGATGGTGTATGACGGCTTTGCCACCCGGAGTGAAGTGGCCCGTCTCGATCACGCCAAGCTCACCCGGTACTTCGAAGTGCTTGACGCCTCGGAACAGACCGCGCTCGAAGCCACCCGCGCCTATGCCGACGTGTTGCGTTATCGGGATCTGGTGGTGCTGGCGCGTGAGAACTACGTGCAGCACAAGGACGTGTTCGACCAGATCGAAGCGCGTGTGCGTGCCGGCGTTGGCCGGCGCGTCGACTTCGAGCAGGCGGCGGGCCGGTTGGCGCTGGCCGAGTCCAATCTGCTCACCGAAGCGTCCAATCTGCATGACGTGAGTGCGCGCTACCAGCGCATCGTCGGCGAGCTGCCGGCCGACACGCTCGCGCCGATGGAGAGCCTGACGGCGGGCATTCCCGCCGATGTGGCCGGGGCGCTGCGCATGGCCTACACCGCCCATCCGGGTTTTCAGGCCGCCATCGAGAACGTTCGTGCTGCCACCGAAGAGGCGCGCGGCAAGAAGGCAGCCTTTCATCCGCGCGTCGATCTGCGCGCGCGCCAGGCTGTCGACTACAACACCGATGGTGTGGACGGAAGCCACGGCGATCGGGTGATCGAACTGGTGCTCAACTACAACCTGTTCAATGGCGGTTCCGACAAGGCCGCCGTGCGGCAGTACGCTGAACGCCTGAACATGAGCAAGGACTTGCGCGACAAATCCTGCCGCGATCTTCGCCAGACGCTCGCGATTGCCTACAACGACGTCGGCCGACTGGCCGAGCAACTCACTTATCTGAACCAGCATCAGCTGTCCATCGGCAAGGCGCGTGAAGCCTATCGCAAGCAATTCGACATCGGTCAGCGCACCTTGCTCGATCTGCTCGATACCGAAAACGAGTACTTTCAGGCCCGCCGCGCCTACGTGAGTGCCGATTACGATCATCGCTTGGCCCACGCGCGTGCGCTGGCCGGCATGGGCAAGTTGCTCACGGCGGTGCAGGTCGCGCGCGAAGATCTGCCGCAACTGAGCGAGCTGACCGAAAACCGTGAGGGCATCGATCCGGCCACGGCTTGTCCGGCGGTCGCGCCGCAATCCAGCGCGCTGCTCAAGACCGCGCTGCCGACGCCGTCGGCCGAACCTGCGGTGCCGCAGGTCGACCCCGCCACGGCGGCATTGGAAACGGTCACGGCCAATTGGGCCAAGGCGTGGGAGAGCAAGAATTTTGCGCGCTATCGGGGTTTCTATTCCGAACGCTTCACGCCCGAAAACGGCCAGTCGGTGCGTGCCTGGGCGCGTGTGCGCAAGCTGCGTCTCGCCAAGCCGGGCGACATCAGCGGTACGGTCTCCAATCTGGACGTCCAGAA
>JBNKNO010000090.1:0-7290 GCA_050293885.1 Rhodocyclaceae bacterium | reverse complement strand
TCCTGCACGTCGCCGTGGGCTACCCGCCGAAGCAGGACACACCGATTGCGATCATCACGCTGCCGCTGGGTGTCGCCTTGCAAGCCGGTGTTCAGGTCAAGGTGGACGAGGGCAAGGCTCTTCCCTTTCCGTTCAACGTCTGCATGGCGAACGGATGCCAGGCCGGCATCAAGCTGGCGTCGCCGCTGGTCGACGACTGGAAGAAGGGAAACAAACTCACCGTCACCTTCGGCAACCTCAAGCGCCAAGGATATAACGTGCCTGTGTCGCTCAAAGGTCTGACCGCCGCGCTCGGTGCGTTGAAGAAGTAAAGCAAGTCGTCCGATTGAAAAAGGCGCCGCGATGGCGCCTTTTTTCGTTGGCATCGCCGCCTCAGCCGATCCAGTAGCGCGCGTTGCGGAACATGCGCATCCAGGGCGAATCTTCACCCAGAGACTCCGGCGCCCAGGACATCTGGGACGTGCGGAAGCTGCGCTCCGGGTGCGGCATCATGATCGTGAAACGGCCATCCGGCGTGGTGACGCCAGTGACCCCCTCCGGCGAACCGTTGGGGTTGCGCGGATAGCCCGCCGCCGCATTGCCGTGATGGTCGATGTAGCGCACCGAACGCACGACATGCTCGAGCGCTTGCTCGCGGAACACCGCACGCCCCTCGCCGTGCGACACGACGATGGGCATGTGGCTGCCCGCCATGCCATCGAAGAAGATGGACGGACTCTCCAGCACTTCGACCAGACTGAAGCGCGCTTCGAACTGCTCGCTGCGATTGCGCTGGAAGGTCGGCCAGAACTCGGCGCCCGGAATGATCGGGGCCAGATGCGACATCATCTGGCAGCCGTTGCACACGCCCAGCGCGAAGGTGTCCTCGCGCTGGAAGAAGGTGCCGAACATGTCGTACAAGGCCGCGTTGAACAGAATCGATTTCGCCCAACCCTGCCCCGCGCCCAGTACATCGCCATACGAGAAGCCACCACACGCCGCCAGCCCCTTGAAGTCGGCAAGCGAGACACGACCGGCCTGCAGGTCCGACATGTGCACGTCGAACGGATCGAAGCCGGCGCGGGCGAACGCGGCGGCCATTTCCACATGGGAGTTCACGCCCTGCTCGCGCAGGATGGCGATGCGGGGGCGCGCGCCCGTGGCGATCATGGGCGCGGCGATATCCTCTGCCGGATCGAAGCTCAGATGCACCGACAGACCCGGATCGTCCTCTTCGCGCAGCGTTTCGAATTCTTCGTCGGCACAGCTGGCGTCGTCGCGCAAACGCGCGATCCGGTAGCTGGTTTCGGCCCAGGTCTGCATCAGTTCGGCGCGCGGCGCGCCATACAGCAGCTTGGCGTTTCGCCACACCCGGACTTCGTCCATGTCGTTGGGCTCGCCGATGAAGTGATACACCAGCCCGGTCTCACGCAGCGGCTCGGTGACGCGCGCGCGGTCGGCACGGCGAATCTGGATGACGGCGCCCAGCTCTTCGGCAAACAGGCCGGCAAAGGCACGGTCGTTGAAGCGCCCCTTGAGCGTATCCGGGCGCTTCTCCAGCCCATCCACATCGTTGGTCCAGGGGTCGTAGCACACGGTATCGAGCACCAGCGACAGACCGCAGCGCGAGGCAAAGGCCATCTCGCAAACCGTGGCCCACAGGCCGCCGTCGCCACGATCGTGATAGGCGAGGATGAGGTCGTCCTTGCGCAGCCGCTGGATGATGTCGAAAAACTGCACCAGTTGCGCCGGATCGACGTCGGGCGCGTGTTCGCCGACGGCGTTGTAGGCCTGCGTGAGTGCCGAGCCGCCCAGGCGGTTCTGGTTGTTGCCCAGATCGATGAGCAGCAGTTCGGTGTCTTCGTGCGCGAGCTGCAACTGCGGCGTGAGCGTGCGGCGGACATCCTGCACCGGCGCGAAGGCGGTAGCGATGAGTGACAGCGGCGAGACCACCTGCTTGTCTTCATCGCCGTCTTGCCAGGCGGTCTTCATCGACAACGAATCCTTGCCGACCGGAATCGACAGCCCAGCCGTCTGGCAGAAGGCCGACACGGCGCTGACGGTGTCGAACAGATTGGCATCTTCGCCGCGATGACCGGCGGCGGCCATCCAGTTGGCGGAGAGTTTCACCTGTTTGATGTCGGCGACGTCGGCCGCAGCCAGGTTGGTGATCGCCTCGCCGACCGCCATGCGGCCGCTGGCCGGCGCATTGACGCAAGCCACCGGCGTGCGTTCGCCCATGGCAAAGGCTTCGCCCTTGTACCCGTGGAAACTCATGGAGGTGACCGCCACGTCCGCCACCGGCACTTGCCAGGGGCCGACCATCTGGTCGCGCGCGGTGAGGCCGCCGACGCTGCGATCACCAATGGTGATGAGGAAGTTCTTCGAGGCCACGGCCGGCACGCGCAGCACGCGCAGGCAGGCGTCTTCGAGCGCGGTGTCGGTAACGTCGAAGGGCGGCAGATGCACGGCGCGGCGCGACACATTGCGGGTCATCTTGGGCGGTTTGCCCAGCAGCACCTGCATCTCCATGTCGACCGGCTTGTTGTCGAACTGGCGATCGGTGACCGTCAGATGGCCGTCGGCCGTCGCTTCGCCAACGACCGCGAACGGGCAGCGCTCGCGCTCGCAAATGGCGCGGAAGGCGTCGAGGCTTTGCGGCGCGATGGCGAGCACGTAGCGTTCCTGCGACTCGTTGCTCCAGATCTCGCGCGGGCTCATGCCCGGCTCTTCGATATGGATTTCACGCAGCTCGAAGTGCGCACCCAGATCGGCCGATTCCGCCAACTCGGGCATGGCGTTCGACAAACCGCCGGCGCCAACGTCGTGAATCGACAAAATCGGGTTGGCATCGCCCTGCTGCCAGCAACGGTCGATGACTTCCTGACAGCGACGTTGAATTTCGGGGTTGCCGCGTTGTACCGAGGCGAAATCGAGGTCGGCGGTGTTGCTGCCGGTGGTCATGCTCGAGGCGGCGCCACCGCCCAGGCCGATGAGCATGCCGGGGCCGCCGAGCTGGATCATCAGCGTACCGGGCGCGAACTTGATCTTGTGCGACTGCTGCGCCTGAATGATGCCGAGCCCCCCCGCGATCATGATCGGCTTGTGATAGCCGCGCACTTCGCCCTGCACTTCCTGCTCGAAGGTACGGAAGTAGCCGGCCAGGTTGGGACGGCCGAATTCGTTGTTGAAGGCGGCAGCGCCGATCGGGCCTTCGATCATGATGTCCAGCGCCGAGGCGATGCGCTCGGGCTTGCCGTAGGCTTTTTCCCACGGCTGGGTGAACTCGGGGATCTGCAGGTTGGAGACCGAGAAGCCCGCGAGGCCGGCCTTGGGCCGCGAACCGCGCCCGGTAGCGCCTTCGTCGCGAATCTCGCCACCGGAGCCGGTGGCCGCGCCGGGGAACGGCGAAATGGCGGTCGGGTGGTTATGGGTCTCGACCTTGGCGAGGATGTGCGTGAGCTCGTTGCGGAAGGCCCAGCGACCGTCGGCTTCCGGGTACAGCGTGTCGACCTCGGCACCTTCGATCACCGAGGCGTTGTCGGAATACGCCACCACCGTGCCCTCGGGTTGCGCCGCATGGGTTTCGCGGATCATGCCGAACAGGCTCTTGTCCATCTCGCGCGCATCGATCACCCAGTCGGCGTTGAAGATCTTGTGGCGGCAGTGCTCGGAGTTGGCCTGCGCGAACATCATCAGTTCGACGTCGGTCGGGTTGCGCTCGATGCGGGTGAAGTTATCGACCAGATAGTCAATTTCGTCGTCCGACAAGGCCAGGCCCAACTCGGTGTTCGCCGCCACCAGCGCGTCGCGCCCGGCGCCGAGAATATCAACCGAGGTGAGCGGCTGCGGCGCGTAGTGGTGAAACAACGCGGCGGCCTGCCCGGCATTGTCGAGCACCGATTCGGTCATGCGATCGTGCAGCGCCGGCAACAGGGCATCGCGATGTTTGTCGATATCGGACTTGGCAGAGACGTAATAGGCAATGCCGCGCTCGATACGCACCACGTCGTCGAAGCCGCACTGATGGGCGATGTCGGTGGCCTTCGACGACCACGGCGAGATGGTGCCCAAGCGCGGGGTGACGAGTAGCAAGGTGCCATCCGGGCGCGCATCGGTGGTCGGATGCGCGTCGAGCAGGTCGACCAGACGGGCATGGGCGCTGTCGTCGAGCGGTGCGTTCAGTTCAACGAAGTACTGAAACTCGGCGCGCACGCCATGAAACCGGGGAAGCAGCTCGTCAAGGGTCTTGCCCAGACGGGCCAGACGAGGTGCCGTGAGCGCCGGTGCGCCGCGAAGCGTGAGGATTTCGGTCATCTTGATCGACAGGAAAGGCAGGGGAACGTGCGCGCAGCAAACCATGCTGCAACCGCAAAAACAAAGGCGGAATTATACCCGAGCCCAGTGCGCTCAGGCGCTTGTCACCGCGCTCGCGGGCAGTGCTTGCGATAGAATCGCGTCTTTGCCCGCTGCCCTGCCCGATGTCATCCATTTCCCCGCCGCATACGTCCGCCGTTCGCCGCGTCGCGCCCGCGATTGCGCCGACGCTGGTGTTCGGCGGGAGTGCGGCGGCAATCTTTCTGACCAACACCAACGTCGCGATCTTCTTCGGCGTGCAATCGCTCACCACGGCCTTGCCCGACGGGGTGTGGGCCTTCATCACCGATCAGGCCAGCGTGGTGTCGGTGGCCGCGTGGATGAGCCTGACCTTGCTGGTGTGCCCACGCGCCGCAGCGTCGGTACTGTTGTCATGGCCGGCCGGTCTGGTGGTCGTGCGGGGCCTCAAATACTGGGTGGATGCGCCCCGGCCGCAGCTGTTGTTGCCGCCCGAGGCGATCCACGTGGCGGGCGTCGAGCTCACGTCGTACAGCTTTCCCTCCGGCCACACGGCCACCGCGTTTGCCGTCGCCGCGGCCATGCTGTGGACCCTGCCGGCGTCGCTGCGTGCACGCTGGATGGCGCCTGCGTTGGTATGTGCCGCGCTCGTGGGTGTGTCGCGTATCGGCGTGGGCGCGCACTGGCCCGTCGACGTGCTCGCAGGTGCGGCCATCGGCTGGCTGTGCGGTGTGTCGGGTGCGCTGTGGAGCAACTACTGGCGCTTCTGGCAGCGTCGCGCCGGGCTTGTCGTGCTGGCGCTGCTGGGGCTGTGTGCCGGCGTGGCGCGCCTCGTGGTCGATAGCGGCTATCCGTCCGTTGCCGCTTTTGCCATGGCGCTCGGCGTGCTCGCCACGGCGACCTCCTTGATGTGCGGGTTGCGGTTTGTCCGGAGGCAGGCGTGATCAAGCGCATCATCGCCCTCCTCGCCACCATTGGCCTGATCGCCTGGCTGATCATCAGCGGGCAATGGACGACGCTGGGTCATGCGCTGGCACGCCTCGAAGCCGGCCCGGTCGCATTGGCGGCCTGCGGTTTTGCGCTGAGCTATCTGTTACGTGCGTTGCGCGTGTGGGACGAATTTCGCCATGAAGGTGCCGGCCGTTTCGGCGCCTGCCTGCGTATCGTGCTGATTCACAATGCCATGGTGAATATCGTCCCCTTTCGCGGCGGCGAAGCGGCGTTCCCGATCCTCCTCGGTCGCTTGTTCGGCACGCCGCTCGGGCGTGCGGTGGCATCCTTGTTCTGGTTTCGCTTGCAAGATGCCTTCGTCGTGTTCGCACTGGCCATCCTTGTCTGGCCGGGGCTGCCCACACCGTTGCGAATCGTGGGCATCGCGTTGCTTGTTGTGACGGCCTTTGCGCTTCCGCGCTGGGCGCGGCGCGCGCATGACTGGCACGCCGGCGGCCGTTGGCAGGCGCGGCTGGGCAAGGTACGCGACGCGTTTGCCGCCTCGACCCAGCACGCGCGCTTCGGCTGGCTATGGACGATCGCCAATTGGTCGGTCAAACTCGCAGCGCAGGCATGGTTGCTCGCCACCGTGCTCGGGTCGACGCTCGCCGTCGGTGCCGCTGGCGCGCTGGGCGCCGAACTGGCCGCCATCCTGCCGATTCAGGGGGTGGCCGGGTTCGGTACTTACGAAGCCGGTGCCGCCGCGGCGATGCTGCCCCATGGCATTGCACTCGAAACCGGTTTACAGGCAGCCCTCGTGCTGCACCTATTTGTTATCACCTGCGCCTGCAGCGCAGGTGTGATCGCCTGGTTGGTCGGCCAGTTCGTCGACGTGCCAGGCACTACACAACTTCATTCTGGCCAAGATCCGAAATGACCAAAAGCCCGCTGCCACACGCAGAACCGAACATCCCGGACAATCTGCCCAAACACACGCTCTCGATCGTGGTACCGATGTACAACGAGGCCGAGAACGTCGAACCGCTGCTCGAACGCATTCACCTCGCGCTCGGCCCCTATCCGTGGCCATGGGAAGTGGTGCTGGTGGACGATGGCAGCTCCGACGCCACGCCGGCCGAACTCGAACGCTGCGCCAAGCAATACGGCACGCATGTCCGGGTGGTGGCGTTGTTGCGCAACTTCAAGCAAACAGCGGCCATGCAGGCCGGACTCGACGCGGCACGTGGCTCGGTCATCGCCACCATGGACGGCGATCTGCAGAACGATCCGATCGACATTCCGCGGCTGGTGGCGCGACTGCTGAACGAGGATCTCGACCTCGTGGCCGGTTGGCGCAAGGATCGTCAGGACGGCTTGCTACTGCGCAAGATTCCGTCGCGCATCGCCAACCGCCTGATTGCACGCATGACCGGCGTCCATCTCAAGGACTATGGCTGCAGCCTCAAGGTGTTCCGCGGCAGCGCCATCAAGAGCGTGCGGCTGTACGGCGAAATGCATCGCTTCATTCCGGCCTGGCTGGCCACGGTGACCACGCCCAAACGCATTGCGCAGGAAGTGGTCACCCATCATGCGCGCGTTTTCGGCGAGTCGAAGTACGGCATTTCGCGCACCTTCCGCGTGGTGCTCGATCTGGTGTTCGTGTACTTCTTCATGCGCTATCGCACCCGGCCCGGCCACTTCTTCGGCGGCATCGGCATCGGGCTGGGCGCGTTGGGCAGTCTGATCCTGGCTTATCTGGGTTTCGTCAAGATTTTCCTGGGGGAGTCGATCGGCACGCGTCCGCTGCTGTTCGGTGGCTTCTTCCTGGTCATCGCCGGGGTGCAGATGGTCACCTCCGGGGTGCTCGCCGAGTTGCTCGCACGCGTGTATTTCGAATCCGGCGACACCCGCCCCTATCTCTCCCGTCCGCTCGCGCCGCTGACCGACACGCAAGGCTGGGCCAGTGTCGAGGCCAAAGATGACGACTGAGGCGCGTCCCGCCTGGCAACGCGCCCTGGTGGGGCTGGTCTTCCTGCTGCCGCTGGT
>JBNKNO010000089.1:0-7446 GCA_050293885.1 Rhodocyclaceae bacterium | reverse complement strand
GCCTCGAAAACCCCATCCCCCTCCCAACCTCCCCCTTGAAGGGGGAGGAGTCCGATGTGCTTAACTGAACGACATTAGGGCTGCGCCCCCCGTTTTCTATTGCACCCGATGTTCCTGTGCCTGATGTTCGACTGGCTCGTCCACCACTGGCGCGGGGCTGTCCACGCCGCCGAACCAGGTGGTGCGAATCGCTTCGTGAATATGAATGGTGCCGACCTGGAGCTCGTCGAGAAACTGGTGCAATTGGTCGGGCGAGTCGGCCAGTTCGGCGGCATCCTCACGCTGCAATAGCTGGTGGAGATCGGTGACCGCGACGCAGGCGGCTTCGCTGCGCGGCAGGGTGGCAAGTTTGCCGTGAAGGCGATTGAGGCAGCGGTTGATGGCGCGGGGAAAGCTGTTGTTGAGCAGGATGAAGCGCACCACGTCGCGGCCGCGCACGCGCGTGCGCACGTGCTGGCGATACATCTGATAGGCCGACAGGCTTTTGAGTACGCTCATCCATTGCAGCTGCTCGAAGGGTTTGAGATCGTCGGGCGAGCGCGGCAGCAGGTTGGCGGAGCGCACGTCGAGGATCCGCGAAGTCATGTCCACGCGCTCCAGATAGCCACCAACGGCGCAGAAGGTGCGGGCGGGCGACTCGCTCAAGGAGCCGTCGAGCATGCCGGTGAGCGTCTGGCAGCCGCGAATGGTGGCACGCAGGAAGTCGTCGAGACGACGCAGGTCGATGGTGCCGGCGAGCATGTTGGCGCCGTCGAGATAGAGACGGTTGACCTCTTCCCACACCTCGCGGGGCATCACGTCGCGGGTGGTGCGCAGGTTCTCGCGCGCGGCGGCCAGCGACCCCATGATCGAACCGCCGTAACGCCGGTCCGCGCACAGGAAACTGAGCACGTTGTTGGCGTCGCGCGTGGGGTAGTGCTCGGCGAATAGCGTGTCGGCACCGGCAATGTTGATGAGTGACGACCACGACAAGGTGGTGGCGCCGGGGAAGTCGAGCATCAGGTGGCGGGTGACCCGGATCAGGCGCGCCGTGTCTTCGGCGCGCTCCAGGTAGCGGGCCATCCAGTAGAGGTTTTCGGCAACGCGCGAGAGCATGATCAGTTTCCTCCCTGTGCGTTGCTGTCGACGATCCAGGTGTCCTTGCTGCCCCCGCCCTGGGACGAATTGACCACCAGCGATCCCTTGACCAGCGCCACGCGGGTGAGGCCGCCGGTGGTCACGTAGGTGCTGTTGGCGGACGACAGGATGAAGGGGCGCAAGTCGAGATGGCGCGGTGCCACACCTTCTTCGGTGAGCGTCGGCGCCACCGACAGGCTCAGCGTCGGCTGCGCCATGTAGTTGCGCGGATCGGCTTCGATCAGTTTGGCGAACTCGGCACGCTTCTCCGGCGTGGCGTGCGGCCCCACCAGCATGCCGTAGCCGCCCGATTCGTTGGCCGGCTTGACCACCAGTTTGTCGAGATTGGCCAGTACGTAGTCGCGCTCCGCCTTGTGCATGCACAGGTAGCTGGGCACGTTGGGGATGATGGGCTCGGCATCGAGGTAGTACTTGATCATCTTCGGCACGTAGGTATAGACCACCTTGTCGTCCGCCACCCCCGCGCCGGGGGCGTTGCACAGCGCCACGTTGCCTTCCCGCCATGCGCCCATGAGGCCGGGCACGCCGAGCACCGAATCCGGGTTGAAGGCCTTGGGGTCGATGAACAGGTCGTCCACCCGCCGGTAGATCACATCCACCCTCACCAGCCCGTCGATGGTGCGCATGTACACGCAGTTGTCGCTGCCGACGATCATGTCGGACCCCTCGACCAGCTCCACCCCCATCTGCTGCGCGAGGTAGGCGTGTTCGTAGTAGGCCGAGTTGTAGATGCCGGGCGTCATGATGACCACGTTGGGCTCGTCCAGCGGACGCGGCGACATCGACACCAGCATGTCGTGGAGTTGGTCGGCGTAGTCGTCCACCGGCAGGATGCCGCCGGTCTGGAACAGCTCGGGCAGCACCCGCTTGGTGACGTTGCGGTTCTCCAGCATGTAGGACACGCCGGAGGGGATGCGCAGGTTGTCCTCCAGCACGTAGATGGTGCCATCCTTGTCGCGCACCAGGTCGGAGCCGCAGATGTGCGCCCAGATATTGCCCGGCGGATGGATGCCGACGCACTGGGGGCGGAAGTTCACCGATTCGGCCAGCAACTCGGCGGGAAACACGCCATCCTTGACGATGCGCTGTTCGTTGTACAGGTCGTCGATGAACATGTTGAGCGCCTGCACGCGCTGCTTGAGGCCGGCTTCAACGTGCTGCCATTCGGTCAGCGGAATCACCCGCGGGACAATATCGAAGGGCCACGCCCGGTCGATCATGTCGCCGTCGGAATACACCGTGAAGGTAATGCCCATCACCTGGATGGCCACCTCGGCGGCCGCCTTCAAATCGCGCACCTCGGCGGCGTCGAGACCGGCCAGGTAACGGCAAAGCGGTGCGGCAGCGGCATGAGGCCGGCCGCGTGCGGCAATCAACTCATCGTAGAACCCGTTCGGGTCGTATTGGGTCCAGTCGAATTGCGGCATAGGCACTCCTGACGGCGTCGGCCCGGAGCCGCCGGGCCGGTGCATGCGGTGTCGGTCCACTATACGCCGCGCATGTTGCGGTGCGATAGCCCCGTGCCGGTGACATTTGTCGCCCCTTAGCCCGGCGCCTTCGCGATAAACTCACGCGCTCATGACAAATCACTGATTGAGGGAGGGCGTCCCCTTGCCTGTTCGCAACGTTTTATCCCGCCTCGGCATCAATACCGGAAAAATTCTGCTGCCCATCATCGTTGTCGTCGCGATGGGCTTTGTGGCCAAGGAGTCGGTGTTCTATGCCGAACCCGGCTACGTCTATCACGTGCGCACCATCACCGGTCAGGAACACGCCGTCTCCGACGTCGGTTACCAGTTCTTCCTGTGGGGACGCTGGAACGCGTGGAAGCGCGCCATGACCGTCCAGTCGGAACCCGGCGCCAATTCCTCGCTCGAGTATGCCGAGGTCGAGGGCACGCAAACCAGCGCCGGACTGCCGCCCCTGAACATCATGTTTCTCGATCAGGTCGATGCGAACGTCGAGGCCACCGTCCGCTTCTCGATTCCCACCGACAACGACGGCTTCCTGCAACTGGCGCACGAATACCGCACGCCGGCCAACCTGTTGCGCACCGCGCTCGTGCCCGCCTTCAAGGAAACCCTGCAGGCGACCGCCTCACTCATGAGCGCCGAGGAGTACTACAGCGGCGCACGCACCGAGTTCAACAGCGAATTCGAAAACCAGATGAACAACGGTATCTATCTGGTGCGCCGCGAAGAGGTGTATCAGGATTCCGGCCGCAAGGTGCGCGGCTCGGCCAACGTCGCGCTGGGGAACGAGCAGGAGCAATTCGGCGACGAGTCGAAAGTCGTCTACGAAGTACGCAAGGTGCTCGATAGCGACGGCACGCCACGTCGCAAGGTGCAGAAATTCACCTCCTTCGGCATCACCGTGGTGGATGCCCGCATCACCAACATGACACCGAACACCCGTTTCGTCGAGCGCATGCAGCTCAAGCAAAAAGCCTCCGCCGACCGCGCCATTGCCCGCGAGCAACGCATTCAGGAAGAAGAACAACGCCTGCTCGCCATCGCCCGCGGCGAGCGCGAAGTGGCCGAACGTCAGGCCAAGGCCAAGGTCGAGCAGATCGAGAAGACCACCGACGCCGAAACTGACAAGCAGTTGGCCCTGACCTCCGCCAACAAGCTCAAGGAACGCGCGCACATCGAACGCGAAACCGCGCAGATCAACCTCGAAAAGGCGCGCATCGAAGCCGAGACCCAGCGCACGCTGGCCGACGCCGAGGCCTACCAGAAAAAGGCCATTTTGCAGGCCGACAACGCGCTGGCGGAAAAGCTGCGCACCGAGGTGGAAATCCACAAGCTGTGGGCCGAGGCCTTCGCCAAGCGCGCGGTACCGACCAATGTGTTCGGCGGCGGCGCCGGCACGCCCACGGGTTCCGACAGCGAAACCAAGGCCTTCATGCAGATGCTCACACTCGATGCGGCGAAGCGTCTGAACTACGAGCGGGACGTCTCAGGCAAGTAAGCGACTACGCCTGCCGCTCGCTGACCGCGTCGACGTGCTGTGCGTCGGCGCGGTCTTTGTTTGCACCACGTCAAGCGTCTTGAACCGCCGCATCGCCACTGAAAAATCGCCCCCGCAACGCCTCCAGCCCGAGCGTGTCGATCAACTCGCCCAAGCGCTCGGCTGGCCGACGGCGCGGCAAGTCCTTGAAACTGGCGATGATCAGCTCGTTCTTCATCGAATGCTCCCAGCCCACCAGCTCGGTCACGCTCACCTGATAGCCGTGGCTTTCCAGTTGCAGACAGCGCAGCACGTTGGTCGCATGACTGCCGAACTCGCGCGTGTGGATGGGGTGGCGCCATAGCTCGGTGAGGCTGTTCTTGAGCGCGGCCTGTTTGGTCTTGCGCAACTCGGCCGCCACCTCCGCCTGACAGCACGGCACCAGCACGATGAAGCGCGCCTGCTTCTTGAGCGCGAAGCGAATGGCGTCGTCGGTCGCGGTGTTGCACGCATGCAGCGCGGTCACCACATCGATGCGCTCGGGCAAGCGGTCCGATTCGATCGACTCGGCCACCGACAGATTGTAGAAGCGCATGCCGCTCGAGAAGCCGAGTTTGTCGGCCAGCCGGCGCGCGCTTTTCACCAGCTCATCGCGGGTTTCCACCCCGACAATCGTGCCGGCCGGCGCCTGCGACTTGAAGAACAGGTCGTAGAGGATGAAGCCCAAGTAGGATTTGCCGGCGCCGTGATCGACCAGATGCACGTCGGGCCGCGCCGCCAGCACCTCGGCCAGCAGCGGTTCGATGAACTGGTAGAGGTGATACACCTGCTTGAGCTTGCGCCGGCTGTCCTGATTGAGCTTGCCGTCGCGCGTGAGGATGTGCAGCTGCTTGAGCAACTCGACGGACTGGTCGGGACGGATTTCGGGATGGGCAGACATGACAACTCTCGCGTTCGCTGGAACGCGATTTTACCGCGCCCGAGTCGGCACCCGTGCTACGCCGCGCGACTTTCCCTTTCGCCGCCGAGCACCCAGCGTGCATCGAGCGAGCGAATGGGGATGCTGCGATCGGTCGGGATGCGCCCGCTCAACTGCAGTTCGAGGTAGCGCGCGCAACTGACGCGCAGAAACGACGCGAAGTTGGTGTGATCGAGTTCGGCACCGGTCTCGATCAACTCGTCATGCAGCTTGGTGACCAGTTGCGGCACACTCAGGCCATCGCGATCGCCGATGTCCTCGAGTACGCCCCAGAACAGATTTTCCAGCCGCAGGCTGGTGGCCACCCCACCGAGGCGGATGGAGCGCGTGCGCGCGGCATACAGTTGCGGGTCGGCGCCGACGAAGATCTGGCACATGGAAGTCTCTCCGTGGTGAGAATGCGGGGGTTCGAGGCCGGCCTCGAACGGGCCGCGCTCACTAGGAGCTTAGACCATCCGCGGCCGAGCGGCCGAACCCATGCGCCGCCGGTTCAGGTACTGATCGTCGTGCCCAGCACTGCGAGAAACTGCGCAATCCACGCCGGATGCGCGGGCCACGCCGGCGCGCTCACCAGATTGCCATCGGTCACCGCCGCGTCGATCGCGATGTCGGCATAGGTGCCGCCGGCCAATTCGACATCGGCACGGCAGGCCGGGTAGGCCGAACAGGTCTTGCCTTCGAGCACGCGCGCACCGGCCAGCAGCTGCGCACCGTGACAGATCGCAGCGACCGGTTTGTTGGCGACGAAGAAGTGGCGAACCATCTCCACCACCGCCGGGAAAGTGCGCAGATACTCCGGCCCGCGCCCGCCGGGAATCACCAGCGCGTCGTAGCGGGCCGGGTCGATCTCGGCGAAGCTCGCATTAAGCGTGAAGTTGTGGCCGCGCTTCTCGGTGTAGGTCTGATCGCCTTCGAAGTCGTGAATCGCGGTCGCGATGGTCTGCCCGGCCTGCTTGTCCGGGCACACGGCGTCCACGGTGTGACCGACCGCCAGCAGCGCCTGGAACGGCACCATGGTTTCGTAGTCTTCGCAGAAATCGCCGCACAGCATCAGGATTTTCTTGCCCATTGTCTTCCTCCGGTGGTGTCGCAGGGCTCGACATGGCCCTGTCGGGGTCGCGATGGGACGCGACGAACTCAGTCTGGACCGGAGAGGAAGGGCGCGGGTAGTAGTGGGGTGTTACATCGGCGGACGGGTTGTTTTCGACCCGCCCGGGCAATCCCTGTATTGTCATATCCGTTGACGATAAGTTGCCACGCAACGGGCTGCCAGCGATCCTGAGGTCGATGCGGCCCCGATCGCGGCGCGCGGGGCATGTCCGCAAAAAACCAAGGCTGGGAGACTTTCATGAAGCGGCACCTTTTCTCATGGTTCATGCTGCCGGCATTGCTGCTGGGCGGCTGTGCGTCAAACACGCTGATGAAGCAGCCACCGGTCGAGCAGGTGATCGACGCGCACGCCAGCGCCGGCCCCTTGGCCATTGCCGAGGGCCGGGTGTTCATGAGCAACGACGACGCCTTTGCCGCCAAGCTGAAACTGGTAGAGACGGCCAAGGAAAGCGTCGATCTGGCCTATTACATCTTCGACGACGACTACAGCTCGTCGGCGCTCAGTCAGGCGCTCATCGATGCGGCCAGGCGCGGCGTGAAGGTGCGCCTGCTGGTCGATTACTTCAGTGAGTACAAGGATCTGGACCGCTTCAGCTGGCTCGAACAGCAAGGCGACGGGCGCATCGAAGTGCGTTTCTACAACCGCCCGACGCTGGAGATCGTCAAGGACGCCGCTTTCCTCACCCTGAGTTGTGCGGATGTCGGCGTCGCCACCCAGGCCTGCGATGCCGAAAAGCTGCACGCCGTCGACAGCCACTTCGTCGCCGATGCCGGTCAGGCCTTCACCAACCGCGGCTTCGCCGGTTCCGGCCTGTTCCTCTCGGGCCTCTACGGCAAGAACCCGAAGGTCATGGCCTACGCCATCAGCCGCGGGCAGGACATCGACGCCGAGGCACTGGCCAGCGGCGCCTCCTCGGCCGACAGCCAGCGCACCGAACAGCTCAAGGCGCTCGGCAAGCTGTTCTTCAAGGCACGCTATGTCGGCGGCGCCGAGGGCCTCGCCGCCAAACTCAAGCTCGCCTTCGTGCGCCAGACCTTCGGCGAACAGGTCAATCCGGTGTTCGACGCCGTCAATAGCTACCTGCCGCTATCGCGCCAGAACAACGTCAAGGCGCAAAAGGACTGGGACTACCTCACCGAGTTTCTGCACCACAAGTTCCTGCTCGCCGACCGCCGCGCGCTGATTCTCGGCGGACGCAACGTGGCCGACTCCTACCACATGCATCCCAACCGGCTGGCCGACAAGTACATCTTCATGGACACCGACGTGA
>JBNKNO010000088.1:0-7712 GCA_050293885.1 Rhodocyclaceae bacterium | reverse complement strand
CACCGGACCAGGTATCGCGCTATCGCGGCAAATTGTCGGGGCCGCTGCTCGACCGTATCGACGTGATGCTCGACGTGCCCGCGCTGCGCGCCGATGAGCTGCAGGCGGCCAAACCGGGGGAGGCGAGTGCGGTGGTACGCGAGCGCGTTGGCCAGGCACGCACGATCGCACTGGAACGGCAAGGCGTGTGCAACGCCGCCCTGGCCGGCAAGGCCTTGCGCACCCATTGCACGCTCGACGATGCCGGCCGCCAGATGCTGTCGCGCGCGGTGGATAAGCTCGGCTTGTCGGCGCGCGGCCACGACCGCATTCTGCGCATGGCACGCACACTGGCGGACATGGCGGGTCAAGCCACCATCGGCCGCGCGCAGATTGCCGAGGCGGTGCAATATCGCCGCTCACTGAGCCGGTAGGCGGCACCACCCGCGCATCGCGATGCGGATATCCGGAGATATCCACCGGATCGGCCCCGAGTGCCGATGCAAACGTCCGGGTTAAACTAGACGCGTTCTCACTTTCGTCCGTCACGTCATCTCCCATGCCCGTTTCCACCCGCTATCTGGCGGTCATCCTCGCGGCGCTCGCGGCCATGGGGCCGTTTTCGATCGACACCTATCTGCCCGCCTTTCACGCCATGGGGGCCGATCTGGGCGCCAGCAAATACGAGGTGCAGCTCACCCTCAGCGCCTATCTCATTCCCTTTGCGTTGATGGTGTTCTGGCATGGCGCGCTGTCCGACAGCTTCGGCCGGCGACGGGTGATCCTCGCCGCGCTCGCGCTGTACGCGATCGCCTCGTCGGTGTGCGCGCTGGCGCCGAGCATCGAATGGCTGTGGTTCGGGCGGGCGCTGCAGGGTTTGTGTGGCGGCGCCGGCATCGTCGTCGGGCGCGCCGTGGTGCGCGATGTGTTCGAAGGCCCGCAAGCGCAAAAGCTCATGTCGCACGTGGTGATGATGTTCGCCATCGCGCCGGCCGTGGCACCCATCATCGGCGGGGCGATTCTCGCCGTGCTCCCGTGGCCGGCCATCTTCTGGTTCCTGGCGCTGGTCGGCCTCACGCTGGGCGTGGTGAGCTACTTCAAGCTGCCCGAAACGCTGCCACCCGACAAACGCCAGAGCCTGCATCCGACCAACGTGGCGCGCGGCTATGGCTCGGTGTTGCTCAGCGGGCAGTTCCTGCTCATCGGTGCCACGGTGGCGCTCAACTTCAACGCCTTCTTCCTGTACGTGCTCTCGGCGCCGGTCTTTCTGGTCGACCATCTCGGGGTGTCGGCGCAGGGCTTCGGCTGGCTGTTCATCCCGGCCATGGTCGGCATGATGACGGGGGCGTGGATCTCGGGGCGGCTGGCCAACCACTGGTCGCCCGGGCGCACCATCTTCGCCGGCTTCGCGGCCATGGCTGCGGCGGCAGCCATCAACGTGCTCGTCAACCTCACCACCGCGCCGCCCTTGCCGCTCGCGATCGCGCCCATTCCGCTCTACGTGCTCGGCATGTCCGTTGCCATGCCCAGCCTCACGCTCATGGCGCTGGATCTGTTTCCCAGCCGCCGCGGCATGGTATCGAGCTGCCAGAGTTTCATGCAGACGGCCACCAACGCGCTCACTGCGGGCATCGTCGCCCCCCTGCTTTGGGGGAGCACGCTCGGTCTCAGCCTGGGCATGACGGCCTACCTCAGCCTGGGCTTCGTGGCCTATCTCGGCGCCCGTCGCGCGCAGGCGCGCGCCAGACTCGCCGTCACGCCGCCATAACTTTTTCGCTTCACACTCGACGCATCGCGCCCGGGTCGCCGCTTGAAACACCGCGGCGTGTCTGCGGTTTTTCCGTGCGAGGCGTATTCTCGCGTTGCCACTCCGCTTGCCGCGCACCAACATGACGCAGTACTGAGCGGCGGCAGGCGGCGAGGATGACGCAACCGGCGTGCAAGGCGGACGTCAAATCCGCATGAATTCACGTACTTGGCGCGAAACGCGCGACGGGTACGGATGTTGCTCGATCATTCGAGGTGCGCGCTCGATGCGCGCCGACTCTCACGGACACAACAGGACCAGACTTCATGAGCTCAATCAACTTCATCGGTGGCGAAAAGGGCGGCGTCGGTAAATCGGTGGTTTCACGTGTGCTGGCGCAGTACTTCATCGACAACCGGCAGCCGTTCACCGGCTTCGATACCGACCGCTCACACACCTCGTTCCTGCGCTTCTATGCCGACTTCGCCTCTCCCGTGGTGGTGGACACCTACGAAGGACTGGACCGCATCGCCGAGGTGTTCGACGTCGAACCCGGCGAACAGGAACAACTCGCGCCGAGCGTCATCGTCGATCTGGCCGCGCAGACCTCGGCCCCCCTCGGCCGCTGGATCGCCGACTCCGACCTTATCGGCCTCATGGACGAACTCGGCGTCGCGGTCAATTTCTGGCACGTGGCCGACGGCGGCGCCGATTCGGTGACCTTGCTCGACCGGCTCATCGACACCTACGGCGCCGGCCCGAACCTGATCGTGGTGAAGAACTACGGACGCGGGTCGGATTTCTCCTACATGGAAGCCTCCGACCCGATGCAACGAGCCCTCGCCGGGGGCGCACGCGTCGTCAGCCTGCCGGCCCTGCACGAGAGCAGCATGCTCAAGATCGACCGCCAGAACGCCAGCTTCTGGGCCGCCGGCAACAACCGCACCAGCCCCGACGCGCTCGGGCTGCTCGAGCGCCAGCGCGTCAAGACCTGGTTGCGCGCCGTCTATGCCACCTTCGACACCCTGCCGCTTTGATGTCCGCTTGCCCGACCGCCGCGCTTGATCCACGTCACTGTTTGGCCCGCGCAGCGCGCTAGAGTGAGTGTGTATTGCTGTCACGGGAGACCCACATGGCATCGACGCAGGAGCGTGTTGCACTCGCATTGATCGGGGTGATGCTCGCGGGCGCCTGTCATGCGCGCGGCCCGTGGCGCGCCAGTGAAGGCAATACCTCGGGCTGGCAATTGATGAGCCCGGAGGAGCGCATCGAACACCAGGCCACGATCCGTGGCTTCGAGACGCTTGACGTATGCCTCGCCTACCAGCGTGAGCATCATCAGCTGATGGCCGCACGCGCGGCCGAGCTCGGCTTGCGACTGCCGCAGGCGCGGCGCGATTTTTGCGCCCACCTGCGCACGGACCCGGCAAAACCCTGAGGCCTTTCATGTCCGGCCCGCAACGCCTCTCGCTCCCGCTGCTGACTGCGCTGCTGCTTGGCCTGCCCGTGTGGTGGGCCTGGCCCGCGGCGCTTGACGGCTGGCGCGCGTTCGCCATCGTCATCGGCTGGACGGGCTGTGGGCTGCTGTTCGCGAGCCTGCTGTGCATGCTGCGCGAACCGCGGCTGGCGCGTCAGTTGGGCGGGCTGACGCGCATGTACGACTGGCATCATCACCTCGGCGTGGCCGCCTATCTCGTCTTGCTGCTGCACCCCGCGGCGCTCGCCATGGCGTGGCTGCCCGAGTCCCCCGTGCTGGCATGGGCCAGCCTGTCGCCGCTGCAACAGCGGTGGGCCGGCTGGCTCGGCTGGGCGTCGTTGGTGTGCATGATGGCCGGCCTGTGGGTCGCGCTCTCGCCGCGCATGCCCTACGCCCGTTGGCGTGGCCTGCACGGGCTGCTCGCCGCATCGGTGGTGTTTGCGCTGCTGCACCTGGTCATGCTGGGGCTCGATTTGTGGCTGCTGTGGGTGCCGTTGCTCGCCGTCGGCCTCATGGTGTGGCGCGTCCTGCGCGCCGACTACGGCCTCGCCGCGCTACCCTACGTGGTCACGCAGGTTGATCATGCCGCCGAATCCGCCGTCGAAGTCAGCTTGCGCCCCATGGCAAAAGGCATCGTCGCCGCGCCCGGGCAGTTCGTACTGGTCGCCTTCTTCCGCGGGCCGCACTTCCACGGCTGTGGCGAGTACCACCCCTTCACCCTCACCGCCATCGCGCCGGACGGCAGCCTGCGCCTCGGCATCAAGGCACTCGGCGACTGCACCCGCAACATCCAGTCGATGGAAGCCGGCGTCGCTGCCCGCGTGCAAGGCGGCTTTGGCGATTTCGGCAGTGCAAGCGCCGGCAAACCCGCGCTGTGGATCGCCGGCGGCATCGGCATCGCCCCCTTCGTGGCCTTGCTGCGCGCCGGCGCGCCCGCCGCCGCGGTGCGACTCATCTACCTCTATCGCGACGAGCACGACGCCTGCTTTCTCGATGAACTCAACACCGTGGCCGATCGCACCCCGCTGGTGACGGTGACAAGCTACCGCACCGGCAACGCACTGCCCGACCTGCCCGCCATCCTCCCCCAAGCCGCCGCGCTGGTCGGCCTCGACTGCACCCTGTGCGGCCCACCCGGGCTGGTCGATGCCGCCATCGCGCAGCTGCGCGAACGGGGGGTCGCGCCCGAACACATCCATTTCGAACGATTCGACTTCCGATGATGCGCAAAATCTTTTTCGCCGGCACCGGCCTCTTCTGGCTCTTCATCCTCGGCGTATGGGCCGCCAATGGCAGCGCCCCCACCGAAGCCGACACCCCGCCGGCCGAACCCACCTACACCCTCGCCGAGGTGGCCCGACACGCCACCGAAACCGATTGCTGGATGGCCATCCGCGGCCAGGTGTACGACCTCTCCACCTACCTCCCCAACCACCCCACACGCCCCGCCATCATCCTGCCCTGGTGCGGCCACGACGCCACCGAAGCCTACAACACCAAAACCAAAGGCCGACCACACTCACCGGGCGCCGATCAGCTACTGACGGAATATCGGATTGGGCGGGTGAGGGAGTAGGCGCACGCCATATGCCAAACGGAGGCGGCGCTGATCTACTCGCGGACAAATAACTGAGGGCCATTCAACTGCTGCTTGGGCACGCGAAATTGGATAGCACGGTGAGATACCTCGGTATTGAAGTAGATGACACGTTGGCGATTTCAGAGCAGATCGAGATCTGACCAACGCTCCGCCCTCCGTCTTCGTCTCGTGGGCGGCGACTGGCTCCGGCTGCGTCGCTTCTTCGAATGAGCTTCAGTTTGCAGAGCGACCGGTCGGTAGGTTGTTCGAGTTTTACGTTTTTCACGTGGCGTGAACAGAACATAGAAATGAACGAACAGTTGATTTTCACGTTCATATCGAATTATTGTTCACGTCACGCGAACAAAAGTTTTTATTGAACAATGAAGCAGGCTGACGAAAAAGAACTCCGGATCCTGGACGCTGCCTTGAAAGCCATGGAGCGGCATGCGGGTCTTCGCGGCACGGTGACCGCGATAGAACAACCCAATGAGGAAGGTATCCGGGCGGACGCCCTCATCGAGATCGAAGCGAACGGTCAGCGATACCCTTACGCCGCTGAAATCAAACGAGTTGATCGATTCGCAGCACTGGGAGAAATCAGAAATCGATTCGCCCATCACTTAGACACCCCCCTGCCGCCACTGCTTGTCGCCCCGCGCATGACCGCAGAAGCCGCTGAAAAATGCCGCGAACTCGATCTCCAGTTCATCGACGCGGCTGGAAACGCTTACTTGCGTGCTCCCGGCCTGTATGTGCTGGTGAAAGGGCAGCGCCCTGCCAAAGGGGAAAACTTACTGCTGGCCGGTCAAGAAGAAAGACGCGCAGGCACGGCGACCCATTTGCGGGTCATCTTCGCGTTGCTTTGCCAGCCTGACATGCTCAATGCACCCTATCGGGACATTGCACGGGTGGCAGGCGTCGCGCTGGGCACCATTGGTATGGTTTTCAACGATCTTGCCGCCAGAGGCATCACCGCTGGCGGTCAGCGCAAAGGTGACCGAATCATGCTCGAGCGCAAGAAACTCGTCGATGAGTGGGTCACCACCTATCCGCTCAGACTGCGTCCGAAACTGAATGCACGTCGTTTCAACGCGCCAGAGCCCGACTGGTGGCAGACGGTGGATCTCACACAATACGGTGCCCAATGGGGTGCCGAAGTCGCCGCCGCGAAGCTGACCGGGTATCTTCGCCCGGAGACTGTCACCCTCTATCTGCACAAGGAGAACGGCAAGCGCAATCTGACAAGACTCGTCGCAGAACACCGGCTGCGTCCGGCCCCGGACGGCGATATCGAAATACTCGACGCCTTCTGGGACTTCGACGACGAACAGCCGATGACGGCAACCGTACCGCCCCTACTGGCCTACGCCGACTTGATCGCCACGCTCGACCCCCGCAACCTTGAAGCCGCAAAGCTGATCCATGACCAATATCTCACGCCCACTGGCGCTGAAACCTGATCGTCCGCTTGACCCATTAACGCTCGCCGTCATCAACGCCATCCAACAGGCGGCTACAAAACTCAAGCGCCCGGTCTTCATCGTGGGCGCTGTCGCGCGAATCATCCTGCTCGAACATATTCACGGTCTGAGCGCGGGACGAGCCACAACCGATGTGGATTTTGCTTTTGCACTCGACCACTGGGCGCAATTCGACGCAATCAAGGCACGGTTGCTTGAGAACCCGGAGTTCAATGCCTCAGAACACGTCGTTCACCGTTTGTACTATCGCGCGCCAGGACAGGAGCATTCGTACAAGGTCGATCTGATTCCGTTCGGTGGCATCGAGGCGAGCGAAAACACGATCACATGGCCGCCCGATATGGCGATCATGATGAATGTCGCCGGTTTCAGTGATGCGTTCTCGGCAGCGGTCAACGTGGAGATCAGTCCGGGCACTGCCATCGCGGTGGCATCACTTCCCGGCATTGCGATCCTGAAACTCTTCGCCTGGGCGGATCGAAGGCAAGACAACACCAAGGATGCCATCGATCTCAACACGCTGTTGCGCAGCTATCACGAAGCCGGTAATCACAATCGAATCTATGAGGACGCCCGCGCCCTGGCAGCTTTGGAAGCCGTCGAATATGACCCGGAGCTCGCCGGCGCATGGCTGATTGGCAACGACGTGGCCACGACGGCCTCGACCGCAACCATCACGGGCCTTGAGCCCGTGCTGCATGGCGAGCTGCGCGACCGGCTCGTCGAAGACATGTCCCGTGCGATGAAAGGCCGGGCCGATGCCCTGGCATATGCATCGCGCCTTCTGGAACAATTCACCACCGGCCTCACGGCCTGAACCGAACAAACAACACACCGAATGAACCGAGAACAACTCAAAAACTGGAGCGCGACCTGTGGGCTGCCGCCGACAAACTGCGCGCCAACTCCGACCTCAAGGCAAGGTGGACTGCCCCGGGAATCACGACACTTTTCAGCTTCCAATTGAGGCTTGTTCAAACGCCTCGGGACTGATACCGCCCAGACGGCCGGTAACTTCCATCTTGCACAAAGAAGGCCATGCCTTAGCAGAAGTGATTCAGTCAGGCGACTAATCATCGACGCTTGAGCAAGGATGGAGTGCTACCGAATGTCGGGGGGTGCCGTGACTGTGTACCGATTCCGGTCGAATCTGTCGGTTGCTCGAGCGCCGCGTGAAGTCTTCCGCGGACATACTTTGCTCGGTTGCAATCTTGACTGACCGTTTCAAAATTCTGACGTTCTCGCCAGACACCTCCATGAAAAAAGCCCCTTCCGGAGCTTTCTTCAGTATCTGTGTCACCAGTTTTTCACCAACTCGGCACAGTTTTCACTTTCTGTGGCATCCGACAAAAATCACACATCAATATTTCGTGCATACAAGGCATTGTTTTCAATGAATTGTCTGCGGGGCTCGACTTGGTCGCCCATGAGTGTGGTGAAGATCTC
>JBNKNO010000087.1:0-8105 GCA_050293885.1 Rhodocyclaceae bacterium | reverse complement strand
TGCGGTTGCCGTTGGCGTCGTAGGTGTAGGCGCGTGTGCCGGGGAAGCCGTTGTAGTCGGTGAGCCGGTCGGCAGCGTCGTAACCGAAGATCTGGTCATAGGCGGTGCCGGTCTGGTCCAGGCTGGTGATGCGCCCGGCCAGATCGAAGCCGAAGTCCAGCGGCACTCCGCCGACGGTGTAGCCCTGCGGCAGGCCGTTGATGTCTTCGCCGCGCTGGTGGACGAGGCCGTTGAGCAGGGTCAGTTGCCCGATGCCGGCGAAGGGGTGGTACTGGATGGCGCTGGCGATCTGGTAGGGGCTGAGCGCCAGATCGTCGATGCGCCCGGCACTGTCGTAGCCGATGCTGAGGATGCGCCCGGACGGATAGGTGAGCGTCTGCAACCGGCCGCCGGCGTCGTAGCCGTAGGCGAGCGTCAGGTCGATGCCGTCGAGGCTTTGGCTTTGGCTGCTGATGCGCCCGAGGCTGTCGTAGCCGAAGCTGAGCGTGGCATCGGGGCCGGCGAGGCTGGCGATCTGCGCGGCGCCGTTGGGGGCCGTGTCCCAGGTGGTGGTGATCACTTGGAAACTGGATGACCCGAGGTAATACGTCGCGGTCGGGCGGCCGAGCGCATCCCGAATAACGATCATCTCGTCTGCATTGTTGCGCGAACGAAATCTGAGATCGCCCGCTGCGTTGTAACCATAGGTGGTGGTGCCCCGATCCGGGCTCACTTCCTGCATCACCTCGCCCAGACCATTGACGGTGTATTGCGTGGTGGCGCCGTTGGCCGCTTGCACCTGGGTGGTGTTGCCCTGGGCGTCGGGGGTGATGGCGGTGTTTTGATTGAGGGCGTTGATCTGCGCCTTGAGCTGCCCCAGCTTGTTGTACTGCCACTGGTTGGCGTGGGTGAGCGGGTCGGTGGTGCGGGTGAGGCGGTCTTCTTCGTCGTGCAGGAAGACGGTCTCGGCGCTTTGGCCGTTGAGGCTGCGGATCTCTTTCCACAGCCGGCCGAGGGCGTCGAACTGGCGGGTGAGGCTGCGGGCGACGTTGCCTTGGGCGTCATAGACGGTTTCGGCGGTGTGGTTGCCGGCGTTGTCGAGTGTGTAGTGGATGCGCTCGCCGGTGGCTGCCTGGGTGATGTCGGTGAGGCGGTGGGCGGCGTCGTAGGTGTAGGCGATGGCGCTGCCATCGGGCAGGGTGACGCGTTCGAGCAGGCCGCGCGGGTCGTAGTCGAAGGCAGTGAGCAGAGCGCCGACGCTCTGGCTGGTGAGGCGCTGGCGCAGGTCGTAGGTGTAGGTGGACAGCACGCCATTGGGCGCGCGCATCTGCAGCACCTGGCCATGGGCGTTGTACTTCACGTACTCGGTGATCAGCCCCACCGGATCGGTGGCGCGCATGAGCTCACCGCGGCAGCCCTTGTCCATGCCGGTGCCTTCGCCCGCGCCGGGGCAGGTGGCATCGGCGGCGTAGTAGTCGTAGGTCCACACGTCGGCCACGTCCGAGCGCGGGCCGTCGGCGGTGAGTACCTTGCCGTAGCGGTTGTAGGTGTAGGTCCAGACGCGGGCGTCGCCATCAACCGTGGCACTGAAGCCCTGGGCGCCATTGGCATCGGTGGTGGGTTGTTCGACCTTGGAACACACCACGGCGATGGGCAAGCCGGGGATCACTTCGGCATCGGTCGGGGCGCATGAAGCGGTGCCGCCGTTCACCGGATCGGGCTGGCCGTTGTAGACCCAGGTGGTGATGAGCTTGGGTTCGGCGAGGCGGGTGCGCAGATGCCAGTCGGGGTGCCAATCGGTGGTGACGGTGCGGGCGTCCGCGGTGCCGGAGGCTTCGATGCGGCTGGTTTCGAGGTTGCGGGTGAGGTCGTAGGTGTAAGTGGTGACGGCGCCGTCGAAGTCGGTGCGGGTGGCGACGTTGCCGTTGGCGTCGTAGGTGAGGGCGGAGGTGGAAGCGTTGCAGCCGGCGCCGGCGGGTTGGGATTGGCCGGTGAGCTTCAGAACCCCATGGATCGTTTCGAAAGCATATTCGCGCGTCGTTCCTGACGGGTCTTTAACCACACTGTGCGCTGAGCCGTAACCGACCTGATAAGCATCCAGATCGTCGGCGTGTGTCGAGGTAATGGCACGTCCGGCTTCGTCGTAAGTATAGGTCGCGAAACGCACCAGACTCTCGTCGACAATACCGGTTAGCAACTGGTTCATCGCGCTGAGATGCGCAAGACCGGGCTCGTTGTATACGAATGTCCGGGAAGAACCGTCCGGATATTCGACCGATGTGAGTAGATTGCAACTCGCATCCGGACAGTTGGCCGACTGGTCGTCGTAGCCATAGGTCAGCGTTTCCCCTTCGGGTGTCTCGACGACAGACACCCGATAAAATTCATCGTAGCCAAATGACCAGCGTTGGTCGCGATCTGATTCAATCGTCGTGAGGAGCCCATTTGAATCGTAATTCAGTTGAACTGCCTGACCTGCCGGACTCTGCAACTGAATCAGCCGCCCGGAGGCATCATATTTTTCCACCCGTCCAGCACCGGTCACTAAAAGCCAGCTGTCATCCAAGCGCCGTTCAAGTACGTAGTTTGAATCGATCTCCGCCTGATAAACACCATTGATCAACTGAAAGGAAACAGCACGCCCATTCTGACGCCTCGCCAGAACGCGGTCGGGTTCATCTGCGACAAGACGCCTTTCGAATCCAAACGCCCAACCTCGCCCCAGTCGCAAGGAAGCCGTACGCCGGGCGCTATTGTAGTGTCGACGTACGAGCGATTCGACGAGTTCATCGGAAATCAGATCCGTTTCATTAAGGTTCTTGTCACCCCACCCGATTGAGATCGGATTTGGCGTAGTCGGACATCGCTGAGGGTTTTTGTCGGGATTGAGCGCAGCGCATACGAGTTTCTCTCCATCCCAACTCGCCGTATCGGTACTGTTGGGGCATTCGTCAATCCGGAATCCGCCGATAGCGCCATATCTCCACCAAGGAGCGGTCGGGTGATAATTCAGCTTCTTGATGTCACACGTAGCTGAAATACTTGAATAGCCGCTGTACTTAATCTTGTGTATAACCCAACCCGCACCGCCGTTAAAATACTTGTTGGTCGTAAACATCGTCTCACAAAGCTCGCGTGCGCTGGATGCATAGACGAACGGGTTTGCAGCAGTGCCAGCACCACCTTTCCAGAGGTAAGGACTGGCGTGCGCCGGCATCAAGCATGCGATCCAGCTGAGCAGCGCGAGAGCCGTTACGGCAATGGTTCGAACGAACTTTTGCACGGAGTTGGACAAAATTGCGGGCAGACCACCGAAATTTGTTTGCTTGGCTGAACTCTGACTCCGGTTTGCAAACACACATCCCATCATTCCACCGTTTTGCACGCACCGCGCGTCGATCCAATTCACCCAATTCATCACATTCCCTCACGTACGCTCGAGAAAACGCCCCGCGGGCGCTCAGCCAAAACACTTGAATCATATTCACTCAAACAGAATATGTCGATGTACTTAGCCGTTGCGAACGCGCCGCTCTTCAGATATGAAGGTGCTGGCATGTGCGCTGGCGCGAGGCAGGGCGTGCTGGATGTGCGGGCAGGGCGTGTTGGATGTGCGGACCGCCAAGCGGTGGGTTGAAACCCGCCCGACTTCTTCTTCGTGCCGAGCAGCTTTTCCATGAAGCCGTGCGGGGCGGGCAGGGGGGTGTTCGGGGCGACGATTTTGTCGGTGGTGGGCTGTTCGTTGCCGCCGTCGATGGCGGCCGTTTGCGTGGGGTGCGGGCGGTGACCGGTTTGCTTTTGCGGTTTTGGGTGGCGGTCTGCTTGCGGGAGCGCGCTACAAAACAACAGAGGCGCCCGTGGGCGCCTCTGTTGGTGTCACCGACGCATTAGAGGCAGATGCAATCTCCGAGCCGTTGGGTCAGTTCGGGTTCGGCGGCTTTGGTGTAGTCCTTCTCGACGCGTGCGCTGATTAGCTTGCCGGTGGGGCCGTCCATGTGCGCGTTTATCATGCCCATGAAGTTGGGTGGGGCGACCAGGATGGCGCGTCCGAATTCATGCCGTGTTCGGCCGTGGTAGAACTCCTGCGCCAATTCCTGTGCGAATGCTTGTGCGGCCTGCTCCTTGGGTTGCCGGTGAGATTCGTACCCTCCGCCGGGGGACGACTGGATGGCGCCGGGTCGGTCGGTGACCAGGTCGCTGTTCTTGCGTCGACTCTCCGGGTGCATGAGCTCTTTGACGAGTTTGAGCCCTTTGTTGGGGCCGCAGTTTGCATAGAGCTTTGCCAGGCTGGCATTGGCAACAAGGATCCAGGTGATAGCCATTGGCTGTCCTCCGAAACAGGTGGGTTGGTGAGAACTGCCGCCCGAACAGGCCCGAACCGCGGGCGATGGGGTGGCAGTTCACTCAGCTTAGTCGGCCGTCAAAAAAGGATCAAAATCGCGTCACTTTTTGTCGGCGGTCGGTCGCTGGATGTGGCGCTGTGTGCGGTGCACCAAGCCATGTTCTGGCCATGTTTGCGGCGCGCTGAACCGTTCGTCAGATCGTGAGCTGTGGGTGGAATACGCGTTGCAAACCCGCTGGGTTCAGAAAATGCCCATCGCAAGTCCCTCGGCCATGGCGGCGCCAAGCGCCTCGCAGGCGGCCAGATCGGCGTCGGCGATGTCGCCTCGGGCGATGTGGGCGGGGGCGATTTCCTTCCAGCCGTAGCCGGTGGCGATGCGGCCGATTTCGCGCACGGCGTTGGTGCCGTCGTTGCCGGCGCTGATGAAGACGGCGTAGGGCAAGCCGGTAAGTTGGCCTTCGAGCGGGTAGTAGGTGCGGTCGAAGAAGTCTTTGAGTGCGCCGGACATGTAGCCGAAGTTCTCTGGCGTGCCCAGCAGCAGGCCGTCGCAGTGGCGCAGGTCGTCGACGCCGGCGTCGAAGGCACGCAGGCAACGCACTTGCACCACGTTTGCGGCTTGGGCGCCGGCGCACACGGCGGCGGCGAGGCGGCCGGTGTTGCCGCTTTGGGTGTGATAGACGATGAGCAGCGTCTTCAATGCATTCATGGCTGCCGCGGCGCGTCGGCGCGTGCGGCGGGATCGACGCCAAAGAGCTGCGCCAATTGCGCGTACACGGCGGGGTAGGCGCTGTGCAGGGTCAATGGGGTTTCAAAGAAGGCTTCGCTGGCGACGGCAAAGAATTCGGCGGGATGCTCGCCGGCGTAGGGGTCGAGCGCGGTGGGCCGGTTGGCGTCGATGCGTGCGCACAGATCGTCGTATGCCGCGCTGAAGGCGCTTGCCCAGTCGGCGCGGTTCATGTCGGACAACAGCGGCGGGAATCCGTCGGCCGCGCCGTTGGCCATGTCGAGGGTATGTGCGAATTCGTGAATCATGACGTTGGCGCCGGATAATCCGCCGGCGTGCCACGAGACGATCACCGGCCCGCCGTCCCAGGCTTCGCCGAGCAGGGGGCGGGCGCCGGAATGGACAATGCCGTTTTCGTCGGGCACTTCGTGATCGACGAGAAAGTCGCCGGGATAGACGACGATGCCAACCCAGTGGTCGTAGCTGTCGATGCCGGTGCGCAGGATCGGCAGGCAGGCTTGCAGGGCGATGGCGAGCATGATCTCGTCGCTCAACACCATGCCGTGCGCGCCGTGAAATTCCTTGCGTGCAAGAAACTGGGTGGCCAGCTCGCGCAGATGGGTGAGGGCGTGGCGCGGCAGGTAGCGCAGGCAGGGCAGATCGGCTTCGACGCTTGTCCACAGCGCGTCGGGCACGACCACCGAGTCCGCTTCTGCAAAACTGGCAAACCAACGCTGGAGTGATTCGAGCATGTGCCCTCAGCCGTGTGTTTTCGCGCGCGTGGTGAGCCAGATGCCGCACAGAATGAGGCCGATGCCGAGCGCGTGAAAGCTTTTCGGAAGTTCGTCGAGAAAGATTACCGACAACACGGTACCAAAGGCGGGCATCAGGTGGATGAACAGTGAGCCGCGGTTGGGGCCCACGAGGCTGACGCCGCGGTTGTAGAACACGTAGCCGAGAAAGCCGGGGAAGATCGCGGTGTAGAGCATCGCGGTGTAGTTGGCGATGCCGGGCACCACGTATTTGCCTTGCGCCATCTCCCATGCCCACAACGGGCCAAGAATGACCAGCCCGACCACCGTCATGGCGGCCAGCATGAGCATCGGATGCACGCCGTTGGGGCGCCAATGCAGACCGACGGTGTACAGCCCCCAATCGAGCACCGCGATCAACATCCAGAAGTCGCCGGGGTTGAGCTGCAGGCCAAGCAGCGCGGAGAGGTGACCACGGGTGACGATGACGCTGACGCCCACCAGCGAGAGCACCACGCCGATGCCTTCGAGCCGGTGCAAGCGCCGCCCGATCAGCACGCGTGCCAACAGGATGGTGGCCACCGGGATGAGCGAGTTGAGCATGGTGGCGTTGATGGCGGTGGTGTATTGCAAGGCCAGATAGGCGAAGGTGTTGTAGCCGCCGACTCCGAGCGCGCCAAGCAGCACGATCGGCTTCCACCCGGCCAGCAGTGGGCGCCATTGGCTGCGCCAGTGGGGCACGGCGAAGGGCAGGATGAGCAGCAAGGCCAGCGCCCAGCGCCAGAACGCAAGCGCGAGCGGGGGGACGTCGCCGCGAATGCTGCGGCCGATGACCATGTTGCCGGCCCAGAACAGGGAGGTGAGGGTCAACAGCAGATAGGGGGAGTCGAAAAAGCGGCGCATGCGCCTCCGAAAATGGCTGGATGCCGGCCTTGTGCGGCGTTGAGATGAACGACTCACGAGGCATGTTTTGGCGATCCGGGATTATCATCTGTCTGCAACCGCTCGAACAGTAGGACAAGCCCCAGCATGGTTTCGGTCACACACGCGCTCTCCGACGCAGAAGAAGTCCAATCCCTGATCGATCGTCTCGCAGAGGGGCTCGACAGCGAAGATCGGGCGCGCATTGCGCGTGCCGTTGATGCGATGCAGGCGCGATACGACGATGCCGTACTGGGGACGGGGGAGTCGACACTGCAACACGCGCTGGGCCTGGCGCTCATTTGTGTGTCGCTGCGCATGGACGCCGAGGCGCGCATCGCCGCGCTGTGTTTTGCGCTGCACTCGGAGATGGACAACGCGACGGAGTATCTGGAAAAGAACTTCGGTGCGCGGGTGGCGCGGCTGGTCAATGGCATGCACCGCCTCAACGGGCTGCGTGTCATCACCCGGCGTACCGCCACCGCCATGGCGCCCGAAATGCGCGCGCAGACCGAAACCCTGCGCAAGATGCTGCTCGCCATGGTCGAAGACATCCGCGTGGTGCTGCTGCGCCTGGCCTCGCGCACGCAGACCCTGCGCTACTACGCCGCCAACGATTGCGATGCGCGCCAGGACGTGGCGCGCGAGAGCCTCGACATCTACGCGCCGCTGGCCAACCGGCTGGGCGTGTGGCAGCTCAAGTGGGAGCTCGAAGACCTGTCGTTCCGCTATCTCGAGCCCGACACCTACAAACGGGTCGCCAAGATGCTCGATGAACGCCGGGTGGAGCGCGAGCAATTCATTACCGACGCCATCGCCAAGCTGCAGGAGGAAGCCGGCAAAGCAGGCGTCAAGGCCGAAGTCTATGGCCGGCCCAAGCACATCTACAGCATCTACAACAAGATGCGCTCGAAGAAGCTCGACTTCTCACAGCTCTATGATGTGCGCGCGCTGCGGGTGCTGGTGGACGAGATCAAGGACTGCTACACCGTGCTGGGCATCGTGCATCAGATGTGGACGCCCATTCCCAAGGAATACGACGACTACATCCTCAAGCCCAAGGGCAACAACTACCAATCGCTGCACACCGCGGTGATGGCCGGCGACGGCCGTGCGCTGGAAGTGCAGATCCGCACCCACGACATGCACCGCCATGCCGAATACGGCGTCGCCGCGCATTGGCGCTACAAGGAAGGCACGGGCGCGGCGGGGACGGCGTACGACGAAAAGATCGCGCTGCTGCGCAGCCTGCTGTCGTGGCGCGACGAAGTGACCGACGCCGACCAATGGGAAGAGAAATACCGCGACGCATCGATGGACGACACCATCTATGTGATTACCCCACAGGGCCGCGTGGTCGACCTGCCGCGCGGCGCGACCCCCATCG
>JBNKNO010000086.1:1849-8435 GCA_050293885.1 Rhodocyclaceae bacterium | reverse complement strand
GGATTTGCGCGCATGGTGCCAGATGTTCTGCCATGTCTCGGTGACCGGCCCCGGCGGATGCGCCGGCAACCCGTTCGCCTCCACGAACACATCGAAGTCACCATAGGTCACCTTGTACTGGGCCATGGAGAAGGCATCGAGGGTGACCCAGCGCGGTGGCTTGTTGTCCGTGCCGAGCGTGAAGGGCGGGTTGTCGCCGAGCTTCGCATCCGGGCCTAGCACCGCGCCGCTTTCCTTCAGTTCCTCGGTCATCAACGGGCCGGGGTCGCCCAGCCAGAAGCCCCCAGCCGGGATGTGGCTCATATGTTTGAGCGTCTTGTCGACCAGCGCATCCACCCGCGCCTGCTGCTCGGGCGTGAGCGACTCGGGCGCGCCGGTGTTGCAGGCGCCAAGCAGTGTTGCCAGCATGACGCCGAGAACTGTGTGGCGAGAAAAACGCGTGGAATGAGGTGCAGCGGTGGATGGCATCGGCAATGATCTGGCGTTCGAGTAGGTGGTGAATTATAACAACGGCATGAATCGGATGTGTGTGGGCGGCCTCATTTCATTACTGGCGGAGAAACCCGGAAACACTGGGAAGTGTTCGGCAAGAGAAAGTGGGCCATCTGCCCAAGTTCATGGAGATCGGGTCGGGCGACCGTGATTCCGACCAGAATCTATGGGGCTTGTAGACGAGGGGAATCCCCCCATTTTCAACAGGCGTCAGAAGTTGAGCGCATGTGGCCAAGCTGACAGATCTGGAGTTCCTGTCTCGGTTGTTGGCTGCTAAGGGGGCTGTGCTGGTGGTGCGGTCGTATCGCTGGCGGGGGCGACCACGTGTTTTGAATCGCTGCACGCTCGGCCGCGGCTGAAATTCCGGGCGCGTTGTGCGCTTGTCTGGTTTGAGCGATCTGCGTATGTCATATACCATTCGCGCATTGTCGAGTATGGTTTTGTCATGTCTAGAGTGGATTCCGAATTTGTGGATGGGCGGCCTTTGCCC
Organism: Rhodocyclaceae bacterium; assembly: GCA_050293885.1. GTDB lineage: Bacteria > Pseudomonadota > Gammaproteobacteria > Burkholderiales > Rhodocyclaceae > Nitrogeniibacter. The sequence continues at coordinate 7,453 of JBNKNO010000086.1, read as the reverse complement.
GATCGAACGCGTGGTGGGGGCATGTTCTCGCGCGCGCCTGATGGTTCGGTGTCATTGGGTTGGTTGGAGGGGGTGATTCAGGCCGTGATCGTGCTGTCGCTGGTTGCCTTTTCGTTGGAGACATTGCCGGACTTGTCGGCCGGGCAGCGCACGGTGCTGGTTTGGGTTGAGCGGTGTTCGGTGGGCGTGTTCACCCTCGAGTACGCGACGCGTATTTGGCTGACTCGGCCCTGGCGAAAGTATGCCTTCAGCTTTTTCGGCGTGATCGATCTGATCGCGATCATTCCGTTCTATCTGAGCCTGGGCTTCAACACCGAGTCGGTGCGGGCGCTGCGTTTGTTGCGTTTGTTTCGCATGTTGAAGCTGATGCGTTACAACGCGGCGATGCTGCGTTTCTATCGGGCTTTGTGCATCGCGCGTGAGGAGTTGATGCTGTTTGGTACGGCGGCGATGTTGCTGTTGTATCTGGCCGGCGTGGGGGTGTATCAGTTCGAGCATGCGGTACAGCCCGAGGTGTTCCGGTCGGTGTTCGATGGGCTGTGGTGGGCGTTGTGTACGCTGACGACGGTGGGGTATGGCGATATCTATCCGGTGACGGCGGGTGGGCGCGTCTTCACGTTTGTGATCTTGATCGTCGGGCTGGGTGTGATTGCGGTGCCGACCGGGCTGGTTGCTTCTGCGTTGTCTGAGGCGCGACATCAGATTGAGGGTGAAGTGAAGCAGGCCGGTGAGGCGTTGGCGGCGGCGACGACCGAAGATCATGGGGTTTAGGCAAGCCGGTGTGTTTGCTTCTGAAAGGTAAGTGACGAATGAAACTGGATGATTTGCTGGCGCCGGTGCCCGGCGCTGCGCAGTGCGGGCAAGAGATGTTGTTTTCGGATGCCTTCGATCGCATTTCGGAGATGCGTCGGTTTGACGATCCATCGCTGAGTCAGGGCGAGTGGGTGACGGACATCAAGGAGGCGGACTGGCCGGGTGTGGTGCGCGAGTGCAGTGCGCTGCTGAAGGATCAGACCAAGGATCTGCGCTTGGCGGTCTGGCTGACCGAGGCCTTGGCGAATACGCAGGGTTTTTTGGGGCTGGCCGATGGATACACGTTGACGGCCAGCTTGATCGAGCAGTTGTGGGAGGGCATTCATCCGCTGCCGGAAGACGACGGCGATATGGAGCAGCGCATTGGTGCGCTCGACTGGTTGTTGTCGCAGTCGCCGCGCATGGCGCGCGAGGTGCCGATTACGCAGTCGCCGCGGGGGCGCTTCAATGCGATGGATATGGCTGCGGCACAGGCGCTGACACAGTCCATGGAACGCAGCCCGGGCGAAGCGGAGAACTTGAAAGCTCAGGCGCGGGTGACGCAGGAAGACTTCGATGCGGCGCGTCGTGACACGCCGGGTGCGTTTTTTGCCCAGCGTGCGGCCGAGGCGAGCGAGGCACTGGCGGCGTTGCAGCGTTTGCAACAGGCTGTGGACGCGCGCCTGGGCATGGAGGGGCCGGCGTTTGCTGCGGCGCGCGAGGCGCTTGAGGCGGTGATCGACGTGTTGGGGCGTTTTGCGCGCGATGCGGGTGTTCATGCCGGTGTGGCTGACACGGCGGGCTCGGACGAACCTTCGGGTGAGCGGGTGGAGCCGGTGGATAGCAGCACGGTGGCGGTGGCACCGACGGGTGGGGCCGTGGGCGTGATTCAGAACCGCGCGCAGGCGATTGCGCAGCTCAAGGCGGTTTCGGACTTCTTCCGTCGCACCGAGCCGCACAGCCCGGTGGCCTATCTGGCGGACAAGGCGGCGCGTTGGGGTGACATGTCGTTGCATGAATGGCTGCGCACGGTGGTGAAGGACGACGGGGCGCTGTCGCATGTGGAGGAATTGCTGGGGGTGGCGTCGGCTACGACGGGGAACGAGGATGGCTAGCGATGGGTCGGTGGCGCGCCGCTCACCTTGATGGCGGTGTTTGAACCCGTCAAGAACAGGCCTCTCGCGAGGCCTTTTCTATTTGCCGAGTGCGGGTGTTGCGGTACGGGCGCCCCAGGCCGTCATGATGCCGGCGGCGCCGATGATGACGATGCCCAGTGTGCCGGTGGCATTCGGCAGTTGGTCGAAGAAAATCCAGCCGAAGAGTGTTGCCCACGCCAGTTGAACGTACAGGACCGGGCTCAGGGTGGACGCGGGGGCGTCGCGAAAGGCCTGAATGAGCAGAAAGTGGCCGGCACCGCCAAAGATGCCCATGCTGCCCATCTGGACGATGGCGCGTAGATCGGGCGCCGGTCCGTGCCAGATCCAGGGCAGGGCGAAAGACATGAGAACCGTGCCGACCAACGCGGTGTAGAACAGCAGGGTGAGCGGGCGCTCGGTGGGGGATAGCAGGCGGGTGAGCACTTGGTACCCGGCGAAACCGATGGCGCCGCACAAGGCGAGTAGCAGGCCGTGCGCGTCAATGGCGCCGGCTGGGCGCGCGACCAGCAGCACGCCGACGAACCCGGTCACCACAGCTGCCCAGCGCAGTCGATTGACGGGTTCGCGCAACAAGCCGCGTGCGAGCACGGTGACCATGAGCGGGGCCGAGAAGAAAATGGCGGTGGTTTCAGCCAGCGGCATGCGTTGCAGCGCGGCGACGATGAACCAGGAAGTGATCAGCAAACAGCCGGCACGGACGACCTGGAGCGCCGGTCGCCGGGTGGAAACGAGATGCCGACCGAGCCGTGGCCCGAGCAGGACGGTCATCAGCAGCAGATGGACGCTATAGCGAATCCACACGAGCAGGGAGACTGACCACTGGGCACTGAGGTGCTTGCTGGTGCTGTCGAGGAGCACAAAGAACATGACGGCGAAGACAAGCAGCACGATGCCCCGTAACGGGTGAGGCGCCGCGGCGCCGTTGGCCGGCGCATGCATGGGTTCAGTTGCCGAGTGTGAAGCGGAAGGTGGCGCCGCCGTGGTCGGGTGATTCGCCTTCGATGTGGCCACCATGCCGATTGATGATGCGCTGGACGGTCGCCAGACCGATGCCGCTGCCTTCGAAGTCTCGTGGAGAATGCAGGCGCTGGAACGGCTGGAAGAGTTTGTCTGCGTAGTTCATGTCGAACCCGGCGCCGTTGTCCTCGACCACGAATTGCGTCTGATTGCCGTCGGTTCGCTTGAAGACGCGAATCTTCGGTGTCGCCGCCTGCTGGGTGAATTTCCAGGCGTTGCCGAGCAGGTTGTCGAGCACGGAGTGCAGCAGCAACGGGTCGGCGCTGACGGTCATGCCGCGTTCGATATCCCAATCCACATGGCGTTCGGGGGCGCGTTCGTTGAGTTCTTCGGCAATGCACTCGGCCATGTGGGAGAGATCGACGGTTTCGCGCTGCAGGGGTTTGCGCGACAGTCTGGCCAGATCGAGCATGTCGTCGATGAGCGCATCCATGCGCCCGACTGCACTGCGGATGCGTGAAAGGTAATCGTGCCCCTCGGGCGGGAGCGACTCGGCCATGTCGGCGTCGAGCAGCCGGCTGAAACCGGCAATGGCGCGCAGCGGCGCGCGCAGATCGTGCGAGAGCGAGTAGCTGAAGGACTCCAGCTCGGTGAGCGCGGCTTCAAGTTCTGCCGTGCGCTGGCCGACGCGTTCCTCGAGGCCGGAGCGTAGTCGTTCGAGTGCGTCGGTGGTGCGACGGCTGGCCGTGAAGTCGCGCACCATGAGCGTCATGCCCCGGCTGCCGCCTTCCAGGTGTTTGTGCATCGAGATGCGCACGTTGAACCACTGGGTTTCCTGTGTCGATTCGAGACTGAAGTCGAAACTTTGCACGCCGCGACCGTCTTCGAGGTCGTGCTGTGCGCGCAGCAGGCGCTCGGCCGCCGGGCGGGGCAGCAAGGTGTCCATTCTCTTGCCGATCAGGTCGCCGTGGTCGAACTGGAAACGCGCCGGGGCCGGTTTGGGATAGTGGTCGCAAACGATGCGGTCGGCGTTGACGATGAGCATCAGGTCGTCCATGCCGGCCAGCGCGCTGTGCAGGCGTCCGTCCGCCTCACGCCGGGCGCGCTCGGCACGCATGCGCTCGGTGATATCCCGCCCGACCACCATCAGCGCCTTGGGTTGGTCGCCATCGTCGAAAATCGGCGTCTTGATCATGTCGAGGTGGCGCGAGCCGTCGCCCTCGACGAGCGGCAATTCCTCGATATAGCGTATCGGCTGGCCGCGGGCCCAGGCCAGCTGGTCCGTGTTGGAACAGCGTCTGAGCATGTCGGCGACGTGCGGTGACGCAATGTCGGCCAGCGCTTCGTTGCTCTTGCCTTGCCAATTTTCGTTTTCGAGCCCGTACATGCGCAGGCCGGCAGTGTTGGCCATTTGCCAGCGGTTTTCGGGGTCTTTTACCGCAATGAAATCGGGCGAGGTGTCCAGTAGTGCGGACAGTTGCTGTTCCGTGTCATGCAGCGCGGTTTCGACGCGCATCTGGTGAGACAGGTCGTGAATGAAGCCACCCACATAGTGATCGCCACGAAACTGCATGTGGGTGAAAAACAACTCGACCGGCAGCTGTGTGCCGTCGGTACGGCGCAACGTGACCTTCGTGCGAATCGCTGCGTTGTGCTGATTGCACCTTCCGATGACGTCCGAAGCATCGTCCAGCAGCCAGAACAGGTCGTGCGTTTGCGGGGCGTCGGGCTCGCTGCCGATCAGTTGATCAAACGCCCGATTGCTCATGGTGACGCGCCCGGTGGTGTCGGCCCACACCATCGGCAGGCTCATGGTGCCGAAGGCATGGCGGCTGAATCCGAGCCATTCGCCAGCTTCGGCCGCGACGTCTTCGTCCACGAGGATGAGCAGTATGTCGTCGCCGTCATTGGTGTGGCGACCCATGCGATAGGCACGCATGAGCACGGCGCGCGTGCCGATGTTGACGGCGACCGGCGTGGGTTCCGGCATCTCGCCAAACAGCGCATCGAATCGCAAGCGGTCGTCGGGGTCGATCAACGCGCTGAGTTGTGAGCGTTCGCTGAGGTGGGCATCGCTCGGGAGTCCAAGCAGCTGGTACGCCGCGGCGTTGGCGAAATTGATTTGGCCGTCAGCTTCGATCTGGCAGACGCCCAGCTCGCCCGTGCGTGACAGCAACTGGTCGAGCAGATTGCCTTGCGCGGTGAGCTGGCGGTGGGATTCGATCTCGTCGGCCTGGCGCTCGATCATGTGGCGCAGCACGTCGACATAGCGATGCTCGAGGCAGCGGACGATGTCGTGCTCGGAGAGGATGCCCGCCACCACGCCGTCTCGCGTGACCACGACGTGGCGAATATGCCTCTGAGTCATGAGTCGGGCCGCCTCGATGACCGGGCGGCTGGCTTCCAGGTGAATCACCGGCCGACTCATGATGGATTCGAGCGGCGCGGTGTCGAGCGCAACCTGGCGCGCCAGCAGGCGGGTCGCGTCGCGCGTGGTCATCACGCCGGTGGGGCGATTGTCGTCGTCGGTCACAATGATGCAACCGATGCGCGACTCGCGCATGGCACGCAGTGCCTCGTGGGCGTTGGCCGAGGCGGGCAGCGTGAACGGGCTCGGCGTCATGATCTGTTCGAGCGCGTCGAGATGGGCGAAGTGCTCGACGCCCATGCGATTGAGGATCACGGTTTCGCTCAGAAT
>JBNKNO010000086.1:0-1749 GCA_050293885.1 Rhodocyclaceae bacterium | reverse complement strand
ATGATCTGTTCGAGCGCGTCGAGATGGGCGAAGTGCTCGACGCCCATGCGATTGAGGATCACGGTTTCGCTCAGAATGCCGGCGATATGGCCATCGTCGCCGCGGACCAGTGCGTGGCGCACGCCGCGCGAGAGCATGCGCTCATAGACTTCAACGTAGGATTCGGCGGCGTCTGCCCACAGCAAGGTGTGGTTGCACACCTCGCCAAGCAGGCGCTCGTACTGCAGCCCGCCGAGCGTGAGCTCGACGGCCGTGCGCTCGGTGAGGATGCCGACGAATTCACCGCCGGCTTCGGCGAGCACCGCGCCCGCGGGTGCCGTGGACAGATGACTCAAGGCGACGACGAGCGGTGTTTCGGCCGGCAGACTGGTGATCTGCTGGGCCAGTTGACCGATCAGCGCCGGCGGTGGCGAGAGCGCAGCGAGTGCTTCGTCGGGAGACTCTGGCATGCGTGGGTTTCGCAGTGAGCTACCTTTTTGTGTTGTTTGTTGTTCGCAGCCTGCTATCAAATGTTAATGGTTCTGGAAGAGTGTGCAAAGAAAAATGCGGAAAGGATGCATTCATGGACCTGCGTCAGGGGTGTTGTCGCCCCAGCGCCGGCGGCTGGTTCTTGTGCGCCACCCATTGATTGAAGAGCGTGCGTGCCGCGTCGGGCAGTTCCGCCGCGCCCATGCCGATCGGGCCGGTGCCCTGGCTCAGTAGCAGATCGGCGGCCGCGCCGTGCAGGTGCACAGCGCCGCAAAGCGCTTCGTCCATGCTCCAACCCTGCGCCAGCAGGCCGGCGATCAAGCCGGTGAGTACATCGCCCATGCCGGCGGATGCCATGCCCGGATTGCCGGTGCGATTGATCTGCCACAGCCCGTCGGGGCGGCCGATGAAGCTGCCGCAGCCCTTGAGCACCACGTGGCTGTTGAAGTGCCGTGCCAGTGCCAGCGTTGCCTTGAGCCGGTCGCGCTGGATTTCATCGGTGCTCATGCCCAGGAGTCGTGCGGCCTCCCCGGGGTGAGGGGTGAGCACCATCGGCGCCTCGCGCTCACGTGCCAGCTCGGCCAGTGCCTGGTCGACGCCGAGGATGTTGAGAGCGTCGGCGTCCAGTACCAGCGTGGCGTCCGTGCGTAGCGTGCGTTCGAGCAGATGGCGGGCCGCGGTGTCGCGACCGAGGCCGGGGCCGATGGCAATGGCGTTGCCGTCCGCCAGGGCGTGTTCCGCACGGCGGATCATGAGTTCCGGTTGTACCTGATCCACCGCCGGGCCGCGGTCGTCGAGCAAGCCGACGAACACGCGCCCGGCGCCGACGCGCAGCGCCGCACGGCCGGCCAGCAGGGCCGCGCCGCACATGCCCGGGGCGCCGCCCACGATCACGGCGTCGCCAAAGTTGCCCTTGTGCGAATTGAGTTTGCGCGCCTGCAGTGCGCTGGCGAACAGGGTGGGCCGCACCTCCCAGCCCGGCGCCGGGAGGTGGCTGCCGGTGTCCAGATCGAGTCGCTTGACCACGATCTGGCCGCAATGATCGGGGCCGTCGAGCGTCAGCAATCCGGGTTTGAGGGCGATGAAGGTGACCGTATGCGTGGCTTCGAATGCGACGCCGAGCACACGCCCGGTATCGGCGCACAAACCGCTGGGAACATCGATGGACATGCGCGGGCCGGGCAGCGCGTTGAGATTGCGGATCCAGTCGGCGTATCGGCCCTCGATGGCGCGGCGCAGGCCAATGCCGAACATGGCGTCAACCACCAGTGCCCAGCCGCC
>JBNKNO010000085.1:0-8768 GCA_050293885.1 Rhodocyclaceae bacterium | reverse complement strand
AATCTCTTAAGCAGGAGCCCTTGATCACCAAGAAATCTGCGCGTGAAGTTGAGAAATTGATCATGCAGCGACTGAATATCAACAGTGTCTATGACATTACCAGAGACCAGGTAAGTGTCAAAAGAAGCCCTGGTATCATAAAGGTAAAAATCGAGTACACGGTACAAAAGAACATGGCGGGCAATCTGGATATTCTTGTATCTTTTTCGGATCAAGTAGAACTGGTATCAAATTGAGAGAACCACTTGAACGCCTCTGTAAAACCGTTGGTTATGATTTTAAAAACAGAGGCTTAGCTGAAACAGCACTGACCCACAGAAGTGCGGGCAGTCTGAACAATGAGCGACTGGAGTTCCTAGGCGACGCAATACTTGGTTTTGTGATAGCTGATTTCCTTTACAACCAGTACCCGGAAGCCGACGAAGGTGAATTGAGCAGGCTTCGTGCTGCCTTGGTAAAGGGTGACTCACTGGCGAGGATTGCCAAAGGTCTCGATCTTGGAAGCTATCTGAATCTGGGACCGGGAGAACTGAGGAGCGGAGGCCATTCCAGAGGATCTATACTGGCCGATGCCGTGGAGGCTCTACTAGCCGCAATCTATCTTGACGGCGGATACATGGAAGCCAGGCGTGTGGTCCTGTCTCTTTTCGAAAATCGACTGCAAAGCTTAACCAAGAAATCCCACCAAAAAGATCCCAAGACACGCCTGCAGGAGTTGCTACAATCCCAAAAGGTACCACTCCCGACCTACAGTGTGATCAGTATCAGCGGCGAACAGCATGACCAGTGTTTCAAAGTGAGTTGTTGCGTGGAGACATTGGATTTACGCTCCGAAGGTACGGGAAGCAGTCGCAGAAAAGCCGAGCAGGATGCAGCCAGCCAACTATTAAGACAGATAGATAATGCCTAAACATTCCAACAACCATTGTGGCTTCTGCGCAATCGTAGGACGTCCAAACGTGGGTAAGTCCACGCTGCTCAACCGACTTATTGGACAGAAGCTGGCCATCACCTCACATAAACCACAGACAACGCGGCACAGCATCCTGGGTGTAAAATCCTCCGACGCCGGTCAGATCGTTTATGTCGATACACCAGGAATTCACAAACGCGGCGACCACGCCATGAATCGCTATCTGAATCGGACCGCCCGCTCCGCACTCAACGATGTTGATTTGATTCTGTTTGTAGTGGAGGCGCTGAGATGGACTGACGAGGATCAGAATGTTCTCCAAGCCATAGAGAAGCTCAACATTCCCGTATTTCTTTTGGTAAACAAGATTGATGTTTTGGCCAATAAGGAGGAGCTGCTTCCATTCCTGGCCTCAATGAGTGAACGGTTCAGCTTTACTTCGGTTATTCCACTGTCCGCTCGTAAAGGGATCAATATGGAACCGTTGGAGAGTCAGGTTATTACGCTTATGCCTGAGGGGGATAATTACTTTCCAGAAGATCAGTTAACCGATAGAACGGAGCGTTTTTTTGCCGCCGAACTTATTCGTGAGCAACTCACACGTCGTTACGCCAAAGAGATACCCTATGCGCTCACCGTAGAAATTGAGCGATTTGAGGAGGAGGGTAATCTGTATAGAATCGATGCGCTGATCTGGGTCGAACGCCAAGGACAGAAAAACATCATCATCGGAAGCAAGGGAGAGGCTCTAAAAGAAGTCGGCACACGATCGCGGATAGAGATGGAGAAGTTTTTTGACAGAAAAGTGTTCCTTCAACTTTGGGTTAAGGTCAAGAAGAGCTGGTCGAGCGATGAAGGGGCGTTATCTAGGTTGGGATACAGTGATTGAACCGCGCAGATCGAAAACAGATGTCCCCGGCCTTTTTGCTACACAGAAGGGATTATTCCAACAATAGCCTGTTGGTTGAATGCTTTACCGAATCAGAGGGACGGTTTCCCGCCATTGCTAAGGGTGTAAAAGGGAAGAGCAAAAGTGGCAGTGGACTACTACAACCTTTTACTCCGCTTCATATCAGCGTTTCAGGAAGAGGCGAGGTGAAAAACCTCACTCGGTTCGAGTCGGCCGAACCAATACTGAATTTGTCTGGAAAAGCTCTTTATTGTGGTTTTTACGTTAATGAAGTATTAACCAGATTATTGCAAAGAAACGATCCGCATGAGCAGCTTTTCCGGAAATACAGTAATCTGATTCTGCATTTGAGTAAACAGGGTGTCGATGAAGCGGCGCTACGCTATTTTGAATTGGATCTGCTGCATGAATTGGGATACGGTGTTTCCCTGCTCAATGATGCTGATCGAGAGACGCCTATCGAAGAAGACAAACCTTACCGATTTGTGCCCGATTTAGGCTTAGTTCAAGCTTCAAATACTCATGACGGATATATCATGGGCGAGACACTGGTTTCGTTGCATAATCGATCCTTGAAAATGGATAAGGAGTTGGCTGAGTCACGATGGTTGCTAAGACGAGTTCTATCTTTTCACCTTGGAGGCCGGCCACTAAAAAGTCGTGAGTTATTCCGACAACTCTATTTGGACTAGTCATCTGATCACTATTGTTTCTGTACACAGGCAAATTCCATGCAGATATCAGACAGAAAATTTCTCGGTGTAAACATTGATCATGTAGCGACACTGCGACAACAACGAGGAACCCGTTATCCAGAACCTGTGCAAGCTGCTTTGGTGGCAGAGCAGGCTGGTGCCGATTTGATCACAGTACATCTGCGTGAAGATAGGCGACACATCCAGGATCGTGACATCGAGCTGTTGAGCCAGACACTTCAGACCAGAATGAATCTGGAGATGGCCGCGACAGAAGAGATGAAGCTTATTGCGAGTCGAATTTGTCCCTCGGATTGCTGCATTGTTCCCGAGCGTAGGGAAGAACTGACGACAGAGGGTGGTCTTGATGTGGTGGCAAATGCAGACTATCTACATGACTACTGCAACACGCTATCGGAGGCGGGAATTCGAGTATCTCTGTTTATTGATGCAGACGAACGGCAACTCGAAGCCTCAAAGAAAATCGGGTCACACGCCGTTGAGATCCATACTGGTCATTATGCCGATGCCAGGTCCGAAGATGAGCGCATTGCGGAGCTGGCCAAGATTCAGCGCGCCGTGACGTTTGGGCTTGATATCGGGCTCCAAGTAAATGCCGGACACGGACTTGATTACCACAATGTAGTGGATATTGCTGCTATCCCCGGCATCACCGAATTCAATATCGGTCATTCAATTATTTCACGTGCTGTCATCACTGGTCTTTCAAGTGCGGTAAAAGAGATGGCAGAGTTAATCAAAGGCTAGGGAAACACATCCATGATATGCAGAATTCTATCAATATCCAGATGTTTTTCGGCAGCATCGGCCAACCGGTCAATGCCTTGTTCTCTCAGTGCTCTATAGTCCGGAGTTTTAGGAGCAGTGAGACCAGCCCAACTTAGCAACGCATCACACGCCTCCGGCTGCTCAAAAAGGCCGTGCAAATAGGTGCCGGCAATTTGATTGTCCTGAGAGATTACCCCGTCGGTTCCATCGCTTAGTACTACGAGCGGATTATTCAAGGCATCTCCTTTAGTAATTCCCATGTGTATCTCGTAGCCGGTGACAGGCGCCTGCTGAATCGACAGTCTTCCCTCGACGAGGTGCAGTTGCTTCTCTTTTTCCAGCACCGTTTCCATTTCCAGAAAGCCGAGCCCTCTACTACTGCCAGATTCGCCTTCGATACCATCCGGATCATGAATAAATTCACCAAGCATCTGAAAACCACCGCATATTCCCAGCAGCTTGCCTCCGTAGCGGAGGTGGCGATTGATGGCCTGTTCCCAATCACTTCGCCGCAGATATTCGAGATCAGAACGCACGCTCTTGGAGCCAGGTAGAATAATTAGGTCTGCCTCGGGAATGGGTTGACCGGGACCAATCCAGGTCACATCAACCTGAGGATGAAGTGACAGAGGATCAAGATCGGTGTGGTTACTTGTTCTCTGCAGCCAGGGCACAATCACACGCAGTGGGCGCTCAATGGTCGGCACTACCCCCGAGTTTGCCAGGCTATCTTCGGCCTCGAGATGCAACCCCGGCAGGTAGGGCAGAACACCTAATACCGGTTTTCCAGTGTGCTGCTCCAGCCATTCCAGGCCCGGTTGAAGTATGCTGAGATCACCTCGGAATCGATTAATAATGAATCCTCTTACCCTTGCCTGTTCCGATTCTGACAGCAGCGCCAATGTCCCCACCAGATGTGCAAAAACGCCTCCCTTGTCAATATCGGCCACTAATAAAACAGGACAATCCACGGCTTCGGCAAATCCCATATTGGCCACATCCTTGTCCCGCAGGTTTATCTCTGCAGGGCTGCCGGCACCCTCTACCAGTATGTGTTGGAATCGGGTTGCGAGTCGACCATGAGATTCAAGGATTGCCGGCATCACCCGGGGTTTATACTCGTGGTATCCCCACGCTCCCATATCGTTTTTATCTGGTTTCCCTTGCACAATGACTTGGCATCCGGTGTCCGTATTCGGTTTCAGCAAGACCGGATTCATGTCTGTATGGGGCGTCAATCCGGCTGCCTGAGCCTGGACAGCTTGAGCTCGCCCAATCTCACCTCCTTCGGGAGTGACCGCGCTGTTTAATGCCATATTTTGAGGCTTAAACGGTGCGATACTCATACCTTTCCGTTTCATCACCCTGCATAATGCAGCAACAAGAGTGCTTTTGCCTGCATCTGATGTGGTGCCCTGAATCATCAAAGTTTGGCCAAGTCTCATAGCATATTTATCCAATCAATAGGTCGGTGCGAGGTACCAGTGTTCAAAGGCGGATTTTTCTTCTGGCAGGCTAAATGGGGGGTGCTAAAATCTCAAGTAGGAAGTTTCGGGGATGTTAGCATATTCCACTAATAGTCGAATCGTTTTTGATCCTGTATATGCGGGGTAAATCAGAGATGGATGCAATGCGATCTGTGTGTATTATTGGCGCCGGAAGAATAGGTCATTCTATTGCGCGATTGCTACTGACAACGGAAGAATATAGTGTTTTGCTTATAGACAGCGAAACTAAAGCACTGGATGCCATTCCGGATAACCCTAGGCTCGAAAAGCAACGCCTTCAGGGAAAAAGCGTAGAACAGCTTAGCCGCCAAATCGCATCCTGCAGCGTGGTCGTCTCGGCATGTGGTTATGCTGCCAATCCAATGATAGCCCGGGCCGCTACAGCGGCAGGCATCAGCTACTTCGATCTTACAGAAGATATTCGTAGTACTAGCGAGGTTGCACGAATCGCTATGGATGCCAAGCCTGGACAGGTCTTTGTTCCTCAATGTGGATTGGCTCCCGGTTTTATTGGTATGCTTGGCTACCACATGAGCAAGCAATTTGAACGACTTGACCAGCTTAAATTGCGGGTAGGGGCACTACCGGAATTTCCAACCAACAACCTGATGTATAATCTGACCTGGTCCACCGAGGGGTTAATTAATGAGTACTGTAACCCATGTCACGCCATTCGTTCAGGTCAGTTTGTAGAGCTCACCCCGTTAGAGGGACTTGAGACCTTCTCTTTGGATGGCATATCCTATGAAGCGTTCAATACTTCGGGCGGCTTGGGTACCCTGTGTGAGACGCTGAAGGGTAAAGTTTCTGACTTGACATATAAGAGCATTAGGTACAAAGGGCACCAGTACCTGATGAATTTTTTGATAAACGATCTCAAATTGGGTGATCAGAGAGATCTTCTGAAAACGATTTTCGAGAATGCCGTGGCAGTGACAAAGCAAGATCTGGTGTTGGTTCTTGTCACAGCCACGGGCATCGTAGATGACAAATTCGTACAGCTGACAGACTGCAGAAAAGTATACCATGGAGAAGTTGAGGACGAATTGTGGGGAGCAATTCAAATCACCACTGCATCAAGCCTGTGTGCTATGGTTGACCTGTTTTTTGAAAGCCATCTCCCGATTCAGGGTTACATTCGTCAGGAACAGGTCGACTTCGATCTATTCATGTCTAATCGATTCGCAAGCTGTTTCAGGCGCACAGTTCGGGAGCCCATAACCTATAGAGATAGTCTCAGCCGGGTATAGCTCAATCTCATTTCAATTTATAGATCAAATAGACTAAATAGATTCGCCCACGGTTCGCTTAATACTAGTGATTCCGCATGGACATATCCGCTGATTGTTATCTAATAACAGTAAGGCAATGAAAGAGTTTTAACTACTTAGAGAGATCCGAATGTTCGAGTTCTTCCACAAAATATCCAGACAGCGCGCGCCCTGGTTTTTACTGTCCGCTACGGCTCTTGGTTTGGAATTGTCTGCGCTTTATTTCCAGTACGTAATGAAACTTGATCCCTGTGTGCTATGCGTTTACGAACGTACTGCAGTTCTGGGCCTGTTATGCGCAGGATTGCTGGGCGCGATTATGCCGAGGTGGCTACTTTTCAGATTCCTGGCCTTTATATTATGGGGAGCCAGTGCCATATGGGGATTGTATCTGGCCCTGAAGCATACGGGCATACAGTTTTCGCCTTCACTTGCCGGTACATGTGATTTTATGGCTAATTACCCGGCATGGTTTAAATTAGATCAATGGATTCCATGGGTATTTAATCCGACTGGTTTTTGTGAAGATATACAGTGGGACTTCTTTGGCTTAACCATGCCCCAGACTATGATTGGTGTATATGTGCTTTACCTGCTTGTGTTGTTGGTCGTTTTTGCAGGTGTTGTCTTTGGAAAACCTAAAACGATTTTTAGGCGGTAAGCTACATTTGATACTCAAATTGGCTGTTCACTATAAAGTATGAACCAGATCATACAGCTCCTGGCTACGTTTTCGCACTAATTCGAGACAGTCTCCGACTTGGTCTAGTTTTTCTGTTTTAGCAGCCAGCTCAAGGTCCGCCAATGCCTTTTTTAAAGCCGGAACACCACACACCGCACAGGATCCCTGTAGCTTATGCGAAATGTCCACTATAGACGTCCAATCTCGATCTGTCTTTTTCGTTCTTAGCAGATCGAGTTGTGTAGGCAGCTCCAACATAAACTGATTAAACATCTCTTCGGCAAGCTCTTCCCGTCCTCCGGTTGAACGAAGCGCTTCGTTAATATCTCTGGCAGGAAGCTCACGCGATGCCGCATGTAGCGCCTGCAGTTGCTGAGCATGCAGTTCCGTATCAAACACTGAATCTTCCCACACATCATGCTTAAGCAGAGATCGAAGCACCTTCCACAATTTCACATCCGTGATAGGTTTTGTCAGATAATAATCAACGCCCAGTGATAGTAGGTCGTTTCGTTGTGCCGGTGTTATATCGGCCGAGAGCGCAACAATAGGAGTATGCTGTCGATCACTTTCGCGTGACCTTATGCGTCGTGTCGTCTCTTTCCCATCCAGTATCGGCATATGAACATCAATAATGATCAGGTCCGGCTGCATCTCTTCATACGCATCAAGTACCTCTTTACCGTTTGTTGCGGTTACCACTTGTGCACCGGTACCTTGCAAAAGGGTAGTTATCAATTGCAGATTAATAGCGTTATCGTCAGCCACGATAAAACGTTTACCCTCGAATGAGGGCCCGTCACTATCGATGGTTTCTACTGCAGAACTGATAGGTCCGGATACCGAAAACAGTTGCTCCAACACTCGCTCTAACACGGGTTGAGTGACGGGCCTGGATATGCATGGCACACGAAGTTTCTCCTGCAGCATTTCAGTATAGGAAGAATCCGAAGTACTAAGTAGAACCAGCTTCCGCCTGACTGGAATACGGGAGAGATCATCAAGTCGTTTATCAATGGAACCCGTTGTGATCTCTTCACCGGTGAAACCTACTATTAGTAGATCAGCACTGTCCAGGTTATTGGAAGTCAACTGTCCCCAGTTCAATTCCAAGATCTCCATTCCAAGTCGCTCTAAACGATGGGAAAGAGCCAATTGCGACATTACGTGCTGATCCAAAATCACACAACGTTTTCCCACCAAAAGAGCATCATTGCTTTCAGGTAGCTTGGCCGCTTCATGCTTTGGCAGCTCCAGGCTGACACGGAAACAAGATCCGTGATTCTCCGTACTTTCCAACGATATTGTGCCTTTCATGGACTCGGCGAGTTTTTTACTGATACTCAAGCCCAATCCTGTGCCACCATATGTCTTGCTTGTATCACGGGTACCCTGTTGAAAAGATGTAAACAACTTTTTCTGCACTTCGTCACTTATACCTATTCCAGTATCAGTCACAGAAAACTGTATAACACATGTGTTTGCTGTCTCTTCCTCCAACATTACTCGGACGATAATTTCGCCCTTGTGGGTAAACTTAATCGCATTCCCTACAAGGTTAACCAGAATTTGTCGGATTCGTGTCTCATCTCCAGAAAGCTTGTCCGGGAGATCAGAGTAGATAATCAGTACTAACTCAAGCTGCTTCTCATGTGCCGCAGGCGCCAACAAAGAAATCGGCTCCTCAAAACACTCTCGAACTGAGAAAGGCGCGTACTCCGGTTCTAGCTTTCCGTACTCCAACTTAGAAAAATCAAGAATAGTATTGATGATATTTAACAAGCCTGAGGCCGACTTCTTGATTGTTTCTGCCAACTCTCGCTGCTCTTGAGTGAGCTTGGTTTTCATCAACAGATTGGAAAATCCTATGACTCCATTCATAGGTGTACGGATTTCGTGACTCATGTTGGCCAGAAACTCCGATTTAGCCTGGCTTGCTTTTAGGGCACGTTTTCTTGCCAGATCGAGCTCGACATTCTGGATCTCCAGCGCCTCCATAG
>JBNKNO010000084.1:0-9707 GCA_050293885.1 Rhodocyclaceae bacterium | reverse complement strand
TGAGTCCACGCTACAAAGCGCGTTGCGACGCGAACTGCGGGTCGAAGCCGTTCTCGAGAAAATCGCCAGTCGCGCGCCGAAAGTCACCGAGATCGATGCCGAGTTGTACTACCGCACCCACCCGGAAGCGTTCGATCGGCCCGAAGCGCGGCGCCTGCGCCACATTTTGATGACCTTCAATTCCCACACCGAGCGCGACGCGTCGGTGGCGATACTAGACGGCATCCGGCGCGTGGCGCCGAACGGTGAGGCGTTCGGCGAGATGGCCCTTGAGCACTCCCACTGCCCCACCGCCATGCAGGGCGGTGAGCTCGGCGTGGTGCGGCGCGGGCAGCTCTACCCCGAGCTGGAGCCGGCCGCTTTCGTGCTCGCCGAAGGTGCCCTGAGCGCGGTGATCGAATCGCCCGTCGGGCTGCACCTGATGCGCTGCGAAGAGATCCTGCCCGACGGCCCGATTCCGTTTGCGGACGTCGCTGCGCGCATCATCGAGCGCCTGAGCGAACGCCGCCGCGCGATGGCGCAAAAGGAATGGCTGCGCAAGATTTCAGCCCCTGCGCAGCCACAGGACATGGCGAACTCGGCCTGACGCTCACTCCGGCGTTGCACGCGCGCGGGTGCGCAGGGCATCCCACTGGTACAAGGCCAGTCCGGCGAGGATCAACGCCGCCCCGGCCCACAAGCGCGGGCCGGTGTGTTCGCCATTGAGCAACTGCCCGAGCAGCAGGGCGAGCACCGGCGTCATCAACGTGATCAACGCCACCCGCGAGGCTTCCATGTGCTTGATGCAGTAGTAGTACATGGCGAAACCGATCACCGAGCCGAACACGCCGAGGTAGCCGATCGCCCACAGCGAGCGCATCGGCATGTCGGTCGGCACCTGCCCTTCGCCCAACCACCACACCAGCGCAAAGCCGGGCAGCGACACGGCCAGGGTGCCGACGGTGGTCGCCAGCGGCGGGCTGTCGTCGCCGATGCGCTTGAGCCCGATCATGCTGCCGGTGTAGCAGAACACCGCCAGCAGCAAGGCCGCGAGGCCCGCCACGGTGTCCGGCCCGCCGACGCGGCCGCCGTGCACGAAGATCACCCCTAGCCCTGCCAGCCCGAGCAGCGCGCCCGCGATGCGTGGTCGGGTTAGCGAGCGCTCACCCAGCCACACGGCGGCCATCACCGCCGCCACCAACGGCGACAGCCCGAACATCACCGAGATGAGGCCCGAATGCACGTAACGCGCCGCCCAGTAGGTGAGCACCATGCCCGAGAACAGGCCGAAACCGCCGACCACATACGCCCGGCGCGCACGCGCATGAAACGGAAAGTCGATGCGGAACACCACCAGCAACACGGCACCGACCACCACGCCGATCGCCATGCGCGAAAACACCGCGAAGGCAAAACCGGCGCCCTGCGTGCTCCACTGGATGGCCAGCGGCGTGGTGGCCCAGATGAGGATGACGCTCAGGTAGGCAAGCTGGACGGGCATGGCGCGCTCCCTTGATCGAGTTCGAGGGCGTGGGGAAGGCGGGTGGCCGATAGACGCAGGACGTGCACGACCGAACCGGCACGGTGACAACGGCGGGCGGCGAGACAGGTCGGGATGCGGATCATGCGCTTCATGGGGTGACTCCTTGTGTGACAGCAAAGAAAAAGGCCGCGGTGACAATTCACCGCGGCCTTCGAAAACGTGAGGAACGACTTCTCGCTACCCTTGCCCCGGCCCCGGCAATGCGTCGACGCACCATGCGCGCATGGCATGGCGTCGAATCACGGGACAGCGCAGGAAGTGGGCTTGAGCGTTCATGGGAGCAGTGTGCAGGCGCGGGGCCGCTATCGTCAATGGGTACGCGCGGCTATTCGAACAATGCGCCGACGCTCTCGCCGCTGTGGATGCGCTCGATGGCGGCCGCCAGCAGCGGCGCCACGGTGAGCACGGTGAGTTTGTCGAAGCGCTTGTCCTCGGGAATATCCACCGTGTTGGTGACCACGATCGACTCGATCGGCGCCTCGCGCAGGCGCTCGATGGCCGGGCCGCACAACACGCCATGCACGGCACCGGCGTGGATGCTGCGCGCACCGGCGGCCTTGAGGGTATCGATGGTGGACACCAGCGTGCCGCCAGTGGAGATCTCGTCTTCGAAAATCACCACGTCCTTGCCGCGCACGTCACCCACCACCTCGCCTTGCTTGACTTCGGTGTCGCTCACGCGGCGCTTGTCGATGATGGCCATGGGAATGCCGAGGCGCTCGGAGAAGCGCCCGACCCGCTTGGCGCCGCCGGCGTCGGTTGCCACCGCCACCATGTTGGCCAGGTCGTAATGACGGCGGAAGTGATCGGCGATGGTGGGAATGGCGGTGAGGTGGTCCACCGGCACGCTGAAGAAGCCGTGCACCTGATCGGCATGCAGATCCATGGTCAGCACCCGGTCGGCGCCGGCGGTGTGCAGCATGTCGGCCACCAGCCGGCCGGTGATCGAGATGCGCGGCGCGTCCTTCTTGTCGGAACGGGCGTAGGAGTAGTAGGGGATGACCGCCGTCACCCGGCGCGCCGACGCGCTGCGCAAGGCATCCAGCGTGATCATCAATTCCATGATGTGGTCGCTCACCGGCGCCGTGAAGGACTGCACCACGAACACGTCGCGCTCGCGCACGTTGGCCTGCACCTGCACATGCAGGTTGTCGTTGGAGAAGCGCGAGATCTCGAGCGGACTGACGGGGATGCCGAGGGTTCGACCGATTTCGTCGGCCAGCGCGTGGTTGGAACTGCAAGCGAACACTCGCAGGGCATCGTTCATGGTGATCTCGGGGTCGGAGGGAGCGGACCTCGAATTGTAAGCTCACCACGCAGGGGGGCAAGGCCACCGCCCGATTTCGTTGCCGGATCGGGCTTGAGTGCGGGCGTTATTTCAGGGTTCTGAGGTAATGCACCACGGCGTCGATACGATTCTCGCCCAACTTCATCACCTCGGCCGTCATCGGTGGATAGAAACGCTCGCCCGACATGGTGAGGTAGCGTTTCAGGCTCAGGCGCAGGTATTCCGGCTGCTGGCCGGCGAGCCTTGGTCGGGTCTCGCTGCCATGCGCGCGCGCGCCGTGACAGCGCACGCACAGGCGGGTGAAGGCCTTGCGTCCGGACGCGACCAGGGCGCCGTCTTCCGATATCCCGGGCGGGGTGGGTCGGCTGGCGTAGTACAGAACCAACTCGGCACGTTCCTTGTCGGTGAGCGCGCCCATCATGCCTTCCATGAACTCATTCTTGCGCTTGCCGGTCACGAAGGCGTCGATTTGCGCGAGCAGGTATTCGGGATTTTGCGCGGCCAGATTGGGCACGTCGGGAATGGCACTCACGCCGCTTTGGCCGTGGCAGTTGGCGCAAAATGTCGCGGTGCGTTCGCCGTTCTTGACGGCTTGTGCCCGCAAAGTCGCATCGTTGGCAATGCGAATCAGGGTGCTGGTAGCCGCGCCTTGCCCGGCCGCAGGGGCCGTGGTCTGGGTGAAGAGCAGCACGGCTGTCGCCATGCAAATCGCGATGCGTCTCATGTCGCACCTCCTCAAGACACTGTTTTTCACGCTCTGTGACTGTAGACGTCTCCCCGATATGCTTCTTGAGTGAAGCGAAGTGAATCAGTGCGTATGCGGTGCGGTTTTCCGACAGACGGTGTGGTCAGTACAGCTGCAATGCCTGTGTCGACTCGCGCCAGGCCGCTTCGTCCGGCTTGGTCAGTGCGTCCAGATCTTCGGGTTCGGCGGCGCCGTCATCCACCCACTCGCGCAATTGCGGCCCACCGTTGATGAGATCGATGGCCAGGCGTTCGTGTTCGTACTCGTAAGGGAAGTCGCGCCACAGCGGGTAGTCGGGCATCAACCGACGAATGGCCTTGAACGCCAGCGCCTGCACTCGCCAGGGGCGGAAGGTGGTGTGCTGGTAGTGTGCGTTGGCGTCCACATGAATCTGCACCCCATGGCACAACTGGCCGGCGTGTTTGTGGAAAGTCGGCTCGAACCAGCATTCACGCAGCACGCAACCGCCCAGCCACTGTGGCGCCAGTGCGCGCATCTCGCGCAGCACGGCGGCGGCGTCGATGTCCGGCGCACCGAACAACTCCAGCGGCCGCGTGGTGCCGCGCCCTTCCGACAGCGTGGTGCCTTCGAGCATCACGGTGCCGGCGTAACAACGTGCCATCGACAGATTGGGGGCGTTGGGGCTGGGGTTGATCCACGCGCGCTCGCCCAGCGGCCAACCGAAACCGGGCGCGGCGCCGGGGTGCCAGCCGCTCATGGCGATGACCTCGCAATCGACGTCGATGGTGAACTCACGCACGAACCAGCGCGCCATTTCCCCCAGCGTGAGACCGTGGCGCATCGGCATCGGGCCGGCGCCGACGAAGCTTTCCCAGCCGTCGCGCAGCGTCAGCCCCTCCACCGGTCGGCCGGCGGGGTTCGGGCGGTCGAGAATCCATACCGATTTTCCATGCGCCGCGGCCGCCTCGAGCACGTAGCGCAGGGTGGTGATGAAGGTGTAGATGCGACAGCCCAGATCCTGCAGATCGACCAGCAGCACGTCGAAGCTGTCCATCATGGCGTCGGTCGGGCGGCGCACCTCGCCGTACAGGCTGAACACGGGAATGCCGAGCGCCGCGTCGACGAAATCGGGCGATTCCATCATGTTGTCCTGCTTGTCGCCGCGCAGCCCGTGCTGCGGGCCGAAGGCCGCCGTGAGCTCGATGTCGGGCAACTCGGCGAGCGCATCGAGACTGTGCGTGAGGTTGGCGGTGGTGGACGCCGGGTGCGCCAGCAGGGCCACCCGCTTGCCGGACAACGGGCGGCGCAGGGCGGCGTCCTCGATCAGGCGGTCGATACCGAATTTCATGCGGCACATTCCTTGGTAAGCATCAGCGCGAAGCCGTCGCGATGATGGAAGTCGGGGGTCGCACCGGGGTGACGCAGCGCCCAGTACGACAGACCGCCCGCCGCATCTTGCAGCACACAGGCGAGCGACAGCGCACACGGGCGCGCCGGCAGTTGTGCGGCATCGAGCCTCACGCGCAGCACATGGGCATCGCCATCCTGACCGAAGCCGATGGCCGGCTGCCATATAGGCTTTCCCTGACCCGCGCTGCGCTGGCGATAGTCGTCGAAGGCATAGATGGCCCACTGGCCCGAGGGCGAGAAGTTGAACTCGGTGTAGGTCGCTTGCGACGGCGCCGCCACGAAAGCTTCGCAGCAGGTGCGCTGCCACAGACCGTCGACCGCGCCCGGCAGCGCCGGCTCGGGGAACATCAGCGTGCCGGCCGGCGCGCTGATCCGGTAGGCAAGCCGCACGCTGCCGTCGTCTTCACCCGCGACGTCGACCGCAATGCGAACGCCTTCGGGCGGCGGCGACGCCGGATGGGGAACGAGATCGAAACGGGTGTTGAAGCGCATGGGGCGGGGCATTTGAGCAACGCCCGCCAGTGTAGCGCGAGCCAAGCGCTCAGATCACCGCCTGAAACAACTCCAGCTGCGGCGGGCCCACGTACATCTCGCGTGCGCTCTTGCCGGCATTGGCATGCGCCGCGCGAAAGGCGTCGGACTGCGTCCACGCCTCGAAATCGGCCGCCGACGCCCATTCGGTGTGCGACGCAAACAAGGTGTATTCGTCGGTCGTCGCTCCGCGCAACAGGTGAAAGCGGACAAAACCGGGCACGCCGGCCAGATGGCTGTCGCGCGCGTGCCACATCTGCTCGAAGGCGTCCTCGTGACCGAGAGCGATGCGGAAACGGTTCATGGCGAGAAACATGGATGGCTCCTTGAAACGACGAAGGGTGGTCTCACGCCATTTTATGGCTTCGGACTACAGTCGCGCATCGCGCAAGCCGGCGCTTCCCCCCGATCCGTGCGACGCGCCGGCGTGCGGACTTCGCGCGTACTTTGTCGCATGACGTCAACGAAAAACGGCGACCTTGCGGTCGCCGTTCTTGTGGTGTGCTGCCGTGCTGTGGTTCAGGCCTTGCGACGACGACCCAGTGCCAGACCGGCCAGACCGAGGCCGAGCAAGGCCAGCGAAGCGGGTTCCGGCACGTTGCCGCCGCCGATGTCGCCGGCACGCAGCGTAAAGCGCAGCGTATCCGGATCCAGGCCGCCAGACAGGTTCTGGACGGCGCCAGCGGTGCTCAGCGAGGCCCACTGCTGGCTGGTGCCGCAGGTCGCGCCGCAGGTCACATCGTAGGTGCCGGCAACCAAGCCGGTAAAGGTCACGCCTTGCCACCACGCGACGCCGCCAAAGAGGGTCGGGTCGGTGGAGACCGGGAAATCGTAGGAAAAGCCCGGCGTGCTGCTTTGAGCCCAGAAGAAGTTGTTGGAGCCATCGGCCAGACCGATCGGCTTGGTGTTCACCGGGGTGATGTTGAAGGCCACCGTCTGGCTGAAAACGACGTCAACCCCGGTCAGGGTCAGCGTGCCTTCGTTCACCACAGTCCCGCCATGGACGTAGGAACCGGTCCAGAACGTGACTTCGCCTGCATTGGCGCCGGGGACATAACCGATGGAGGTGGTGTGGGCCATGGCAGCGGCGGCGGGCAGGGCCAAGCCGACGGCCAGTGCGAGTGTGCGAATTTTCATGATTCCTCTCCTTGAGGGAAGTAGTGCTTCGAGTTGACGATTGATGTGGCAGTCACCCAAAGCCTTGTTGTACGTATGAGGTGCGACATCGTGTCCAATTGACACAAAGCACGAGTCATGCCAGCGCTGCATTAGCAAACCTATTTATTCATTAACAATCAGTGGGTTAAAGCGCTGTATCCGCGGCTACCGAGAGATGTTTGCGGCACAATATTCCTGCGCTGTAAATTCCCTCGACACAATTTCTTGCCTTTTTGGGGGTGGATCACCTGGTGACCATGGCGCGCCCTGCCCCAAGGGAGCCCTCTATACTCGAGCCCATGCGCCTGCCCGTCGTGCCCACCATCGTCATCGCCCAGCTATTCGGCACCTCGCTGTGGTTCTCCGCCAACGCGGCGGCGGGCGCGCTGATGCGCGACTGGAGCATCGGCACCGTCGAACTCGGGCAACTGACCAACGCGGTGCAGCTGGGCTTCATCGTCGGCACGCTCACCTTCGCGCTCACCGGGCTGGCTGACCGTTTTTCGGCCAGCCGCATCTTCGCCGTATGTGCCGTGCTCGGCGCACTCGCCAATGCCGCCTTCGCGTTGCTGGCCGAGGGTATGGCGAGCGGGCTGGCGTTGCGCTTCGCCGTCGGCTTCAGCCTCGCCGGCGTCTATCCGCTGGGGATGAAGCTGGTGGTCAGCTGGGTGCCCGAGCGCGCCGGCCACGCGCTGGCGCAACTGGTCGGCATGCTCACGCTCGGCACCGCGTTGCCGCACGGCGTGCGCTTTGCCGGCGCCGCCTGGCCCTGGCAAGGCGTGCTGCTCACCGCCTCGATGCTGGCGCTGGTTGCGGCGGGGATGATTTTCGCGCTCGGTGACGGCCCGTATCTCAAACGCCGCCACGACCACCCGCCGCTGCGCCTGGGGCGCGTGTTGATGGCTTTTCGCAACCCCACCTTCCGCGCCTCTGCGCTGGCCTACTTCGGCCACCAGTGGGAGCTCTACGCCATGTGGACGCTGGTGCCGCTGCTCATCGCCGGCTCGTCGCTGGCGACGCTGGGGGCGGTATCCGGCCTGAGTTTCGCCATCATCGGCATCGGCGCTGCGGGCTGCATCGCGGGCGGCTTCGCGAGCCGTCGCATCGGTAGCGCGCCGGTGGCGGCGGTGGCGCTCGCGGTGTCGGCGCTGTGCTGCGCATTGTTCCCGGTCATGGCTGGTGCCGCGCCCGCCGTGGTGCTGGCGCTGATGCTGCTGTGGGGCGCCAGCGCGGTGGCCGACTCGCCGCATTTTTCCGCCCTGTCGGCGCGTGCCTGCCCACCGGAAATTGTCGGCAGCGCACTGGCGCTGCAAAACGCGCTCGGCTTTGCCGTCACCATGATCTCCATCGCGTGGAGCACGGCAGTGGTAGGCGAGTGGGGTGCGAAGGTGGCGTGGCTGTTGCTGCCCGGGCCGGTGCTCGGCTTGCTGGCGCTGATGCCGCTCGTCCGGCAGAAAGCCGCCGACTAATCCGCGGCGATGGAATCCGCCCGGCTCACCGCATCGAGCTTGGCGCGGATGCGGTCCACATCCACAGCCTCCAGATAGTCGGGAATGTTTTTCCACAGGCTGTGATAGCCGAAGCCGCCGTTGAGCAGTTCGTCGAGCGCCGCTTCGCGCGTCCAGCCCTGCTCGACCATGCGGTACATGGCGGTGACCAGGCCGGTGCGGTCGGCACCGTGCTGGCAGTGCAGCAACACCGGCCCGCGCTGCTCGCCGGCGCGAATCGCCCGCAGCGCACGCACCACTTCATCGTCGTCGATGGCCCAGGTCAGCGTCGCCACGCGTACGGTGCGAATGCCGCTGTCGCGCAGCAGGCGGCGGTCGGAATGAAAGGCGCGCAGGCTCACCACCGTCTTGATGCCGAGCGCGCGCAGCTGCGGCAGGTTGTCCTCGTCCAGCCGCGCGCTGCGGTAGAAGCGCGGCGTCACGCGGAACAGGTTCATGGTCGAATCGACGACGGTGGCCCATTGCGTCGGGCGGCTCGCGCTCGCGTCGGCGGCCAGCGCCATCGGCGCCATCGACACCGCCACCGCCACCCCCAACAAGGCGAGGCGCAGTGTCCGGGTCGTCGGCGACGTTCGTGTGTGGGTCATGCAGGGGCCCCGCTGGGCGGCGTCAAGGAAGGCCGAGCATAGCATTGCCGGGGCGCCGGCCATGCCATCTTCATGACCACTGGCCGCCCGGCGAGGCCCTGACCTTACGCGCCCGCTGTGCCGCCCTGGGTGTCGAACAAGCCGAACACGTCCTCGATCGTGAACGCACCGACCACGTTCTGCGCCTCGTCCATGATGTCGAACAGCACGCCATCGACGCCGCCCCGCGTGCTGTAGAACACGACCGCCCCATGCGCGCCACCGCCTTCGCTGTGCGCGTCGGCGTCGGCCGCGGTGAACGCAACGGTGCCGGCTGGGCGCACATCGTCCACCTCGCCCGCCGGCGTGTAGATGCGATGCTCGCCCGACATCACGAGCGTCAGCGTGTCGGCGCGGTGGCGATGCAGGAAGATCTTCGCGTTCGGCGCGTAGCGGACGCAGAAATCCGTCGTGCCACGATCGCGATCGACCGCCAGCACCGAATAGGTGAAGTGCTCGAAATCGCCGAGCGTGCGCCAGTGGATGCGGTGCTCGTCGAGCGCGGGAAAGGGGGAAAGCGACGTCATCAGGGGTCTCCTTGGGGTTGGGATTGCAACCCCGCCAAGCCTGACGCACACGCCGCTGTCACCACAGGGCAATGTCCCTGCCGGCACGGGGGCAAGCCACCCCCGGCGCCCGGGCAACCGCCCCTCAGTCGCGCCCGCCGCCCGCCCGCATCACCTGCAAACACGCCGCCACCCCCGTGGCGATGCCATCGGCCATGCGCTGGCGCAAGGCCGGATCGCGCAGCCGCAATTCCTCATCCCGATGCTTGATCACCCCGGCTTCGAACAGCACCGCCGGCAGGGTGGTGCGGTAGAGCACGACGAGGTTGTCGTACCAATGCACGGTGTTCGTCCGGTCCGCCCACGCGCGGCGGCGGGCGTTCTTGTCGGTCGGCACAAAGCCCAGCCGCTGCAAGCGTGCGCCGATGGCCGAGGCACACATCAGGCTGTCG
>JBNKNO010000083.1:0-9835 GCA_050293885.1 Rhodocyclaceae bacterium | reverse complement strand
GCGTCGCCGGCAAAGCTCACCGTTTTCGTCTATATATGTGCTTTCGATACCGCGCACTGCCAGCAGGAGCCCCCGATGAAACGCTTTCACGTCCACCTCACCGTCGAAGATCTCGACGCCAACATCGCCTTCTACAACAAGCTGTTCGGTCAGGCGCCGAGCAAGCAGGAGGCGGACTACGCCAAGTGGATGCTGGACGATCCACGGGTGAATTTCGCAATCTCGTCGCGCGGGCACGCGGCCGGGGTGAATCACTTTGGCATGCAGGCCGAGTCGGCTGAGGAGTTGAGCGGGTTGCGGCAACTGGCCGATGCGGCGTCGGGCGGTGAGTTGCTTGATGAAGGTGCGACGACTTGTTGCTATGCGAAGAGTGAGAAGCATTGGGTGACGGATCCGCAGGGGATGCCGTGGGAGCACTATGTGACCATGGGCGATTCGGTGACTTTTGGCGACGACCGTGTGCCGAACGAGGGCGCGTGTTGTGCGCCGGCGTCGGTCGAGGCGAAGGATGACGCAAGTTGTTGCGCGCCGGCTGCCGCGGCGCCGGCCGCACCGAAGTGTTGCGGTTGAGCGTGTTGTCTTTGGCCTTCGATATAGGGATGAAGGCGCCGCGCCGGCATTGCCTTGAAGACATTTCTTGGTCGTGAATGAGTTGTTTGCAGCGCGGATTTTCGCGGCGTGATCTGCCGGGTGTCTTGCAGCTTCAATCCCACAAAGCGCCACCTTCGGGTGGCGTTTTGTTTTGTGTGAGCTGACGTTCTTGTGAACGCCCGACGCATGTGGTTACCGCAGGTGGAAAAAACGACGGCGCCCGGCCTGTGTTTTTTCATGGATTCGCGGCGCTGCGAGACCGCGCTGGAAGAGGCGTGGAATTGCGGTTTTCGAGGCGGGAGTAAAATCAGTGGATCTGGTGGGCGGGTGGCCGTCTCTGGGGTGAGCGTGCGCGCGCGACCAGCGACTTCCCCGCAGGCCATGGCGCCCGCGCGTCTGGCCGAGTTTCAAGATGTTACGAATTTAGTCGTAAATGACGGAGTTGCCGGCCTGTGTGCCGGGTTGAGCAAGGAGAGTGAATGCGCCGGGTGGTAGCACGGCCTCGTTGGCGTCGGGTGGCACTGGTGTTGTCCAGCCTGGGTGTTGCGGGTGCGTTCGCCTGGGAGTCTGCGCATGCGTCCGGGTTGCTCTTCTGGCTGGGTGCAGCCTGCCTTGCTGCGACCTTGTGGCTGGCCGTGGTCGAGTCGCGTTACCTGCGCTCGACTTTTCGCGCGCACCGCTTGGCGATGCGGGGCGCGCACGATGGCTTGTGGTGGTGGGATCCCGTCACCAAGCGCTTGTGGGTGGGCGACCGCTTGCTGGGCATTCTGGGTTATTCGAACAACTTTCTGTCCGATACGCACGGCTGGCTCAATCTGGTCCACCCCGATGATCGTGCGGGCTACAACCGGGCGGTGGCCCAGCACCTGAAGGGCGAATCTCCGTTTTTCTATCATGAGTATCGCGTGCGCGCGCGCGATGGCAATTACCGCTGGATCGCGTCGCGCGGGGAGGCCGTGCGCAATCGGCGCGGGCGGGCCGAGTTGATGGCGGGCTCGGTGTCGGATATCACCGAGCGCCGCCAGCACGAGGCGCGCATCCGCCAGTTGGCTTACCACGATCAATTGACCGGGCTGGCAAACCGGGCCTTGTTGGCCGATCGTCTCGAACAGGCGCTCTCACGGATCAAGCGCAGAGGTTTCGGGCGCGTGGCGGTGCTGTTTGTGGACATCGATCGCTTCAAGGACGTGAACGATGTGTACGGCCATGAAGTGGGTGACCTGCTGCTGGTGGAGCTTGCCGAGCGTTTGCGCACGAGTGTGCGCGATTCCGACACCCTGGTTCGCCAAGGGGGCGATGAGTTCATCGTGGTGTTGCCCGATATCGAGGATGCGACCTCGGTGGTGCCGGTGGTGGAGAAGCTGCTGACGTCGGTCAACGAGCCGCTGACGGCGGCGGGTGCAGACTTGTGCGTGAGCGCGAGTATCGGTGTGAGTCTGTATCCGGACGATGCGGACGACGCGCAGGCGCTGTTGCGCAACGCCGACACGGCGATGTACGACGCCAAACGCGCGGGCGGTAATCTGGCGCGTTACTTCACCCGCGAGATGAACGAGGTGGTGCGCGCCCGCGTGGAGATCGAAACGGGTCTGCGCCAGGCGCTCGGGCGCGACGAGTTGTCGTTGAATTTTCAGCCCTTGCTGGATGTCGCCAGTGGTGCGTTGGTGGGGGGCGAGGCGCTGCTGCGCTGGCGCGACGCCGCGGGCAAGCAGGTGCCGCCGGACCGTTTCATTCCGGTGGCCGAGGCGTCCGGCCAGATCGTCCAGATCGGCGCGTGGGTGGTCGAGCGGGCGCTCGATCAAATTCTTGCGTGGCGGGCGGCGGGCTTGCCGACGTCGCGAATCTCGATCAACGTCTCGGTGCGGCAGCTGATGCACCCGGGTTTTGCCGATCTGGTGCTGGCCGCCTTGACGCAGCGACAGCTGTCGCCCGATGTGTTGGCGGTCGAGGTCACCGAGTCGGTGTTCCTGCATCCGGACAGTGCGGCGCTGGACGAATTGCGCCTGTTGCGCCAACACGGTATCCGGCTGGCCTTGGACGATTTCGGCACGGGCTATTCGTCTTTGTCCTATCTGGGGGTGCTGCCCTTCGACATCCTCAAGATCGACCGCAGTTTCATTGCCGGCATCGACGCGCAGGACGATGCACGCGGTTCCGCCATTGTGAAAGCGACCATCGCCATGTCGCGCGCATTCGGCATGAAGGTGGTGGCCGAGGGGGTGGAACGCCAGTCGCAACGGGCGGCCTTGCAGGCGCTCGCCTGCGATGTGTGTCAAGGCTATCTGTTCAGCCCGCCCGTGCCTGCCGACACATTTGCCGCCCGATTTCTTGTGCCGGATCGGACGGAGCCCGCCAAGTCGGTTGCCAGCGGAGAGCATTGAGCGCCGCGTGTCGGCCTCGCCGCGTCAAGGCTCCCAGTGGGTCGGCTGGCTGACGGCGATATACACCTCGCGCAGAAACAGCCCGAGACCCGCGATCATCGACAGCATGGCGAGGATGAACAGGGTGGCGATGGTGTGGGTCAGGTCCACCTTGATGAGCGTGCCGACAAAGGCGCCGGCCACCACCAGGCACACCAGCAACGCGGCGAGCACTTGGCAGAACACGGCTTGGTAGATGTGCTGGCCACGTCGCGCCAGCAGATTCAGTTCGCGTTCGAGCGCGGTGATCTGATCTGGCGCGGCCTGTTCCTGCGAGCGTTTCTTGACGACCCGGCGCCGATCCACCACCCGGGCCAGCCGGCCGTTGAGGGCGTTGATGAGTGTTGCCAGCGCGGTGAGTAGAAACACCGGCGCCACGGCAAGCTGAATGGCATGGGAGAGATCGGTCAGATGTTCCGGCATAGGCCGTAGCATAGCGCGCCGTGCAAGCGGTTGGGAGGTATACTTCGCGCCATGCAAATGGCATTTATATCGTTTCTGTGTGCGCTTGTTCTGCTGGCGGTGCCGCCGGCCAGTGCGGGCGTTGTGGCGCAGGCCGTGTTGCTGGCACACGAGGCTGCGCAAGACCTGGACCCGGCGCCTTACTGGGTGAGCGAAAAGCTCGATGGCGTGCGCGCGATCTGGGATGGCGAGCAACTGCGCTTTCGCAGCGGACGGATCGTGCGCGCACCCGCCTGGTTCATCAAGGCGCTGCCGAATCAGGCGCTGGACGGCGAGTTGTGGATGGGGCGCGGACAGTTTTCGGCGGTGTCGGGCATCGTGCGGCGAGGCGCGCCAGCCGATGAGGATTGGCGACGGATTCGGTACATGATTTTCGAGCTGCCCGGCGCGCCGGGGGATTTTTCGTCGCGCATCGAGGCCATGCGGCGCCTGGTGCGCAACGCCCGGCGACCGTGGTTGGCGATGGTGCCGCAGCGCCGGGTCGCGAACCGCGCGGCCTTGCAGGCGCAACTGGCCGAGGTCATTGCCGGCGGTGGCGAGGGGCTGATGCTGCATCGGGCGGATGCCCGCTACGAAACCGGCCGTAGCGATGCGCTGCTCAAACTCAAACCCTGGCAAGACGACGAAGCCGTGGTGCTTGCCCATGTGCCCGGCAAGGGGCGTTTTGCCGGCATGCTCGGCGCGCTTGAGGTGCGCCTTCGCGACGGCCGATCGATGCGCATCGGCACCGGATTTTCCGACGTGCAACGGCGCGATCCGCCTGCCGTCGGCACGCAAATCACCTTTCGCTATCGCGGCCGCACGGCGACCGGCCTGCCACGCTTTGCCAGTTTCATGCGTGTGCGTGAGCCTTTGTAACGCGGCGTGCACGCCGGCGAATGCCCCCCTAAAATGGCGCCATGAAACTCCTGACGCTGCTTGGCGCACTCGCGCTCTTCATGGCCTTGCCCCTGCCGGCCCGTGCCGATACCGATTTTCAAGCCTGCCTGCAAACGCTGCGTGCGGCGGCGCCAGCCAAGGGCGTGAGCCGCGAGGCCTTCGACCGCTTTACCGCCGGTGTTGCGCCCGACCCGAGCGTGCTCGAATCGCTCGACTACCAACCCGAGTTCGTGACGCCGATCTGGGACTATCTGGCCGCGCTGGTCGATCAGGAGCGTGTCGATGATGGCCAGGCGATGCTGGCGCAGTGGAAAGAAGTGCTCGATCGGGTCGAGACCGAGTACGACGTGGATCGATACACCGTGGTGGCGGTGTGGGGCGTGGAGAGCAATTTCGGCCGCAATTTCGGTAGTCGGCCGCTGGTGACCTCGCTGGCGACGCTGTCCTGCGAAGGGTGGCGGCAGGGCTACTTTCGCGGCGAGTTCTTCACCACCTTGCGCATTCTCGAAGCCGGGCACATCGCCCCCGAGCGCCTGACCGGCTCGTGGGCGGGCGCCTTCGGGCACACCCAGTTCATGCCCTCCACCTTCATGCGCACCGCGGTCGATTTCGATGGCGATGGGCGGCGCGATCTGATCGACAGCGTGCCTGACGCACTCGCATCGACCGCCCATTATCTGCAGCAGGCCGGTTGGCGCACCGGTCAGGGCTGGGGCTACGAGATTCGTTTGCCGTCGGGGTTCGATGCATCGAAGGCCGGACGCCAGGCGCGTCGGCCGGTGGACGAATGGTCGGCCATGGGCGTGCGTCGGATCGACGGCAGCGCCTTGCAGGCCATCGACGTTTCGGCCGCGGTGTTGCTGCCCACGGGTGCAGAGGGGCCGGCCTTCCTGGTGTTTCGCAACTTCAACGCCATCTACAGCTACAACGCGGCGGAAAGCTATGCGCTGGCGATCGCGCATCTGTCCGACCGTCTGCGTGGCGGTGGCCCCTTCGTCACCCCGTGGCCGACGGACGATGCGGGCATCGCGCGCCGGGAGCGACGTGAGTTGCAGCAACTGCTGCTCGACCGTGGGCACGACATCGGCGAGGTGGATGGGCTGATCGGCAGCCGCACCAAGACGGCCATCGCGGCGGAGCAGACGCGTCTCGGCTTCGAGGTGAACGGACGTGCCGGCATGAAGATTCTGCAGGCCTTGCGCGCTGGCAAGTGAGTCTTTTCGCGGTGTGGCTGTAAGTTTGCGCGGACCTCGTGCGTCCAATGCTCAGGACGCCTGTGTTTGGCGTGTCCGCTCATCGGGGAGAAAACGCTCATGCTCAGCTGCAAGAACGCCACACGGCTGGCATCGGAAAAGCTCGATCGCGCCTTGTCGCTGCGCGAACGGTTGGCTTTGCGCGTTCATATGCTGATGTGTGTGGGCTGTTCGCGTTTCGAGCGGCAGCTCGACTTCATGCGCCACGCGATGGGGCGCTACGGTCGGGGCGATACGCCCTCGGCGCGTGATGACCGCGCCGACTAGGCCCCGAGCTCGTTGAAGGTGTGGCCATCGCGCCGGATGAAGTCGCGTTTGGGCGTGTTCTTCATGTGCAGGCGCCAGAAGTAGCCGAGCAGGTTGTCGCCGTAGGAAATGGCCTTGCGCGGCAGCGTGAGTGGGTCGTCCGCCGATGTCGCCGGCGCGCGTACGCAAGTGGTGGCGCAGCGGTAACCCGCATCGGCAACGGCGTCGACCACGCGGCGGTCGTGGCTGCCGAAGGGGTAGCAGAAGTGCGTCACCGCTTCGCCCAGCACGTCTTCCAGAATGGCCTTCGAACGGGTGACCTCTTCGTGGACGGCCGCTGTCTCCAGCGTTGCCAGTTTGGCGTGCGAGGCCGAATGCGAACCGAAATCGACGCCCTCTGCGCGTAGCTGGCGAATGCGCTCGGCACTCATCAACGGCGGCGTGTCGCGGCCGTCGGATTCGAACCAGTAGGACGGCTGGCCCAGCAGGTCGGCAATCAGATACACCATGGCCGGAAAGCCGTGCTGCTGCAGCACCGGCCAGGCATATTCGTAGAAATTTTCGTAGCCGTCGTCGAAGGTGAGCGCCACCGCCTTGGGCGGCACCGGCCGCTCGCCACGCAGGCAGGCGAGCACCTCGTCCATCGACAACACCGTGTAGCCGAAGCGCTTCAGATAGGCCATCTGACGGGCGAATCGCTTGTGGTGACAATAGGTGGAACGGTGCGCCTTCATCGGCGCGAAGTCGCCCACCTGGTGGTACATGAGAATGTTGATGCCGTGCTTGCTGCTCATGGGGGTCTGTTCGTGCCTATCCGGTGGTCGCGATCGGGTTTGTCGGTGGCCAGGTCACGGCGCGCCGACGCGGCCTGGGTGCCCCCCAGGCAAGGGGGTGCAACGCAGGCATGGGGGCCGACAGACCCGGGCCCGCAGGGTTGTGATGATGAACGCCGCCCCGTGCCTTGCTCCCGTGGTCGGCGAGACGATGGCGGGCTGCCTTCTGATGTGTGTTAGCTGAGTTCATCGTTGCAACGCGATCCTCCGGATAGGCACGAACAGACCCTATCGATTGTCCAGCAATTGGGCGTAGAGCGCACGGTATTGATCGATCACCGCCGCCTCGCTGAAGTCGCCCTCGACGCGTTGCCGGCCGGCCTCTACCAGTTGCCGTTGCAAAGTGGCGTCTTCGATGAGCAGACGCATGTTGTCGGCCAGCGGTGCGGCTTCGTCGCATGGGCTCACGAGCGCGTCGCTGCCATGTTGGGCAATTTCGCGTGCGCCGCGAAAGGCCGTGCAGGCCAGGGGCTTGCCGTAGGCCCAGGCTTCGAGAATCACATTGCCGAGGGTTTCGGCGTCGCGCGACGGGAACACGATCATGTCCGACAGGTGAAACCACGGCGCCGGGTCGTGCTGCCAGCCGGCGAAATGCACGCGGTTGGCGACACCCGCATCGCGTGCCTGCTGTTCAAGCGCTTCGCGCAAGGGCCCGTCGCCGAGAATTACCAGCCGCAATCGTTTGCCGTCGAGCTCGGCGGGCAGCAGGCGCATCGCCTCGATGAGCGTAGCGTGGCCTTTGACGTCGATCAGGCGCCCGGCGGTGACCATCAACCAGTCCTCCGGCTGCACGGCAAGTTCGCGGCGCAGGGCGTCGAGCGCTTCCGGGTCGGCCGGTTTGGCCGGATCGGCGAAATTGGTAATGTGAAAGACGCGTTCGGCGGGCAGCCCACCCTGGATCATCCAGTCGCACAAGCCCTTGGTGTTGCCGATCCACGCATGCGCGTGACGGAACGGGTGGAGTTTGTAGTAGCCCCCCAGGCGCGAGATGTGCACCTTGCCGCGCCCCGGTTTGAGATGCGTCAGGCGGGTGGCGCGGCCCATGTAGGTTTGTACGATGGGCGCGTCGTTGTCCTTGATGATGCCCGACAGTTCGAGACGCGACAGCGGATCCCACACCGTGCGCATGCCGGCGGTGAGCTTGGGGACATCCTGCAGATAACGGGTGTCGAGTTCCGAGCCGCGCCGGACGACCACTTCGACCGCTTCGCCCGCGCGCTGCATGGCGGCGACAAAACGCAGCAGCCAGCGCTCGGCGCCGCCCATTTCCTTGCTGCCGACGATGTGCAGTGATTTCATCGACTGAGCACCTTGTTGTAGATCGCCAGATTACCTTCGCACATCACGTCGACGGAAAATTCGTCGCGCACGAGCGCACGGCCGGCATCGCCCATGCGGGCACGCAGCCCGGCATCGTCGAGCAGGCGGTTCATCGCGACGCTCAGTGCCGACACATCGCCGACCGGGATCAGCAGGCCGTTGTCACCATCGTGCACGGCTTCGGGCATGCCGCCGGCGCGGCTGGCGATGATCGGTACGCGTGCCGCCGAGGCCTGCAGCAGCGAGATGCCCAGGCCCTCCATGTCGGCCGGGTGGACGAGCAGGTCGAGGCAGCCGAGCTGCGACGGCAGATCGTCGACAAAGCCCATGAGGCGGACATTGCCGTCGAGTTTGGCCGCGGCAATGGCCTCGCGCAACTCGGTCTCGAGCGGGCCGCGGCCATAGATGAGAACCTGCAGTGTCGGGTGGTGAGCGAGCACATCGGGCAAGGCGGCGAGCAGGTGACGATGTCCCTTGCGGGGGATGAGCTGCGCCACGATGCCGGCCACCGGGGTGTCCGGCGCCAGACCCAGTGCCGTGCGAAACGCGGCTTTGTCGTAGTCGCGCAGATAGGGTGTGGCGTCGAGCGCGCTGCGCACACAAGTCACGCTGTCCTGCGCCATGCCTTCGGAGAGCAAGACCTGACGGATGCCTTCGGAGATGGTGATCACGTGCGCGTACAGCCCGTACTTGAGCTTGACCGCCCAGCGTGACTCCGGGTTGTCCACGCGGCGCGAGATGACCGCCGGCACACCCGCGAACTTTGCCGCCAGAGCACCCCACACGTCGGCGCCGCGCCGGCTGTGAATGTGCACCAGATCGGGCCGCTGATCGCGTATGACGCGCCCCAGCCGGCCCACGAGGCCGACATCCACATCGCCCTTCATGGGCATGTCGATCACGGTGCCGAAGGCCCGCGCCGCGTCGGCGATGTGCGCGCCGGTCGGGCAGGCGAGCACATTGCTCACGCCGCGCCGGGCCAGCCCTTCCATAAGGTAGAGCACCTGTTTGCCGCCGCCGTAGAGGTGCCGGCCGGACTCGACGTGCAGCACTTTCATGCGGCGGCGCCCTCCGCCATGACCACGCGGGCCTCATCCAGCACGCGCTCGGCCGTGATGTCGCGCAGGCAGGTAAACGCACCGTTGCAGGTCGGCCGGCGGCGGCAAGGCGAGCAGTCGAGCCCCAGCCAGATCACGTGCGCGTTGGCGCGGCCGGTATCGAGGTAGGGTCGGGTCGAGCCGAAAATGGCGACGGTGGGCGTGTTGAAGGCGATGCCCATGTGGGTGAGCCCGGTGTCGACGCCCACCAGCAGCGCCGCGCGCTCGATGAGGGCCGCCGCCTGCGGCAGATTGGTCTTGCCGGCCAGCACCACCGCACCGGGAATCGCCGACGCAATGCGCTGGGCCGCCTCGACATCCGCAGGCCCGCCGAGGATGACGGGCGTCAGCCCCAGTTCGCCCCGCACCTTGGCCCCCAGCGTCTGCCAGGCATCCTCGAACCAGTGCTTTTGCGGGCGTGTCGTGAACGGGGCGAACACGGCGTAGCCGCCCGCCGCCAGATCGTGTGTGGCGAGCAGGGCATCGGCCTGGCGCGCCGTCTGCTCGCCGATGCACAGCCGTGGCAAGAACTCGGCCGTCTCGAGCCCGAGCTGTTGTGCCAGATAGAGATATTCCGAACTGATCCGCCCCGCATCGCCACCCTTGGGCACCACCTCGGTCATCAGCCACTGACTGCCTTCGCGACTGCCCAGCCCGATGCGTCGCGGCGCGCCGGACAGCCACGCAAGCAACCCGCTCTTGAGCAGGCTCTGCATGTCGATGGCGACATCGAA
>JBNKNO010000082.1:0-10092 GCA_050293885.1 Rhodocyclaceae bacterium | reverse complement strand
CCGGCATCAGCCGCTCGACCGGCGCGCCGTCGCGATACAGCGCGGTCACGCGCCCCTCGTGCGAGAGCGTGTCGTAGCCGTGGAACTGCGTCTTGACGCCGTCGTATTCGAGCCCGGCGGCCATCTTGAACTTGCCGGCCGCGCGCGCCTGCGCCTTTTGGCGCGCCATGGCGGCGTCGAAGGCCTCGGCATCAACAGTGACCCCACGCTCGCGACACACGTCGGCGGTCAGGTCGAGCGGGAAGCCGTAGGTGTCGTGCAGCTTGAAGGCGGTCTCGCCATTGAACACGTTGCCGCCCTTGCCCGCCATGGCCGACAACTCCTCTTCGAGGATGGTCATGCCGTGCTCGATGGTTTCGAAGAAGCGGGACTCCTCCTGGCGCAGCACATCCATGATGCGGGTCTGGTCCTCGACCAGCTGCGGATAGGCCTCGCCCATTTCGGCGGCCAGATCGGGCACCAACTTGTAGAAAAAGGCCGCGCGCGCGCCCAGCTTGTAGCCGTGGCGGATGGCGCGGCGGATGATCCGGCGCAGCACGTAGCCCCGCCCTTCGTTGCCCGGAATGATGCCGTCGGCGACGAGGAAGGCACAGGCGCGAATGTGATCGGCGATCACCTTCAGCGACGGGCTGTCCATGTCCGCACCGGAGGTCTCGCGCGCGGCGGCGGCGATGAGCTTCACGAACAGGTCGATTTCGTAGTTGGCATGCACGCCTTGCAACACGGCGGCGACGCGCTCCAGGCCCATGCCGGTATCCACCGAGGGCTTGGGCAGCGGATGCATCACACCCTTGTCGTCGCGGTTGAACTGCATGAACACGTTGTTCCAGATCTCGATGAAGCGGTCGCCGTCCTCGTCCGGGCTGCCCGGGGGGCCACCGGGGATGTGCGCGCCGTGGTCGTAGAAGATCTCGGTACAGGGGCCACAGGGCCCGGTGTCGCCCATCATCCAGAAGTTGTCGGAGGCGTAGCGCGCGCCCTTGTTGTCGCCGATGCGGATGACGCGCTCGGCCGGCACGCCGATCTGCTGGGTCCAGATGTCGTAGGCCTCGTCGTCCTCGGCATAGACGGTGACGGTGAGTTTGTCCGCCGGCAGTTTGAACACTTCGGTCAGCAGCTCCCACGCGTAGTGGATGGCGTCCTGCTTGAAGTAGTCGCCGAAGCTGAAGTTGCCCAGCATCTCGAAAAAGGTGTGATGGCGCGCCGTGTAGCCGACATTTTCCAGATCGTTGTGCTTGCCGCCGGCGCGCACGCACTTCTGCGAGGTGGTCGCGCGAGTGTAGGGCCGCTTGTCGAAGCCAAGGAACACG
This sequence comes from Rhodocyclaceae bacterium, assembly GCA_050293885.1. Lineage (GTDB taxonomy): Bacteria > Pseudomonadota > Gammaproteobacteria > Burkholderiales > Rhodocyclaceae > Nitrogeniibacter. Next base: position 8,782 of record JBNKNO010000082.1, on the reverse strand, counting down.
TCCTTGAACTGGTTCATACCCGCGTTGGTGAACAGCAGGGTCGGATCGTCATGCGGCACCAGCGAGCTGGAGTCGACGATTTCATGCCCTTTCGAGCGGAAGAATTCGAGGAAGGTACGGCGGATCTGAGCGCTTTTCATGGTCTGGATAACAGGCTTGGCGGCCGTGCTGCCGCAGAAAAATCGAAGCGCTCAGTTTAGCATGCTGCCGTGCACGAACGAGCCGGCCCACTTGCAGGCGGGCCGGCCGGTTGAGGCGGATCAGGGCAGGTTGAGAATCAGCGAGATCCGGGGAAACGGATCGACATACACCTTGCGCACTTCGCGGCGATGATCGTGCCTTGCGTAGCCGCGCGCCGGGGCGTGGCGATGGCCGTAGTGACGGCCGTGATCATGGCGGTCGTGTCGGCTGTAGCGATATCCGCCCCAGCGCTGGCCGTCGTGGCGCTCGCGGTAGATTCGACGGTCCTGTCGCTCCACTTCCCGGTGAATGCGGCGGCGCTCGTGGCGCGTCACCCGGCCATCTTCCCGCGCATGACGCTGCATACGATCGATACGATGCTGGCCGCGATCCAGCCGGCGGACCTCCTGACGGGTCAGATCGCCGGAGCGAAAACCCCTTTCGATGCGATGTTGTTGGCGATCCTGACGTGCATCCACGCGATCACCACCGCGTTGTGCCATCGCAGGCACGGCGAAGGTGCATGCGGCCAAGATTGCGCTCAGCGTGATCAGTCGTTTCATGGTCAATCTCCTGTTATTGGAACGTGAGTCGCGCTCACACCTCCAACAACGCCTGCACTGTGTAAAGCGTTCACCGACAGGTTGTAAGCGTTGGTAATGCGGCCGACATGCACACCTGCCATCGCCCCCGCTACAATCGCCCATCGACCACTGCAGACGAGACACCGATGGGACACCGCCTCTCCAAGATCTACACCCGCACCGGCGACGCTGGCACCACCGGCCTGGGCGACGGCAGCCGCGTCTCCAAGGACAGCCTGCGCATCCATTCGCTGGGCGAAGTGGATGAACTCAACGCCACCGTCGGCCTGCTGCTCACCGAAGCCCTGCCCGAGGACGTACGCACCCTGCTCACCGACGTGCAGCACGACCTGTTCGATCTGGGCGGCGAAGTGTGCATTCCCGGCATGAGCATGATTTCGGACAAACAGGTCACCAAGCTCGAAGCCGCGCTCGACGCCTGGAACGAAGACCTCGCCCCACTCAAGGACTTCATCCTGCCCGGCGGCTCACGCGCCGCCGCGCAAGCGCATCACTGCCGCTGCGTATGCCGCCGCGCCGAGCGCATGCTGGTCGCACTGGCGCAGGAAGAGGCGGTCAATGACGGCCCGCGCCAGTATCTGAACCGCCTCTCCGACCTACTGTTCGTGCTCGGCCGACATCTGAACAAGGTCGACGGCCACGGCGACGTGCTGTGGCAGAAAGGCAAGAACGCCTGACACAGGCATTCGACGGCGCACTCAGGTCAGATGGCGCTGACAGCCCAGATCCGTCCGGGCCACCGTGGCCTCGCCCGGATGGTGCGACAGCGACGACGGAATCGAAATGAAGGCCACGGTGGCCACCACCAGCAGACAGCCGGTCACCACGCTGATCCATTGCAGGAAGAAATCGGTTTTGAAGAGGTTCATGACGGTGCTCCTTGTAGAAACAAGGCCATGATCAGCCGCCAGACTTAAGCGCGGGTTAAGCGCCTGGCATCGCAGCCCCTGAGGGTGTAAGCACTCGTTTCCGCCCCTAGGGCCTGTTCGCTTCGACAACGTTGCCACCACGCCGGGTCACCCGCCAGTCACGACGCGGTCTACAATCCCCGCCTCGCCATCCACACAACTCGCCCGCCGCTTTCCATGCGCATCGAAACCCTCCGCCAGCAATTGCGCGACCACGGCGCAAAACCGTGCCACGAAGCCCGCATTCTGCGAGCCTGGGCACAGGCGTTGTCGCTCGATGATGGTCCGCGCCCGGCCGTCAATTTTCTGCCCAAGTCAGTGCGTACCGCGCTGCACGCGCTGCAACCAAGGCTCGATGCCCTGGCCACCCTCACCTCCGAACACCCCGCTGAAGACGGCTCCTCCCGGCTGTTGGTCGAACTGGCCGACGCGCAGACGGTGGAAAGCGTATTGCTGCCGCGCGGCGGCCTGTGCGTGTCGACGCAGCTCGGTTGCGCGGTGGGCTGCACCTTCTGCATGACCGGCCGAGACGGCCTCATCCGCCAGCTCGGCAGCGCCGAGATCGTCGCCCAGGTGGTGCTGGCGCGGCGCCTGCGGGCGGTGAAGAAGGTGGTGTTCATGGGCATGGGCGAGCCGGCGCACAACCTCGACAACGTGCTCGAAGCCATCGACTTTCTGGCCACCGAAGGCGGCATCGGCCACAAGAACCTGGTGTTCTCGAGCGTCGGCGACCGACGCGTGTTCGAGCGTCTGCCGCACGGCCGCATCCAGCCCGCGCTGGCGCTGTCGCTGCACACCACACGCGCCGATCTGCGCGAACAGCTGCTGCCGCGCGCACCGCGCATTAGCCCGGAAGAACTGGTCGAACTCGGCGAAGCCTACGCCCGCGCCACCGACTACCCGATCCAGTATCAATGGACGCTGATCGACGGCGTCAATGACAGCGCGGCGGAAATGAATGGCATCGTGCGCCTGCTCAAGGGCAAGTACGCGATCATGAACCTGATCCCCTACAACCACATCGACGGCCTGCCCTACCGCCGCCCCGACCCGGCACGCACCGCCGAGCAGGTGCGGCACCTGCATCGTCACGGCATCCTCACCAAGATGCGCCAGTCCGCCGGCCAGGACATCGACGGCGGCTGCGGCCAATTGCGCGCACGGCAGATCACGGTCGTACGGCAGCCCTACCCGGCACAGGACGGGCAGCCTACCTAAGATCTGCTGTCCTTCGTCTGATGGTCTTGGTCGCCCACCGAGCAAGGCGAACACCTACTTCGTACTCAGGCGATGCGACTGGCCAGCACCGGGCAAAGCCTGAGACTCGGTTGACTGAGAATCACCCTTTCACGCCCCGTCGGTATTCTTTACACAACTTTGCAAAAACGCGAAAAACAACAACGTTTTATTTTTTAAATCAATACGTTATGAATATTGGCGCCAAATTTGCATTAGTAAGGGACAAGCGCCGCCTGAGCTATCACTTGATAGCGACGCTCAAGCTTCACTTATTCAAGGGGGTAACAACCAATGGCATTTGAACTGACTGGAAACTTTAAAACCCGGGCTCGACGGGCCGCGGTGGCCGCAATCACCGGCATGCTGTTTGCCGGCAGCGCGTCGGCCGCCTTGCTTGACGCCTTCGCAAACGGCGGTTTTGAGGGCTATGTCGGCAACACGAATTCGTTTAACAGCGACGTCCCGCCGGGGTGGACAACGACCGCTGGCACGCCCGACGTGTTCAACGCAGCGACAACCATGAACAACTTTGCGTGGCAGTCGAGCAGTACCGGCGGCGATTTCCTCCACGGGATTGGTTGGGATGGCCGCTCCGGCAGCCCCTATGTCGAGAGTGCACTGCAAGTCGGCCTCACGGGGTTGGTGGTCGGTCAGCAGTACGAAGTCTCGTTCGAGCAGAGCATCAGCAACAGCGCCTTCTCCCAAGGCGGTGGTTACTGGGAAGTCGTGTTTGGCACCGAGAGTCACGACAGTGCCATCATGACGATGCCGGCCCTCGGCGTGATCGCGGACTGGACTTGGCAAACGATGCTGTTTACCGCCACGAGCACTGTGCAAACGCTTGAAGTCATTGCGCATAGCAACCCCGCCACGGCCTCCTTGCGGGCAGACTTGGGCATCGACAGCTTCTTCCTGGGTGATCCGGGCACCAACCCCGACAATCCCAACAACCCGCCCAACCTGGTTCCCGAACCCGTCAGTCTCGCACTGGTCGGTATCGGTCTTGCTGGCTTGGCCGCGAGCCGCCGCCGGAAATCGGTTCAATAAGCACCGCATCATCCGAAAAAAAGCCCGCCACATATGGCGGGCTTTTTTTGTGTCGCCGACGGGATGGATTCAAAACCCGTTGTCAGCGCCGGGGCACTCCGGCAAGCCCAACCCGCTGGCGCAATCGATAGCGCATCCGCACGAAGTAATTGACCCAATGCCGCAAAGTGCGTTTGCCACCGCCTCTCTCACCAAGTAGCGCAGCCGAGGCCCCCGCCGCCAGCTGCAGATCGACGCCGTCGAGCACGGTGGCCATTCCCTCCGGCTGGGAGTAACGCTTCACGACACCCGAAAACGCCAACATGGCGTCAGTGATGCCGCGGCTTGGCATCGCCGCCCAGCGTCACCACCACCGTTTTTTCGGCAGGTGACGACAACAATCCCTCGTGCCGATAGCGCACCTTGATCTGATCGCCCGGAGCGCGGTCGAGCAAGGCCAGTTTGAGTGCGGCGAAGTTCGGCGTCGGCATATCGTCGATGGCCAGAATCACATCACCCTTCTCGATGCCGGCGGCCTTGAGCGCACTGTCGTCGGACAGTCCGTTCACCTCCAGGCTGTCGCCCGCACTGACATCAACAAACACGCCGAGCATGCCGGCCGGCGGCAGTGTTCTTTCCTGCGACAACACGATGAAATCCGCCACGTCGGGCGTATCGGCATGCTCGGCACCGACCAGCAGGCGGGCGCCACGAATGCCGGTGCGGCGCTCGACCCGGTCGGGAATGCCCTCACCGAACATCACGTGCCCGCTGCCGGCCAGCACCAGCAGATGCCGGCCCGGGTTCGCCTTGAGGTGGTCGGCGGCCCGCTTTGCCATGGTCTCGTCCCAGGTTTGCATCACCTCGAAGAAGTGATCGAAGGACTGCCCCTGTGGCGGATGCGCATCGAACGCTGCCTGCACCCGGTTTCGGTAGTGTTCGCTCACCGGTCCGTAGGTGCCCGGCAGCGTCGCACGCGCGTCCGCCGGCAGCGCGTCGAGCCCGTCCTTGCCGATCTTGCTCGTCAGCTCCACCGGCGCATTCAGCGCCACGATGGGGATGCCGTTGTCGCGCGCATACTGCACGATCGGGCGGTACAGCCGGTAGTCGAAATGCCAGCGCTCGAAATAGCCCGTCTGCGTCAGCATCTGCGCTTCGGTGATCTTGCCGGCCACGTAGTCGTCCAGCACCGATTGAAACGGAAACTGGAACCACTCCACCCCGAGCGCCACGTCGCCATACTTGCGATGCAGGAACTTGAGCGCTTCGAGCTGCACCAAATGGTGATCGAAACGGGTATGCGTCTCGCCGACGAAAACAATGCGATCATCGGGCAGGCTTTCAAGGGTTTTGTGCAGCGACGGGGCCTGCCCGACTGCGAGCACGGGTGGGTCGATGGCCTCGGCGACCGATCCGGACTGCGCCGCACACCCCACGCTCAACAACGCCATCGCGAGCACCACCGGTTTGAACAAGGTATTGCGCCACATGTTTTCGTTTCCCGTCTCGGTTCGTATCGTTGGCAAGCATCTGCCCCGTGTGCTGATCGGCGCGTTGCTGGTCGCGCTGTCCGCCCTCGCCGCCGCGGCCTCGCCACGCCCGGTGCATCATGATCTGCAAGTGTCGCTCGACCCGGCATCGCATCGACTGCGCGTCACCGACACCCTGAGCCTGCCGGCCGACGCCACCGGCCCGCTGCGCCTCTGGCTGGGGGCCGAGTTCACACTCGAGGCGCCCCCGGCCGCACTTCAGCCATTGGACGACACCCGCGACGCGCGGTTCCGCGTCTGGCGACTGCAACTGCCGCCGGGCACCAGGCAACTCACCCTCAAGTATGCTGGAATCATCACCAACAAGGCACGCAGTGGCGACCACGGCATGCCGCAGGCGTGGCTGGATGAGCGCGGCGTCTACCTCGATGGTGCCACGGGTTGGGCACCGCGTATCGACGATCGCGCGATGACCTTCTCGCTCACCGTCGACGGCCCCGCCGGCTGGACCTTTCTGAGCCAGGGCCGACGCGAAGCCGACGGCAGCCGCTGGGTTGCCGACACGCCGCAGGACGACATCTACCTGCTCGCCGGCCACTTCGCCCGCAACGCACAGCAACACGGCGCCATCACGCTCGAAACCGACCTGCTCGCCGACGACCCCGCGCTGTCGCAGCGCTACCTCTCGGTCATGGGCGGCTACCTCGACTTCTTCGGCGAACTCATCGGCCCCTACCCCTACCCGCGCTTCGCCGTGGTCGAAAACCGCTGGCAGACCGGTTACGGCATGCCGAGCTTCACGCTGCTGGGCAGCCAAGTGATGCGCCTGCCCTTCATCCTGCATTCCTCACTGCCGCACGAGATTTTGCATAACTGGTGGGGCAACGGCGTGTGGGTCGATGCGCGCGGCGGCAACTGGAGCGAGGGGCTCACCGCCTACCTGGCCGACCACCTCATCAAGGAAGCCGGCGGTGCCGGCGACGACTACCGCCGCAAGCTGCTCGAGCGCTACACCGCCTTCGCCGCCGAGGGCCGTGACGTCGCCCTGCGCGACTTCCGCAGCCGCCACAGCGACGCCACCCAGGCCGTCGGCTACGGCAAGATGCTGATGCTCGTGCACATGCAGCGCCGCCACATGGGCGACGCCGCCTTCGTGGCCGCGCTGCGTTCGCTGTGGCAGCACCACCGCTTCGGCTACGCCACGCTCGACGACGTGGCCGCCGAACTGAATGCGAACGGCAACGGCACCGCCTTCGCGCCGATCTGGCTCGACGCCCCCGGCGCCCCGCAGATCGCCATCGCCGGGCTCGACGTCACCCCCGACCCGGCCGGCGGCCAGCGCCTCGACCTGCATCTGCAACAGACCCAGCCCGGCACCGCCTACCCGCTGAGCGTGCCGGTCACGGTGCAACTGGCCGACGGCAGCCGCGACGATATCAATCTCGACTTCACCGGCAAGAGCGCCCGCCTGCAGAAACGCTACGCCAGCGCCCCCACCCGCGTGGACGTCGACCCGCACTTCGACGTCTTCCGCCGCCTCGATGCGGCCGAACAACCCGCCTCGCTCGCCCGCCTGTTCGGCGCGAAAACGCAGTGGCTGGTGCTACCCAGCAAAGCCAGTGAAGACGAACTGACCGCCTGGCGCGCCTTCGCGGACACCTGGCAACAACGCTTCGGCAATGTGCGCACCGTACTCGACAGCGATCTGGCGCAGGTGCCAGCCAATGCCGCGCAGTGGATTCTCGGCTGGCCCAACCGCGCGCTGGCCGGCGCCCGCGACCGACTCACGGCAAACGGCCAGCGCTTCGAAGGCCAGTCCATCCGCCTCGGCGAACACCGCTTCGACCCCGCCACCAGCGCCATCGTCCTGCTCGACGCCGACAACCGCCGCGCCCCCCTCGGCTTCATCGGCGCCGCCACCCCCACCGACATCGCCGGCCTCGCCCGCAAGCTCCCCCACTACACCACCTACGGCCGCCTCGCCTTCACCGCCGGCAGCCTCAACCGGCGATTGGCGGAGGCCCTGCCGGTGAGCCATTCACCGTTGAGCCGGGTGCTTGGCTCGGTCGATCCGGGCGCGCCAGCCGAGTTGCGGGCGCCGCTGGCGGATCAGGTGAAGGTGGCGTTGCCGTCGCAACGGTGAAGGCCGGATCGTAGCTTGGGCTGAGCGCAGCGAAGCTCAACAACAGCCGCTGCCATCGGGCAAGATCAATCGCTTGCCGTAGGGCGCAATAACCAAAGGGCATTGCGCCGAATGCCGTCCGAGGGCACCATCCCCCCATGCCCGACTACCGACGCGCCTGGCACCCCGGCGGCACGTGGTTCTTCACCGTGAACGCCCTGGAACGACATGGCAACGACCTGCTCACGCGCCACGTGGATCTGCTCCGCGAGGTCGTCCATGAGGTGCGGAGACGCCATCCATTTGCCATCCACGGCTGGGTCGTATTGCCAGAACACATGCACTGCATCCTCGAACTACCACCGGGCGACACGGATTTCGCCACCCGCTGGCGCCTGATCAAAGCGGATTTTTCGAAGAAGCTGCCCGCCACTGAACGACGCTCAACGGTTCGGCGTACCCGTGGGGAACGTGGCATCTGGCAAAGGCGCTATTGGGAACACCTGATCCGCGACGAAGACGATTTCCGGGCGCATATGGACTACCTGCACTTCAACCCGGTCAAGCATGGCCACGTGGCACGCGTCGCCGACTGGCCGCACTCGACGTTTTATCGATGGGTTGCGGCTGGGGTCTATGCAGCGGATTGGGCAGGTAGTGCTACCGGCAATCAGGTGGGCGGCGGCGAATGACATTCGGCGCAATGCCCTTCGGTTATTGCGCCCTACGCGGGCTCGACGTTTCATCGATGGGTTGCGGCTGGGGTCTATTCGGCGGACTGGGCAGGTAGTGCTGCCGGCAATCAGGTGGGAGGTGGCGAATGACATTCGGCGCAATGCCCTTTGGTTATTGCGCCCTACGCGCTCGCCCCGTCTACGCTTGCGGCTTGATGATGTGAGCCACGCAAGTGGCCAGATCGGTTACACCACCAAGTTGAGGGGCGAAGCACTGCGGTCATAACCAGCCTCCTTTCCAAACTCGATGAAAAGTTTAAAGAAAGGATATATATCCAACTTGGCATCGCTAAAAAGCCCAACTGCGTTGGCCATTTCTTCGTCTAGCGAAGTCTTGCCGAGCTGGTACGCTATGAAGAGCCAGCTTAGTTCGGCCTGAGTTAGTTGGTGACGAACGATCATGCCATAGTTGATTTTTTCAACCGCCGGGATGACATCACAGTCCTGTGACCACACCCATCTGAGTAGATACGCGATC
>JBNKNO010000081.1:6266-12392 GCA_050293885.1 Rhodocyclaceae bacterium | reverse complement strand
TTCGCCTTCTACGCGCGCTGCAAGGGTTTGCTCAACAGGTGGCGGCGGCGACGGGGACGCAACGCGTGCGGCGCCTGGTGCGCGGCGAGCGAGGCGCTGGCCCGTGCGCGGCCATGCGGGCCGAACTGGCAAGGCCCGCCGGTGGGGTTCTAGGTTGGAATCGGCGCAATGACAAAGGCTTTGCACCAAGCACGTTCATAGAAAGCCCGCGCCGATGCGGCGCGGGGGAGGCTCTGATTCTTCGGGGAAACAGGCGCCCCTGTATTTCGGCGTTCGCCCGTTGCTGTGCGACAACGACACGCATGTTCCGACAGCGTTCTAGCTTGGCACGCCCTCGGGCACAGGCAAGCGGAGCGCCGCCGGCAGATCGGCGGCCGGCAGTGGCGTGGCAAACAGGAAGCCCTGCATGAGATGGCAGCCGAGGGCGTCGAGGAAATTACGCTGATCGGTGGTTTCGACGCCTTCGGCGACCACGGTCATGCCGATGCTGCAGGCGAGCGCGTGCAGCGCGCGGATGACGGCTTCGGCCTTGGGTTCGCCGATGCGGGCGACGAAGTAGCGGTCGATTTTGAGGACGTCGATGGGGTAGTCCACGAGGCGCTGGAGGGAAGAGTATTCGATGCCGAAGTCGTCGATCGCGACGCTGACACCGGCCTCGCGCAATGCGGCGATGTTGGTCAGCGCCGCTTCGGCCTGGCCGATCAGCGCACGCTCGGTAATCTCCAGCTCGAGTACCGACGCAGGCAGGGCCGAGGCCGAGAGCGCGGCGCGCACACCATCGACAAAGCCCACATTGGCAATGTCCTGCGCGGACACGTTGACGGCCACGCGTCCGACCGCCACACCGGCGTCCTGCCATCGACGCGCCTGGCGGCAGGCTTCGTTGAGCACCCAATGATCGATCATCGGGAGCATGCCGATCGAATCGGCAACATCGAGGAAGGCGCCCGGCGCGAGCAAACCATGCTCCGGATGATGCCAACGCAACAGGCACTCCAGTTCCGTCGCGCAGCCCTGCGTGATGTCGTAGCGCGGTTGGAAATGAAGCAGGAACTCGCCACGAGGAAGGGCCACGGCAAGTTGTTCTTCCAGGGCTTTGCGTTCGGTCGTTTCCGCTTGCATGGCCGTGGTAAAGAACTGATAGCGATTTCCGCCGGCTTCCTTGGCGCGGTACATCGCCAGATCGGCGTTCAGCAGTAGCTGTTCGGGGTCGTCGCTGTCTTGCGGGAGGACGGTAATCCCGATGCTGGTACCGGTGCCATGGACGTGACCGTCGAAGTTCATGCCGCGCACAAACAGGGAGAGGACTTTTTCGGCGACATTGACGGCGCCGGCCGGGCCATCGATCTCTTCGAGAAGAATGGCGAACTCGTCGCCCCCTAGCCGCGCGATGGTGTCACTGGCGCGCACACACCGACGCAGCAGTTGGGCGACGCGTTCGAGAAGACGATCGCCGACGGCATGGCCGTATTGGTCGTTGACCGCCTTGAAGTTGTCCAGATCCATGAACAGCAGCGCTGCTTGACGCTGTTTGCGCTTGCTCACGGCGATGGCATGGTCGAGTTGTTCCATGAAGCGCCGGCGATTGGCCAGGCCGGTGAGCGGGTCTTCTTCCGATAGCCGACGGGCGCGCTCCTCGGCCTGACCGCGCACCTCGATCTCCTCCTCCAGGCGGGTGTTGGCATGGCGCAGATCGGCGGTGCGTTCGGCCACACGTTGCTCGAGCTGGGCCTTGATGGCGTGAAGTTCGTTGCCGGTGCGCCGATGTTCGACGACTTCGCTCTCGAGTCGGTGCAGATTGTCTTCCATGGCATCGGCCATGCTGTCGAGCGCGGACGCCAGCGACCCCATCTCATCGCGACGTGCGCTGTGGAAGCGGAATCGGCGTTCGCCGGCTCGAAACCGCGCGATACCAGCCAGCAGGACGCGAATGCGCCCGGTAAGGTAGCTGGCCATCCAGATGGCGATGAGCACCACCAGGACGGACATGGCCATGGTCGAGCCGATCAGGCTCCAGCTGCTGCGCGCGAGGCTGTCGCGGATGTTCTCCCTGGCCTGTTTCGCGAGGCTGGCGATCTCGCGGTCGACTTGCGCGACACGGTCCTGGATGCGCTGGCGGGTTTCGTTGGCGGGACGGTGGAATTCGTCGACATTCGCCCCGATGGTGACAAAACCGAAGCCGCGCGGCGAATCGCCATACTGGCCGGTGTAGTACGGGATCGCGGCGGCCGTGGTGAGTTTCCAGATACCGCTCCACAGGATCACGAAGGAGCCCGATCCGCCGTGCTGCACGAGCTGCTGCCAGCCGGTGCATTGGGGTGCGAAGTCGAGATAGCGGCAGTCCAGGCCGATGTGCCCTGTGGCGATCTGCGCACGCGAGGGGCGGCGTTGATGGCTTTGCCCCTCGTATTCGGGCAGCGTCGCGGCAAAGACAGCGTACGGCTGGCCACTGGCCTTCCAGGCGGTGTAGGCCTCGTCGGTGAGCCAGGGCTCGACAGGCTCGCCGCTTTTCGGGTCATAACCGACGATGAAGTAATGGCGCGGATGGGCGATGTTGCGCCCGAATGGATCCCACATGAAGGCGTAGTTTCCCTCGCTCGCATCGGGGAGCGCGGTATAGCGCGCCGAGGTCGGCATCAGATTGTCGGTGAACGCCATGAGGTGATCATGATCGAGCGCGAGCGTCACCCAGCCGGTGATGGCGCCGTTCCGAACCACCGGCGTGGCCCAGCGCACCAGTCCTTGGAAGCGTTGACCAAGGGGATTCTCACGCCCGGCGAAGGCGGCGCTTTCGGGCGCGTACGGGATACCGGCCTTCTTGGCCGCCTCGGGTGTGTACGCACCGATGATCGGCGAACCGACGTACGCGCCGACGACGGGCGAGACGTAGATCTCGCCGGGCTTGAGGCGCTTCAGCTGGGCAAAGTAGTGCTCGGCCCGCACGAATGTGTTCTCCGGCTTCGATACGTCGTGAAGCTGCGGCGACGTGCGCTTGCCCGTCACGACCTTGACCCGCTCGCGGCCGTCGAGCCCGATGTAACTCATCTCGAGATACAACGGCCGGGTCAGCGAAGGCGAGGTCGTTTCGGGCGGGCGGTAGTGGAATTCCCGCGTGTTTTCCTTCAGCGAGAGCGTGACCGGCGTGGCCTCATCGGTCTTGCCGACCGCTTGCCAGTGCGTACCGTCCTCGCTCAGCGCCCATGCCCCCGGATCGGTCAGCCGCCCGAGCCGGTTGCCCAGAAAGCGCTGGAAGCCGTCGACGCTCGGTTCGAGCGAGGCGGCGTAACGGATGTCGTCATCGCGGGCATACAGAAACGCGGCAACCGCCCGGGCCGTGTCGGTGGTGATGCGTTCGATTTCATCGCGTGCCCGGTCGTCCAGCGCCTTCACGGAGTCGCTGGCCGCCAGCTCACCGATGGCGGCTACGCTGTCGTCGGCAACGCTGGTGATGGCCTGCGCATCGCTTTCGAGTTGACTCGCCAGCTGACCGCTGGCTACCCACGCAAGCCAACCGAGGAGCGCCAGCGGCAGCACCTTGATGACCACGAAAAGGGTGATCAATTTGCCACGCATGCCCAAGCCCAGACGGTCGAAGAACGCGTCGAGTCGTGAGCCATCGCGAGGAGTGGTTGAGGGCATGTCGGCGGTTTGGTCTACTTGGCGGAATCTGCGATTGAGGCTCCACACCCGCCTTGGTGCACGGGCGCGCGGTCGTCGTCGCTGGAAATCACCACGGTCAAGCGCCAATGTCAGACCGGCGATTGCCCACGGGAACGATGCCCCACCGGCGGACTGAGCCTATTGACCGCCTATGTGTTTTCACGGCCCACAATTCTATATCTTTAGTAATACACGAAAAGGAATTGGTGGAAGCACTGCGGGTCACCAGCCCCCTTCGCGCATCGACATGCCGGCCCTCCCTATGTACCCAACCACCCACGACGCAATCGCCGTCCCTTTTCATCCAACTTGGTCGCCAACGTCAGGGTGGTCGCCTCATCGGCATCCGCCAGCACGAGATCCACACACATCAACTCGTCACGACGGAAGAAATGCAGCTGCAGGGCATCACCGGCCCGCTTGCGATCGAGCATGGCGTCGAGGTTCTCTGCGCAAACACGCAGGCCATTGATGGCGATCAGCGTGTCGCCTGCCGACAGGCCGGCCCGGTGCGCGGCGCTGCCTTCATGGACGGTCGCGAGGGTGGCCTTGCCGGTTTTGGATTTGAGTCGAGCACCTAGTGAAGGCCGCTCACCAGCTTTTCGGGTGCGCACGACACCGACGTGTTTGAGCAGGCGCGCCAGCGGCAGATCATCGGTGCCGTTGACGGCGCGTTTGAGCCAGCGGGCGGTCGCCTCGTTGCCGACCTGGGCGACCACCTCGAACACGCCGTCTTCCGGCACGCCGACGCCGGTTTCACCGTAGCGCGACCACAGCACGCGCATCACGTCGTCGAGGCTGAATTCGCCGCCACTGCCTTCGCGCAGTTTGAGATCGAGCGCCAGCGCGATGAGCGCGCCTTTCGTGTAGTAGCTGACGATGGCGTTGGGGGCATTTTCGTCTTGCTTGTAGAACTTGCTCCAGGCGTCGAAGGAAGATTCGGCCACGCTTTGCTTGTGCCGGCCGCTGCCGCGCTCGACGCGGGTGATGGTGTCGCCGAGCGTCTTGAGATAAGCCTCGGGCGTAACCACGCCGCTGCGCACGAGGCACAGGTCGTCGTAGTAGGAAGTAAAGCCTTCGAAGGCCCACAGCAGGCGCGTATGGCTCTCGGCGGCCAGATCATAGGGCGTGAAGCGCGCCGGCTTGATGCGCTTGACGTTCCAGCTATGGAAATATTCGTGGCTACACAGGCCGAGAAAGCGCTGGTAGGCCTCGGGCGTGCCGTCCATGCCCCTCCACGGCAACTCGTTGCGTGAAGTGAGCAGCGCCGTGCTGGCGCGGTGTTCGAGCCCGCCGTAGCCGTCGCCCACCACCATGGTCAGAAAGACGTAGCGATCCATGGGGGGCGTGCCGCCGAACAGGTCGATCTGCCATTGGCAGATGCGTGCGAGATCGGCGCACAGGCGCTTGGTGTCGCAATCGTGCCGGCCGGTGAGCACCACTTCGTGCGTGATGCCGCCGGCCTTGAAACTGGCGAGCGTGAAGTCGCCCATCTCGACGGGATGGTCGATGAGTTCGTCGTAGTTGTCGGCGCGGTACAACCCGAAGCCATGGCGTTTGGCGGCGCCCTTCTGCCCACGCGCCTCGCGCATGGCGGTGGCCACCCGCCACGTGCCGATGGCACCGTCACGCGGCGATTTGAGATCAACCAGACAGGGGCGGTGTTCCTGATCATCCACACTCAGGAACAAGCTGGTGCCGTTGAAGAAACCGTGCGTCTGGTCGAGATGCGCGGTGCGCACCGACAGATCCCAAGCATAGACGGTGTAGCGCAGTTGCAGCGATTGCCCCGCCGGGAGACGTCCGCATTGCCAGGTCTGCTTGTCGAGCTTCTCGATGGGGACCGACTTGCCGCCGACCATCGCGTCGATACTGACGATGTTGCGGGCGAAATCGCGAATCATGTAGCTGCCGGGAATCCAGGCCGGCAGGCGCAGGCACTGGCCGACGACATTCGGCTCGGCAATGTCGAGGGTGACGGCAAACAGATGGCCGGCGAGGTCGATGGGTTCGACGGAATAGCGGATGGGCGTCATGGCGGTGCCTCGTCTCTTGCGGCGGAACGGTTCGGACAAAATACAGGCAAAGAAAAAGGCCGGCATCGCTGCCGGCCCATTCAACTTCGGGTCAAATTCACGCGACCGGCGCGGGTGCCGTCGGCGCGGGGCCGGGTGAGTCGTCACCCGATTGCGGCTTGCTGCCGCTCGACGGCTTGGGCGGCCGTGGCTCGGTACCGGCCATGATGTCGTCGATCTGGTGCGCGTCGATGGTTTCCCATTCGAGCAGTGCCTTGGTCATCACTTCGACCTTGTCACTGTTCTCCTCGATGAGGCGGCGCGCCAGCGCGTACTGTTGATCCAGAATGCGACGGATCTCGGCATCGACCTTCTGCATGGTCGATTCGGACACGTTCTTGTGCGTGGTCACGGCACGGCCGAGGAAGATTTCACCCTCTTCTTCGCCATA
>JBNKNO010000081.1:0-5743 GCA_050293885.1 Rhodocyclaceae bacterium | reverse complement strand
GCGATCGGCACCTTGCGCATGTGCACACGCAGGATCTGTTCGCGGCCACGGATATCCGGCAGCGGCACCACCACCTGGCGGTCGAAGCGGCCCGGGCGCAGCAGCGCGGGGTCGAGCACGTCGGGGCGGTTGGTAGCGGCGATCACGATGATGCCGGTGGCGCCTTCGAAGCCGTCCATCTCGACCAGCAACTGGTTGAGCGTCTGCTCGCGCTCGTCGTTACCCCCACCGAGGCCTGCGCCACGCTGGCGGCCGACGGCATCGATCTCGTCGATGAAGATGATGCATGGCGCCTGCTTCTTGGCCTGCTCGAACATGTCGCGCACGCGAGCGGCGCCCACGCCAACGAACATTTCGACGAAATCGGAACCGGAGATGCTGAAGAACGGTACCTTGGCCTCGCCGGAAATGGCCTTGGCCAGCAGCGTTTTACCGGTACCCGGCGAGCCGACCATGAGCACGCCTTTCGGGATGCGGCCACCGAGCTTCTGGAACTTGGACGGATCGCGCAGGAATTCGACCAGCTCGGAGACTTCTTCCTTGGCTTCGTCACAACCGGCCACGTCGGCGAAGGTGATGGTGTTGGCCGAGTCGTCGAGCATGCGCGCGCGCGACTTGCCGAACGAGAACGCACCGCCACGCCCGCCGCCCTGCATCTGGCGCATGAAGAATATCCACACACCAATGAGCAGCAGCATCGGGAACCACGACAGGAAAACCTGCGTGAGGAAGGACTGTCCCTCGTCGGGCTTGGTCGCCCGCACCTTGACGCCATACTTCATCAGATCGGACACCATCCAGATATCGCCGCCCGTGGCATACACCGTCAAGGCGTGCCCGTCCTGCGTCTTGGCGTGAATGGTCTGGCCTTCGATCTGCACTTCGGCAATGCGCCCGGCTTTGGCCTCCTGCATGAATTCCGAGTAGGCCATCGACTGCTGAGCCATCGGCCGATGATTGAACTGGTTGAACACCGTCATCAGCACGACGCCAATCACCATCCAGATCGCAAGGTTTTTGAAGAGATTATTCAACGCAACATCCTTGATTGCCCGACGGGGCTTTGAGTAGCTGACCCATTCTATTAGCGAACGTTCCCACAGGTAAAGCAATCACCGGCATAGCGAGTGCCTATGCAGCAGGCTTCTTGCCCGTTCCCAGAAAGTAGACTTCGGTGCTTCGACCGCGTGACGCTGCCGGCTTTCTGACAACCACCCTGGAGAATGCTTCCTGCATGCTCCGACGGAATTCGTCGAACCCACTGCCTTGAAACACCTTGACGAGAAAACTGCCGCCCGGCTTGAGGTGAGTCACAGCAAAATCAAGCGCCAATTCACACAGTCCCATGGCTCGGGCCTGATCGGCGGCACTGACACCCGATATATTGGGGGCCATATCCGAAATCACAAGGTCGACCCGGGAATTACCCAGCGCGGCTTCGAGCGCATGCAACACCGCGTCGGACTGAAAATCGCCCTGGATGAAGTTCACGCCGTGCAGCGGATCGATCTCGAGCAGATCGAGCGCAAACACCTTGCCGGCGTCACCGACCTTGGTTGCGGCGATCTGGCTCCACGATCCGGGCGCTGCCCCGAGGTCGACCACCGTCATGCCCGGTTTGAGCAGGCCATCCTTTTCGTCGATCTCCAACAACTTGAAGGCCGCACGCGCACGGTAGCCCGCCACTTTCGCCTTCTGGACATAGGGGTCATTGACATGCTCCCGCATCCACGCTTTGCTGCTCTTGCTTCGCTTCATGAGAGTAGAATCACGCCCTTACTGATAGGGAACCGATGGAATGACTGAACTGACAAGCGCCCAGCGTCGCGACTTTCGTGCCCGGGCACATCACCTCAACCCGGTGGTCAGCGTGGCCGGCAACGGCCTGACAAGCACCGTGCTCGCGGAGATCGAAAACAACCTGCTCGCGCATGAGCTCATCAAGGTACGCGTCTATGGCGAAGACCGCCAACAACGGGACGCGCTGATGGCGGAAATCTGCACGCAGACGGGC
Organism: Rhodocyclaceae bacterium; assembly: GCA_050293885.1. Lineage (GTDB taxonomy): Bacteria > Pseudomonadota > Gammaproteobacteria > Burkholderiales > Rhodocyclaceae > Nitrogeniibacter. The sequence goes on along the minus strand of JBNKNO010000081.1, from coordinate 3,729 downwards.
GCCGCCTCGGTTCAGCATATCGGCAACGTGCTGGTCATCTATCGCGAAGCGCCGCCGAAGGAAGCGAAGAGCTCCGAGCGCAAGAAGCCGGTTCGAAAAGCCGCCACCACCAAGCGCGCGAATCGCTGATCACGATCGACGGGTCGACGGTACGGCGCGCCATACGGCAAGCGCGCCGAGCACACTGCAGCACAGGAAAAGCACGCTGGAAATGCCGTGCCACATGCCAAAACGCTCGCGCACCGCACCCGCCATGACCACGCCCGGCCCGGCTTGGGCCTTGAGATTAACCATGATGGGCTGGATCACAAACTGTCCAACGACGGTGATTGCCAGCATCAACACGATGCAGCCCACCACAATCCGGGGCAACCTCGCGGCTTTCGCGCGCCATTGCAGCAGCAGGATGAGCACGCCGCAGACCAGCCCGACCCAAGAGAGTTTGGTAAAAAGTTGGCCGGCCAAGGCGCCGGCCAGCATGCGATCGTCGAGCGACGCAAACAACACCGGCGTCGCCAGATAGCCGATGGCCCACATGCCACCGACCCAGGCGGTCAGCAGCAAGCGCTGAATACCACTGACCGAATTGGCGAGCGCGAGAAGCCTCACTCGTAGCGAACGTCGATGATTTCGTATTCGCGCAGGCCACCGGGCGCCTGTACCTCGGCGACATCGCCGGCGTACTTGCCGATCAGCGCACGGGCCAACGGCGAGCTGACGGAAATCTTGCCCTTCTTGATATCGGCCTCATCGTCACCAACGATCTGGTAGGTCACCTCGTTGCCGGACGCCATGTCTTCGAGGTCGACAGTGGCACCGAAAACACAACGTCCGTCCGCATCGAGCAGCTTGGGGTCGATGATCTGGGCGTTCGCCAGCGTGCCTTCCACTTCCTTGATGCGCCCTTCGACGAAGCCCTGGCGCTCCTTGGCCGCGTCGTATTCGGCGTTCTCGGACAGATCGCCATGACTGCGCGCTTCGGCAATGGCCTCGATCACGCTGGGACGCTCCACCGTCTTGAGCCGATGGAGTTCTTCTCGCAGCTGATCGGCCCCTGCGACGGTCAATGGATATTTATTCATGCGTTTTACTTGAGTTCGGCGTGCAGCGATTGCAACGCATACACTTCCAGCTGATCGAGATGTTGCAGCCCCATGCAGGCTGCCCGTGCGCCTTCCGCAGTGGTATAGGCGGTAATCTTCGCCCCGAGCGCACTGGTACGGATCGAACGCGAGTCGGTCACCGCCTGGCGGCGCTCCTCGACCGTGTTGATCACCAGCGAAATCTCGTGGTTCTTGATCATGTCGACGATGTGCGGCCGGCCTTCGTTCACCTTGTTGACCGCTGTGACCGGGATGCCCGCCGCTTCGATGGCCGAGGCGGTACCGCGCGTGGCGACCACACCGAAGCCCAGATCGTGCAGTTGCCGCGCCACCTCGACCGCCGCCGGGCGGTCGGTCTGTTTCACGCTGATGAACGCCGTACCGCCCTTGGGCAGTCGCACGCCCGCCGCGATCTGCGACTTCACGAACGCTTCGGCAAAGGTACGGCCCACGCCCATCACCTCGCCGGTGGACTTCATCTCGGGGCCGAGGATGGTATCGACGTTGGGGAATTTGTTGAACGGGAACACCGCCTCTTTCACCGAATAGTACGGCGGCACGATCTCGCCGGTGACCCCCTGATCGACCAACGAACGGCCGGCCATGCAGCGCGCGGCGATCTTGGCCAATTGCAGCGAGCAGGCCTTGGAGACGAAAGGCACGGTGCGCGAGGCACGCGGATTCACTTCGAGCACATAGACCACGGCATTGTCGCCCTCGCCCTGGATGGCGAACTGCACGTTCATGAGGCCGCACACGTTGAGCCCCTTGGCCATCGCCTCGGTCTGGCGGCGCAGTTCGTCCTGCAGCGCTGCCGACAAGGTGTAAGGCGGCAGCGAGCAGGCCGAGTCGCCCGAATGCACGCCGGCCTGTTCGATGTGTTCCATGATGCCGCCGATGATCACCTGCTTGCCATCGGAGAGCGCATCCACGTCCACCTCGGTGGCGTCGTTGAGGAAACGATCGAGCAGCACAGGTGACTCGTTCGACACCTTGACCGCCTCGCGCATGTAGCGTTCGAGATCCTTCTGCTCGTGCACGATTTCCATCGCGCGGCCACCGAGCACGTAGGACGGGCGCACCACCAGCGGATAGCCGATATCTGCCGCCAGGCGCACGGCCTCTTCAGGCGTGCGCGCGGTGCGGTTGGGCGGCTGCTTGAGGCCCAGATCCTGCAGCAGCTTCTGGAAGCGCTCGCGGTCTTCGGCGGCGTCGATCATGTCCGGGCTGGTGCCGATGATGGGCACGCCGTTGGCTTCGAGTGCGCGCGCGCGCTTGAGCGGCGTCTGACCGCCGAACTGCACGATCACGCCTTCAGGCTGTTCGATATTGACGATCTCGAGCACGTCTTCGAGCGTGATCGGCTCGAAGTAAAGGCGGTCGGAGGTGTCGTAGTCGGTCGAGACGGTCTCGGGATTACAGTTGACCATGATGGTCTCGTAGCCGTCTTCGCGCAGTGCCAGCGCGGCATGCACGCAGCAGTAATCGAATTCGATACCCTGACCGATACGGTTCGGGCCGCCGCCGAGCACCATGATCTTGCGCTTGCCGGTCGGGCGCGCCTCGCACTCGTCCTCGTAGGTCGAATACATGTAGGCGGTAGAGGTGGCGAACTCGGCCGCGCAGGTATCGACGCGCTTGTAGACCGGGCGCACACCGAGCGAATGGCGGTGCAGACGCACGGCCGTTTCGTCGGTTGCCATGAGTTTGGCCAGACGGCGATCGGAGAAGCCTTTGCGCTTGAGGCAGCGCATCTGCTCTGCCGACAATCCTTTAAGCGAACGGCCCGAAATCGACTTCTCGGTCAGCACGATATCTTCAATCTGCGCGAGGAACCACGGATCGATCTTGGTCAGCTGGAACACCTGCTCCTGCGTCATGCCTTCGCGGAAGGCCTGGCCCACGTACCAGATGCGCTGCGCCCCCGGATCGCCGAGCTCGCGCTCGATCTCGTCGGTGTCCGCATCCACCTCGTCCAGCCCGTAGGCGCCGACTTCAAGACCGCGCAAGGCTTTCTGGAACGATTCCTGGAAAGTACGGCCAATCGCCATGACCTCGCCCACCGACTTCATCTGCGTGGTGAGGCGATCGTTGGCCAGCGGGAACTTCTCAAAGGCAAAACGCGGAATCTTGGTAACCACGTAGTCGATGGACGGCTCGAAGGACGCCGGCGTGGCGCCCCCGGTGATGTCGTTCTTGAGTTCGTCGAGCGTGTAGCCGACCGCCAGCTTGGCGGCCACTTTGGCGATCGGGAAGCCGGTCGCCTTGGAGGCCAGCGCCGAGGAGCGCGACACGCGCGGATTCATCTCGATCACCAAGACGCGCCCATCGGCGGGATTGACCGCAAATTGCACATTGGAACCGCCCGTCTCCACGCCGACCGCGTGCATCACGGTACGGGCCTGATCGCGCAAGCGCTGGTATTCGCGATCCGTCAGCGTCATCGCCGGGGCAATGGTGATCGAGTCGCCGGTATGCACGCCCATCGGGTCAATATTCTCGATGGAGCAAACCACGATGAAGTTATCGGCCCGGTCGCGGATGACCTCAAGCTCGTATTCCTTCCAGCCGACCACGCTTTCTTCGATGAGTACGGTATGCACCGGGCTTTCGCTCAGGCCAAAGG
>JBNKNO010000080.1:9090-12599 GCA_050293885.1 Rhodocyclaceae bacterium | reverse complement strand
TGACAAATTGCTCGATCGTTTCGATCGGGCGTCTTCCCAGGGCAATCGCACCTTTAAGGGTGGATTCACATTCCAAGCGCACCACACACAAAACGGGGTCACACAAAACGGGGTCAGGTCTTGAATTACAATATCTCTTTCCTCTGTCTAAACTACTAACCCCATGGCCCGTCCCCTCAGAATCGATCTTGCTGGTGGTCTCTATCACGTGACGTCTCGCGGAGACCGTCGCGAGGATATCTATCTGGACGACGAAGATCGCGAGATTTGGCTGGATGTGTTCGCGCAGGTGTGCGAGCGCTTCAACTGGCGGTGTCATGCCTGGTGTCAGATGAACAATCACTATCACGTGGTGGTGGAGACGCCGGAGGCGAATCTGTCGCAGGGGATGCGGCAGTTGAATGGGGTGTACACCCAGCGCTTCAACCGTCGGCATGGCTATGTGGGGCATTTGTTCCAGGGACGCTTCAAGGGCATTCTGGTGGAGCAGGATGCCTATCTGCTGGAGCTGGCGCGCTATGTGGTGTTGAATCCGGTGCGGGCGGGGATGGTGAGGCATGCGAGCGAGTGGCCGTGGAGCAGTTACCACGCGATGGTGGGGCGAGAGGGGGCGGCCAAGTGCGGGGCGCCGGAATGGTTGGAGACGGATTGGTTGCTCGGGCAGTTCGGCAAGCAGCGGCGCCGGGCGCAGGCGCGTTATGCGGAATTCGTGGATGAGGGCGTAGGACTGCCGTCGATCTGGGGCGCGTTGCGGCATCAGATGTTGTTGGGCTCCGACGATTTCATCGTGCGGGTGCAGGATCAGGTTCGCGCACAGCCGGATACCCTGGGCGAGGTGTCCCGCGCCCAGCGCCGCGTGCTCGCGCCGCCTTTGAGTAAATTGCCGACACAGTATGAAAGCCGCACTTCGCGGGATGAGGCAATGGCGGCGGCGTATGCAACGGGCGCGTATTCGATGCAGGCGATCGCCGATCATTTCGGGGTGCATTACTCGACCGTCAGCCGTGTGGTGAAGGCGTTCGAGTCGGCGCGGGCGCGCGGATAGGTGTTGCGACGGCACAGATTTCGGCCATGCCCGCATCGATTTGCTTGTTGTTCGGCGGCGGGGCAGTGGGCGCGGCGGGCTAGTTGATCTTGCGGGGGCGGCGATGCGTGCCTATATCTGTATGGCGTATCCCTTCGGTATTTGGGTGCGCAATGGATGCCGTTTCTGTGGCGTGATGAAGCCGGTTTGGGATCTGCCGCGGGTTGCCGTTTGATACCGTGGGCCAGGCTCCCGGGGTGGCGACGCCGCGAAGTTTTCGCCCGCCTTGCTCGTGAGACCGCCTGAAGAGGCGTGACTCCTCCATGAAGGGCGGTTGCAGGAGGTCTCCCATGGCAGATGTATTCCTCAGCTATTCGAGTCGCGATCGCGAACGTGCTCGAACCGTGGCAGAAGAGCTACGGGCGCACGACTTGTCGGTGTGGTGGGACCGCGAGCTACTGGCGGGAAAGAACTTTGACCAGAGCATTCAGGCCGAACTGGATGCGGCGCGCTGCGTGGTGGTGCTGTGGTCCGCCGACTCGATTGCCTCGACCTGGGTGCGCGCCGAGGCGACCCGCGCCCAGGAGCGCGACATTCTCGTCCCGGCGCTGATCGAGCCAGTGGAAAAGCAGCTCCCGGTGCCGTTCAATCTGCTGCACAGCGTGCATCTGACCGACTGGCAGCCACGCTCGAGGCATCAGGAGTTCGGCAAGCTGCTGGAGCGTGTCAGCGCACTGGTGGAGAGACCGGTGCGTGCGAGTGCCAAGCCGTCGACGGGATACGTTTATCCCAGCTCGCCACCCAAGAGCCGGTTTGGTGCCACGCTTACCAGCGTGATCCTGCCCGGCATGGGGCAGGTCTACCTCGGCCAGTGGAAGAAGGGGCTCGTGATGTTCGGGCTGACCGTTGCCATCGGTGCGTTCGCGACCGGCGGCGGCTCGTGGATTCTCTTCAGCCTGGTGGGTTCGATCGACGCCTGGAAGATCGGCTCGCGGCTCAAGGCCGGTCGGGCGGTGGGGGAGATGGAGCTCTTCTGAGCCGTTTCGGTGGGGGTGTCGCAAACGCGGGGCGTGTTGCCCAAGAGATGTGGGCAGTGACCCTGTTGTCATCCGTCTCGCCTGGACTCCCGCCGGTGTTCAAATACAATTAAATAATGCGAGGGGACACTTGGGTGACTGATGTGATTCGCGAACCGTGGGCTTGTGCTTGTCGAACGGCGGCGTACTTGTCGGGCGCATTGTGCATGTACGACGCCCTCCCGACGCCGAGTCGCGTGCGTGCGGGGCGTTGCGCATGATGGTCGTGAGCGCACCTCGGTGGCTGTTTGTCGCTGCCTTGGTGGTCGCGGTATCAACGCCGGTGCAGGCGGGTTCAGCGGCCGCGAAGCGCTTGCTGACCAAAGGCGCGGCTTACGAACATGGCGAGGGGGTGGATCGCGATCCGATTCTGGCGGCCACTTTTTATTGCAAGGCGGCACGTTTGGGCAGCGCGGATGCGATGTATGCGCTTGGGTGGATGTATGCCAACGGCCGTGGCGTGTCGCGTGACGATGCGATTGCCGGCGCGCTGTTTTCCCGCGCTGCGAGGAAGGGGCACGCTCAGGCCAAACGCATGCTGCGGTTTACGGGTCGAGGCAAGGGGCGCTTGCCATCCTGCCGGCACATTTATGCGGCCCGCTCGACGAACGCGGGTGGCAAGCTGCTGGCCAATCTGTCGCCCGCGCGTCGCGATGTGGCCGAACTGGTGGTTCGGCTGGCGCCCGATTACGGGGTCGAGCCGCAGCTTGCCCTGGCCTTTGCGTCGGTTGAGTCGAACTTCAACCCGGATGCCGCGTCTTCGAAGAATGCGGTGGGCGTCATGCAACTGATTCCGGCGACGGCCACGCGTTTCAATGTTGACGATACGCGCGATGCCCGGCAGAACGTGGCCGGTGGGCTCGCTTATCTGCGCTGGTTGCTGGCGTATTTCGAAGGCGACGTGCGGCTCGTGGCCGCGGCCTACAACGCTGGCGAGGGCGCGGTGGAGCGCTATGGCGGCGTGCCGCCTTATCCTGAAACACGCGCCTACGTGGCTCGTATCACCGCGTGGTTTCGCCGACGCACGCATCCGTACGATCGGCGCGTCGTTGAATCGTCGCCCATGCTTCGCCGCGTGAGCACGGAGTAGCTTTCAGAGCGCTGCGGCGCCATTCAGTGGTGTATCGGGTGATCCGGGGGCTCCGATCGATGATGTCGATGTGCCCTCATGCGACCGCGGGAACTCGCCACTTTCCCTTGACTCCATTTGACTGTGACTGCGCAGGACGCCACGCGTGTTTCCGACGGTGAGCCGGCCGCGCCGGCTTGAGGCCGGGAGCACGCATCGCGTATTCGTGGGAAACTTGTAGATCTGGACCGACGGTGTCCGCGTTGTTTTTGCACGTAGACCGACGAGATCGGGAACACCGGATTTTCGAAGAAGAAAGTGAGGAGCATTGATGAGACAT
>JBNKNO010000080.1:6167-8994 GCA_050293885.1 Rhodocyclaceae bacterium | reverse complement strand
CGCGTTGTTTTTGCACGTAGACCGACGAGATCGGGAACACCGGATTTTCGAAGAAGAAAGTGAGGAGCATTGATGAGACATCGTTTTGTGAAGACGGCTGTTGCCTCGGCAGTTTCGCTGTTGGCGCTGGCCGCCGCGCCTGTGGCCGCTGCGGATGCGGTTTATGTGACCAACCAGGGCGGTGGCGTGAGTGTGCTCGATCCGGTCAAGCTGACCGTTGTGCGGACGGTCGATGTTGGCGGGGTGGGGCCGCGCGGCGTGGCGCTGACGCCGGATGGCAAGTATCTGCTGACGGCGAACCAGAAGAGCGCGAACCTGTCGGTGATCGATACGGCGACCATGAAGGTGGTGCGCCATGTACCGATTGGCAAGAATCCGGAATTCCTGCGGATCTCGCCGGATGGTAGCCGGGCGTACGTGACCTTTGAGCCGAGCTCGAAAGGTGGGCCCCCGAGCAAGCACGAAAAGGACGATGATGACGACGACAAGACGCCGGGCCAGGTGGCCGAGGTCGATCTGCACACGTGGAAGGTGGTGCGTTCCATCGTCGGCGCGCCGGAGACCGAGGGCATCGAGTTCAGCGCCGATCACAAGTTGCTGGCGGTTACCAACGAGGGCAACGACACCATCACGGTCTATACCATCGCCGACGGCAAGTTGGTGAAAACGGTCGACCTCAGCAAGGACGGCAGCCGCCCGCGCGGCATCAAGCTGTCGCCGGACGGCAAGCACTACGTCGTCACCATGGAGAATTCCAATAGCTTCCTGGTGCTCGATGACGATTTCAAGGTGCTCAAATCGGTGCCGACGGCGATGGGGCCGTATGGCGTGGCGTTCGACAAGAGCGGCAAGCGGATCATCGTGGCGGCCGGCCGTGGCGGCAAGGTGCAGGTCTTCGATGCCCACAGTTACGCGGTGCTCGCCGAGGTGCCGGTGGGCAAGCGCTGCTGGCATTTCAGCTTCACGCCGGACGAGAGCAAGTTGCTGGTGGCCTGCGGGCGCTCACACGATGTGGAGGTGATCGACGCCAGCAACTACACGCTGAGCAAGAAGCTGACGGGCTTCAAACTGCCGTGGGGCGTGGTTGCTTACCCCAAGGCGTACGGCAGTCTCGAGACGCCGTCGAAGCCCTGATCGGCACCAGCGGGTATTTGTGCGGCCGCCTCTCAAGGCGGCCGTTTTCGTGAACGGCGCGATACGGTGTTGCCAGTCGTTGGCTCGGTGCACGCGCGGTACAAAAAAAGCCCGGCAGGTCCGGGCTTTTTTTTGGGGCCGATGACGACGTCGCCTAGACGAAGCGCGTCGCCTCTTCGAGTTCGCCGTGGGTGCGCGCCTTGCCGAGCGCGCGGACAAACTTTCGCCAAGCCATGTCGTCCTGGTCGATGCGCAGCAGGGCGATATGCTTGTCCTGCGAGCCGAGTCGCAAGACGGTGACGCGCATCACGCACCAATCGGCGGAGCCCAGTTCGATGATGACGGTGCCGGTGCTGCCGGCGGGCAGGCGGGTGGTGCTGCGTGCGCGAAAGCCGGATGCGGAACACTCGAACACGGTGATGTCGAAGGTGCGCCGGATGCCGAGCTGTCGCGTGGCGTATTCGCCCGGGCAAACGACTGAAAAGCGCCGGTGGGTTCGGCGACGCATTTCGGAGCGCGGCGCGTCGTCGGGCACGGGTGGCAGAACGCTCTTGAACTCGGGCAGATCGTAAATCGAGTGCAGCAGCATCAGTTCGCGCAGTCGCAGGTGGGCGAAGGCGTGGGTGCGCTGGTTGAAGAAGTGGTCCATGAGCGCGGGCACCATGATCGGATCGGTGGTGGTGTAAAAGCGCTTGAGCGGCCACTGGATGTTGGCCAGATTGACGCCGGTGAAGTAGCGGTAGAGATTTTTATCGGGTGGCAGGCTGTCGTACTGGCGTCGGAACGCAGTCAGGGCGGCTTGCAGATCCAGATGGGCGCCGACGGCCGGGGCGCCATTGACGAAGTCGTAGTGGGCGACGGTGTGCTGCTTGAGGCGGCGGAAGTTCAGAATGGCTTGGTAGAAGCCGATGTGCCGCGGGTTGACCGCGATGACAAGGTGGCGGGTGTCGAACTGCTTTGTGGCGTACTCGTACATGAACTTGAGCAGCGGCAGCAGGATGCGGCCGCTGGCCGAGCGGAAGCGTCGGTCGATGGCGAGCGCGGAGACTTCCGCGATGTTGCCACCGGCTTCGCGGATTGCGGCAATGTCGAAGATGCGCTGCATGGGAAAACCCATCGCGCTGTCGCGCACCAGCGATACCGTGCCGACCACGCGGTCGCCATGGCGGCACAGCAGGGTAGAGGTGGTGGGTAGCGCGTGATACACCGTGACCCGCAGTCCGGAGGGGTCGGGCTCCATGAACCCGGCGTCAACGTATGCGTCGTGGAGCAGACGGAAGCAGGCTTCGAGTTCTTCGCGGGTTTCGGCCAGCTTTAGGACGATCTTGTCCGGCAACTCCGACTCGCAGCGAATTGCGCGGCTGTAGGCAGCAAAGCGCCAGCGTTTCGGCAGTTTGTCGAACAGCGGGCGCAGCGCGGTGCGGGCAAGTCGTTTGAGCGTTTTCTTCATCGGGGCGCGCAGCCGCAAAGGCGTGCGCAAACGGGGGTTAGCGCCCGATTGTATGACTTGCGGATCAATAATTGGGAACGATTATTCGTCAGCGCGGGTATGGCTGGCGCCCCCAGGGGAAATGCGGTGTGGAATGTCCTCACGCCTTGTCACCGAAAACGCATCGGTGCAAATGAACCGGGGTAGGGAGCGGACCCATGGCGAGTTCACGTCTCAGCATGCTGAACGGGGCACGCACGTCGG
>JBNKNO010000080.1:0-6069 GCA_050293885.1 Rhodocyclaceae bacterium | reverse complement strand
CGGGGTCGAGTCAGACGTCGGCCAGGCGTGCGAGCATGGCGTCCTTCTCGGCGCGCACATAGGGGTGATAGCAATCTGCTGGTTGGGCGCCGAGGTGGCCGACGCAGGCGTTGCAGTCCACACAGCGCGGACCGGGTACGCCATCGCGGGTGTGGGCGAAGAAAAACGGATCGGCGAGAAACGGCCGCCCGGCAGAGACGGCGTCGCACAGGCCGTTGGCAAGCGCGGCTTCCATGATGGCGCGGGTGCGAAAGCCGCCCAGGCAGATGACCGGAATCGAGAGTTTTGATTTGAAGGTGGGGGCGTAGTCGAGATTGAAGCCTTCGCGACCTTTCCACAACAGGTTGCACGCGACCGCGACCAGCGGCCGGAAAACGCGCATGAAGGTGCGACGCACCAGCGGCAAATGCGCCATGCTGCCGCGTACCATGGCGCGCAGGCCGTGCTCGAAGGTGCCGCGCACCATGGGAAAGCCCGATTCGTAATGGCCGACGGAGATTTCGACGGCGTCGACGCCGGCGTCTTCCATGATCTTTGCCATCGCGGCCAGTTCGTCGGTCTTGAGGCCGGGCCGCAGCGGTAGCGCGTCGGCGCCGTTCATTTTGATGATGACGGGAAAGTCGGGCCCCACACGCGCGCGAATCGCCGCCAACACCTCGCGTGCGAAACGCGTGCGCTTCTCGAGCGAGCCGCCATAGTCGTCGTCGCGTCGGTTGGTATAGGGCGTGAGGAACTGGCTCATGAGGTAGCCATTGGCCGAGTGCATCTGCACGCCGTCGAAACCGGCGGCCTGGCAGCGTCGGGCGGCTTCGCCGAAGTCGTCGGCAATGGCGGCGATTTCGTCGGCGCCCAGGGCACGCGGTTTGGTGCCGGTGAGCAGGTCTTTCACGTTGGAGGCGGAAACGACATCGGTGGCGCCGACGAAGTCGGGCACCACCTGGCGGCCGCAATGATTGAGTTGCGCAAAGATGCGGCCACCCTGCGCGTGAACGGCCTCGGTGATGCGCGTCAGCCCCGGAATCTTGTCGTCGGTGTCGGCGCCGGTCTGGCGCGGGGCCGATTTGGCTTGCTGGCTGATGTAGATGTTGCCGGTGATGATGAGCGGCGTTTCACCGCAGGCAAGCAGCCGGTAGAAGTCGACGAGTTCGTCGGTGACGTAGCCATCGGCGGTGGCGCGCGTTTCGGCGGTGGCCGTCTTGAACAGCCGTGCCGGCAGTTCGAGCGTGCCGATACGGAGGGGAGAAAACAGGGTGTCAGCGGTCGATTGCATGGTGCACCTGTGCAGGATGAGGCGGGGAAAGGCCGGTGGGCGTGTTCCGGTGTGTTTGCCGTGAACACGCCCTTGTCATCTTGAGTCTAGGCGCGAATCTTCATTGGGGAACCCGGTTGTGGATTATTTCCGCCCTTACCGGCTGTGAACGTCGCAACGGCGCCGCCCTGTTGCTGGCGGCGCCGTTGCGACAGACATTCGTCGTCAGTTGCTGTAAGCGACCGAGGGAAGCCAGGTGACGATCTTGGGAAAGAAGTACACCAGCGCCAGACCGATCAGTTGCAGGCCGATGAAGGGCATGACGCCGCGGTAGATGTGGGAGACCTTGATGTCTGGGGGGCACACGCCCTTGATGTAGAACAGCGCGAAGCCGACCGGTGGGGTGAGGAAGGAGGTTTGCAGGCACACCGCGAACATGATGGTGAACCACACCAGGTCGAAGCCGAGCGACTGCACCACCGGCGCGACCAGGGGCAGGATGATCAGGGTGATTTCGATCCAGTCGAGGAAGAAGCCGAGCAGAAAGACGGTGAGCAGGATGACCAACAGAATGCCATCCGGGCCCAGCGGCAGACCGGTCAGCATGTTTTCGATGACTTCGTCGCCACCGAGGCCGCGCAGTACGACCGAAAACGCCGTGGCGCCGAAGAAGATGGCGAAGATGAACGATGCGGTGGTGGTGGTCGAGCGGATCGAGTCGCGCATCACCTTGAAGTTGAGGCGTCGATTGACGGCGGCCAGACCCATGGCGCCGGCGGCACCCACGCCGGAGGCTTCGGTGGGGGTGGCGATGCCGGCGAAGATCGAGCCGAGCACGGCGAGGATCAGTCCGGTGGTCGGTAGCACGGCTTTGAGAACATCCCACACGACGGACCAGGTGATCGGCTCCCGGTTCGGGTCGACCGGCGCGGCGTTTGGGCGCAAGTAGGCGAACAGCAACACATAGCCTACGTACAGCGAGCCGAGGATGATGCCGGGGAAGAGGGCGCCCATGAACAGGTCGCCGACCGATGCGTCGGGGTTGGCGAGGCGGTCGGCCATCAGTACCAGCATGATCGATGGTGGAATGAGGATGCCGAGCGTGCCTGACGCACAGGCGGTGCCAACGGCCAGCTCCTTGGAGTAGCCGCTCTTCATCATGATGGGCAATGACAACATGCCCAGCAGTACCACCGATGCGCCGATGATGCCGGTGGTGGCGGCCAGGATCACGCCGATGACCACCACGGTAACCGCGTAGCCGCCGCGCACGCCGCCGAACAACTTGACCATGTTCTTCATCAGCCGCTCGGCGACGCCGGACTGGTCGAGCATGATGCCCATGAAAATGAACATGGGCAGCGCGACCAGGGTTTCGCTCTGGACCAGCGCCCACAGCCGTTCGGGCACCAGCCCGATCGAACTGCCCCAGTCGAACCACAGGCTCGCGTCGAAGTAGTCGACAGCGACGATGCCGATGGTGGCCCACATGAGGGCGGTGCCGGCGAGTACCCAGGCCACGGGGAACCCGGTGAACAGCAGCACACCAAAGGTGGCGAACATGCCGATGACGAAGATCGTTGTAATTTCCATGATTGTCTTTGCCCGTGGTCGCTTCAGGTCGTTTTGTTCTGTTCGACACGGCGCTTGGGCCAGCCGAACAGCTTGGCGCTGGTGCGCGTCAGTCGTGACAGTGCGGCTGCGGCGAGCAGGCCGACGGACAGTGCCAGGATCGCTTTCATGATCCAGCGCGCAGGCAGGCCGTTGGGGGCCGGCGAGCTTTCCGCCTGCTCAAAAGAGCTCATGGCATAGGGCAGAATTTCGATGAAGGTGATGACGAGGAAGGGCAAGAGCAGAAACAGGATGCCGCAGAACTCGATCCATGCCCGTGCGCGCTCCGAGAAGCGTTCGTGAAAGATGTCCACGCGCACGTGGTCGTCGTGCACCAGCGTGTAGGACAGGCCGATGAGCCAGGCAGCACCCGCCAGATGCCACTGGATTTCTTCCAGCATGACGGAGCCGGTATTGAAACCATAGCGGGCAATGACGGACCACATGATCACGACCACGGTCACGATCCACAGCCAGGAGCTGAGCGCACCGAGTCTGTCGATGATCGTGTCGATGACGTTCGACAGTGTGGTACTTGGCAGCGCCGTATGGGGGTTCAGCACGTGCTCCAGTTCCGTCAGGTCTGGTGGCGTGTCCAGTTCAGTCGTTGAATCTATGCTCATGGCGCGAACCTCCAGGCTTGATGGGGTGCGTTATCGTTCTTTGCGGCGTGTTGCCACTCAGACTCGGGCCTGTCGATTCACAAGGCGGTACGCGACCGCCCGATGAAAATTGACAGGCCCGAGTGTCACATTGGCCCCGGTCTCCAACCGGGGGCGGCGATCACTTCATCACTTCAGCCGGCAGGTAGGCGCGAGAGTCCCAGATGTTGTAGTCCTTCTGGAAGGCCTGTTGCGATTCGAGCACGCGCTTGAAGTCGGCGTCCGCAGCGGCTTCTTCGGCCAATACCTGATCGGAGACGGTGCGCAGTTCCTTCAGGATGTCCATCGGGATCTGGCCGATGTTGATGCCTTCCTTCTCGAGCTTGGCCAGCACGGCGCCATTCTTGTACTCACCTTCAGCCAGGCCGCGGATTACCGCTGCCGTGCAGGTGGTTTCGATGAGCGCTTTTTGTGCCTTAGTGGCTTTCTTCCAGTCGTCACCGTTGATCAGCATGTACTGGGCGGTGAAGGGCTGGTGCCAACCGGGGAAGAGGTTGTTCTTGATGAGCTTGTTGAAGCCGAGAATCTGGTCGATGGCCGGCATGGAGAATTCGGTGGCGTCGATGGTGCCTTTTTCGAGCGCCTGGAAAAGCTCGCCGCCCGGCATCATGGTCACCGATGCGCCCAATTTCTGCAGCACCTTGCCGCCAAGTCCGGCGAAGCGGATCTTCATGCCGTCATAGTCTTTCAGGCTGGTAATCGGTTGCTTGTACCAGCCGGCCGTTTCTGGGCCGATGATGCCGCAGAACTGGGCATGTACGTTGAAGCCCTTGTTCTTGTAGACCTCCTGCAGCATGTCGTGACCACCGCCGTACATGTACCAACCGGCGAAGGCCCAGGGCTTGAGGCCGAAGGGCACGGCCGCAAACAGCGGCACGGCCGGTACCTTGCCCTGGTCGTAGCCGATCCAGGTGTAGCCGGCGCTGACCTTGCCGTCGGAGACGGCTTGCAGAATCTCGAACGGCGGAACCAGTTTCTTCGGCTCGAAAACCTTGACCTGGATGGAGCCGTCACTGGCGGTGTTCAATTGCTCGGCGACCCATGCGGCTGGCGAGCCCAGGCCGGGCAGTTTGGTGGCGAAGGCCACGGGCATCTTCCAGCGCAACTTGTCCGCAAAGGCGTCTTGTGGTGCGGCGGCCAGCGTGGTGCCGGCGATGGCCAGAGCGGCAACGGCGAAACGGGTGGACAGTGTCCGGCGCGTGTTCTGCTTCATTGAGACCTCCTCCATTCATGTCTTGTCGGATCGACAATTCGTACGAACCGGCTGCAAGCGCGAGCCCGGTTCGGCCAAGCAGATGGTGCGCTGGTGCGGGGTTTTGTCCAACCGGGGCGAACCCTAATCGGGGCGAACCCTAATGGCTGATCTTCTGCTCATGACATGGTGTTCCGACACCGCCGCGCTGGCGTACGCCGACGGCGCTCGAATGAAAGCGCTTGGTGACGATTGTTGGCGGCGTCGAGGGGGAGGTCCGAGGTGGCGCCGCCTACGGTTTCAGCCGTTTTACCCCGTGGCTGGCGAAGATGGTGTCGAGCGTGCCGTTCTGTTCCAGATCGGCCATGGCGCTCTTGAGTGCGCCGGCGAGCCCGGTGTAGTCGGCTTTGACGGCGAGCCCGAAGCTCCAGCCGGCCGGGGGCACGCGGCCAGGTAGCGGAGCGATTTCCACAGCAAAGCCTTCCTCCTTGCCCATCGCGGCCTGGGCCTGACTGCCCAGCGAGAGTACCGCACTGACCGCTCCCGACTTGAGATCGCGGAACGCTTCGTTCATGTCGACATAGTGGTGAAGGTCGGTGACCCGGAACCCACCAGATGGCGAGGCCAGAATCGCGGCGCCGATGGTGTCGAGTTCAACACCCACCGGCTCGTCTTTCAGTGCGCCGATGGTGCGCAGCTCGGGGATGCGCTCCACATTGCGCGCGATCTGCAGGTTGTCGCGGAAGTAGTCACCAAAGATGGTGACCTGCTCGTTGCGGTTGGCAAATGCCGGTTCTGTCGGCACGTGCATCATCAAATCGGCCGGGCCGTAGCCGAGCAGCGTGCCCTTCCAGACCATGTTGCGCAGGTCGTCATCCATGCTCTCGTCGGCGTCGAAGGGCAGGAAGGTGACCTTGACGCCGAGCTTCTCGCCGAGCGCCTTGGCAATGTCGATGTCGATGCCGCTGGCTTCGTCCGAGAACGGGGCGAACTTGGTGTAGACGGCGACCGAAAGTGTCCCGCTGCTGCGGACTTCATCGAGCGAGCGCGCGTGACAGGCGCTCGAGATCGAAAGCGCGGCAAGGACACCGATAAGTGCAAATTTCATGGATGGGGCTCCGAAGTGTCTGGTGGTGTTTTTCAGCAGCGATCATCATCACTGACGGCGGCTCATTGCCGGAATGGCAGTGTGCCCGAAAGTGGGCGGGCAAGTTGCCCGAGACCAAGGCTTGCCGGGTCGGTATCAACCGTCGTTGCAGGCGCATCGAAGGCGTGCGCGGGCAACGCAGGTTGTGGACGGCTGTTGAGCGGTGAAAGTTTCCTCTGACCGGATGTCGTCGGCGGTCAGTCGCTTC
>JBNKNO010000079.1:11687-12633 GCA_050293885.1 Rhodocyclaceae bacterium | reverse complement strand
AAGCAGGGGTTGATGGAGGCGGTTTACGCGCGGGCGCTCGGGCAGCGCGGGGCGCAGCGTCTGGGGTATCTGGACCGGCTCGAACAGGCAGCCGGCGATGCGCCGGTGCCGGTGGCCACGCTGGTGGATGCCTTTATCGATTCCGCCTTGCGGCTCGACGGCAAGGCGAATCTGCCGGGAACAGTCTTCAAGCAGTTGATCGGCCGTGCGTTTTACGAACCCGGAGCCGGTGGGGAGAATTTTTTCCCCTTGGAATACCGGGAAATGATCGACCGTTACAAGGCGGCCTTCTCGCGCGCCCTGCCGCATCTGGGCGAGGCCGAGGTGGTGTGGCGGATGTATTTTTTTGTTGGGCTGGTGGCGTACGTGATGGCCGGCAAGGATGTGATGCAAATGCTGGCGCTTGACGCCGTGGCGGGGCAGACGGACCTGGCGGACGCGATGGATCAGTTACGGCCGTTTGTCGCGGCCGGTTTCATGGCCGCCGCGCGTGAGCGGCCGAACGGCTAGGCGCGGAGCACGTGACCGCCGTGATTTGACCGCAACAAACGACGTGGCAAGCGCGCCGCAAGAGCGTTCGGCCGATGTCGTGTTTTTTCCGCCGGGGCGGGCTTTCGTCCACGGCGGACTGGCGAAGCCAGGATGCAACAACCCTATTTCATGAAGTGCCGCCGAGGTTGCGAAGGCATCGCGCCTCGAAGACCGACCCGCGGCCCGATGAGGAGACACACGTGAACAGAATCACCATTCGCAAGGTGGCCGTGCTTGGTGCCGGCGTGATGGGGGCGCAGATTGCGGCCCATTGCGCCAACGCCGACGTGCCGGTCGTGTTGTTCGATCTGCCGGCCAAGGAGGGTTCGCCGAACGCCATCGTGGACAAGGCATTGGCCGCGCTGAAGAAGCTGGACCCCGCGCCGCTGGCGACCAAGGATCGGCTCAAGTTCAT
>JBNKNO010000079.1:0-11635 GCA_050293885.1 Rhodocyclaceae bacterium | reverse complement strand
ATCATCGAGGCGATCGCCGAGAAGATGGAATGGAAGCTCGACCTGTATGCCAAGGTCGCGCCCTTCATCCGCGCGGACGCCATCTTCGCCTCCAACACTTCCGGCCTGTCGATCAATGCCTTGTCCGAAGGCATGCCAGCCGCACTGCGCGGGCGTTTCTGCGGTATCCACTTCTTCAATCCGCCGCGCTACATGGCGCTGGTCGAACTGATCGCCACCGCCAGTACCGAGGCGACGATGCTCGACCAACTCGAAACCTGGCTCACCTCGCGCCTGGGCAAGAGCATCGTGCGCGCCAAGGACACGCCCAACTTCGTCGCCAACCGCGTCGGCGTATTCTCGATGCTGGCGGTGATGCATCACACGCAGCGCCTGGGCCTCGGTTTCGATGAAGTCGACGCGCTCACCGGGCCGAGCATCGGCCGCCCGAAAAGCGCCACCTACCGCACCGCCGATGTGGTCGGCCTCGACACGCTGGCGCACGTGATCGGCACGATGGAGGCGACGCTGCCGGACGACCCGTGGCACGCCTTCTTCAAGGCGCCGGCCTGGTTGTCGGTGTTGATCGAGCAGGGCGCGTTGGGGCAGAAGACCCGCGCGGGTATCTACCGCAAGCAGGGCAAGCAGATCACGGTGCTCGATCTTGAGCAGCAGGACTACCGGCCGAGTGCGGCCGAGGTGGCGCCTGAGGTGGCGGCAATCCTGAAGAATCGCAATCCAGCCGAGAAATTCGCGCAGCTGCGCGCCAGCACGCACCCGCAGGCGCAATTCCTGTGGGCCATCTTCCGCGACGTGTTCCACTACAGCGCCGTGCATCTGGCCGACATCGCCGACAACGCGCGCGATCTGGATTTCGCCATGCGCTGGGGCTTCGGCTGGTCACAAGGCCCGTTCGAAACCTGGCAGGCGGCCGGCTGGCAGATCATCGCCGAGGCGGTGAAGGCGGATATCGATGCGGGTGAGGCCATGGTCGATACGCCGCTGCCGGCCTGGGTGTTCGGGCGCGATGGCGTGCATGCACCGGCCGGTTCGTATTCCCCGGCTGAAGACGCACTCAAGCCGCGTTCGGCGCTGTCGGTGTATGCGCGCCAGCTCTACCCCGAATCGGTGCTCGGCGAGGCGCCGCGCGAGGCCGGCGAAACCCTGTGGGAGAACGAGGGCGTGCGTCTGTGGCGTCGACCCGATCAGGACGCGCGCATCGGTATTGTGTCGATCACTTCCAAGATGCATGCCATCGGTGAAGAAGTGCTCGATGGCGTGATCGAAGCGGTCGCCCGTGCCGAGCGCGATCTTGATGGCTTGGTGCTCTGGCACGATGCGCCCTTCGCCGTTGGCGCCAATCTCATGCAGGTGACCGAAGCCATCAAGGCCGGTCAGTTCGACCGGCTCGAAAAGACGGTGGCGAAATTCCAGCAGGCGTCGATGACGCTCAAGCACGCGCAGGTGCCGGTGGTGGCCGCGGTGCAGGGCATGGCGCTCGGCGGTGGCTGCGAGTTCGTGATGCATGCCGGCCATCGGGTGATGGCGCTGGAGAGCTACGTCGGTCTGGTCGAGGCCGGTGTCGGGCTGATCCCGGCCGGTGGTGGCTGCAAGGAATTCGCCCTGCAGGCGCACACGCTGGCGCAGCGGGCGGCCGGGGGCGACGTGTTCCTCTACATCCAGAACGCCTTCCAGACCATCGCCATGGCGACGGTTGCCAAGAGCGCACTCGAAGCGGTGCAGCTGGGCTTCGCCAAGGCGTCGGACGACGTGCTGTTCAACGCCCACGAGTTGCTGTACGCGGCCATCCGCCGTGCGCGCGGCATGGCCGAGGCCGGTTACCGGCCGGCGGTGCTCAATCAGCACGTGAAGGTGGCCGGGCGCAACGGCATTGCCACCTGCGAAATGATGCTGGTGAACATGGCCGAGGGCGGCTTCATCTCGGCGCACGACTACACCGTCGCCAAGTCCGCCGCCACCGCCCTGTGCGGCGGCGAGGTTGAAACCAATGCGCAGGTAAGCGAGCAGTGGATTCTTGATGTCGAGCGCGCGCAATTCGTCGCGCTGCTCAAGCACGAGAAAACCCAGGCACGCATCGTCCATATGCTCGAAACCGGCAAGCCGCTGCGCAACTGAGCGCGCGAAGGAGACCCCCATGACCAAACAGATTCAGGAAGCCTACATCGTCGCCGCCACGCGTACGCCGGTGGCCAAGCGCAACGGCATGTTCCGCAGCGTGCGCCCCGACGACATGCTCGCCCACGTGCTGCGCGCGGTGGTCGACAAGGTGCCCGGCCTCGACGAGAGCGAGATCGGCGACGTGATTGCCGGCTGCGCCATGCCCGAAGCCGAGCAAGGCATGAACGTGGCGCGCATCGGCCTGTTGCTGGCCGGCCTGCCGGACACCGTGCCGGGCATCACCATCAATCGTTTCTGCTCCTCCGGCGTGCAGTCGGTGGCCGACGCGGCCAGCCGCATTCGTTTGGGCGAGGCCGATGTGATGATCGCCGCCGGTACCGAATCCATGAGCGCCATGCCGCAGATGATGGGCAACAAGGTGAGCATGAACCCGGCGATTTTCGCCAAGGACGAAAACCTCAGCATCGCCTACGGCATGGGCCTGACGGCGGAGAAGGTGGCCGAGCAGTGGCAGATCAGCCGCGAGGCGCAGGATGCCTTTGCGCTGCAGTCCAACCAGCGCGCCTGCGCCGCCATCGCCGCGGGCCATCTGGCGGCCGAGATCACGCCCTACACCGTGCACACCCATGTGCCGGGCGAGGGCGGCGCCGTGCGGGTGATCGAGTCGGTGTGCGATACCGACGAAGGGCCGCGCGCGGATGCCTCGCTCGAAAAGCTCGCCAAGCTGCGCCCGGTGTTTGCGGCGCGCGGCTCGGTGACCGCCGGCAACAGCTCGCAGATGTCCGATGGCGCGGGCGCGGTGCTGCTCATGAGCGAGGCGGCGCTCAAGCGCTATGGCGTCACGCCGATTGCGCGTTTCGTGAGCTATTCGGTGGCCGGCGTGCCGCCGCAGATCATGGGCATCGGGCCGATCGAAGCCATTCCGCGTGCGCTCGCGGCGGGTGGGGTCGCGCAGGACGACGTGGACTGGATCGAACTCAACGAAGCCTTCGCCGCCCAGTCGTTGGCGGTGATGAAGCAACTCGGGCTCGATCCGGCCAAGGTCAATCCGCTCGGCGGCGCCATCGCGCTGGGCCATCCGCTGGGCGCCACCGGGGCGATCCGCACCGCCACGGTGATGAGCGCCATGCAACGTGATCCCTCGCTCAAGTACGGCATGGTGACCATGTGCATCGGCACCGGCATGGGCGCGGCCGGCATTTTCGAGCGTGTGTGAGCGCCGCTGTGTGACAACGCCCGGTCAGCGCCGGGCGATGTGCCCGATGCCGTCGGGTTAAAGCGATGGCGTCACTCTGTCGTTGTCGAGGGTATCGGATTCGAATTTTGTTCTTGGCCGGAGGGCTCCGCCGATCGTGACCAATCGCCATTCACGTTTCGCGCTCAGGATTGTCGCGTTCTACGCGGCAGGGGCCGTGCTGTGGATCGTGGCGTCGGAGGAGTTGGTCGCGTGGATCGCGCAGGACGTGCCCGAGGCGATCCGGCTGAATGTGTTCAAAGGTGGCCTCTTTGTCCTCGCGACGTCGCTGCTGCTCTTTGGCTTGCTGCGCCATCACGCCCGCGAGACGCTGCGCTATGCCGAACGCAGTCGCGAGGCCGCGGCACGCTATCGCACGCTGTTCGAGCAAGGCAACGACGCCATGCTGGTGGTTCGGCTGCGCGATGGGCAGGTGCTCGAGGCCAATCGCGCGGCCGCTGCGCTGTACGGCGTCGCACGCGGCGAGTTGCCGAGACGGTGCTGGGCGGATCTGCAGACCGAGCCGCCGCCGGAGGCAGTCGGCGGACCGGTGCGCGACAAGGACGTTTGGCACCGCAAGGCAGGCGGGCAGCGTTTCCCGGTCGAAGTCAGCGTCAATCCGCTGGTGTGGAGCGGAGAGGACGTCGAGTTGATGATCGTGCGCGATGTGTCGGCGGCCATGGCCAGGCACGCGACCCTCGACCGGTTGGCCCATCAGGATGTGCTGACCGGGTTGCCCAACCGCCACATGCTGGCCGACTACACACGCGTGGCCATCGCGCATGCCAATCGGGCCGGCACCTTGCTGGCAGTTTGCTTCGTCGATCTCGATGGCTTCAAGGCGGTCAACGATCAGTTCGGCCACGACGCCGGCGACCAGCTCCTCAAACAGGTGGCCCGGCGCATGCAGGAGCAGGTGCGCGCCGGTGATGTCGTGCTGCGTCTTGGCGGGGACGAGTTCATCATCCTGCTCGGCGATATCAACACGCTCGGCGAGTGCGACAGTGTGCTGCGGCGGGTGTTGATCGAACTGGCGCGCCCGGTGGCACTGGCGCACGGCGAAGCGCAGGTGACCGCGAGTGTCGGTGTGGCGATCTATCCGAACGACGGCGATGGCGCAGACGCCTTGGTGGCCTCGGCCGATGGCGCGATGTACCGCGCCAAGCAGGCCGGCAAGAACCGCATTGCCTTCTTCAACGCGGCGCACGAACGGCGCCTCAAGGCGCGCGAGGAGTTGCTCGACCGTGTGGCACGCGCGATGGCCGAGCGACAGCTGACGCTGTGGTATCAACCCGTCGTCAATACCGCGTCCGGCCGTGTCGAGAGCGTCGAAGCGCTGATGCGCTGGCAGCATCCGGTGCTGGGTATGCTGCCGGCGTCGGAATTCCTGCCCTTTGTCAGCGGTGACGGCATCAAGCAGGCGCTCGATTTGTGGGTGCTCGAACGCGTGGCCGCCGATTGGGCGAGCTGGGATGTTGCCGGCATCGATTGTGGCGTGCGGGTCAACCTGTTTGCCTGTTCGTCCCGCCAGTCGCAGCTCGTCGACGCGTTGGCAAGGTTGGTGGAGGCGGCGCCCGAGCGGGAGGTGACTGTCGAGCTTGATGCGCGGACCGTGGCCGGTGATCACCGCTCGTTCGATGCGTTGGCGGCGGCCTGTCGCGCGCTCGGCGTGAGGCTGTCGCTCGACGGGATGATCGCCGGGAGTGACTCGGTGTACGCGCTCGTCACCAGCGCCTTGCACGAGATCAAGATCGCGCCGGGCTTGCTGGGTATTGCCGTCGACGGCAGCGGTGATGACCGCGTGGTCAACGCCTATATCAGCTTCGGCGCCGGGGCAGGGCGGAAAGTGGTCGCCAAGGAGGTGCATGGCGCTGCCCAGTTGCGCCGTGTTCGGGACTTGGGCTGCCCCGCCGTGCAGGGGCATGCGCTGTCGCCCCCGGTCGCGTCGGCGGCGGTGCCCGACCTCCTCGGGCGCGTGTTCGATGGCGCCCACGATGGATCTTTGAACGGAAGCGTACTCAATGCAAAACAATGAACGGATCGAATGGCAGGCGCAGTTCGAGACCGGTGTCGCAGACATCGACGATCAGCACCACGTGTTGATCGATACCATCAACGAGGCCAACGCCGAGCTGTGCGTCGAGACGCGTCCCGACGTGGTGAATCGTCTGCTTGAAGATCTGCTTGCCTACGCAATCTATCATTTCGAAACCGAAGAAACGCTGATGCGCGATTTCGACTATGCCGGCCATGACGCGACGATGGCTCAGTACCATGTCGCTCAGCATCGTGAGTTTGCCGAAACGATAGTTCGGGCGCGGGAACGGTTTGCGGCAACGGGCGAACTCGATCGAGATGCGCTGCTCGCCTTCCTCGGTCATTGGCTCACCGCGCACATCCTCAACGTCGACCAGTTACTGGCCCGCTACCTCGCGCGCCATGGTCAGTGCGGCTAGCGTTCGACGCTCAGCGCCGACGTCCGCGATAGTGGCGCAGCGTCAGCCAGCCGCCGAGCATGCCGCCGAGGTGGGCAAAGTGGGCGACGCCGGCCTGCATGCCGGTGACGCCGAGGAATAGCTCGAGCGCGCCATACACCAGCACGAACACCTTCGCCGGCATGGGGATGGGGGGGAACAGCAGCATCACCCGCCGGTTCGGAAACAGCAGGCCGTAGGCCAGCAACAGGCCGAACACCCCGGCCGAGGCACCGATCACCGGCACCACGTCGCCGGTGATGCCGGCAACGAGCACCTGCATCAAGGCGCCGCTGAGCACGCTGGCGAACCACAGCGCGGCATAGCGCCGGGGGCCGAAGACCTGTTCCAGCGGGGCGCCGAACATATACACCGCGAACAGGTTGAAGAAGATGTGGCCGATGCCACCGTGCAGGAAACTGTAGGTCACCAACTGCCAGGGCGCGGTGAGGATGTTGCCCACGCTGGGCCACAACGCAAAGGGGGAGAGAAGCTGGCCCGCACCACTGAGCTGGAGCAGGAACACGAGGACGGTGCTGATGATCAGGGCTTGAGTGACGGGAGGCATGATCGATCCGGTGGTGGGTTACGCTCGAACCCCTACGCAGGCGTACAGTTTCGATACACTGGGTAGTGTGGCATGGGCCGGCCCTGCCGGGCAAAGCGCCGCGCCCGTGGGCGCAAGAACACAGGAGGGGTCAATGACCAATACCGTATTGCTGCGCGTGGAGGAGGGGGTCGCCACCGTGACTCTGAACCGCCCGCATGCGCTCAACACCCTGTCGGTGGAAATGATGCAGGATCTGGCCGACGTCGCCGCCGAATTGAAGGCGCACACGGCGACCGAGGTGGTTGTCATCGAAGGGGCCGGCGATCACTTCATGGCCGGGGGCGACCTGAACGATTTCGCGCGTCATCTCGATTTGAGCGCGCCGGCGCGGCTGGCGAACTTTCGCGCCATGATCGAGCACAGCATCAATCCGACGGTCTGCATTTTGCAGTCCCTGCATCAGCCGGTGATCGCCAAGGTGCGTGGCGCCTGTGCCGGATTCGGGCTGTCGCTCATGCTCGGCTGCGATCTGGCGGTGGCGGCCGATTCCGCCAAATTCACGGCGGCTTACGCGGCCATCGGGCTGCCCGCCGATGGCGGCATGTCGCACTTCTTGCCGCGCATGATCGGGCGCCGCAGGGCGATGGAGTTGCTGCTGCTGGCCGATCGCTTCGATGCCGAGGCGGCGCATCGGCTGGGGCTGGTGTCGCGGGTGGTGGCGCCCGAAGCGCTCGACGCCGAGGTGGCCGCGCTGGCGCGACGGCTGCAGCTGGGCGCACGTCACGCCTTCGGGGAGATCAAGCGCTTGCTCAACGACAGCTTCGATACCCCGCTCGAAGCGCAACTGCAAAGCGAGGCGGAGGCGTTTGCCCGCTGTGGTGCCACCAATGACTTTGCCGAGGGCGTGATCGCGTTTCTGGCCAAGCGCACGCCGGTGTTCAAGGGGCGCTGACGCCGCCGCTAGCGACGGCGCCGCGGTTCGCCCGCCCTGTCTGTCAGGGCGGTACCGCGTGCCGGGCGTTGCTTCCGCGGGTCGCCGCGCGATCTGTCCTGCTCGCGCGCCGTGCGCCTCGATCGCGCATTCTCTCCAGGCGTGCCCGAGGCGCGACTGCGCGGCGTGTTGTCCCGCGCGGTCTTGCGCGCCTCGTCTGACCGCTTCGTTCCGCGTTCCGGGTGCGATGGCCGTGCTTCGCGTTCAGCGGGCGCGACCGCATCGGTGACCCGCTCAAGCGCTTGTTGCCAATCAGCCGCGCTGAAGGTTTCGCGGCAAGCCGTTCCCCGCGGCGTGTGCCCCCCGGCAATGAGTCCGATCAGCCCCCCCGGTTGCCAAGCTTTCACGTCGCGCATGTGGCGTGACCGCCTGCCCATCGCCAAGCGTCGGATGCCGCTGCAACCCGGCACCGATACCGTCAATCGTCGTCGCGTCCGATATGGAAATTGCTGTCGAGGACGCCCCCGCCGGCAGTTGGTCTGCTGGATCTGACCGTTCGTCGCCGTGATCGGCGGCTTTAGGTGACAAAAAGTACAAAAATGCTAAAAAGAATACAAAGTACATCGCCGACGCATTTTAACGTCGGTGCCCGGGAGAGACCAATGTCCGCACTGCATGCTGTTGAAGCCCCTGTTCCTGCAGCAACCGAACTGCCTGCCGAGCGCCCCATGGTGCTGGTGGTCGACGACTCGAAGTCGATGCGCGATCTGATCAGCGCCTGCCTCGTCGATGCGGGTTGCGAGGTGATCACTGCCGAAAACGGTTGGCAAGGGTGTGTGCTGGCGGAAGAACATCTACCCGATCTCATCGTGAGCGACGTCGAAATGCCCGAGGTGGACGGATTCGGCCTGTTGTCCCACCTGCGTGAAAATCCTCGGCTGGCACTGACGCCCATCATCATGCTGACCCGACTGACCGACCGGTCGAGCGTTCGTCGCGCGATGAGCCTGGGCGCGGAGGACTTTCTGTTCAAACCGCTCGATCTCGACGTGTTGGTCGATGCCGTGCAAACCCAGCTGACACGCCATCGCAGCCGTAAGGCCGCGTCGTCACAGCTCGACGAGCACATGGTCAATCTGCTCGGTACCGTGTTGCCGCACGAGTTTCGGACCCCGCTGAACGTGATCCTCGGCTACGGCGAGCTCCTGGGGGCCTTGGCCGAAGACGGGCTGACGCAGGACACGCTCGAGGAATTCAGCCGCGAGATCGTGCAGGCGGGGCGACACCTGTTGAGTCAGACGAACCGCTTCATTACCTTGAGCCATTTGATCGGCGATCAGGCGCAGGCCAACGCGAGTGACGCCAAGGCGGAAGTCGACGTCGCCGTGGTCAAGTCGGTGGCGGAGGAGGCCATCTCCCTGGCCGCGCCTCAAGTGACCGTGCCGCTCGACATGTCGGTGGACAACGCCGTGCTGGCCTGTGAAACCAAGGCGGTGCGCGATGCCTTGTTCGAACTGGTCGGCAACGCCGCCAAGTTCGCCGACCGTGGCACGCCGATCACGGTCACCGGCAAGCATGCGGCGGATGGGGACTACGTCTTTGCCATCGAGAATACGGGGCTGCCATTTCCGCTTGAACAGATCCCGGCCATCGGCGCCTTTCGGCAGTTCGACCGTCACTTGTTCGAACAGCAGGGCGTGGGCATCGGCCTTGAAATCGTCACCATGGTGGCACGCATATGGCACGGTCGGTTCGAGGTCGAAAACCTGCCGCAAGGCGTGGTCAGGGTGACGCTGCGCCTGCCGGTGGTGGTGCCAGAAGCGAGTCAGGTTGGCGGCGAGGCGCGCCATCGTGAGGTCGCAAGCGCTCGGTGAGGCAAGTGCGGATGCTGGCGTGCGTGGACAAAAAAAAGCGGCCCGAAGGCCGCAAGGTGCTAGCGAGAGGCAACGCCGCACATCAGCCTGGCCGGGTAACGGGGAGACCGGGCTGAGACAGACACCTGCGAGGCGAAGCGCGCCAAAGCGCGCCCGGTGACAGCCTGAATGCAGGTGGCTGATGACACATGTCGCCCGCCAAGCGGAGTCGACATATTGCAATGTTAATGACGATGGCATTGCTGCGCAAGTCGTGCTGCGGGAGGATGGCCGACATGTGAATCCAATCATGCATGCCCGGCGCCGAAGCGTGCCGGCACGCAGCCGGGGGCCGTGCTGGAGAAAGGACTTCTGGCCTCGACCGGGCACTGTGGGTATCGAAATGCAATACCGCAGCAAAAAATTCCCCGGCGCGGTGCGATTTCAATAGACTCTCGTCATGTGTATTCCAGATAGATGCCATGACAACCTCCGCCGATCTCGTTCTCGCACTCAAGGCTGAACTCAAGGCCGCTGGCCTCACCTACGCGCATCTGGCGCAGCGCCTGGGCATGGCCGAGTCGAGCGTCAAGCGCATGTTCTCGCGCGCCGGCGATCTGCCCTTGTCCCGCGTCGACGCCATCTGCGGCGTGCTCGGGGTGGAGTTTGCCGATCTGGCGCGGCAAGTGGCCGACAACCAGCCCTTGATGCAACAGCTCACGCTCGCGCAGGAAAAGGCGGTGGTGGCCGACCGGCGCTTGCTGATGGTCGCCATCTGCGTACTCAGCCAGTTGCCGCTCGAAGAAATCATCTCGGCGTACGCGCTGAGTGAAGCCGAGTGCATCCACTGCCTCACCCGTCTCGACCGCATCGGTCATCATCGATCTGCGCCCGGGCAACCGCTATCACCTCAAAGTGGCCAAGGGATTTCGCTGGTTGCCGCACGGACCGGTGATGCAGTTCTTCCGCGACGAGGTGTTGCACGACTACTTCTCGGGCGGCTTCGACGGCGAGTCGGAACTGCTCACGCTGGTGCATGGCGAAGTCGGCCGCGGGCTGGCGACCGCGTTTCGCGATCGTCTGGTGCGCGTCTGCCAGGACTTCTCCAAGCAGCATCTGGCCGATCAGAAGTTGCCGCCGGAGCAGCGTCAGCCGTTCACCATCGTGGTGGGCATGCGTTCCTGGCTGATGCCGGCCTTCAAAGAGATTCAACGCAAATAACAAGAACCCATCGACATGCTAAGAGCCCTGATCAAACCTGTCCTGCGTGCGGTGACGCGCGTGCTTTTTCGCGTAAAAGTCAGCGGCCACATGCCGCCGCAACAGCAGCGCCTGCTGGTTATCGCCAATCACGAATCCTTCCTCGACGGTTTGCTGCTGGGGCTGTTCCTGCCGATCGATCCGGTGTTCGTGGTGCATACCGGCGTGGTGCGTCGGCCGTTGTTTCGTCTGCTGTTGTCGCTGGTGGACTATCTGGCAGTGGACCCGACCAGCCCGATGGCGATGAAGCAGGTGGTGCGGCTGATCGAGGCCGGTCGCCCGGTGGTGATCTTCCCCGAGGGGCGCATCACCACCACCGGCAGCCTGATGAAGACCTATGACGGGCCGGCCTTCGTCGCCGCGCGTACCGGCGCCACGCTATTGCCGGTGCGTATCGACGGCGCTGCGCGCACCTTCTTCTCGCGCATGAGCGGCAACTTCCCGCGGCGCTGGTTTCCGCAGCTGCGCCTGAGCATTCAGCCGATCACGCGCATCGACAAACCCGACGCGCCCACTGCGCGCGAGCGCCGGCGCAAGGCGGGCGAGGCCATGCGCCGCATCATGCAGACCATGATCTTCAACAGCCGGCCGCAGCAGACCCTGTTCGAAGCGCTGCTCGATGCCGCGGGCATCCATGGGCGCAAGCGCCGGTTGGTCGAAGACCTCAAGCAGGAGGAATACAGCTACGGCGATCTGCTCAAGATGTCGCTGGCGCTGGGTCGGCTGGTGTCGAAGCAGACCGAGGCGGGCGAGAACGTCGGCTTGTTGCTGCCGAATCTGGCGCCGACGCTCGGTCTCGTCTTCGGCCTGAGTGCGTTCGAGCGTACGCCGGCCATGCTCAACTACACCGCCGGTGTCGAGGGCATGCAGGCGGCGTGCACCGCGGCGCAGGTGCGCACGGTGGTGACCTCGCGCGCCTTCGTCGAGCAGGCCAAGCTGGCGGACAAGCTCGCCGCGCTCACTGGCGTGCGCTTTTTGTATCTGGAAGAGTTGCGCGCCGCCATGGGCCTGGGCGACAAGCTGTGGCTGATGCTGTGGGCGATGCATTTCCCGCGCTGGGCGACGCATATCGGCACGCCCGATTCGCCGGCCGTCATCCTGTTTACCTCCGGCTCCGAGGGCAAGCCCAAGGGCGTGGTGCTGTCGCATTCGGCCCTGCTCGCCAACATCGCGCAGATTCGCTCGGGGGTCGATTTTTCGGTCGATGACAAGATC
>JBNKNO010000078.1:11268-12659 GCA_050293885.1 Rhodocyclaceae bacterium | reverse complement strand
CATTGACCACCGCCGGGCCGTAGCGGGCGACGATGGATTCGAAATCGGGCAAAGAGATGGTCGGGGTGGGCGTTTGCGCCACCACCGCGGCGACCGGGGCGGAGGCCGCGTGCACCTCGCCATGGCGGGCGAGCAGAAAACCACCGCCCGCAGCCAGGGTGACCGCCAGTGCGGCGGACGAAAGTCGGAAAGTCTTGCGTGTCATGTCGGTTTCTCCACTGAAGGAGCGAGGTCTGGCCTCGCGGTGGAGTCACTCTAGGTGCCGCCGACTTAAAACAAACTTAAGGTGCGCGGCGGTTTGGCGGGAAAGATGTTTCGAGCCGTTGCAGGTTCGTAGCCCGGATAAGCGCAGCGCCATCCGGGGCCGGTGGCGTCCCGGATTCCGCTGCGCTGCATCCGGGCTACAGCGCTGCGGCATGGCGCGTTGGGTATTGTTGCGCTCTGTTCGATGTGCGTGGCCGGTCAACGCCGATGTCGTGACGTGCCGTCGGGCCGGTTTCAACCCGCCAACGATGTTTGCCGCGTGATCGGCGGGCTGCAACCCGCCCTACCGGATCGGAAACACCACCCGCACCCGCAGGCCGCCGCCGTCGGCGTCTTCGAGATGCAAGGTGGCGCCGTGTTGTTCGGCGATGGCCTTGACGATCGCCAGCCCGAGGCCGCTGCCGGGTTGATCTTCGCCGGCGCGCCGATAGAAGCGGTCGAGCACGCGGCCGCGTTCGGCGGGGGGGATGCCCGGGCCGGTGTCGCTCACGGTGAGCTGCACTCGCCCGGCCTCGGCGGTGGTGGCGACATCCACCCGGCCGCCGTCGGGGGTGTAGCGGATGGCGTTGTCGAGCAGGTTGGCGAGCAAGGTGCGCAGCGCGGTGGGGTCGCCGGTGAGCACGGCGCGATCGTCCAGCGTGGTGGCGCCCAGATCGATGTGGCGGGCCTCGGCGAGTGGGGCGTGGGTGGTCAGCTCGTTGCGCACCAGCGCCGCCAGCGCGACCGGTTCGCGCGTGGCCCGGGCCTTGCCGTCGGGTTCCTGGCGGGCCAGCGTCAGCAGCTGTTGCACGAGGTGGATGCTGCGTTCGAGCCCGCCGCGCAACTCGGTCAGGGCGGCCTTGCGGCTGCTGTCGTCGGTGGCGCGTTCGGTCAGTTGCAATTGCAGTTGCAGGGCGGTGAGCGGGGTGCGCAGTTCG
Source organism: Rhodocyclaceae bacterium (assembly GCA_050293885.1). GTDB lineage: Bacteria > Pseudomonadota > Gammaproteobacteria > Burkholderiales > Rhodocyclaceae > Nitrogeniibacter. The sequence goes on along the minus strand of JBNKNO010000078.1, from coordinate 11,478 downwards.
TGCGCGGCATCGGCCACGAAGGCGCGCTGGGTGGCGAGCGCCAGGTCGAGCCGTTCGAGCAGGCCGTTGAGCGCTTCGACCAGCGGCTGCGCTTCGGCCGGCACGCCTTCGACCGCCAGCGGCGACATGGCTTCGGGGCGGCGCGCGTGCACGCCGCGGGCGAGTTGTTCGAGCGGGCGCAGGCCGCGGCCGACCAGATACCAGATGAGC
>JBNKNO010000078.1:9791-11172 GCA_050293885.1 Rhodocyclaceae bacterium | reverse complement strand
GCCTCGGGGCGGCGCGCGTGCACGCCGCGGGCGAGTTGTTCGAGCGGGCGCAGGCCGCGGCCGACCAGATACCAGATGAGCACGCCGAGCAGCGGCAGGGTGATGAGCAGCGGCATGAGCGTGCGCAGCGCCGCGTTGGCGGCCATGCGGCTGCGCACCCGCATGGGCTGGGCGATCTGGATGACGCGATCGGGCAGCGGCATGGAGAACACCCGCCACTTGCCGGCGCTGGTGTCGACGGTGGCGTAGCCGAAGCGCGCCAGATCGGGCAGTACGCTGTGCGGGTGGGAGAGGTAGAGGCGCAGGCCGCGGCCGTCCCAGATCTGGATGACGAAATCGAAGGCCGGATCGGGCGGGTCGACCGGGCCGGCCGTCTGGCCGAAGTGCTGGTTGCGCAGCGAGAGGGCGAACTGGCGCAGGTTGTAGTCCATCACCGTGTCGATCTCGTCGTGCGCGGTGCGGAAGGTGGCATAGCCGCCGGCGCCGAGCACCACCACGATGGCCGACAGCAGCGACACCAGCAGGGTGCGGCGGATGGAGTTCATGGTGTTTCCGGCACGAAGTAGCCAACCCCGCGCACATTGCGTACCCAACCGGCGCCGAGCTTGCGGCGCAGGGCGTGGATGTGCACTTCGATGGCGTTGCTTTCGACTTCTTCGCCCCAGCCGTAGATGCGTTCTTCGAGCTGGGTGCGCGACAGCGGTTTGCCGTCGGCCTCCACCAGCGCTTCGAGCAGCGCGAACTCGCGTGCCGACACCTTCACCGGTGTGCCGTCCACACTCACCGCATGGGCAGCCGGGTCGAGCGTCAGTGCGCCGCGCCGCAGCACCGGTGTGGCCTGTCCCTGGCTGCGCCGCGTCAGCGCGCGGATGCGGGCACTCAGTTCGTCCAGATCGAAGGGTTTGACGAGGTAGTCGTCGGCCCCCGCGTCGAGCCCGCGCACGCGGTCGCTGACCGCATCGCGGGCGGTGAGCACCAGCACCGGCGTTGCATTGCCGGCCGCGCGCAGGCGGTTGAGCACCTCGATGCCGTCGCGGCGCGGCAGGCCGAGGTCGAGCAGCATCAGCGCGTAGTCAGTGTCGTGCACCGCCAGTTCGGCGGCCACGCCATCGCGCACCCAGTCGACCGCGTGGCCCTCGTCGCGCAGGCCACGCTGAACGCTGGTGCCGATCATCGAGTCATCTTCCACAAGCAGGATGCGCATGCGCGCCATTCTAGCGGCTAAGTGCCGTGTCGGCGCCTTGCCCCCTGTGCGCGCGCACCGCCGGAACTACTCGAGAAGGGCGTTGTGTTGCACGAAGGCCTCGAACTCGGTCACGTCGACGGGGCGGCTGAACAGATAGCCCTGGAAAGCCGCGCAGCCAAAGCCGATGAGGCGCGC
>JBNKNO010000078.1:0-9692 GCA_050293885.1 Rhodocyclaceae bacterium | reverse complement strand
CTCGAACTCGGTCACGTCGACGGGGCGGCTGAACAGATAGCCCTGGAAAGCCGCGCAGCCAAAGCCGATGAGGCGCGCCAGTTGTGCCTCCGTTTCGACCCCTTCTGCGATCACATGCAGGCCCAGCGTGTGGCCCATGGTAATGATGGTTTGCGCGATCGCGGCGTCATTGGCGACGGTAGCAATGTCGTCGACGAAGGAGCGGTCGATCTTGAGTTGTTCCAGCGGCAGGCGCTTGAGGTAGGACAGCGAGGAAAAGCCGGTGCCGAAGTCGTCAATCGAAAAACCGATGCCCAGCGCTTGCAGCTCCTGCATGCGCAAGATGGTTTCCGCCACGTTGTCGATCACCACGCTTTCGGTCAGCTCGATCTTGAGGCGACTCGGGTTGGCGCCGGATTGGTGCAACACCTCTTTCAGATCGTCGACAAAGCCTTCGTGGTGGAACTGGCGGATGCTGACGTTGACCGACAGGTGCAGATCGCGGGTGGCGGCGTGCTTTGACCAGGCACGCAGTTGGGCGCAGGCAGTCTCCATCACCCAGCGGCCGATGGGCACGATCAGCCCGGTTTGCTCCGCCAGCGGAATGAAGACGTCCGGCGCAACCGGGCCGCGCTGCGGATGGGTCCAGCGCAACAGCGCCTCGGCGCCGAAGACACGTCGGTGGTTGTCCAGCTGAGGCTGGTAATGCAAGTGCAATTGGCCGCGCTTGATCGAGTGGCGCAATTCCGTTTCCAGCCGCGTGTGCTCGTCGAGCGCCGACTGCATGGCCGGACTGAAGCTGCGCAAGCAGTTGCGCCCGGCATCCTTGGCCCGATAGAGCGCCAGGTCGGCCTGCTTGAGCAGCGTCTCCACCGATGATTCATGGTTGCGGAACAGGGTGAGCCCCTGGCTGGCGGCGCAGTAAAACTCTTCGCCTTCGAGCACACAGGCGCGGCTCAAGGCCTCGCGCAACTTGACACCGACATGCTCGGCCTGGATGGCGGCTTCTTCGGCCACCTCGCCGAGATCTTCCAGCACGATCACGAATTCGTCACCGCCCAGGCGTGCCACCGTATCTTCTTCGCGCACGCAGGCCTGGATGCGCCGCGCCACCTCGCCCAGAAGCAGGTCGCCCACCGCGTGGCCGCGGGTATCGTTGAGCACCTTGAAGTTGTCGAGATCCAGAAACAGCACGGCGCCGTAGCGGTGGCTGCGGCTGCTGCTGGCCATGGCCTGGCCGAGGCGGTCGAGCAGCAGGCGACGGTTGGGCAAGCGGGTGAGCGGGTCGTAATAGGCCAGTCGATGGATCTCCGCCGCCGCCTCCTTGTTCTTGGTGATCTCGGAGAACGCGCCCACGTAGTGAGTGACTTTTCCCTTGGCGTCCCTGACGCTGGAGATGGTCAGCCATTCGGCATATACCTTGCCATTCTTGCGCCGGTTCCACACTACGCCCTGCCAGTTGCCCTTTTCATTGAGGGTCAGCCACATCCGCTCGTAGAACGCCTGGCTCTGACGGCCGGAATGCAGGAAGGAGGGGTTGCGGCCGACGGCCTCGTCCGCCGTGTAGCCGGTCAGCTCGGTGAACGCGTGATTGACCCGCACGATGATGCCCTCGGCGTCGGTCACCACCATGGCTTCCTGCCCTTCGAACGCGATGGCGGCGATGCGCAACTCATCCTCGGCCCGACGGCGTTCGCTGACGTCGCTGAGCACCACCCGCACCTGCGATGCTGCGGCACTTGGGTGCCTGCAATGCAGGCGCGCGTGGAAGCGGCTTCCATCCTCGCGCAACATGGCCAATTCCATGCTGCGCGTATCGCCTTCGCGGGCGACACGAACGAACTGCTGCTGCCAGCGGTCGCGATCCTCGGGGGCAACGTGAGTGGCGAATCGGTGCTGAAGAAGCTTGCGGCGGTCCGCGCCGAGCAGCGAGGCGCCGGTCAGGTTGATCTGCTCGATCAGCCCGTCGCGCGAGAGGGTCAGATAGCCGACAGGCGCGAACTCGAACAGATCAACGTACTGATCACGCGACTCTTCCAGCTCGACCTGGGCTTGGCGGAGCGCTTCGTTCTGCATCTCCAGCTCGATCTGGTGCACCTGGAGTTCGTGCAGTAGCGCCTCGGTGGTATGTGCGGGCAACTCCGCCGGCCGGTCGAGCAGGCGCTGCTCCGCCTCCTTCCTCAGCTGCGGTTGATTCCCTTCGAGACCTTGCGGCTTCGTGCCCATACCCACTCCGTATGGCGATGGCGTGCCTGATGACAAGCTGCCTCATTCAAGCGTATTGCACAACAATTAGAAATACTTTGTTGATAATCGGCATTCTTGCGATCGGCGGCGGGCCCGTTCCGGGGGCTGCGAACCGGTAGTCAACGGTGACACGCGCTAATCCGCGGACTCCTCCATGGCCAGCAGAATCAACTGGCTGGCAACGACGCGACGGGCGTTCAGCAGCATCCGGCGGTGGCCAATACTGGGGAAATCGTGTTCGATGACGTAGTCGTCGAAGCTCTTGTCGCGTGGCAGCACGGTCTCCAGCAGCGCGCGCAAGTCGGGGAGATCCCACTGACGGTTGCCGATGTCGTACAGGCATTTGCCCACGGTTGCGTCCGGCTTGACCTGAAAGTAGCGGTAGAAGGCTCGACTGGCGGAGACCACGTTCATGCCGGCGTCGAGGATGACCAGCGGTTCGCGCACCGAATCGACAATGGCTTCGGCCAGTTCCCGCGCCGCCTGCACCGCCGTCTCGGCGGCGATGCGCTGGGTGATGTCGGTAAAGGTGAGAACGATGCCGTCGATGACGTTGTCCAGGGTCCGGTAGGGGAGTATGCGCACCAGGTAGGCGCTGCCGTCGCCCGTGCGTACCTCACGTTCGTGGGGCGCGAGGGTGTCGAGCACCGTTTGCGCCTCCGGCAGCAGGTCGTCCCCCTCGATGTCGGACTTGATGTCGGCCAGCGCGCGCCCCACGTCGGTGGGCACCAGCCGGTAGACCTGTGTGGCTTCGCGGGTATAACGGCGGATGTGGAGTTGCGCGTCGAGAAAGACGGTGCCGACCTGGATGTTGTCGAGCAGATTCTTCATGTCGTTCTGCATGCCGGCCAGTTGCTCGATCTTGGCCTGTAGCTCGGCATTCACGGTGATGAGCTCTTCATTTACCGATTGCAGTTCTTCCTTGGACGTCTCCAGTTCCTCGTTGGTGGATTGCAGCTCCTCGTTGGTCGATTGCAATTCCTCGTTGGTGGATTTGAGTTCCTCGTTGGAGGCCTGCTGTTCCTCGATGGTGGCCTGCAGGTTTTCCTTGGTGTAGGCCAACTCCCGTTCCAGTTCCTCGACCCGATGCGGCGAGGCGGTGGCGTTCGCGCGCTTGGCGCGTTTCGGCGCGGGTTTGCCCGCTTCGGGCGGCAGATCCTGAAAGCTGATCATCAGCATGCCCGGGCCCTCGTCCGGGTCGGGTAGCGGTCGCACGCTCAGATGAATGCGCTGGAAGTCGCCGTTGGTCCTGACCCGTACTTCCCGATTCAAGACGACTTCGGTTGCGGCCTCGTGCAAGGCATGGCGCAGCTCCAGCTGCAAGCCCTCGCGCGCCATGTCGATCACGTTGAGGCTGGCCTGGCCGGGGGCCGGGCGCAGGTACTTGCCGGTGTCGCCATGCACGAACTGGATGTTGCCTTTGGCATCGGTGACCACCGAGGCGGGCGCATAGGACTGGAGCAGTACGCGCCGGCTCAGTTCGGCGAAATTGGTCTCCGGGGTGATCTTCACGGCTTCCTCCGTGGCTTTTCCACTGCCGTTCGCCGCCCAGGACAGGCCGCTGGCCATCACCACGCGCGTGGAGGTGGCACTGTGAATGGCGCGGTAGAACTTCCACTTGCGATTCAGGGGGGTAAACAGCTCAGGGTGACTGCCGATGCTCTCCGACGGCGACAGGAACAGCACGCCGCCCGGCTTCAGCGCGTAGTGGAAGCTCGGTAGCAAGCGGTGTTGCAGTTCCGGTTCCAGGTAAATCATCAGGTTGCGGCAGGCGAGCAGGTCGAGCCTGGTGAACGGCGGATCCTTGACGACGTTCTGGACGGCGAACACCACCATCTCGCGGATGTTCTTCTTCACCCGGTAGCCGCCGTCGTCCTTGATGAAGAAGCGGCGCAACCGCTCCTGCGAGACATCGGCGGCAATGTTGGGCGGGTAGCGGCCGGCACGGGCCAGGGTGATGGCATCTTCGTCGAGATCGGTGGCGTACATCTGCACCTTGTATTCGGTGTGCGTCTCGTCCATCAGCTCGCGCAGCAGGATGGCGATGGAGTAGGCCTCCTCGCCGCTGGCGCAGCCGGCCACCCAGATGCGCAGCACATCGCCTTCCGCCTTGCCGGCAAGCAGGGCGGGCAGGATGTCCGCCTTGAGGGTGACGAAAGCCTCCGGATCGCGGAAGAAGCTGGTGACGTTGATCAACAGTTCCTTGAACAGCAGTTGCACTTCGGCCGGGTGCGCCTTCAGGTAGCGGGCATAGACCTCGCAATCGCTGAGGTCGTGCTGCGCCATGCGCCGCTCGATGCGGCGACCGATGGTGCTTTTCTTGTAGAGCGAGAAATCGTGGCCGGTCGCCTGACGCAGCAGCATCAGGATGCGGGTCATGCCGCTGGCGGGTGTGGCGACCTGCTCACGCGGCAAGCGGGTCACGAGCAGTTGCCTCAGCGCATCAGGCATCTTGTCGGGGGCCAGCACCTCGGTCGCATAGCCTCCCTGGATGGCGCTGCAGGGCATGCCGTCGTATTTGGCCGTGGCCGGATCCTGCACCAGGGCGACACCGCCGGCGCCGAGGATGCCGCGCAGCCCGAACGTGCCATCGGTGCCGGTGCCCGAGAGAATGATGCCGACGGCCATCTCGCCCTGATCTTCGGCCAGCGCGCGCAGGAACGCGTCGATCGGCATGCGCTGCCCGCGCGGCATCTCCGGCACCGACAGTTGCAGACATTGATGGAAGATCGCCATGTCGCGGTTGGGTGGCGTGACATAGACATGATTCGGCAGCACGCGCGTCTGGTCCGTCGCCTCCACCACCGGCATGATGGTGCTGCGCTGCAGGATTTCGACGAGCAGGCTGGCGTGGTCCGGATCGAGATGCGGCACCAGCACGAAGGCCATGCCGCTATCGGCGGGAACGGCGCCAAAGAACTGCTCGAAAGCCTCCAGGCCGCCGGCGGAGGCGCCAATGCCGACGATCGGGAAGGGCGCGGGTGGGGCGTGATCCGTCGCCTCGACGGCAAGGGCCTTGCCAACCGGTTGCTGCGCCTTGCTTTTTGCCGTCGTTTTTCTGCTCACCACGCACCGTCCTCCGACGCCAACCGGGCGCGGTTCTCGCGATATCCTACGCCATCCTGTGGTGTGGTCGGAATATCGCCATGGCCGGCGGACCGCGGTCGGGCCGATCCTCCGACTCGCGTCCATCGGACGATGCAGCTCCCGGCCTTTTCGGGGCGATAGACGATGGCGACATGCCGCAGAAGTACTTCTTCGGGATGCGCACACGCCAGGTTCGGCATGGTTTGCCATTCCATTTGCACGGTGGCACGATAAATCGACGCAGTCCCCGGCGGCGCCCGCCGTTGCGGCGCAACCGCAGGAGGTTTTTGCCGTGGCACTTACCCTCACATCGCCGGCCTTCACGGACGGCGGCGACATCCCCGCCAGGTACACCTGCGAAGGCCAGGATATTTCTCCGCCCTTGTCGTGGTCCGGCGTGCCGGCCGATGCGAAGAGCCTGGTCCTCATCGTCGATGACCCCGACGCCCCCGACCCCGCCGCGCCGAAGATGACCTGGACTCACTGGGTGCTCTACAACCTTCCGCCAGACGCGACCGCCTTGCCGGAAGATGTCCGCCAACTGCCCGCGGGTACGCTATCGGGCCTGAACGACTGGAAACGCATCGGCTACGGCGGTCCCTGTCCGCCCATCGGCCGTCATCGCTATTTTCACAAGCTGTACGCGCTCGACACCGTGTTGCCGGATCTCGGCCGCCCGACCAAGGCGGCGCTGGAAGCGCGGATCGAGGGGCATGTCATTGCCCGGGCGGAACTCCTGGGGACCTATCAGAAGGGGCGTTGACGAACGCCATCTGGCGCCGGCCGGCTGGGGAAGGACTTGCGGACTGTCCTTCTTTTCCCATGGCTGAATTGCTATTGTCCTAAGCATATGCCGACGATAGGGGCCGCAAGGTGACCCAGCGTAGCAGTGCCAACAGGCCGGTGGAGTGCGGCGCGGAGCAAGCGATCACGCTGGCCAATGTGCCGGTCAATGCCCGTCATCGGCGTGGGGTGGTGCTGGCCGTCGTCCTCATGGGCGTGCTGTTCGCCGTCGCTGCGCCGTTTGCCAAGCGCCCGCTGGGCGAGGTGGCGGCGTTTCTGCCGATGTATCAATCGGCGCTGATCACCTGCGAGCTGATCACCGGGGTGCTGTTGCTTGGCCAGTTTCGCACTTTGCGCTCGCCGGCCTTGCTGATCCTGGCCGCGGGCTATTTCTTCAGCGCCCTGATGGCGATTCCCCACTTGCTCACGTTTCCCGGGCTGTTCTCCGCGCGTGGTTTGCTCGGGGCGGGAGAGCAGACGACGGCCTGGTTGTATTTCCTGTGGCATGCCGGCTTCCCGGTGTTCGTGCTCGGTTATTGTGCCGCCCGCTCGGGTGGCTGGTTGGCGGGGCGGGGCGCCGCGGTGTCCGCCACCCTCGTACCGCTAATGGGGCTCGGCGTGGTGGCGTTGGTTGTCGCCCTGACGCTGCTGTGCACCGTCTTCGGGGCGCATTTGCCCAACCTCATGCACGGCGACATGGACGCACCCGCCAAGGTGGCGGTGGCCAACGCCACCTGGCTGCTCAGCGCGCTGGCGCTGCTGGCCTTGCTGTTGCGTCGCCACCACTCGCTGCTCGATGTGTGGTTGGTGGTGGTGGTGTGCGCCTGGTTGCTGGAGGTGGCGCTGGCCGCGTCGCTGAACCACGGCCGCTTCGATCTGGGCTGGTACGCCGGCCGGGTGTTTGGTCTGTGTGCCGCGCTGATCGTGCTGGTCATGCTGCTGCTGGAGAACAGCACGCTGTTCCGCCACGTGCTGACCCTGCGCGAGCGGGAGCACCGATCGGCGGCCGAGCGCCTGTCTTCCAGCGAGCGGCGCTTCGAGGCGATCTTCGAGCAGGCGCCGGTGGGCATCGCGCATGTCTCGCTCGATGGACACTGGCTGCGGGTCAACGCGCGCCTGTGCGAGATCATGGGCTATCCGGCGGAGGATCTGAAGCGGCGGACATTTCCGGACATCCTCTACCCGGAAGGCCGGGTGGCCGGGCAGGCGCTGCGCCAGCAGATGATTGCCGGCGAGATCGGGCGCCACACCGAAGAGCGGCGCTATGTGCGTCGGGACGGGCGGGTCATGTGGGTACGCGTCAGAACGGCGCTGGTGCGCGAGGCGGATGGGGCGCCCGCCTACTTCGTGTCGGCCGTCTCGGATCTGACCGAGCTACGGCAGGCCGAAGACAAGGTCCACGCGCTGAACCGCGAGATGGCGCGCCTGTCGCAACTGGAGGTGGCGGTCCAGACGGTGACGGCGTTGGCGCATGAGCTCAATCAACCGCTCACCACGGTGAGCGCTACGGCCACCGCCGCGCAACACATGCTTCGCGCCGGCAACGGGTCGGCGGAGCGTCTCGAGGTCATGCTCGAGGAGGCCGGGCAGGCGGCGTTGCGTGCCGGCAACGTGGTGCAGGACATGGTGAGCTTCGTCAATCAGGGAAAGGTGTCTGCCGATCCGTTCGACCTCAACGCACTGGCCACCGAACTGGTCGGCGGATTCCGCCACAATCACGCCGCCAGCCGGTATTCGATCGAGCTCGATCTGGCGGAGGGTCTGCCGCCCGTCCTGGCCAACCGCTTGCGCATCGAAAAGGTGCTGACCAATCTGATCGACAACGGCATCGAGGCGATGCTCGACAACGGGGCGGAGGCCGAGGCGCACGTGACCGTGAGCACCCGCGTCGACGGGGAGGGGGCGCGACTGTCCGTCAGCGACCACGGGCCGGGGCTGGACCCGCACATCGCCACCCGCATCTTCGATCCCTTCTTCACCACCAAGACCCGCGGTCTGGGCATGGGGCTGGCCGTGAGCCGCGCCATTGTCGAGAGTCACGGTGGGCGCCTGTGGGCGGAATCGCCCCCCGGCGGTGGCGCGCTCTTTCATCTCACGCTACCGTTTGCGCATGAGTGAGCCAACCGTCCACCTCGTCGACGACGATGCGAGTGTGCGCAAGGCCTTCGGCTGGCTGTTCGAATCCGCCGGGCTGGCGGTGTGTGGCTACCCGACCGCCGAGGCGTTTCTCGAGGTCTTCGATCCGGCCATGAACGGTTGCGTGGTGGTCGATGGGCACATGCCGGGTCTGGGGGGCGTCGAGCTGCTGCGAGAGCTCGCGCGGCGCGGCAACCCCATGCCCGTGCTCTACCTCAGTGGCTTTCGCGACACCCAGGCCGAGCGCGATGCGCGCGAGGCCGGCGCGGCGCGCATCTGCACCAAGCCGATCTCGGGCGCGGCGTTGCTCGACAACGTGCAGGCCTTGATGGCCGGCTGACGGCGTCAGCGCTGGCGGCCCCGTACGGGCGGGGCATCGGCCGCGATGTCGTTGGGCTCGGCCAGTCGCGACGCGAGTTGGAGGAAGGAACTGGTGCCGGTCTTGTGCAGGATCTGGGTGCGGTGATATTCGACGGTGCGATGGCTGATGCCCAGCTTGCGGGCAATTTCCTTGTTGCTGACGCCGGCCAGCGCCTGTTGGGCGATCTCGACCTCCCGGGGGGTCAGGCCGTCGAGCGCCTGAGCACTGGCCAGCGGCGGCGCATCGGTTTTGTGCTGGCTGGCCAGGGCGGACTCGACCTGGGTAAGCAGGCTTTGGCCGCGCACCGGCTTGACGAGGAAGTCGACCGCGCCACGGCGCATCGCCTGCACGGCGCTGGGCACGTCGCCGTGGGCGGTGAGGTAGATGATCGGCAAGGGGACGCCACGCGCGTTCAGGGCCTTGTGCAGGGCGGGGCCGCTCATGGCGCCCAGGTTCATGTCGAGGATCAGGCAGCCGCGCCAATCCGGACGGTAGGCCTGCAGGAAGGCTTCGGCGCTGTCGAAGCAGGCCACCGCATGGCCGGCGCTTTCCATCAGCATGCGCACGCTTCGGCGTACGCCGGCATCGTCGTCGACGATGAAGACGGTCGGCTCGTTGGCCACGGCGTGGTTCATTGTTTGACCGGCAAGGTGAAACGGAAGGTGGCGCCGGGGGCGATTTCGTCGTCGTACCACAACTCGCCACCACCGGCTTCGATGAGCGCGCGCGAGATCGTCAGCCCCAGCCCCACGGCCTGCTGCTTGGTGGTGAAGAAGGGGGAGAAGGCCTGTTGCTCCGTCCCGCGATCGAGGCCGGGCCCGTTGTCGCTCAGTGTGATCTCGACCAGACCGTGCTCGTTGTCGTTGCGCCCCTCGATGCGGATCGACGGCGAGGGCACGCCGGCCAGGCGCAGCGCTTCGACGCTGTTGGTGATCAGGCTGTGCAGCACGCCGTCGATTTGGCGCGGATTGCCCATCGCTTGCCAGAGCCCCGGTGCGATGTCGATGTCGAAACGGGTGTCACCATAGCCGTCGGCCTGACACAGCTGCACCACGCTGCGCACGGCGCGGGCCACATCGACCGGTTTTGCCTCCAGCGC
>JBNKNO010000077.1:0-12940 GCA_050293885.1 Rhodocyclaceae bacterium | reverse complement strand
TTCGTACCTGATAAATACTGCCCCCCGCATCAATCAGCGCATGTGCAGCACTTGGCTTAATCATTGCACCGACCATTTTGAGGGACTCCAGTGGATACGCCTCGAGAGGCTCGCGCTGCCGATTGATATCCGGGCGCGGACCACCTGCAACGGCCCTTGTCGCGACAAACTTCTCCGCATCAAACGGCGACTGCAGCGCAAATACGTCATAGTCAATCTGGGGAAACGGCTTGATTTCCGGCAACGGTTTCACCTGCCCCTTCATTCCGGCTTCTTCGCGTGCCATCCAGCTACGCAAGTCCTCTTGATCGCTACTGCAGCCCAACAAGAGGAACGGCAATAAGATAAATATTTTCTTCATGCGCTCGCTCACCTCGGTTTGGCCGCTTTCGCCTTGGCTTGCCGCTGCGCAGCCAACTCTTCTTCGTCCAGATATCGATAGGTCACCGCGGTTGCATCCATTTTCAGGGGTTCGCCGGGCTTCGGACGCTCAATAGCCAAGTTGTTCAGGGTGACAATACGGGGCATCTTCGCCACGTCGCTGGCAAACGCGCCAAGATCGTGATACTGCCCAATCACCCGCACAGCAATCGGCATTTCGGCGTAGAACTCCTTCACGACGTCACCACCAGGTTTGAAAAGTTCGAACAGAAGCCCTCTTCCCAGCCCTGCCTGGTTGATGTCAGCCAACAACGAATCCATCTCGGCGCGGTTGGGCAGCTGACGCAGCAATGCACCGAACTGACGGTCGATCTCGGCAAGTTGCTGCAGGTGTTCATCCAGGTTCACCGATTGGCGTTTCTTCTGCTTCCATTCCTCACGCAGGGTCAGCTCACTGGCCTCGCGCTGAGCGAGCGTGTCGACTTGATCCTGCCAGAAGAACCACCATGCGCCAGCAAGGGTCGCAACGAGAATCACCAGCAAAGCGACGACCCTGGGCCCCAACGGCCACACACCGGGATCATTCGGATCCAGCCCCTTGAAATCGTCAACGAAGCGCTTGAAATCAAACTGCGACGCAGGGCGGGATTTCAGGTCAGACTTACTCATCTCGCCCCTCCTTTACCCTGCTTGTCACTCTCATCTGACGCCCTCTCAATGTCGATGCCGAGCGTGAACTCGCTGACCCGGCGATCGTCAACCTGACCGGCTTTGACCTCGATGAGGTTGGGCTTTTCAAGGAATTCCGACCCGTCAAGATTGCGCATCAGGGTCGACACCCGCGCATTTGACTGCGCATAGCCCATGAGCGTGACCTTCAACCCCGCCTGCTTGATCGAGCGCAAATACACGCCTTCCGGCGTTTGGCGCGCCAATTCGTTGAGCAGATGGACGGTCTCGGCCCGATGGCTCTGAAGCGATTCGATGACCTGTTTGCGCGCAAGCAATGCGTCAATCTGGCTCCGCAACCGCTTGATCTCGGCAATATCCTTGTCGAGTTTGGCGATTTCCGTCTTGAGGAAATTGTTCTTTGCCTCCTGCGCATCGATGAAACCACCGATCACCATACTGACGAGCACACCAACAAGTGCGCCAATCAAGATCATGCCGAGCGCCAACCCATAGAAATTCTGGCGCCGCTGCTTGCGGGCCTCCTCGCGATGGGGCAGCAGGTTGATCCGAATCATGAATCAAACCTCCGCAAAGCCAGACCACATGCCACCAACAACGACGGCGCATCAGCCATGAGATTTTTAGGACGAACCTTGGAAGACAGTTGCATCTTCGCAAACGGGTTGGCCACGACGGTGTCCACCTGAGTACGACCGCCGACAACTTTGGCCAAATCCGGGATCACGGCACACCCCCCCGCGAGGACAATATGGTCCACTTGGTTGAACTGTGTAGATGTGAAGAAGAACTGCAGCGCACGAGAGACTTCAAGTGCGAGGCTATCCATGAAGGGGCGCAGCAATTCGCTTGCGTAGTTTTCCGGAAGGCTGCCTGAACGTTTCGCTGCCTCGGCTTCCTCGGCACTCATGCCATAGTGTCGGGCGATGTCCTGCGTCAGCTGCTGACCGCCAAAGGCCTGTTCGCGCGCGTAAACCTGTACACCATCCCGTATGACGGTGACGTTGAGCAGGTTGGCGCCGATATCGACTAGGGCGATGATGCTACCTTTCCCCTGATCCGGAAGCTGCCGCGCCACGAATTCAAAGGCCGACTGCGCCGCGAAGGATTCAACGTCCATCACGACAGCCTTGAGGCCAGAGGCCTCCGCAACGGCAACGCGATCTTCCACCTTCTCCTTGCGTGAAGCGGCGATCAGCACATCCAACTCACCAGCCGCATCGGACGACTCGCCGAGCACCTGAAAGTCGAGGTTCACCTCATCAAGTGCAAACGGAATGTACTGGTTGGCTTCAGCCTCGACCTGCACCTCCATTTCCTGTTCCCGCAAACCGTCGGGCAACAGAATTTTCTTGGTAATGACGGCAGAGGCTGGCAGCGCCATGGCGACCTGCTTCACGCCAGCGCCCATTCGGCGCAGCGCTCGTCTGATCGTATCCGCGACCGCATCCAGGTTGACAACATTGCCGTCCGACACCGCATCGCGCGGCATGGACTCAATGGCGTAGCGCTCTATACGAATTCCTTCCTTCAATCCGCCGGACAACTCCACCAGCTTGACCGACGAGGACGAAATATCGAGCCCAACCAGCGGGCGCGCCTTCGGGTTAAAAACCGACAAGTCAATCACAAAGAAAATCCTTAAATTTCTTCATGTTAGGCGCAACATGTGAAAAACAGCTTCAATGCTAACAACAACGATGGCATGTGTAAACAATCCTGTATGCCATACGCAGATTGGAGCCGTCGCGCCGCAAAACGTATAATCGTTCGACTTACTTCCAGGATACTTACGACGCATGCGCTGGGTTCTTTACCCGTTTTTCGCTCTTATCGGTCTTGCCGTGCTGGGCGCGGCCACTCTCGCAGCCGTGGTTGCGTTTGCTTGGCCCAAGCTTCCTTCGCTTGAAATCCTTACCGACTACCGCCCCAAGATCCCTTTGCGCATCTACACCGCAGACGGTCATCTGATCGGAGAATACGGCGAGGAGCGGCGGAATTTCGTTGGCATTTCGGACGTACCCGAAGTGCTCAAACACGCCATTCTTGCGGCAGAGGACGAACGCTTCTACGAGCATCCGGGCGTCGACGTCCTCGGAATCGCACGTGCCGCGGCTGCCAATCTCGTTTCGGGTGGGCGCGGCCAAGGGGCATCGACCATCACCATGCAGGTCGCCCGTAACTTCTTTCTCACGCGCGAGAAGACGCTGACGCGAAAGATCTACGAAATTCTGCTCTCGTTGAAAATCGAGAAAAACCTCACCAAAGACGAAATACTCGGGCTCTACATCAACCAGATCTATCTGGGCAGACGGGCTTATGGCTTCTCGGCGGCCGCCAAGACCTATTACGGCAAACCACTGGCGGAGCTCTCGGCAGGTCAGGCGGCAATGCTCGCCGGGCTACCCAAGGCCCCGTCCAAGTACAACCCGGTGGTCAATCCGAAGCGTGCGCGTCTTCGGCAGCAATACGTCCTGCGGCGCATGCGGGAACTGAACTACATCGACGACGCCACGCTTGAGTCAGCCTCCGCCGAGCCGTTCAAGGCCGTTGCCAACGACCGTAACGAGGCGTCGACTGTCCATGCCGACTACATTGCTGAAATGGCAAGGCAGATCGCCGTCGAACAGTTCGAGGACAAGGCTTACGAACTCGGCATTCGCATCATTACCACAATCACCAAGGCGGAGCAGGAAGCCGCCTATCAAGCCCTTCGCGATGGGCTGCTGGCCTACGACATGCGCCATGGCTACCGCGGCCCCGAGCATTTCATCGAGCTCCCCCCGGCCGGAGACCTGCGCAACGAGGCAATGGACGAAGTACTGGACAACACTGCCGATTTCGGTGACTTGCTCGCCGCGGTCGTTGTCGCCGCCTCCCCCAAGGAAGTCTCGGTATACCGGGATGGAGAAACGCACAAGATCACGGGCAAGGCATTGAAATTCGCCGCCCCCATGCTGCGGGCGAAGGCGCCGGCCGCGAAGCGCATCCGCCCGGGCGCCGTGGTCCGGATTCAACAGGATGAAAAGGGCGTGTGGACGCTGCTGCAGCTCCCCGAAGTCGAAGGGGCCTTGCTCGCCATCGATGCCAAGGACGGCGCCGTGCGCGCACTGGCCGGCGGATTCGACTATTTCCGCAACAAGTTCAATCACGCCACGCAGGCCTACCGCCAACCCGGCTCCAGCTTCAAACCCTTTGTCTATTCGGCCGCGCTCGAACGCGGATTCAGTGCCGGCAGCTACGTCGAGGACGAGCCGCTGTACTTCCCGGCCGGGGTGACCGGAAGCCAGGAATGGGAGCCCGCCAATTACGACCACAAGTACGAAGGGCCAATGACCTTGCGGCGTGCGCTCGCCAAGTCCAAGAACATGGTGTCGATCCGCCTGTTGCAATCGATCGGCACCGACTACGCACAGGACTACGTCTCCCGCTTCGGCTTCTCGCCCGATCGCATTCCAGCGTATCTCACCATGGCGCTCGGCGCCGGCTCGGCTACGCCGTGGCAAATGGCCACGGGCTACGCGGTGTTCGCGAACGGTGGTTATCGCGTGCAGCCCTATGTCATCAAGGAAATCCTCGACAACGATGGACATGTGCTTGCCCGCGTCGATCCGCCCGTTGCCGGAAAATCTGCCGCCCGCGTCATTGACGAGCGCAACGCTTTCGTCATGAATTCGCTGCTTCAAGGGGTGATCAATGCCGGCACGGGGGTACGCGCGAAATCACTCGGCCGAACGGATCTGGGCGGAAAGACCGGCACCACCAATGACTATGTCGACGCGTGGTTTTGCGGTTTCAACCCCGACGTGGTGGCCATTTCCTGGGTCGGATTCGATCAACCACGCAAAATGGGCCGAGCCGAAACGGGCGGGCGCACCGCGCTGCCCATCTGGCTGGACTACATGCGTGTTGCGCTAAAAGGCAAGGAATCAACGCCGATGGCCAAGCCGCCCCGTGTCGACCGCGTCGCCGCCATCGAGGGCGTCGAGCCGGATTGGGTCTATGCGGAGAACGAGGCGCCGATCCCGCCGGAACTGCCGGACGATCTGCTGGAGCACGCAACAGCGCCGATGGACGCACCCAGCGAAGCGATCGGCGCCTTCCCGAGCGATTTGTTCGGCGATTCACCGCCGCAAAAACCGATCCGCATCCAGCCGCGTGCGCAACCCCCTGCGCCGGTCGAAGACCTTCGTCCGACCCCGGCACCCGTGCTCGAAGCGGCGCCCAGGCCGGTCATCAGCCCAATGCCGCAGCGCTAACCGGCCTCGCTCAGGCGGGCTCGATGCTCACGGGCTCGCCCGCCTGATCACTCACCACGCGCGACAGAACGACATACAAATCGTCGCCACTGCGCGTATCGGTCCATTTCCCGGCTTGTGGCCGAAAGTGAAAACCGCCGCTACGGGCCGCCACCCAGATTTCCCGGGCCGCCACATGGCGATTGATGATGATCTGGCTGTCGTTTTCGAAAGTCAGCGCGAGGATACCGCCAGGCTGAGGCTCGACATCGATGTCCGGGCCGCACGCCTCTAGCGCATTTTCGATGTGGGCCAACTCCGACTCGGCCAAAGATACAAACTGCGACTCATCCATTTCTGCCCCCTATTTCTGCTACGATTTTTCCTTTTTACGCCGACCGACTCATGACCGCATCCCGCCTCGCCATTACGCTCGCCCTGATCGCCCTGATGGGGGCATGCGGCATCAAGGGCGATCTGTTCATCCCGAAGCGGCCCGACATCGGCGCTGCGGATGGTAGCAAACCCGCCCCCCAAGAACCGACCCGATGACTGATTTTCCCATTTCGACGCTGCATGGCGGCGATTCGCTCTCGCTCGAATCGGTTGCGCTGACAGACATTGCCGAGCAGTTCGGCACACCCACTTATGTCTATTCGCGTCAGGCGCTCACTGACGCCTATCGTGCCTACGAGGCCGCACTGGCCGGCCGCCGCGCGACCATCTGCTATGCTGTCAAGGCCAACTCCAACCTCGGCATTCTCGACGCATTTGCCCGCCTCGGCGCCGGTTTCGACATCGTCTCGGGCGGTGAGCTCATGCGCGTCATCGCGGCCGGTGGCGATCCGGCCAAGGTCGTATTCTCGGGTGTCGGCAAGACGGTCGAGGAAATGCAATTGGCGCTCAACGCGGGTATCGGTTGTTTCAACATCGAATCCGCGGCGGAACTCGATCGGTTGAGCGCAACGGCGCAAGCCATGGGCAAGACGGCGTCGATTGCGTTTCGCGTCAATCCCGACGTGGACCCCAAGACCCACCCCTACATCTCGACCGGCCTCAAGGCCAACAAGTTCGGTGTCGCCTACGACGAGGCGCTCGCGCTCTATCGTCGCGCCGCCAACACCAAAGGCATCGCCATCAGCGGCATCGCCTCGCACATCGGCTCGCAGCTGCTCGACTCCACCCCGGTCGCCGAAGCCGCTGAGCGGGTGCTGGCGCTCGTTCGCCAGCTCAATGATGCCGGCATCACACTCGATCACATCGACATCGGCGGCGGCATGGGCATCCGCTACGACGACGAAGTGCTCCCCGGCGCGACCGATTACCTGGCACCGGTGCTCGAGGTACTGGCCGATCGCGAAGAAGAGATTTTTCTCGAACCCGGCCGCTCGCTGATCGGCAACGCGGGCCTGCTGCTGACGCGCGTCGAATACCTCAAACCCGGTGAGGAAAAGAACTTCGCCATCGTCGACGCCGCCATGAACGATCTCGCGCGCCCAACCCTCTACGACGCCTACCACGAGGTCGTTCCCGTGTGCCCAAGCGATGCCCCGGCGGAGGTCTATGACGTGGTCGGACCGATCTGCGAGAGCGGCGACTTTCTCGCGCGCTCGCGGCGTTTGGCCGTGCGCGAGGGTGACCTGCTGGCCATCCTGTCCGCCGGCGCCTATGGCATGACCATGGCCTCGAACTACAACACGCGGCCACGCGCCGCCGAAGTCATGGTCGATGGCGACCGCTGCATCGAGATCCGCGCCCGCGAGCGGATCGAAGATCTGTACGCCAACGAACACCGACTGGCCTGACCGGCCGCGACTCGGGCATGAACAAAGGCGCCCCTCGGGGCGCCTTTGTTCGTTCACATCACCCCGCCGTCACGCGCGCGAGCGGCGACGGGCGACGACCGACATCAGCCCCAGACCGGCCAGCAACATGCTGTAGGTGGCCGGCTCGGGCACCGGGGCAGCCATCGTCGAAAACGACGTAAGGTCAGGCAAGGTGCCAGCTTCGTCGGTCGACTTGCGTACCAACCAGTTCGTCGCATCGAAAACCGATGAACGATACGCGCCCAGGGTGGCGGCATTGGATCGCGGCCCGACATATTCGGCGAAATCCACGTCGCCCGAAAGCGCCAACGCGCTGTCGTCGATCCCGGCGCCGCTGATTTCCGAGGCAAAGCTGTTGCCATATCCGATCGCCGCGATCGGCAGCACATCGCCAGCCACTTCTCGGTAAAGCATGAGCGACTCGTTGGAGGTCGACAGCGAAAAACGCCCCGAGCGCGCCACTGCGCCATGTGAGACGCCGACATTGACCGACGAATCGACTGACGAGAATCGCACCACGCTACCGGCGGGCAAATCGGCATCGAGCGTCCACGCCAAGGCGCCTTCGCCCCCCGTCAGCGCACCTCCGCCCCCCAATGGCAGCTTGTTCCACTCGTTGTCGGTCACCTTCAACAGCGCCCCGGCAAACAGGTCGACAAACGTCACCAGTGCGAAGCCATCTTCGTCGGCATTGATGGTCGAGAAGGCAAGGTCACCCGGCATGGGCGCGGGTTGGCTCGCCCCAAAGGCGAGGGTCGGCAACATCAAAACGGTCACCAGCACAGGACATTTCATTCGTCACACTCCTTTTGGTAGAAACCAAAAGCTATGACGATTGACTATTCATGGCAATGGACTGGTTCACTCCGAAGGTGTTTGGTCACGCGCCCCCGTGATGGCAAACAGCGCCTGACCAAACGCCTTCCATGCACATCCGCCGTGCGTATGCACGCCGACAGTCGCACTCCTGGCCATGAGTGTGAGCATCAGGCTCGCGAGCGCGAAGATCTTTCCCTTGGCGCGCGCTGCCGGGTCTTGCGAGTGCAGGAGGGCGTCAACATCGCCCGGACGACTGCGCAAGGATTCCGCCGCCAGAACGCGAACCGCGCCGGCGTCGTTCCAGTCGACGCCCAATGCGATTCCGTTGACCTCAAGCTCGTGCTCGAGATCACGTGCGGCGCTGGCAAAGTCTTCGAGACCGCTCACTCGGCGTGCATGTCCGCAAGGCACGCTGCCAATGCGGTCTGCCACGCCGGCATGCACAGGCCCGTGGCCTCGGTCAGGCGCGTGCCGTCGAGACAGGAATTGCCCGGACGAGCCGCCGGGAGCGGATACGCGACGGCGGGAATCGGCTCGATGTGCTGCACGGCCCAGACTTTGTCGGGCCATTGCGACTTGGCCGCGCGCAGTATTTCGTTGGCGAACGCGTGCCAGCTTGTCCGCCCTGCGGACGAAAGATTGAAGCGGTGGAAGAGCGTGTCGTGCGCACCACGGCCGTCCATCCCCCAACGGATCAGCTGTGCCGTGGCGTCTGCGATGTTGCGCGCCCAGGTCGGCGCACCAAACTGATCGGCCACCACCGAGAGGCGCTCACGCTCGGCAAAGAGGCGCAGCATGGTCGCCACGAAATTGTGGCCCCGCGCCGCGTACACCCAGGTCGTGCGCAAAATGATGGCCGCGCAACCGGCCGTTTCGATCGCATGCTCGCCGGCCAGCTTGGTTTCGCCATAAACATTGATCGGCGCGGTCGCGTCGTCTTCGGCATAGGCGCCCACCTTGGTGCCGTCGAATACGTAGTCGGTCGAATAGTGGACCAGCAGCGCATTGTGCCGCTTGGCCGCCCCCGCCAGCGCACCCACCGCCTCGGCATTGACGGTGCGCGCCAGCGCGGGTTCGGACTCCGCACGATCCACCGCCGTATAGGCCGCGGCGTTGACGATCACATCAGGCGCATGGCGGTCGATCACCCCGGCGATGGTGTCCGGGGCCGACAAGTCGCAGGCTCGCCGATCCAGCGCGATCACCTCGCCCAAGGGCATCAGGCTACGCGCCAGCTCCCAACCCACCTGACCGTTCGCGCCGGTCACCAGCAGCTTCATTCGAACACCTCGGCCTCGGCCAGCAACACGCCCGCCTTGTCCTTGCCGGAGAGGAGTGGCTCGCCTTGCAACGGCCAGTCGATGCCGATGGCCGGGTCGTTCCACAGCACGCTGCGCTCATGTTCCGGCGCGTAGTAGTCCGTGGTCTTGTAGAGAAAATCGGCGCTCGCCGAGAGCACCAGAAAGCCGTGTCCGAAACCTGGCGGCACCCACACCTGGCGGTTGTTGTCCTCGGTCAGCTCCACGCCCACCCAGGCACCAAACGTCGGCGAGCGGCGGCGCAAATCCACCGCCACGTCGAACACGGCACCGCGCACCACCCGCACGAGCTTTCCCTGCGGTTGCTTGATCTGGTAGTGCAGCCCGCGCAACACGCCGTGTTGGCTACGGGAGTGATTGTCCTGCACGAAGGGCGTCGTTACCCCGGTGGCTTCGGCAAAGCTGCGCGCGTTGAAGCTTTCCATGAAGAAGCCGCGCACGTCGCCGAATACGTCCGGTTCGATGAGCTTTACATCCAGAATTTCGGTCGGGATCACCCGCATCAGAACACCTGCTCTTCAAGAATCCGCTGAAGATACTGTCCATAGCCGTTTTTCGCGAGCGGCGCGGCCAACGCCGCCAGCTGCTCGCTCGAAATCCAACCGCGCCGCCAGGCGATCTCCTCGGGACTGCCCACCTTGAGGCCCTGACGCTTCTCGATGGTCTGGATGAACAGGCTGGCTTCGATCAGGCTCTCGTGCGTGCCGGTGTCGAGCCACGCATGCCCGCGCCCCATCACCTGCACGTCGAGCGCGCCTTGCTCGAGGTAGTGGCGGTTCACGTCGGTGATTTCGAGTTCGCCGCGCGGGCTGGGCTTGAGCGCCCGGGCAATGTCCACCACCTGCGCATCGTAGAAGTACAGCCCCGTCACCGCATAGCGACTCTTGGGCTTGAGCGGCTTTTCTTCCAGGCTGATCGCGCGCCCGCTGGCATCGAACTCGACCACGCCGTAGCGCTCCGGATCATGCACCGGATAGGCGAATACCGTCGCGCCCGCGGCGCCGGCATCGGCACTTTCAAGCCCCTTGGCAAAGTCATGGCCGTAGAAAAGGTTGTCGCCCAACACCAGCGCGCTCGGCCCATTGCCGACGAAATCGGCGCCGATGATGAAGGCCTGCGCCAAGCCGTCGGGGCTGGGCTGCACCGCGTATTGAATATTCAGCCCCCACTGGCTACCGTCGCCGAGCAATTGCTCAAAGCGTGGCGTGTCCTGCGGGGTGGAAATCACCAGAATGTCGCGAATACCCGCCAGCATCAGCGTGCTGAGCGGGTAATAGATCATCGGCTTGTCGTACACCGGAATCAGCTGCTTGGACACCGCCAGCGTGGCCGGGTGCAGGCGGGAGCCAGAGCCCCCGGCCAGAATGATGCCCTTGCGGGTGCTCGTGTTCGTCATTGCTTGCTCCAGCATTTGCGGCTCAACGCGCGGCGTAATTAGTCGACACCCAGTCGCGATAGGCGCCACTTTGCACATGGGCAATCCACTCGGGGTTGTCCAGATACCACTGCACCGTCTTGCGAATGCCGGTCTCGAAAGTCTCGGCCGGGCGCCAGCCCAGTTCGCGCTCGATCTTGCGGGCGTCGATGGCATAGCGGCGGTCATGACCGGGACGGTCGGTGACGTAGGTGATCTGATCGAAATAGCTCGCCGAGCCCGGGCGCAACTCATCGAGAATGGCGCAGATGATCTTCACGATCTCGATATTGGGCATCTCGTTCCAGCCGCCCACGTTGTAGGTTTCGCCCACGCGGCCCTTGGCCAGCGCGGTACGAATGGCGCTGCAATGATCCTTCACATACAACCAGTCACGCACGTTCATACCATCGCCGTAGATCGGCAGCGCCTTGCCGGCGAGTGCATTGACGATCATGAGCGGGATGAGCTTTTCGGGGAACTGGTAGGGCCCGTAGTTGTTCGAGCAGTTGGTGGTGATCACCGGCAGCCCGTAGGTGTGATGCCAGGCGCGCACCAGATGATCGCTCGCTGCCTTGCTGGCCGAATACGGGCTGTTGGGCTCGTAGGGATGGGTTTCGGTGAAAGCGGGGGCCTCCGCCGCCAGCGAGCCATACACTTCGTCGGTACTCACATGCAGGAAACGGAAGGCCGACTTGGCCTCACCGTCGAGTGCGTCCCAATAGGCACGAGCCGCCTCGAGCAGAGAGAACGTGCCTTCCACATTGGTGCGCACGAACTCGCCGGGCCCGTGAATCGAGCGGTCCACGTGGCTTTCGGCCGCGAAGTGCACGATGGCACGCGGCTGGTGCTTGGCCAGCAGCGCATCAACCGTCGCGCGGTCACAAATGTCGGCCTGCACGAACACATGTCGCGCGTCGTCGGCGAGTGCTTGCAGCGTCTCGAGGTTGCCCGCATAGGTAAGTTTGTCGAGGTTCACCACCGGCTCGCCGGTTTCGGCAATCCAGTCGAGCACGAAATTGGCGCCGATGAATCCGGCCCCGCCAGTCACAAGAATCACGCCAGCACTCCCACAGTTGCGTCACACCGGCATCATGCCGGCACCGTGTGTCAATTCGAAGCGATCAGCCGCGCGCATCGCCCCAGCGATACGGGCAGTCATCTTCACCCAGATAGTGCGCCACGCCGGCGCGGTCGACGCAGTATTGCGGCGACACGATCAACTCCGAAAAGCGTTGCCCCTCGCCCACCCGGGTGTACTCCTGCAAGATGCAGCGCTCCACACGCGAGCCGGCCCGAATATGCGAGCCATGGCCAATCCAGCTCGGACCGATGATCGACACCCCGGGCTCGACGCGCACGTTCGAGCCGATGAACACCGGCCCGACGATCTGCACGCTATCCCACGCAATCGAGGTGTTCAGCCCGACCCACACCCCGGGCCTCACCTCCTTGCCCGGCATGTCCATCTGCGCCACCTCACCGCGCAACACGCGCTGCGAGACCTCCCAGTAATCCGCCAGACGCCCGATGTCGATCCAGTTGAAGAAGCGCTTCTGCGCAAAGAACGGCACCCCCTCTTCCACCAACTGCGGAAAAAGCTGCGAGCCGATGTCGTACACCGTATTCGACGGGATACGGTCGATCACTTCCGGTTCGAACAGATAGATGCCCGTACTGGCCAACGTGGACAGCGCCTCCTCCGGCGCCGGCTTCTCCTGAAAGGACTGGATCCGACCGTCGTCGTCGGTCACCACCACGCCATAGTTCTTCACCTGCTCGCGCGGCACATCCAGCGCCACCACACTCGCCAGCGCGCCCTTGGCGGTGTGCTCATGCAGTGCCGCACCGATATCGAGATCGACCACCGCGTCGCCACACATCACCAGCGTGGTCTCATCGAAGAAACCGCCAAAATCCTGAATCTTGCGCAGCGCCCCGGCCGAACCCACCGCCTTGGGCACGATCTCACCATGGTCGCGCGCGCCCTCGTACGAGTAGCCAATGTTCACGCCCCAGCGGCGCCCGTCGCCAAAGTAGTTTTCAATCTTCCAGTGATTGAACGCCACATTGACCATGATGTCCTTCACGCCGTAACGCGCCAGGTGCTCGATGAGGTACTCCATCACCGGCTTGCCCAGAATCGGCACCATGGGTTTGGGCAGTTGCGACGTCAGCGGCCGCACACGCGTCCCCTGCCCCGCCGCGAGAATCATTCCTTTAGCCATCTTGTCCTTTATCACTCATGTCTCT
>JBNKNO010000076.1:4168-12993 GCA_050293885.1 Rhodocyclaceae bacterium | reverse complement strand
CGTCGGGCTCGCCGCCTTCGAGGTCGTAGAGCGAGACGCGCACGCCGCCGATGCGCTCGGCGCCTTCGGCCAGACATTCGGCCATGCGCCGGGTGTTGCCGTAGGCGGAGAGGTAGAACACCACCAATGTCTTCTCGCTGCGCGCCTCGTTGCACAGGCGCGGCGTGGCCAGCTCGCGGTAGCGGCGCACATAGTCGCGCGGCAGGTGGCGCAGGATGGGGCCGTGCGCCGGGGCGATGAGGTTGATGGCGAGCGGCTCGATGAGCGCCAGCGCGTCGAGCACGTGCTCGCGGAAGGGCCGCATGATGTGCGCGTAGTAGTACTCGAACGAGAAGCGGAAATCGCCGGCCTGGTCGTTGAACAGGCGCGCATCGCAGAAGTGGCAGCCGAACACGTCGCCGGAGAACAGGAAACCGTCCTCGACGAGGTAGGTGCATTGGGTGTCGGGCCAGTGCAGGTAGGGCGTGTGCAGAAAGCGCAGCGTGCGCCCGCCGAGGTCGACTTCGTCGCCGGTGGTCACCGGCGTGTAGTCGGGCAACTCGCTCATGGGCGGCTTGAGCAGCGCCTTGAGCATCATCTGCGCGCGGGTGGACAGATACACCTTGGCCTGCGGCGCGCGGCGCAGCAGCTCGGGCAGCGCGCCGCTGTGATCGGGCTCGAGGTGGTTGAGCACGATGGTGGTGATCTCGTCGTAGCGGGCGACCGATTCGAGCCGGCGGAAGAAGGTGTCGGCGTAGTTCTCCTTCACCGTGTCGATCACCGCCACGCCCGTTCGCCCACGCACCACGTAGCTGTTGTAGCTGGTGCCGTTGGCGGTCTTGAGAATGATGTCGAAGCTGCGCAGATGCGGATCGAGGGCGCCCACCCAGTGGACGCCCGGGGCCAGTTCGACCGCGCCGTCGCAGTGCCCCGGATCAGACATGGGTGGCATCCGCCGGGTCGGGACAGGCCGCGTGGGGCGCATCGCCCTTGGCGCAGCCTTCGAGATTGCGCGCCGGCAGCGGTGCGGCGGACAGGCCGATCCAGCCGTCCACCGCGAAGGTGTCGAAACCCACCAGGCGGGTGCCATCCACTTCCATCAACGGCCGGCGGATGAGCAGGTGATCGTCGAGCAACAAGGCCATGGCCTGCGCCGCGTCGAGGCGCTCGGGCACGATGGCGCCATCGCGCACCGCCGGGGCGCTGCGGTTGAACCACTCGCTCACCGGCAGCGGATCGAGGTAGGCGGCCAGCGCCTGCGCCGTCCACGGCTCGGCCAGCAGGCTGCGCGCGTCGACGGTGTGCCCCGCCGCTTCGAGCAGCGCCTTTTGTTGCGCGTTGCCCGAGCAGCCGGGTTTCTCGAAGAAGATGACGTGGGCCATGGCGTGTCCTTGCGTGCGGCGGGCGTCCCCGCCGTGATTCAGGCGAACTCGGGCGGTATCAGCCCGAGCTCGTGCAGCTTGTCGATCGGAATGTTGGTGAGCGATCCGGGCGGATTCAGGGCGTCGCCGAGCTCATCGACGATGGCGCATTCGATGGGGCAGATGGCGGCGCACTGGGGGTCCGGATGGTCGCCCAGGCACTCGGTGCACTTGTCGTCGTCGATGAGGAAATGCGGCTTGTCCTCGTAGATGGCGTCGTTGGGGCAGACGTCGTAACAGGCCCAGCAATTGACGCATTGGGCGGTGATTTGCAATGCCATGATCGGCTCCTCAATGGTGTGTGCCGGCGACGTGGCCAACACCCGACGCCGCCCGCAGCGCGGCAGTCAGATCGTTGCTGCGGGGGGCGTTCGGGTGGGCCATGGTGTCGCGTCCGTGCTCAGGCAACCTGCTGGGCCGGTGCCGGTTCGGCCAGCTTGCCGCTGTCGAACATTTCCTTGTAGACCGCCATCACGGCGTCCTCGATGGGCTCCATGGCGTGCTCGCCGTTGGGCGCGATACCGGCGTCTTCCAGCATGCCCCAGGGCTCGTAGCCGATCTTGGAACACAGCACCACCTCGCAGCCCGACAGGGTGCGGATGTTGCGCTCCAGGACCGATTCGGGTTCGTCCTCAGTGGCCATGCCTCCGTCGCCGCAGGTGTCCACGCCCGCGCAGTAGAGCTCGGTCTTTCGGTGGCTGATGAAGCGCACGCCTTCGGGCGAGGCTTCGTAGATGAGGAACTCCTTGGCATGGCCGAAGTGCTCGGCCACCATGCCGCCCTTGCCGGCCACCGCCATCAACACCGGACGGGCGTCGGCGGCGATGGACAGATGCACGGGAACCGTGGCGTTCTTGGCGGCACGCTCGGCTTCGAGCTTGCTGAGGATGTCGTCGTGCACCACCTTGCGACGTTCCATGGCGGCTTCGTAATCGACGTCCATGACGTCGATCTTGTCGAGAGTGAACTCGTCGCCGCGGTCTTCGCCCAGCAGGCCGACCGCATCGGCACGGCACTGGCGGCAGTGGCGCATCATCGACATGTCGCCCGAGCACTCGTCCTGCAGCGCCTGCAGCTCGTCGTCCGTCGGCCCGCGCTGCTCCATGAGGCCGTAGTAGGTGCCGTGCTCGGCTTCGGCGATGAGCGGCATCACGTTGTGCAGGAAAGCGCCCTTGGCCTTGACGATCTTCGACACTTCCTTGAGGTGCTCGTCGTTCACGCCGGGGATCATCACCGAGTTCACCTTCACCAGAATGCCGCGCGAGGTCAGCGCCTCCAGGCCCTTCTGTTGCTGCTCGATGAGGATCTTCGCGCCTTCCACGCCTCGGATGCGCTTGTTCTCCCAGTAGATCCACGGATAGATCCTGGCGCCGATCTCGGGATCGACACAGTTGATGGTGATGGTCACGTGGTCGATGTTGTGCTTGGCGATCTCGTCTGCGTATTGCGGCAGATTGAGGCCATTGGTCGATACGCACAGCTTGATGTCCGGCGTCTGCGCCGAGAGCATGCGGAAAGTCTCGAAGGTGCGCTCCGGGTTGGCGAGGGGGTCGCCGGGGCCGGCGATGCCCAGCACCGTCATCTGCGGAATCTCCGCCGCCACGGCCTTGATCTTCTTGATCGCCTGGTCGGGCGTCAGCAGTTCGGACACCACCCCCGGGCGCGACTCGTTCGAACAGTCGTACTTGCGGTTGCAGTAGTTGCACTGGATGTTGCAGGCCGGCGCCACCGCCACGTGCATGCGGGCGAAGTAGTGATGGGCTTCCTCGGAATAACAGGGGTGGTCCTGCACCTTGGCGCGGATGTGATCGGGCAGGTGCGACAGGGCGTCGGGCGCCGTACCGCAGCCGCTGGATTCGCATCCGCCGCCTTCGGCCTCGCTCGGGGTGTTGCTGATGACTGGGAGTTCCACGTTGCCGCTCCTCTGGAAAAAGGGGGTGTGGGTGCACCGCAGCAACCGTCGTGCCAAGGGCGTTAGTCGCTAAAATTCAGTCGCTTAGGGAGAAGCTGCCGTGTCGCATGTCGCTCCTTTGTCGTAAAGACGACAGCCCTCACGCCGACGCTGCCGGCGACTGGCAGGTGTCGGATATTGCGTTATTCTCTACGTCTGGATTTCGGGATTGAGCAATGCCGTCAGACGATCTGAGCAAGCGCACCGAGCAGCGTATCGAACTGGAAGATATTCTGGATTCATCGCCGGTCGGCATTGGCTGGTCGAACGTCGATCGACAGGTTGAATACGTGAACAACCGGTTTACGCAGCTGTTCGGCTATACGCTGGCGGATCTGCCCGATCTCGATGCCTGGTATCACAAGGCCTATCCGGATCCGCACTACCGCGAGACCGTGATCGACCCCTGGCATCGGGCGCTGGTCGCCGCGCGCCAGACCGGGGCGCGCCCGCCGGACATCGAAGTCAACGTCACCTGCAAGGATGGCTCGGAGCGCCGGGTGCGCCTCCGCGCATCATGGGTGGGCAACAAGCGCCTGGTCCATTTCGACGACATGACCGCGCAATGGCAGAGCGAACGGCGCAACCACGCGCACGATGCCATGCTGGCAATGGTCGCCAAGGGCGCGCCGCTGGCGGAAATTCTGCATTCCGTCGTTGATGCGATCGAGGCCGAGGACCCGACGTCACGATGCAGCGTGTTGTTGCTCGACGAAGACGGCCGCCAGCTGGTGACCGGCGCGGCGCCGCATCTCCCCGCGTTTTTCAACGACGCGATCAACGGAATCGAACTGGGCGTCGGCTCATGTGGCATGGCGGCCCATCTCGGCCAGCGCGTCATCGTCGAGGACATCCACCAGCACGAGCACTGGCGAGGCTACCGCGAACTGGCCGCGCAGGCGGGCCTGGCGGCCTGCTGGTCGGAGCCGATTCTGTCGTCCACCGACAAGGTGCTGGGCACGTTTGCCATCTACCACGCCCATCCGGCCAGCCCCGCGCCGGAAGATCTCGATCGCATCAGTTTTGCCGCCAACCTGGCGGCCATCGCCATCGAGAACCGACGCGCCCGCGAGCAGCTGGTGGTGCGCGAGCGCGCCTTCCGCAGCCTGGCCGAAAACGCGCCCGACAACATCGCGCGCTACGACCTCGAGGGGCGTCTGATCTACCTGAATCCGCGCATGGAACAAAGCCTGGGCCTGCCTGCCGACGAGTTGCTGGGCAAACCACCGGGCGCGTGGTTCGACAACGACCGACTCGACCTCTACGAGGACAAGATTCGGCAGGTCGCCACGACCGGCGAGGGCACGCTGAGCGAGTTCGAAGTGCCTGGCCGGCGGGGGACGTCGTTTCAGGCCATTCACATGGTGGCCGAACGTGACGACGCGGGCACGATTGCCGGGGTGCTGACCATCGGTCGCGACGTCACCGAGCGCAAGCGGATGGAAGAGGAGCTCCAACGGCAAGCGCATTCCGACTATCTCACCGGCCTGTCGAATCGGCGCCATTTCATCGAGCAGGCCGAAATCGAACTCGCGCGTTTCCGCCGTTACGGTGGCGCGCTCTCCCTGATCATGTTCGACATCGACCTGTTCAAGCGGGTCAACGACACCTACGGCCACAACGTCGGCGACCTCGTGCTGCAAAAAGTCAGCGACATCTGCCGCACCACGCTGCGCGATGTCGACATCGTCGGACGCATCGGCGGCGAAGAATTCGCCGTGTTGTTACCGCAAACCGACCACCATCAGGCCATGGAAGCCGCCGAACGCCTGCGCGGGGCCATCGCCGCCGCATCGGTGACGGCACCCGGCGATCTACCGGTGGCGATCACGGCCTCGTTCGGGCTGGTGGTCGCGAGCGAAAATAACGCCGACATCGATGGCTTGCTGATTCAGGCCGACCAGGCGCTCTATCTCGCCAAGGAGAACGGGCGCAACCGCATATGCGTGGCCGCTCAGCCCAAGTAGGGTCGGTCGACCGTCGTCTCGTGCTCACGGCCCGCACCGTTTCGCACGCGCCGCCATGATGTTCGCGTATTCGTGCTATCAATCGTCTTCCACGACCGCACACGGAGCGCCGGATGTCACCCCTCATTCTCTACACCCACCCCATGTCCCGCGGGCAAATCGTGCGCTGGGCGCTGCACGAAGTCGGGGCGCAGTACGAGGCGCGCATCGTCCAGTATGGCGAACAGATGCACGGCGCGGCGTACCTGGCGATCAACCCCATGGGCAAGGTGCCGGCCATCGACCACGGCGGCAAGTTGGTCACCGAATGCGGCGCCATCTGCGCCTATCTGGCCGAGGCCTTCCCCTCGGCGGGGCTCGCGCCCACGGCAGACGAGCGGGCCGAATACTATCGCTGGCTGTTCTTCGCCGCCGGCCCCATCGAGCAAGCCAACGGCCTCCAGGCCATCGGCGTGACCCCCACGCCCGAGCAGCAGCGCATGGTCGGCTGTGGCGACCCGGCGCACGCTTACGCGGTATTGACGGCAAAGTTTCAAGCCGATGACTACGTGTGCGGCCGGCGTTTCACCATGGCGGACGTGTATGTCGGCAGCCATGTGGACTGGGGCATGGCCTTCGGCCTGCTGCCAAAGCACGATGCGCTCGAAAGCTACGCCGCGCGCCTGCGCGAACGCGAGGCCTATCGGGTGGCCAAGGCGATCGACAACGCGCTGATCGCGGCAAGCCGTCCGCCCGCGTGACACGGCGCGCCGGGCCGCACGCCGCGGCGGCCCATGTCGCAACGCAACAAATTGTCGCAAACCCGACAGTCAAGAAATTGCCAACCCACTGTTTTAGCTGTGCTTTTTCCCCGGCACGCGGCTTGCATTGCTCTCTGTGAACAACCGGAGATTGCCATGCCCAAACCGAACAAACACGTGCTCGTCTGCGTTCAGGGTCGCCCCGAGGGGCATCCACGCGGTTCCTGTCAGGCCCACGGCGCCAGTCCCGTCTGGCAGGCGTTTTCCGATGCCTTCGCGGCGCGCAAGCTGTGGGAGTCCGGCCTGCAACTGACCAATGCCGGCTGTCTGGGCCCCTGCCATCTGGGGCCGAGCGTGCTGGTGTACCCGGAAGGCGTCATGTACACCGGCGTCGCACCGACGGACGTCGAGGAAATCATCGACAAGCATCTGCTCTTCGACGAGCCGGTCGAGCGCCTGTTGGCGCCCGCCGACGTCTGGTAAACGAGCGCGCGCCATGAGTACAGTTCAATACGAAATCGGCGAGATGGTGTTCGCACGCAGCGACATCGTGAACGATGGCGGCATGCCCGGCGTGGATGAGGAGGGACTCATTGCCCCGGCCGGGGCACGCGGCGTGGTGGTGCACTTCGGTCACGCCGAGCTCGACCCCAGCCAGGAGATTTACCTGGTGCGCTTCGAGAGCGGGCCGGACGACACGCTGGGCAATCCGGTGGGCGTGCTGCCTGAGGAGCTGACCCAGCGCCCCGCCGAGACGGACTGACCCATGGCGCGCATTGGCATTTTCTTCGGCACCGAGACCGGCCGCACCCGTCTGCTGGCCAAGCAGATGGCGAAGAAGTTGGCGAGCGAACACGGCTTGACGCCGGACAAACCCGCCAACATCGGGCGCACCCGCGTCGACGACTTCCTGGCCTGCGACGCGTTCATTCTCGGCTTGCCGACGCTGGGCGAGGGCGAGTTGCCGGGGCGCGCGAGCGGGCTGGAACAGCCCAGTTGGGCAGAGTTTCTGCCGACGCTGCCCGCTGATTCACTCGCCGGCAAAGTGGTGGCCATCTTCGGGCTGGGCGACCAGGAGAAGTACCCGGAACATTTCGTGGACGCCATCGGTCTGCTGTACGACGCCGTCACCGATCTGGGCGCACGCGTGGTGGGCCGCTGGCCGAGCGCCGGCTACGCGTTCACGGACTCGGTCGCAGTGGATGGCGAAGACTTTCTCGGTCTGGCCATCGACCAACACGCCCAGGCGGGTTTGACCGATGCGCGCGTCGACCAATGGCTGGCGCGGATCGTGCCGGCACTGCTTGCGACAACGGAGGATGCGTCATGAACACCAACCCCTGGAGCCTGCAGAAGCACAACCATCTGCGTCGGCTGCTGGTCAGCCTTGGCGCGCGTGTCGCCGACGCCTGCGAGGTGATTGCCGACGAAGATCCGCACACCGTCACGCTGCGCCATGCGGACTTGCGCCGCCTGCGCGCCCGCATCTACCTGCACGGGCAACCGCAGGGCACCTACGGCATCGCCTTCGAGTTTCCGTCGGCCGTCCCGCAAGTGCTTGCACGGCAGGAGTGCCTTTCGCTGCCGGCCGCCGTGCGCTGTCTGGCGGTGCACTTCGACGCATGACGGCGCCGGCGCGCGGCGCGCTGGTATGCTTTGCAACGCCCACATCCCGGGAACGGCCGATCATGAACCTGCTGCACGCGCGCCTGTTGAGTCTCGCCCTCATTGTCTGCCCCTTCGCTCACGCGGATGAGGTGACGGTGGCCGTGGCAGCCAACTTCACCGCGCCCATGCAGCAGATCGCCGCCGCCTTCGCGGCCGACACCGGCCATCACGCGCACGGCTTGCGTTCGGCGCCACCGGGCAGCTGTATGCGCAGATCGCCCACGGCGCGCCCTTCGATGTCTTTCTCGCCGCCGACGCGGTGCGCCCGGCCAAGCTCGAATCCGACGGCCTCGCGGTCGCGGGCAGCCGCTTCACCTACGCCGTCGGCACGCTGGTGTTGTGGTCGCCCAATGCCGAACGCGTCGACGCCGAGGGCAAGGTGCTCGGCCGCGGGCAGTTCAAGCACCTCGCCATCGCCAACCCGAAAACAGCGCCCTACGGCGCCGCCGCCCTCGAGGCAATGAAGAATCTCGGCGTACTGGCGGGCGTGAAAGCGCGCCTCGTGCGCGGCGAGAACATCGCCCAGACCTGGCAGTTCGTGGCCACCGGCAATGCGGAACTGGGCTTCGTGGCCGCCTCGCAACTGTTCGAGAACGGCCGGCCGCGCGCCGGCTCGCGCTGGGTGGTGCCGGCCGGGTTGTATACGCCGATCGATCAGGACGCGGTGCTGCTCAAGCGCGCTGAAGACAACGCCGCCGCCAGCGCGCTGATCGCCTACCTGAAGGGCGACGCGGCGGCGAACATCATCCGCCGCTTCGGCTATGGCCGGCGCTGAATCGGGTAGCCGGGCACGGAGCAACCGAATGAAAATCGCCATCGCCACACGCCACTTCGAGGCCGTCAGCGGCCATGTCGGCAATGCCACCGAGTGGCTGCTGTACGACCTGAGCGCGCACCAGCGCGGCCGGCTGGTGCCGCCACCGCAACGCATCACGCTCGACCGCGATCAGGTCTTCCACGTTTTCGACGATGCGCGCGCCCATCCGCTCGACGGCGTCGACATCATCGTCGCCGCCAGCGCCGGCGAGGGCTTCATTCGCCACATGAAAAAGCGGCGCACCGAGGTGCTGCTCACCGGCGAGACCGACCCCACCCTGGC
>JBNKNO010000076.1:0-4070 GCA_050293885.1 Rhodocyclaceae bacterium | reverse complement strand
CCGGCGAGGGCTTCATTCGCCACATGAAAAAGCGGCGCACCGAGGTGCTGCTCACCGGCGAGACCGACCCCACCCTGGCGCTCACCCGTATCATGGCCGGCGAGGCGCTGCCCGATCCGCGCTTCGATATCACCACCACGCTGTGTAGAGTACGAGACCTGTTCTCCCGTCACTGACCCGCCGTTCACACGCACGACACCGACCTTGCTCACCGAAGACCTCGCCGCCGTCTGGCTCACCCTCAAACTCGCCACCGTGGTCACGGTGATGCTGCTGCTCGTCGGCACGCCCATCGCCTGGTGGCTGGCGCGTACGCGGTCGATCTTCAAAGGTGCCGTCGGCGCCGTGGTGGCGCTGCCGCTGGTGCTGCCGCCCACCGTGCTCGGCTTCTATCTGCTGATCACGCTCGGGCCGAAGGGCCCCATCGGCCAGCTCACCGAGGCGCTCGGGCTGGGCGTGTTGCCGTTTACCTTTCCGGGGCTGGTGGTCGCCTCCGTCATCTATTCGCTGCCCTTCGTGGTGCAGCCGATCCAGAACGCCTTCGAGGCCATCGGCGAGCGCCCGCTCGAAGCGGCCGCCACCTTGCGCGCCGGCCCGTGGGACACGTTCTGGTCGGTGGCCGTGCCCTTGGCGCGGCCGGGATTCATCACCGGCGCCATTCTCGGCTTTGCGCACACGGTAGGTGAATTCGGCGTGGTGCTCATGATCGGCGGCAACATCCCCGAGCACACGCGGGTGGTGTCGGTGCAGATCTACGATCACGTGGAAGCGCTCGAATACACCCAGGCGCACTGGCTGTCGGCCGGCATGGTGGCGTTCAGTTTCGTGGTGTTGTTGGCGCTGTACACCCTCAACCCGGGGCGCAAGCGATGAACGAGGCCATCCGCGCACGCTTTCGCATCGATCGCGGCGATTTCTGCCTCGATGTCGACCTCACCCTGCCGAACCACGGCGTCAGCGTGCTGTTCGGCCATTCGGGCTCGGGCAAGACCACGCTGCTGCGTGCCATGGCCGGGCTGACACAGGCACCGGGCGGGCATTTCGCCATTGGCGAGCGCGTGTGGCAGCACGCCGACGGCGCGTTCACGCCCGCCCACGAACGCGAGATCGGCATGGTGTTTCAGGAGGCCAGCCTGTTCGCGCATCTGTCGGTGCGGCGCAATCTGGCTTTTGGCGAGCAACGCGTGCCGGCGGATCAACGCCGCCATCAACTTGCCGAGGTTGCCGACATGCTCGGCATCGGCCACCTGCTCGATCGCATGCCCGACCAGCTTTCCGGGGGCGAACGCCAGCGGGCCGCCATTGCCCGTGCGCTGCTGGCGGCGCCGCGCATCCTGCTCATGGACGAGCCGCTGGCCGCGCTCGACCTGAAACGCAAGCGCGAGATTCTGCCCTACCTCGAACGCCTGCATCGGGAGCTCTCCATCCCGCTCATCTACGTGAGCCACTCGCCGGAAGAAGTCGCGCGGCTGGCCGATCATCTGGTCTTGCTCGACGAAGGCCGCGTGGTCGCCAGCGGCCCGCTCAACGCGGTGCTCTCGCGCATCGACCTGCCCGCCGCCTTTGCCGACGACGCCGGCGTGGTGCTCGACACCGTGATCGACGGCCATGAGGAAGACCACCTCACCCGCCTGCGTTTCCCCGGCGGGCAGATCCTCGTCGCCCAGCGCCACGAGCCCGTCGGCACACCGCTGCGCTGCCGCGTGCATGCGCGCAACGTGAGCCTGGCGCTCATCCCGCAGATGCAATCGACCATTCTCAACTGCGTCGGCGCGGTGGTGGTCGACACCGCCCCCACCGACACCCCGGGGCAGATGCTGGTACGCCTCGACTGCGCCGGCGAGCCGCTGCTGGCGCGCATCACCGAACGCTCGCTGAAGCGCCTCGACATCCGCCCCGGCCTCGCGCTGCGCGCGCAGATCAAGGCAGTGGCGCTGCTCGACTAGCCGTCACCTCCGCAACGGCCGGCGGCGAGCCGGGTTGGCGGAACTCCGGATGCAGTTCGTCGAGCGGTGTGGATTTGCCCGCACCGGTGACGATGCGCGCGTGGTAGCGACGCAGCTGACGCGGTTCGCGCACGCCGCACGAATGCGCGATGACGCCGACCTCATGCACCATGTTGCGCACGTAGTGAAAAACACGCGTGGCCTTGTCGGTGGGGTCGAGGCCACGCTGCAATTTCGGGTTGTGAGTGGTGATGCCGGTCGGGCAGGTGTTCTTGTTGCATTGCAGGGCCTGGATGCAGCCGAGCGCGAACATGAAGCCGCGCGCCGAAGTGACGAAGTCGGCACCCACGCACAGCGCCCAGGCCACCTCCTCCGGCGTCACCAGCTTGCCCGAGGCAACCAGCTTGATGCGCTCCTTGAGCCCGTGCTTGACGAGCAGATCGGCCACCATCGGCAGGCTCTCCTTGAGCGGCAAACCGAGGTAGTCCATCAGCGCCATGGGCGCCGCGCCGGTGCCGCCGTCGGCCGAATCGATGGTGATGAAATCCGGCGCGCTGTCGATGCCGCGTGCGTTGATCTGCTCGCACAGCCGGTCCAGCCAGCCGTAGGCGCCGACCACGCACTTGAAACCGACCGGCTTGCCGGTGACGCGGCGAATGCGTTCGATGAGGTCGAGGATGTCGCCCACCGAGTCGATCTCCGGGTGGCGGTTGGGGCTGATCGAATCCTGCCCCTCGGGAATGCCGCGAATGGCGGCAATCTCGGCCGTCACCTTGGCGCCCGGCAGGATGCCGCCCTTGCCCGGCTTGGCGCCTTGCGAGAGCTTGATCTCGAACATGCGCACCTGCTCGATGGCCGCCAGTTCGCGCAGACGATCGTCCGAGAGTTGGCCGTCGGCATCGCGCACGCCGTATTTCGCCGTGCCGATCTGGAACACGATGTCGCAGCCGCCCTCGAGGTGATAGGGCGACAGCCCGCCCTCGCCGGTATTCATCCAGCACCCCGCGCGACGCGCACCGTTCGACAAGGCCAGCACCGCCGGCCGCGAAATGGCACCGAAGCTCATGCCCGAGATGTTGAACAGCGAGCGCGTGGTGTAGGGCGTCGCGCAATACGGGCCGATGATCACCGCGCCCGGCTCGGCGGCATCTGCGCTCAGCGTCGGGAACGGGCAGTTGACGAAGAACACCGTGCCCTCCGGCGTCAGATCGCGCGTCGAGCCGAAGGCGTGGGTGTTGTCGACATTCTTGGCCGCGCGATAGACCCAGGAGCGCTGCGCGCGGTTGAAAGGCATCTCCTCGCGGTCCATGGCGAAGAAGTACTGTCGGAAAAACTCGCCCAGATGCTCGAACAGGTAGCGAAAGCGACCGATCACCGGGAAGTTGCGCCGCACCGCCTGGCGCGTCTGGGTAACGTCCGCCACGTACATCCACGCCACCACCAGCACCGCCACGCCGATGCCGAACACCGCCAGGGTGACGAATACCTCGTTGGCAACCTGAATCCAGCTCAGGGTCTCGCGCATGTTCATGTGGCCTCCCCCCGCCGCGACACTTCGCGGCTATGTGGGGTCGACCGTGCGAGTTTGCGTTTTCTTACGGCGGGGCCGCAGGTCGTTGCAACGGACGCCGGTGCGACTCAGAACCGGCTGGCCTCGACTTTCAGCGGTAGGGCGCAATAACCGAAGGGCATTGCGCCGAATGTCGGCCAAAGACACCATGGCGATGTTTGTAGAGCCGTTTTGATATCGGGCGAGGCGCGGCGAAGCGCATGCTTCGCGAGCGCGCGGCGACAACACAAGTGAAGTCTCATGCGGCGCAATGCCCTTCGGTTATTGCGCCCTACACGGGCTGTCCCCAATTTTCTGTTGTGACCGTGCCTCCTTCGACACCACGTCCTTCGTACGCAAACGAGCCCGCGATGCGCGGGGGCATCGCGGGCTCGTGTTGCGATTCGGCGTGGTCAGGCGTGCTTCATCTTGTGAATCATCTCGGCGGTCAGGGCCTGTCCGCCAATGCCCCACTGTCCCTCGGGTACCTCCTCGACCTTCACCCAGGTCACCGAGCGCATGGCCTCGCCTTCGATACCCACCATGGTGTCGGTGAGCTTGGCGATCATGTCGGC
>JBNKNO010000075.1:0-13273 GCA_050293885.1 Rhodocyclaceae bacterium | reverse complement strand
GCCTTGGTGTCGCGAGGCGGTTGCAGCCACCTCACGGCATTGCTTGCGCAGACGATTCACTTCGTCTGCTTTTTTTTGACGGTTGTTGTTGCAATGAACGGCCGCAAAACAGCCCCGGACAATCGACCGGGGCCGCAGTGGCACACGCGCGTCAGTTGCGCGTGGAAGCGCCTTGCACGACCACAGTCGAAACACGATCACGCTGGGCGAAGTAGTCCTGCGTGAGCTTGGCGACAACGGGCGAGAGCAGCAGCAGCGACACCAGATTGGGCAGCGCCATGAAGGCGTTCAGGGTGTCGGCCACCAACCAGACGAAGTCCAGTTGCGAGACGGCGCCGACCAGCACAAACAAGGTCCACACCGCGCGGTAGGGTTTCTCGACCGAGGTGCCGAGCAGGTATTCCCAGCACTTTTCGCCGTAGTAGGCCCAACCGAGGATGGTGGTGTAGGCAAACACCGCCAGCGAGATCGCCAGCAAGCCGGCACCCACGCTGGGGAAAGCGGTGGCAAAGGCGCTGGAGGTCAGTGCCGCGCCGCTCAGGCCGCTGCTCCAGGCGCCGGTGACGATCAGCACCAGGCCGGTCATGGTGCACACGATGAGGGTGTCGATGAAGGTGCCCATCATGCCGACCAGACCCGATTCGACGGCCTGATTGGATTGCCCCGCGGCTTGCGCGATACCGGCCGTGCCGAGCCCGGCCTCGTTGGAGAAGATGCCGCGCGCCACGCCGTAGCGAATGGCCATCATGATCGCCGCACCGGCAAAACCGCCGGTCGCTGCCGCCGGGCTGAAGGCGTACTGGAAGATAAGGCCGAAGGCCTCCGGGATGTGGTCGGCATAGAGGCCAAGCACCAGCAACGAGGCAGTGATATAGCCGATGCACATGAACGGCACCAGCTTTTCGGCCACCGCGCCGATGCGCTTGACACCGCCGAGCAGCACGAAGCCGGTGAACGCGGCGAGCACCACGCCGGTGATCCACGGACTGATGCCGAAGCTGGCCTGCATGGCTTCGGCAATGCTGTTGGACTGCACCATGTTGCCGATGCCGAAGCCGGCCAGACCGCCAAACAGCGCGAAGGCGACCCCCACCCAACGCCACTTGCGCGCGAGACCGTTCTTGACGGCGTACATGGGGCCACCGATCTGCTCGCCATTGGCGTCGGTTTCGCGGTAGTGCACGGCCAGCACCACTTCGGCGTACTTGGTGGCCATGCCGACCAGCGCGGTCATCCACATCCAGAACAAGGCGCCGGGGCCGCCGACGGCGATGGCCGTGGCCACGCCGGCAATGTTGCCGGTACCGACAGTGGCGGCAAGCGCCGTCATGAGCGCCGCAAAGGGGGTGATTTCACCGGGGGCGTCTGCCGCCGGCTTGCGCCCGCGCCAGACCATGGCAAAACCGGAGCCGATGCGCGCAATCGGCATGAGCTTGAGGCGGATCTGCAGGAACAGGCCGGTGCCGAGGATGGCGACCAGCATCGGCGGCCCCCATACGATGCCATTGATGGCAGTGACGAATTGAGTCAGCGTTTCCATTTTTATGTTGTCTCCTTGGTGTGTGGCGAATCAGCGTGCGAGCCGTGCAACGGCTTCGATTTCAACGCGGGCGCCGGTGGGCAGTGCGGTCACCTGCACCGTCGAGCGCGCCGGGCGATGCGCCCCGAAGCGTTTGGCGAATACCTCGTTCATGGCGGTGAACTCGGCCAGATCGGTCATGAATACGGTCACCTTGACGACGTCCGACAAGGCAACACCGACGCTCGAAAGAATGCCCTCGAGGTTGTCGAACACCTGCGCGGTCTGCGTGGCGATGTCGCCGTCGACCTTGTCGCCCGCCGCCGTCAGCGGAATCTGGCCAGAGGTGAACAACAAGCCGTCGAGCGCAATCGCCTGCGAGTAGGGGCCGATGGCCTTTGGGGCAAGATCGGTGGAAATGACATTCATGCAGCGGGCTCCTGTTGGGTAAATCGTGAGTGGGTGGGCGGCACGCGTTTGCCGTAGCGGGCAACGCTCAGCCCCTCCATGCTGATCTCCGGCCTGCGGTCGCTCACCAGGTCGGCCATGACGCGGCCGGTACCGGCGGCCATGGTCCAGCCGAGCGTGCCGTGGCCGGTGCTGAGGTAGAGGTTGTCGAATCGGGTTTCGCCGATAATCGGCGTGCCATCGGGCGTCATCGGCCGCAGCCCGGTCCAGAATTCGGCCTGCGCCACATCGCCCCCTTGCGGGAACAGGTCGCTGACGACGAATTCGAGCGTGTCGCGGCGCGCCTCGTCGAGCTGCAGGTCGTAGCCCGACAACTGCGCCGTGCCGCCCACGCGGATGCGATCGCCCAGGCGCGTGACCGCCACCTTGTGGGACTCGTCCATGATGGTCGACTCCGGCGCCATGGCCGCGTTGGTGATCGGCACGGTGATCGAGAAACCCTTCACCGGATAGACCGGAATGTCGATGCCCAGCGGCTTGAGCAACAGTGGCGAGTAGCTGCCCAGCGCGAGGATGACCTTGTCGGCAGTGATGGTGCCGGCGTCGGTGCGCACGCCGGTGATGTGTCCACCCGCGTGATCGAGCCCGTGGATGTTGACGCCGAAGCGGAACTGCGCGCCCATGCCTTCGGCCATGGCCGCCAGACCCTGAGTGAACTTGAAGCAGTCGCCGGTCTCGTCGCCCGGCAGGCGCAGCGCGCCGACGAATTTTTCCTTCACCAACGCCAGCGCCGGCTCGTACTCGAGGTAGGCATCGCCTTCGAGCACCTGATAGGGCACGTTGAATTCCTTGAGGATGTCCACGTCCTTGCCCACGCCGTCGAGCTGCTGCTGGGTGCGGAACAACTGCAAGGTGCCCTGGCTGCGGGCGTCGTAGGCGATGCCGGTGTCGGCACGCAGTTGCTTGAGGCAGTCGCGGCTGTATTCGGCCAGGCGCACCATGCGCGCCTTGTTGACGTGGTAGCGCGCCGCCGTGCAGTTGCGCAACATCGACAAGCCCCAGCGCCACATGGCGGGGTCGAGCATCGGTTTGATCACCAGCGGGCTGTGGTGCATCAGCATCCACTTGATGGCCTTGAGCGGCACGCCGGGCCCCGCCCAGGGCGCCGAGTAACCGGGCGAGACCTCACCCGCATTGGCAAAACTGGTCTCCATCGCCGGGCCTGGCTGGCGATCCACCACGGTCACCTGATGGCCGTCACGGGCCAGGTAGTAGGCCATCGTGGTGCCGATCACACCGCTACCGAGAACAAGAACATGCATGAGACGACTCCAACGCTGTCGAAGGGGTTGCGCGGGCAACGGCCGGCGCGTCACCTCCCCTAGCGCAATCGTCATGCCAGAATCAGATTTCGTTTCAAATCAACACCTTAAGTTCGAACCGCTGTCACCCGCCGCCAAGACTTGTATTGACTTCGATACACACCAGCACTCACCCCGGCGCACCTCAGAAAAAAAATACTTTAATTCATTGACTTGCGGCTAACGTATCGATTTAATTACACCGTATTCAAATCGATACAACTCAGCCATGCGCTTCGCCATTCGCTTTTCCGACCGGGTCGGCATCGCCCAGGAAATTCTCGCCGTGCTGGCCCAGCGCGCGCTCAGCGTCACCGCTGTCGAGGTCGAACCGCCCTACATCTACATCGACGCCCCGGCGCTGGAGGCGGCCGATGCGCTCAAGCTACGCAGCCAGTTGATGGCGGTGCCCGACGTGCGCTCGGTCGAGGCGCTGGACATCCTCCCCGGCGCCCGTCGGCGCCTCTACCTCGACGCCCTGCTCGCCTCGCAGGCCGACCCGGTATTCGCCATCGACGCCCAGGGCCGCATCATCATCGCCAACGGCGCCGCCATCGGCGCCTGCGCCATGTCCGAGGCCGACCTGCTGGCGACCTCGATGCAGGCGCTGATCGGCGACCCCGGCCTGCTCGACGCGCTGATCGATCACGGCTTCCACTTGCCGGTACGCGAGATCGAAATCAACGGCGAGCCCTACATGCTCGAAACCCTGCCGCTGCACGAAACCGGCGGGCGCATCGCCGGCGCGGTGATCACGTTGCATGCCCCCAGCCGCATGGGCGAGCGCCTCAGCGCGCTGCAGAACTACAATGCCGGGGGCTTCGAAACCATCCTCGGCGCCTCGCCCGAGATCGAACAGCTCAAGCAGCGCGCGGCGCGCATGGCGCTGGTCGACGCGCCGCTGCTGATCACCGGCGAAACCGGCACCGGCAAGGAGTTGCTGGCGCACGCCTGCCACGCCGCCAGCCCGCGCAGCGCCGAGCCCTTCTTCGCACTGAACTGCGCCGCGCTGCCGGAAAACCTCGCCGAGAGCGAGTTGTTCGGCTATTCGCCCGGCGCGTTCACCGGCGCCCTGCGCGGCGGCAAACCGGGCCTGTTGGAGATGGCCGATGGCGGCACGGTGTTTCTCGACGAAGTTGGCGAAATGTCGCCCTACCTGCAAGCGAAACTGCTGCGCTTTCTCAACGACGGCAGCTTCCGCCGCGTGGGGGGCGACCGCGAAGCGCGCGTGGACGTGCGCATCATCAGCGCCACCCATCGACCGCTCGAAG
This sequence comes from Rhodocyclaceae bacterium, assembly GCA_050293885.1. Taxonomy (GTDB): domain Bacteria; phylum Pseudomonadota; class Gammaproteobacteria; order Burkholderiales; family Rhodocyclaceae; genus Nitrogeniibacter. Next base: position 8,714 of record JBNKNO010000075.1, on the reverse strand, counting down.
CCATGGTCGAGGCCGGTCAGTTTCGCCAGGATCTGCTGTTCCGCCTCAATGTGCTGAACCTGCACATGCCCGCCCTGCGCGAGCGCCCCGGCGACATCCTGCCATTGGCCGAAACCTTCCTCGCCCGCGCCTGCGCGCAGGCCGCGCGCCCGACCATGCGCCTGTCCGCCGCCGCCCGCGCCGCCTTGCTCAACAACCCCTGGGTCGGCAACGTGCGTCAGTTGCAGAACACCCTGTTCCGCGCGGTGACCATGGCCGAACGACTGGTGATCGATGCCGGCGAGCTGGAACTGGCCGACACCGACGAGGCGACCAGCGAGCACGCCGACAGCGAAGTCACCACGCTGGACGCCGCCGTCGCCGACTTCGAGAAGAACCTGCTGCAACGCCTCTACCGCGACTACCCCTCCAGCCGACGGCTGGCCCGACGGCTGGCGACCTCGCACTCCGCCATCGCGGTGCGACTGCGGCGTTACGGCATCGGCTAGCGGTCGAGACGCGGCGCCCGGGGTTTCCGCCCCGCCAGAAGCTGAGGCAAACTACACTAGGCGCTCGCCGAGCGAGGCGCATCCGACTCACGTAATCGACACCACAGGAACGACGCCATGACGACGCTGGGCACCCCCTTTTCATCGACGGCAACGCGCGTTCTGCTCTGTGGCGCGGGCGAGCTGGGCAAGGAAGTGGTGATTGAACTGCAACGCCTGGGCTGCGAGGTGATTGCCGTCGACCGCTACGCCAACGCGCCGGCCATGCAGGTGGCCGATCGCAGTCATGTGATTTCCATGCTCGACGGCGACGCCTTGCGCGCCGTGATCGAGCAGGAACAGCCGCACGCCATCGTGCCGGAAATCGAAGCCATCGCCACCGACACGCTGGCCGCGCTCGAGCACGAAGGCTTCAACGTGGTGCCGACCGCACGCGCCACGCAACTGACCATGAACCGCGAGGGCATTCGCCGGCTGGCGTCCGAAACGCTGGGCGTGCCGACCTCGACCTATCGCTTCGCCGCCAGCGAAGAGGAATATCGCGCCGCGGTCGAGGCCATCGGCCTGCCCTGTCTGGTGAAACCGATCATGAGCTCCTCCGGCAAGGGGCAAAGCTTCGTCAAATCGGCCGATGCGGTGGACGCTGCCTGGGCCTATGCGCAGGCCGGTGGCCGCGCCGGCAAGGGCAAGGTGATCGTCGAGGGCTTTGTCGATTTCGACTTCGAAATCACCCTGCTGACCATTCGCCACAACGATGCCGACGGCCACATCGTCACCAGCTTCTGCGAGCCGATCGGCCACCGTCAGCAAGACGGCGACTACCAGGAATCGTGGCAGCCGCAGCGCATGACCGACGCCGCGCTGCAACGCGCGCAGGAGATCGCCCGACGCGTAACGGACGCACTCGGCGGACGCGGTCTGTTCGGCGTGGAGCTGTTCATCAAGGGCGACGAGGTGATCTTCAGCGAAGTCTCTCCCCGCCCGCACGACACCGGCCTGGTCACCCTGATTTCGCAGGATCTGTCGGAATTCGCGCTGCACGCCCGCGCCATCCTCGGCCTGCCGATCCCCAACATCGTGCAGACCGGCCCGTCGGCCTCCGCCGTGCTGCTGGTGGCCGGCGACTCGACGCAGATGCAATACGGCAACCTGCTCGCCGCGCTGCGCCGCCCGGACACGCAACTGCGCCTGTTCGGCAAACCGGAAGTCGCCGGCAAACGCCGCCTGGGCGTGGCGCTGGCACGCGCAGAGAACGTGGACCGCGCCCGCGAAATCGCCAACGCGGTGATCGGGGATATTCACGTCGAACTGTAAGCGGCATGGATGCGGCGGGCTATCCCGTCGCCATGCCGCCGGCGCGTGACGCCCATTCGACCAACCGCAACGATCCCATCTCAAGATGACCAACAACAACGCCATCCACGTCGCCGGCATCTACCAGCACCCGGTCAAATCCTGCGCGCCGATCAGCCTCGGCCGCGGCTACGTCGACGACTACGGCCTGGCCGGCGATCGGCGCTATCTGGTGACCGATGCGCAAGGCAACTTCCTCACCGGCCGCCGGCACCCGCGTCTGGCGAGTCTGCTGGCAACGCCGCTCGATGGCGGCCTGGTATTGGCGGCCGACGGCCGTCGCGATCTCGTGCTCACGACCCGCGAGTTCCCCGAAGCCTATGTGGACGTCGTCGTGTGGCGGCAGAGCATCTTTGCCCAGCGCTGTGGCGAGGCGGCCGATGACTGGCTCTCGGAGTTCCTCGGCACGCCGGCCCGGCTGGTGTATTTCGGCACACTCAGCACCCGGCCGATCAAGGATGTGGCGAGCCGCGAAGTGAGCTTCGCCGACGGCTACCCGCTGCTGCTGGCCAGCGAATCGTCGCTGGCCTGGCTGCAGGAGCGCTGCCCGAGCCCGTTGGTGATGGAACAGTTTCGCCCCAACATCGTCATCCGCGGTGCCGACGCATGGGCGGAGGACCACTGGAAGGCGATCCGCATCGGCAATCTGGTGTTCGACATCCACTCCCCGTGCGAGCGCTGCGTGTTCACCACCCTAGCCCCCCGCACCGAAGCATTGCACCCCCTGCAACAACCGCTGCGCACGCTCATCAAGCATCACAGCGACGAGAACAAGACACCGCTGTTCGGTCACAACATGATTGCGCGCGGCAAGGGCGTGATCGAGGTCGGCATGACGGTCGACGTGGAAACCTGAGTTGGCGGGATAACCGGCCACGGACGAGAATGCGAACGCACTGAAGGGTGAGTGCATCGCCACCAGTGACTTTGGTATCGTCGCTGTTGGGCAACGGCCACAAGCGTTCGTCTGACGATTACGATGACTGTTGCATCAGTTTTATCTTCTTGATGGCGTGCGCAAGCGATTCCGCTACCATGGACAAGGCATGAAACATCATTCGATTTCCGACCGAACCGCGCGACTTTCGCAGCCAAGGAGCCCCGTCATGCGACACCTCGACCGGCCCATGCTGATGTCGTTCGAATCCCGCGTCCCGCCCCCCTTGGTGGCCTTGGGCACAGCCATCGTCATGTGGCTGGCGTTCAAGGATGCGCCTGCACCCGAGGCGTTGGCGCCGTTTCGCGCGTTTGCCCTGACGGCCGCCATGCAACTGAGCGCGGTCGTCGTCATCGCGGCGCTGGCATCTTTCTGGCGTGTGCGAACCAGCATCAACCCCCTCAAGCCCGAACGCGCGTCGCATCTGGTCACCACTGGCATCTATCGCTTTACCCGCAATCCGATGTACCTCAGCCTGCTGCTGTTGCTCATCTCCTACACGATTCGCCTGGGCTCCTTGCCGGCCGTGTTGGGCCCGATTGCCTTTGCGGTGTATGTCACCCGATTCCACATCGCCCCCGAAGAGCGCGCGCTGGAGGCAAAGTTCGGCGCCGAATTCCTCGAATACAAACGCAGGGTTCGCCGATGGCTGTAACAAACGCCGTACACACCGCCGCTTCCACGCCAAGCCTCGCGCCACGACGACCCGCATGAATACGCTCGGCACCGCCATGCTGCTGTTCATCTGCCTGATCGTGTTCTTTGCGACCGGGCAGATTCTCGCCGCCCGCATGAAAGAGGAATGCCCGGCGCTCTACGCGCAGTTGCGCGGGCCCGGCGTGCTCAACCGTATTGGCGCGGGTTTTCTGGCCTTCGTGTTCGGCGCCAACGCATGCTCGCGCGCCGAGGGCAAACTGAGCGGGCTGATCTGGGCCTTTCGCGCGGCGTCGATCCTGGTCGCCCTGCTCATCGCCGACTTGCTGATCGGCTGAGAGAATCACTGCGCACGTTGCCGGACCGGCGACACCGGCGCCATAGAAATTCCGATACGTTTTTCACCTTGCCCGTCTCGACACGAAAATGGTGCAATCGGTCCACGCAATCCGACATCGAGCCCATCATGCGCCCCCACCTGCTCAAGCACGCCGCCCTTTCTGTTGTTGTCGCACTGCTGGCCACCAGCACCCCGGCACTGGCGGGTGGCACGTGCGAGGTGCGCGCCCAAGACATCAGCTTCTTTTCCGACAACGCCAAGTCGGTCACGCTTGGCGCCAAGCTGCAATTCAACAAGCTTCTGATGCGCGAAAAGATCAGTGCCAAGGTCTCGGGTGGCGTGGCCATCCTGTCGGGCAATGTGAGCTCGAAAGAGGCGATTCGCGTTGCCGGCAAGATTGCCGCCGAGACGAGCGGTATCCGCTGCGTGCAGAACTGGCTCAAGGTCGGCCCGCCGCTGCCGGATTCGAACGCCCCCTACAACAACTGAGCGGCGTGCACCGCGCACTCAGCGCAGCACAACATTCCGAACACCACTCGCGGCGCAACACCTTTGTCACAGCGCATCCAATAAATGTTGCACTGCGACAAAAAGTCCACAATTCAACGCCCACTTTATGAGACCATAGCGCCACTTTGCCCAACCGGCAGTCGCGCATATCGACGCGTTTCGCGCCGTTGAATCAAGTCGCGAACGCACCGATTCCGCGAACGAGCGACTCGAACGCAGCGACGCTTTGGCAAGGATCGCGCCATTGGCGCAAGGCAGAGTCGAGCGGTGGCCACCAGTGGCCTCGGCTTGGTGATGTCGCGCGGCTTTCGCTTGCCTGCACCGTTCGCCTCGCGAACGACGATCACGACGCAGCGGGCCCCGTGGGCATCGAACACACTGAATTTCGTCCCGTGCGCTTCCCACCGGCCCTACCGGCCGACGGGAAGCGCCCGGGACACACGGCATATTCATTCTGTTGAGGCTACGTCATGTGCACACTGAGCTATACCGGAAATCGACTCCCACAAACCCTCGGCCTGGCCGGCACGCTGCCGTTCGTCGTGTTGGGTGCGCTGTCCTACATTCCCTGGCGCCATCAAGGCGACGTGCAATTCGCACTGATCAGCTATGGCGCACTGGTGCTCGCCTTTGTCGGCGCCCTGCACTGGGGGCTCGCCATGCGCCAGCAGGGCGTGCTGGCCTCGCGGGCGTATTTCTGGAGCATCATCCCCGCGCTGATCGCCTGGGTGGCATTGATGTTCCCGCCCATCGGTTCCGCACTGATTCTCATCGTGGGTTTGTGGACGCACTATGTGCAGGACACCCTGACCGTGCGTACCCTGGCGGCGCCCGAGTGGTACATGCCGCTGCGACTCAAACTCACCGTCGGCGCCACCATCGGACTCGGCCTGGCACTGCCCGCCCTGTGGGGCATGTAAGCCGGCTCGCACGATCGCGTGAGTAGACGGCCCGCGTTGGCACAGCAAGTGCCACGCGGGCCGTTTTGCGTTCACACGCCGCGCCAGGCCGCGAGCAGAAACAGGGTGACGACGGCCAGCCCGTAGGCTTGTGCGCAATAGCGCCAGTTGGCCCGTGCGAGCCCGACCCCGGAGACACCGTAGCGCCCCTGCAAGGCCAGATGAATGCCCGACATCGGGCTGGCGGCCAGACCGATCGCCCAGCACTGCACATAGACCATGGCCATCAGCAACGGATCGGGGTTGAGCGGTGCGAGCCACACCGCCACCGTGGTGATCGAGATCACCGCGTGAATGCCCAACACGCAGAACAAGATCATGCCCGCCAGCACCAACGAGGCTTCCAGTGCGCCGACGTGATCCATCGGTTGCCAACCGCCGCTGCTGACCACCAGCGCATTGAGCCCGGTGGCGAACACCGCGGCCGCGAGAAACAGCGCCATCTCGCCGCGCATGGCTGGCAGCCGACGGACCGCGTGACGGGCGATCTGCGCGCCACCGACCAGCAATCCGTTGCGGAACAACACCACCGTGGCGGCCATCGCCGGTGCCGCGAGGGTGATGACGGCAAGCGTCGTCCACGCTGGCCACAACCCGTGGCCGACCATCACCATGCCGGCCAGCACCCCGGGCACCCACAACGCCGACGGGCGCATGGGATAACCCACGAACTGCGCCGCCAAAGACTCGTCACGAAGCAGATCGCGCCCCGCCACGCCGATGATCACCACCGCCAAAGGCACCCCCCAGGCCGCCAGCGCCCCCAGACTGGTGCCCGGCGCGTTGGTGAGCGCAACCGCCGTGGCGGCAAAGAACGGTGACCACAAGGCCGCGCACAGGAAGGCCCGCGTCAAGGCATTGAGCTGCGGTTTGGTCGGCGTGCCGCCGCCGGCCATGCGATCGGCCATGATGAAAACCGCCGACAGATTGATGACCGCGCCGAACAGATGCACACCGGCGAGCGTGCGCCACAAGGCGCCCCGACCACGTGGCGCCTCACCCGCCTCGCCCAGCCCGATGAGCTGCAGAAAACTGACCGCCGCCAACATGCCCAGCAAGGCGATGTTCTTGGTGAGCACGCCCTGCCAGGGCCACTGCCCACTGTGCACGCCCGACCACACCAAGGCCGCCACGCCGATGCCCATCAGCAGCCAGGCCTGTCGGCGCTGCTTGCGATCGAGCCCCGGCCACAGCAGCGCCACCGCCCCCCACGCCGCCAGCCCGCCGAGCCATTCGGGCACGCCGGTGCGGGCGCCGACAAGCACCGCCACCAGCACCATCAGCAAGATGAGCATGGCGGCCAGACGGTCGGCGTGTTTGCGGACGAAAAGTGGCATGAAACGTTATGATCGGAGCGATAAAGGCTTGCCCGGTATCACCCAGGCACGAGCGGGTATTGTCCCGTGCCGGCGCCGATTCAGGAAGCATCTTTCATGGCATCACGCGTTGTTGCGCTCGTTCTCAACACCCGTTCCGCCGGCGGTTGCGCGCCGGGGTTGCGCCGCGAAATTGAAGCGGTGATGCGCGCACCCGGCATCTCGCTCAAGTGGTTCACCCCCGACAAGCGCATACACATCAACCAAGTGTGCGCCGAGGCCGCACGGGCGGGCACGTTGGTAGTGGCGGTCGGTGGCGACGGCACCGTGCGCAGCGTCGCCCAGGCGGCGCGCGCGGCCGGCAAGCCGATGGCCATCATCCCCACCGGCACCTACAACTACGTCGCCCGCTACCACGACATTCCCGAAAACCCCCAAGCCGCCGCCCGGCTTGCCATCGAAGGCACGCCCCAACCCACAGCCGTGGGCGACATCAACGGCCTGCTGTTCTTCAATCACGCCGCCTTCGGGCTTTACACCCGCATCGTCGCCGCGCGCGAACGCCATACCGCCGCACTCGGTCGCAGCCGCATCACCGCCGTGTTGTCGGGCATCGCCACCTTGTTCAACCGCTACCCCATCATGCGGCTGACACTGACCGAAAGCGGGCGATCGCGCCAAGTGAAGGCCAACGCCGTGTTCTTCGGTGCCAATCCACTCATGCTCTCCGCCGTCGATACGGCCTTTGCCGAGCAATGCCGCGGGCAAGCGCTCGGGCTGGTGCTCATGAAACACCAGTCGCGCCGGCATGTCCTCGGCGCCGCGTTGCGCGCCATCGTCGGGCGGCTGTCAAGCGCACCGACATTCGAGTTGAGCCGCGTTGCCGCGCTCGAGCTGAACATCAAACGCCGACGCCGTCGCTTGCGGGTCTCGCTCGATGGCGAGATCATCAAGTGCGCCCTGCCACTGCATCTTGCCTTCGAGCAGAACGCGCTTCAGTTGGTCCGGCCGGAGCCCCAATGAACCCGATCCACGACAGTCTGCGCCTCGTCCATATCTCCGATCTGCACTTCGGTGCACAACACCCCGGCGCGGCCGAGGCCCTGCTCGAGGCCATTCACGGACTCAATCCCTGGCTGACGCTGATTACCGGCGACCTCACCCAACGGGCGCGCAACAGCCAGTTTCTCGCCGCGCGCGCCTTTTTCGACCAGCTCCCCACCGACTGGATGGCCATCCCCGGCAACCACGACATGCCACTGTTTCGCCCCTGGCACCGGCTGTTCACCCCGCGCGGGCGCTACCGACGCCACATCGGCAGCGCCACCAACGACCGCCTCGACCACCCCGGGCTGCGCCTCGCGCTGCTCGACAGCACCGACCACCTCGCCTGGCGCGCCGGCCGCCTGCGCGCCCCCGCCTGCCACAACGCCGCCGTCTGGCTCGGCAGCGCGGCCCCGACACAAATCCGCATGGCCGCCGCCCACCACCCGTTTGCCTCGCGCGAGCGCGGCAACAAGGGCGGCATGCGCGGCGCCGACCTCGCCCGCCGCGCGCTCATCGACCACGGCGGCGCCGACGTGCTGCTGTGGGGCCACCTGCATCGCACCGAAGCACTGCTGGTCGAAGCCCCCTCCGGCCGTCGGGCCGTCGGCCTCGGAGTCGGCTCACCCACCTCGGACCGCCACGTCGGCGAAGGCTTCTTCTTCCATCAGCTCGACCTCGCCCGCGATCGCATCACCGCCACTGTCTGGCGTCGATTCGCCACCGATGCCGCCTTTCACCCCGAGGCCACCCACCACTTCGTGCGTGCGGAACAGGGATGGACGCGCCAGTCACCCTGAGAGGCGCCCGGCGCGAAGACGCCGCCGCCATCGCCCGCCTGTCGACCCAGCTGGGCTATGCCGCCACCGAAGCCGACATCGCCACCCGCCTCGCCCCCCTGCTCACCACCCCCAACGACAACGCGGTGTTCGTCATCGAACACACGGGCGTCGCCGTCGGCTGGATTCACGTGCTGTGCGCCCGGCGTCTCGAACTGCCGCCGTTCGCGGAAATCGCTGCGCTCGTCATCGATGCCGGACACCGGAATGCCGGCCTGGGCGAACAGCTGGTCGATGCGGCCATGGCGTGGACGAAATCAAAAGGCCTGGACAC
>JBNKNO010000074.1:0-13351 GCA_050293885.1 Rhodocyclaceae bacterium | reverse complement strand
CCTCACCAAAGCCTTCCCCGCGTGAGCGTTTGAAAAGGTCCGTGAGATTTTTGGGGTTTTCGCAGCGGTGACCGTAGCGCACGCCATCAAAGCGCGACAGGTTGGAGCTGGCTTCGGCCGGGGCGATCACGTAATAGGCGGGAATCGCCAGCCTGGCGTTGGGCAGGCTGACCTCGACGGTGGTGGCGCCCAGCGCGCGGTAGTGTTCGATGGCCGCGTCGATGGTGGCGCGCACGTCGTCGTCCATGCCCTCGGCGAAGAACTCCGTCGGCAGGCCGATGCGCAGACCGGCGAGGGGTTTGTCGAGGTCGCGGCTGTAGTCTTCGTTGGGGCGCTCGAGGCTGGTCGAGTCGCGCGCGTCGAAACCCGCCATGGCGGTCAGCAGCAAGGCGCAGTCCTGCGCGTTGCGGCCGAAGGCGCCGCCCTGATCGAGCGACGAGGCGTAGGCGATCATGCCGTAGCGGCTGACCACACCGTAGGTTGGCTTGATGCCGGTGATGCCGTTCATGGCCGCGGGTTGGCGCACCGAGCCGCCGGTGTCGGTGCCGGTCGCCATGGGCGCCATGCGTGCGGCCACGGCGACCGCCGAACCGCCCGAACTGCCGCCGGCGATGCGGTCGGTGTTCCAGGGATTGCGGGCCGGGCCGAACGCGGTGTTTTCGTTCGACGAGCCCATCGCGAACTCGTCCATGTTGGTCTTGCCGAGCATCACCGTGCCGGCGGCCTTGAGCCGGCTGACTACGTGGGCGTCGTAGGGGCTGACAAAGTTGGACAGCATGTTTGAGGCGCAGGTGGTGCGCACGCCTTCGGTACAGAATACGTCCTTGTGGGCGACCGGAATGCCGGTGAGCGGGCCGGCGTTACCGGCGCCGATGCGCGCATCGGCGTCACGGGCGGCCGCGAGCGCGCCGTCACGGTCGACGGTGATGAAGGCGTTCAGGCGCGGGTTGAGGGCGTCGATGCGGTCGAGGAAGGCGGTGGTCAACTCGACACTGGAAATCTGCTTGCCCTGCAACGCGGCGGCAAGTTCGGTGAGGCTCGATTGGATCATGGGTGTTCGGTCCGGCGAAGACGGCGGGCGGCGGCGCGCGACGGTTTATTCGATGACTTGGGGGACGAGGTACAGGCCGGCTTCGGTCTGCGGCGCCACGGCCTGGAAGGCGTCCCGGCAATTCATTTCGGTGGCGACATCGTCGCGCAGGCGTTGGGCGACGTCCTGAGGATGCGACATGGGTTCGATGCCCGTGGTGTCGACGGCCTGCATCTGTTCGATCAGGCTAAAGATGTCGTTGAGCTTGTCGAGGGTGTTTTGTGCCTCGCCATCGGCCAGCTCGATGCGGGCCAGCTTGGCGATGCGGCGAACCTCGTCGATCGAAAGAGACATGACGCGATAAACCTGCTTAAATCACAAGGGTTTGTAGGTTATCATAATCGTTTATCTTCCCAACGCCCCACAGGACTTACGGGATTTCCATGTTCGGATTTTTGCGCTCTTATTTTTCCAATGACCTGGCCATCGACCTGGGTACTGCCAACACCCTGATTTATGTTCGCGCCAAGGGCATTGTGCTGGACGAGCCGTCTGTCGTTGCCATTCGCACCGAAGGCGGCCCCAACGCCAAGAAAACCATTCAGGCGGTCGGTCATGCCGCCAAGCAGATGCTGGGCAAGACGCCGGGCAACATCACCGCCATCCGCCCGATGAAGGACGGCGTGATTGCCGACTTCGTCGTCACCGAGCAGATGATCAAGCAGTTCATCAAGAAGGTGCATGACTCGCGGCTGTTCTCGCCGAGCCCGCGCATCATCGTGTGCGTGCCCTGCGGTTCCACTCAAGTTGAACGCCGCGCCATTCGCGACGCAGCCCTGGCGGCCGGTGCCAGCCAGGTGTATCTGATCGAAGAGCCCATGGCGGCGGCGATCGGTGCCGGTCTGCCGGTGGCCGATGCGACCGGCTCGATGGTGGTCGACATCGGTGGTGGCACCACCGAGGTGGGCGTGATCTCGCTGGGTGGCATGGTGTATTCCGGTTCGGTGCGTGTCGGTGGTGACAAGTTCGACGACGCCATCGTCAATTACATCCGCCGCAACTACGGCATGCTCATCGGCGATACCACGGCCGAGAACATCAAGAAGGAAATCGGCTCCGCCTTCCCGGGCTCCGAGGTCAAGGAGATGGAAGTGAAGGGCCGTAATCTGGCCGAGGGCATTCCGCGCAGCTTCACGATTTCGTCCAACGAGATTCTCGAAGCGCTCAACGAGCCGCTCAACCAGATTGTTTCTGCCGTCAAGATCGCACTCGAGCAGACGCCGCCCGAACTGGGCGCCGACATTGCCGAGCGCGGCATGGTGCTGACCGGTGGTGGCGCGCTGCTGCGCGACCTCGATCGCCTGTTGATGGAAGAGACCGGTCTGCCGGTGATCGTGGCCGACGAGCCGCTCACCTGCGTGGCACGCGGTTCCGGCATGGCGCTGGAAAAGATGGACAAACTCGGCTCCATCTTCACGTCCGAGTGAGTTTCGTCCCCGGATGCGCCCGCTGCGGCGCATCCGCGCCGGTCGCTTCAACTGAAGCCCTGTCGTGGTAGGTCATCAACCCCCTCCTATTTTCCGTCGCGGGCCGGCCCCCTTGGTGCGGCTGTTTGTGCTCGTCTGTATTTGCCTGGGCATGCTCATCGCCGATCTGCAGTACCGCTATCTCGAGGTGGTGCGCAAGACGGTGTCGGTCGTGCTCTACCCGCTCGAAATCGCCGCCGCCGCGCCGGTCGAATTTATCGGCAACGCGGCCCGCTATTTCGCCACTTTGGTAGAAGTGCAGGGCGACAATCAGTCGTTGCGCCGCAAGGCGTTGGCCGATGCCGACCGGCTGTTGCGTCAGGGCGAACTCGAGCGCGAAAACAAACGTCTGCGCGCGCTGTTGGCGATGTCGAAGCGGATCGTCGTGCACTCGACCGCGGCCGATGTGCTCTACGAGGCGCGCGACGCCTTTTCGCGCAAGGTGATTCTCGATCGTGGCGCGCGCCATGAGGTGCATGCCGGACAACCGGTGGTCGATGAACTCGGCGTGATCGGACAGGTCACTCGTGTGTATCCGATCCAGTCCGAAGTGACGCTGGTGACCGACAAGGGGCAGGCCGTGCCGGTGCGCATCGAACGCACCGGACAGCGGGGCGTGGTGTATGGCGCGGGCGACGGCAAGCTGGAGTTGCGTTACCTGTTGGCCAATGCCGACGTGCAGACGGGCGACCGGCTGGTCACCTCCGGGCTGGATGATCTCTACCTGCCGGGCATTCCGGTGGCACGCGTGGTGTCGGTGGATCGCACCCGGCAGGCGTTTGCGCTCATCGCCTGCGAGCCGATTGCGCGGGTGGGACAGACGGCGCAGGTGCTGATTCTGAGCCGGTCCGTGCCCGCGGGGGTGCTGGAGCCGGCGCCGTCGGTCGACGCCGCCACCGACGCGTCATCGGCCCCAGCGGTCGACGCGGAAAAGCCGCAGTAAGGAGCCCGCCATGCAACCCACGCATCGTTCCCGCCGTATTCTTCGCCCGGTCCGGCTGTGGTTCGTCTATCTGTCGCTGATCGTTGCGCTGGGGCTCAACTTCATTCCGACCGGTCGCCTGCCCGGTGTGCCCGATTGGCTGGCGCTGGTGCTGGCCTTCTGGTGCGTGCGCGAGCCGCTGCATGTGGGGATGGGCGCGGCGTTTGTGTTTGGTTTGCTGGTGGATGTGGGTTACGGCGCGGCCATGGGCCAGCATGCGTTGGCCTATGTGCTGCTGGCCTATGGCGCCAATGCGGTGGCCCGCCGGGTGTTGTGGTTCGGGCCGATCCAGCAGTCGGTGCAGATTCTGCCGCTGTTGCTCGGCGCGCAACTGGTGATGGTGGCGGTGCGCGTGCTGGCGGGGGCGGAGTTTCCGGGCTGGTGGTATTTCACCGGCAGTTTCACCGCGGCGGTGCTCTGGATGCCGCTGCACTTCGTGCTGCTGCTGCCCCAGTATCAGCCGGAAGAGCGCGATGACAACCGGCCCATCTGAGCTCGTGGTGGCATGACCGAGTTCCGCTCGCCCGATCAGGATGTCGGCCAGTTGCGCCAGCGCGCCGTCGTGGCGGGCGCGTTCATGTTCGTGTGTCTATGCTTGCTGGCGGCGCGCTTCTTCTATCTGCAGGTGCTGCGCTTCGATTACTACCACACCCGCGCGGAAGACAATCGCATTGCCGTGGTGCCGGTGCCGCCCAATCGGGGCACCATCGTCGATCGCAAGGGGGTGGTGCTGGCGCGCAACTTTGCCGCTTATACGCTGGAGATCAACCCCACCCGGGTTGAGGACATCGACGCGACCATCGACGCGTTGAGCCGGATCGTGAAGATCGATGACTACGATCGGCGGCGCTTTCGCAAATTCCGCGAAACCAGCAAGTATTTCGAAAGCGTGCCGATTCGCACCAAGCTGACGGATGACGAAGTCGCCCGCTTCGTTGCGCGGCGCTATCTTTTTCCGGGCGTGGATGTGCGTGCGCGGCTGTTTCGCGTGTATCCGCACGGCGACCTGTTCGGTCACGTGCTCGGCTACATGGGGCGTATCAACGAGCGCGACGAGACCCGCATCGAAGCAGCGGGCTCCGCCGCCAACTATCGTGGTACCGACCACATCGGCAAGCGTGGGCTGGAGCAAAGCTACGAGAAGGCGCTGCACGGGCATACCGGCTCGGAGCAGGTCGAAGTCGATGTCGGTGGGCGTGCCGTGCGCGTGCTCGACCGCCAGACCGCGCAACCCGGCAACAGCCTGATCCTGACGGTGGACGTGGCCTTGCAGCGCGTGGCCAGCGAGGCCTTGGCCGGCCGGCGCGGTGCGCTGGTGGCGATGGATCCGAAGACCGGTGACGTGCTGGCACTGGTCTCTTCGCCGAGTTTCGACCCCAACCTGTTCGTCGACGGTATTTCGGTGGCGGACTGGAAAGGGCTCAACGACTCGCCTGATCATCCGCTGCTCAACCGGGCCATCTACTCGGCGTATCCGCCGGGCTCCACCTTCAAACCGTTCATGGGCCTGGCAGGGCTGTCGCTGGGTAAGCGCACGGCCGAGCAGTCCATTGCCGATCCCGGCTATTTCGTCTTCGGTGGACACCGCTTCATGGACGACAAGCTCGGCGGGCACGGCGCGGTGGATCTGCACAAGTCCATCGTCGAATCCTGCAACACCTATTACTACATGCTGGCCAACGATCTCGGCATCCAGGCCATCGCCGACTTCATGGCGCCGTTTGGTTTCGGCCAACGCACGGAGATCGACATCCCCGGCGAGGCTCCCGGCGTACTGCCGTCGCCGGCCTGGAAGCGTGCGCGATTCAAGAAGCGGGGGCAGCAAAAGTGGTATGGCGGCGAGACGATTTCGGTCGGTATCGGGCAAGGTTACAACGCCTACACGCCCATTCAGCTGGCGACCGCGTTGTCCACACTGGTCAATGACGGGGTGATGTTCCGCCCGCATCTGGTCAAATACGTTGTCGATCCGGTGACCGGCGCACGCACCCAGGTCGCGTCCGAGCCCGTTCGCCGCATTCCGCTCCAGCGTGAGCACGTGGCGGCCGTGAAGGCGGCGATGGAAGACGTGACCCTGACCGGAACCGGCGCGCGTGCCTTTGCCGATGTGCCCTACCGGGTGGGCGGCAAGACGGGCACGGCGCAGGTCTATTCGCTCAAAGGAAGTCGCTACCGCGAGGGTGAGGTGGCCGAGCGACTGCGCGACCATTCCTGGTTCATCGCCTATGCGCCCGCCGACAATCCCAGGATCGCCATGGCGGTGCTGGTCGAGAACGGGGGCTTCGGTTCGCGCTCGGCGGCGCCGATCGCACGCCAGGTGATCGACTACTACCTGCTGGGCAAGCACCCTGACGCACCGCCCGCCGGGGCCGAGGAGCGCTGATGGAATTCCGTCTCAATCCGCTTCGCCTCATTCGCGCCGTCCTGCGGCCGATCGACCCGCCGCTGTTCCTGCTGCTCGCGCTGCTGCTGGCCGCTTCGCTCGTGCTGATGCAGAGTGCATCGCCCGAGCGCATGCACGCGCAGCTGATGAATACCGGTGTGGCGCTGACCATGATGTGGATTACCGCGCGCGTGCCGGCGCCGCGCCTGTTGAGCATGGCCATGCCGCTTTACCTGGCGGGTGTGCTGCTGCTTGTCGGTGTCGCGATGTTCGGCGAAGTCTCCAAGGGCGCGCAGCGCTGGCTGCACATCGGTGTGACGCGGATTCAGCCGTCCGAGCTCATGAAGATTGCCATGCCGCTCATGCTGGCCTGGTATTTCCAGCAGCGTGAAGGCGCGATCGGCCTGCGGGAGTTCCTCGTGGCCGGGGTGTTGCTGGCCGTTCCGGTGGGCTTGATCGTTGTCGAACCGGATCTGGGCACCAGTTTGCTGGTGGCCTCCGCGGGCGTGTATGTCATCTATTTTGCCGGGCTGTCGTGGCGGTTGTTGGTGCCCGTGACCGTGCTCGGCATCATCGGCCTCGGCGCGATCGTCCTGCTCGGCGACAGTCTGTGCCAGCCCGGGGTGGACTGGCAGGTGCTGCGCGACTACCAGAAGCAGCGCGTGTGCACGCTGCTCGATCCCACGTCCGATCCGCTCGGGCGTGGTTTTCACATCATTCAGTCCACCATCGCGATCGGTTCGGGCGGCTTGCTGGGCAAGGGTTGGCTCAACGGCACGCAGACCCATTTGTCCTTCATCCCCGAGCGCCACACCGACTTCATCTTCGCCGTACTGGCCGAAGAATTCGGCCTGGTCGGGGCGTTGCTGTTGCTCGCGGTGTTGATGCTGCTCATCCTGCGCGGCCTGTCCATTGCGGTAGCAGCACCGACGCTCGGCACGCGCCTGTTGGCGGGCGGAATCACGATGATTTTCTTTACCTATGCCTTCGTGAACATGGGCATGGTCAGTGGTATTCTGCCTGTCGTCGGCGTGCCCTTGCCCTTCATCAGCTACGGTGGCACCGCGCTGGTGACGCTGTGCGTGGGTGTCGGCATGCTCATGAGTATCCAGCGGGAGTCTGTTCAGAGTCAGACATGACGCAGCGGCATAAATCGATCTGCTTGTTTCGAGGATTCCGGTCCGTACTGCTGGTGGCGGTCGTTGGCCTGCTCACCGCGTGTGCCGGTTCGCCGCCGACGAAAACCAGCCGCAGCACCCCGCCCGGACACCCCGACCTGCCGTGGACCGGCGGGCGCTACTACGAAGACGACGGCCCGGGCGCCAATGTGCCGCACGATATCGACCGGATTGCCGATGCGGTGCCGCGCGAGGAGCCGATTCATCGTGCCACCGCGCGTTCCTACAAGGTCTTTGGCGTGCGTTACACCCCCATGACGACACGCGAGCACTTTGTCGAAGAAGGGCGCGCGAGCTGGTACGGGCGCAAGTTTCACGGCAAGCGCACGGCCAACGGCGAGCACTACGACATGTATGCCATGAGTGGCGCGCACAAGACGCTGCCGTTGCCGTCCTACGTGCGGGTCACGAACCTCGGCAATGGCCGCTCGGTGGTGGTGCGGGTCAATGATCGCGGCCCCTTCCACTCGGGCCGGATCATCGATTTGTCCTACGCCGCCGCGCTCAAGCTCGATTACCTCCGCCAGGGCAGTGCGCGGGTACGGATCGAGACGGTTCTCCCGGGCGAGACGCCCGCGCCAAAGCCGGCGCCGGTCATGGTCGAGGCGCACACACCGCCGACTCCGATGGCGGAAACGACGGCACCCGCACCGGCGCCGGCACCCGAGGTGGCGACGGCCGCGGAGGTCGCCGCCGGGCCCGATCCAGCTGCGATTCTCGATGGCGCCGAGGTGCCCGAACAGACGATGGCCGAGCGTCCGCTGGCACAAACGCCGGCGAAATCGGGCGTGTATCTGCAGTTGGGTGCCTTTCGCACGCGTGACGGCGCGCAGGGTTTGCTCGATTATGTCGGGCGTGAGCTTGGCTGGATCAAGGACCGACTCGACGTGCTTGCCGAGGCGGATCGCTATCGCCTGCACGCCGGCCCGTTTCCGACCGCGGATGCGGCCCGCGAGGTGGCGCGGCGCATTGCCGATTCACTCGATTTGACCCCCTTTGTCGTGACCCGTTGAACTGTGGCGCGTCGATTTGGTCACCGATGAGGCGGCGCCTATAATCGTTCGGCCGCTGCCGCCGGCGTTGTTACCGTTTTTCAAACCCCCAATCTGGACGTTTTCCGAACCCATGCGTTTTTTTGCTGCACTCCTGTTGTCCCTCACTGCGCTCACGGCGCACGCTCAACTTCCGCCCGCACCCGCACTGGCGGCCCATGCCTGGCTGCTGGTGGATGTCGGTACTCATCAGGCGCTGGTCGAGCACAAGGCCGACGAGCGTATCGAGCCGGCTTCGCTCACCAAGCTGATGACCGCGTACCTCGCGTTTTCGGCACTCAAGGCCAACACCCTCAGCCTCGAGCAGATTGCGCCGGTGTCGGAAAAGGCGTGGAAAATGGGGGGCTCGCGCATGTTCATCGAGCCGCGCCACAAGGTGACGGTCGATCAGCTGCTGCACGGCATGATCGTGCAGTCCGGCAACGATGCCAGCGTGGCCTTGGCCGAACTGATTGCCGGCTCCGAAGAAGCGTTCGCAGCGCTCATGAATCGCGAGGCCGAGCGGCTGGGGATGGCGCATAGCCACTTCACCAATGCCACCGGCCTGCCCGATGAGCAGCACTACACCACCGCGCGCGATCTGGCGTTGCTGGCGACGGCGATCATTCGCGACTTCCCCGAGTACTACAAAAGCCTCTATTCGCAGAAGGAATACACCTACAACAAGATCACGCAGCCCAACCGCAACCGGCTGCTGTGGCTTGATGAGACCGTCGACGGCATGAAAACCGGGCATACCGAGGCCGCCGGCTATTGTCTCGTGTCCTCGGCGGTGCGTGGGCCGCGCCGGCTCATCTCGGTGGTGTTGGGCACCGAGTCCGATGCCATGCGCACGCAGGAGTCGCTCAAACTGCTCAACTTCGGCTTCCGTTTCTACGACACCGTGCGTTTGTACGAGGCCGGCAAATCCATTTCCAGCTTCCGTGTGTGGCAGGGTGAAGTCGACATGGTCAACGTCGGCTTCGAGAAGGATTTCGTGCTGTCGGTGCCCAAGGGGCAAGCCGACAAATTGAAAGTCACGCTCAACAGCGAACAGCCGCTCGAAGCGCCGGTGCGCAAGGGGCAGCAGGTCGGCATGCTGACGCTGACGCTCGACGGCCAGCCGATCGGCACCTACCCGGTCAGCGCGCTCGAGGACGTGCCGCTGGCGGGCTGGTTCGGCCGCACCTGGGATTCGCTGCAACTGTGGATCAAGAGTCTGTAAGCGGGCGACGACGATGAGCGTGTGCTATCTCAACGGCCACTGGCAGGATCTTGACGCGGCGCGTATCTCGCCCATGGACCGCGGCTTTCTGTTCGGCGACGGCGTCTATGAAGTCATTCCCGCCTATTCGGATCAGTTGTTCCGGCTCGATGAGCATCTGCGCCGCCTCGACAAATCGCTCGCCGCCATCGGCCTGGACAATCCGATGAGCCGGGCGCAATGGGCCGATCTGGTGCGTGAAGCGATCGCCCGCAACCCGATGCCGGATCAGTCGGTTTACGTCCAGGTCACCCGGGGGGTGAGCGCGGTGCGCAACCACGCCTTCCCGGCCGAGGTGACGCCGACCGTCTTCGTGATGTCCGAGCCCTTGCTCAGTCCCGATGCGTCGGTTCGTGAGCAGGGCGTGTCTGCCGTGAGTGCCGCCGATTTCCGTTGGCTGCGTTGCGATCTCAAGGCCGTGTCGCTGTTGGCCAACTGCCTGCTCAAGCAGCATGCGGCTGAAAAGGGCTGCGCGGAGACCATACTTTTTCGTGACGGCTTTCTGACCGAAGGCGCCGCCTCGAGCATTTTCGTCGTTGTCGATGGCACATTGCTTGCGCCCCCCAAGAGCCACCTGATGCTGCCGGGGGTGACCTACGATGTGGTGCTTGAGCTGGCGCAGACGCATGGCATGCCCCATCAGGTGCGCGAAGTGCTGGAGGACGAGGTGCGCGGTGCTGACGAATTGTGGATGAGCTCGTCCACCAAGGAAGTGCTCCCCATCACCCGACTCGACGAGCGCGCCGTGGGCAAGGGCAAGCCGGGGCCGATGGCCGCGCAGATGGTCGAGTGGTATCAAGCCTTCAAGCAGGAGGTGATGCGCCGTGGCAAATGACGACAACACGCGCGAGACCCTGATCGAGTTTCCCTGCGATTTCCCCATCAAGGTGATGGGCGCGCGGGTGGACGACTTTGCCCAGACCATTGTCGAGGTGGTGGTGCGCCACGATGCCGGGTTCGACGCCGCGCGCATGGAAATGCGCCCGTCGAGCAAGGGCAACTACCTGTCACTCACGTGCACCGTGCGCGCGGTGTCGCAGGATCAGCTCGACGCGCTGTATCGGGAGTTGTCGAGCCATCCCATGGTCAAGGTCGTTCTCTGAATGCAGGCGAACGGCTGCGAGGTGCGCGATCTGGGGCTGGCGCCCTACGAGCCGACCTGGCAGGCCATGCGTGAATTTACCGACGCACGCGACCTCGATACGGCAGACGAGTTGTGGTGCCTGCAGCATCCCCCCGTTTACACCCTCGGCCAGGCCGGCAAGCCCGAGCACCTGCTGCGCGAGACCGACATCCCGATGGTGAAGATCGACCGCGGCGGCCAGATCACCTACCACGGCCCCGGGCAGCTGGTGATCTATCTGCTCATCGACCTGCGCCGACGCGGCCTCAAGGTGCGCGAGCTGGTGCAGTTGATGGAGCAGGCGATCATCGACTGCCTGGCGGACTATGGTTTGTCGGCGGAACGTCAGGCCGGTGCGCCCGGCGTGTATATCGACGGCGCCAAGATTGCCGCCCTCGGGTTGCGGGTGCGCAACGGCTGCAGCTACCACGGATTGAGCCTCAATGTCGATATGGACTTGTCACCATTTACGTGGATCAACCCCTGCGGCTATAGTGGCCTGAAAACCATACAACTCAAGGACTTCGGGGTGAGCGCCGCTTACGAGGCGGTGCGCGACCGGCTGGTGGGCCATCTGACCCGTCTGCTACCCCCGATGCAGAAGGTGGGCGTCGAGGCAGGCTGAACCTGCCGGTGCCCGAGGAAAACCATGGAAACCAAAGCCAAGAAACAGCGCGGCGCAGAAAAGACCGCGCGCATCCCCATCAAGATCGTGCCGGCCGAGCGGCTCAAGAAGCCCGAGTGGATCCGCATCAAGCTCGGTGCCGGCGCCGAAGTGGCGCGTTTCAACGAAATCAAGGAAACGCTGCGCAACCAGAAGCTGCACACCGTGTGCGAAGAGGCCTCCTGTCCCAACATCCACGAATGCTTCGGCAAGGGCACGGCGACTTTCATGATCATGGGCGACATCTGCACGCGTCGCTGCCCGTTCTGCGACGTCGGCCACGGCCGCCCCGACCCGCTCAATGCCGACGAGCCGACCGATCTGGCCAACACCATCGCGGCGATGAAGCTCAACTACGTGGTCATCACCTCGGTGGATCGGGACGATCTGCGCGACGGCGGTGCCCAGCACTTCGTCGAATGCATCCGCGCGACCCGTGAGCGCTCGCCGGCAACGAGCATCGAAGTGTTGGTGCCGGACTTCCGGGGTCGCATGGACATCGCGCTCGAGATCTTCGAGCAGGCGCCGCCCGACGTGATGAACCACAACCTCGAAACCGTGCCGCGCCTCTACAAGCAGGCCCGGCCGGGTTCCGACTACCAGTACTCGCTCGACCTGCTCAAGGCCTTCAAGGTCCGTCATCCCGAGGTGCCGACCAAGTCCGGTCTCATGGTCGGCCTTGGCGAGACCGATGAGGAAATTCTCCAGGTGATGCGCGATCTGCGTGCGCACGACGTGGAAATGCTCACCATCGGCCAATACCTGCAGCCCTCCGGCGGGCATCTGCCGGTGCTGCGCTACGTGCATCCCGACACCTTCAAGATGTTCGAGACCGAAGCGCTCAAGATGGGTTTCAAGAACGCCGCCTGCGGACCGATGGTGCGCTCCAGCTACTGGGCCGATCAGCAGGCCCATGGAGCGGGCGTCGTCTGAGCAAGGCGAGGCGCGTACTTGCCCGAAGCCGTACGGCGGGTGCCGCGTCGCGTGTCCGCCGTGCTCAGCCTGAAAGAAAATCAGCACCTGTTCTCAAGTCCCCGGACAAATTGGCCGATAATCCCAAGCAATCACTCAGGGTGCGGTGACGCGCACCGCGAAAGCAGGTCGCACGGGGACAAGAATGAAGAACAGGCGACAGTTGTGTCGGCTCACGGGATGGATGCTGGCGGGCCTCTGGTGTGTGGGCGCATCGGCGGCGGAAGAGGGCGTCGATGAGACCGCCGAGATGCAGCAATTGCTGCAGGTGCTCGAACAGCAAACGGAGATTGCCACCAAAACTCGCCTGAATGCCGACTACGTGCCCGGTCTGGTGACCGTGCTGCATGGTGAGGAGCTGGCCGAGTTGGGGGTGCGCACGGTGTGGGAGGCGCTGCGTCTGGTGCCGGGGCTGGAGCCCTCGACCGACCAGATCGGTGGGCGTCAGACGCTGGTGCGTGGCGTGGGCGGCAGCTTTGCCTCCGGCAACATGAAGATCCTGCTCAACGGACGCTCGATGAATTCGGCGTTGTCGGCCAACGCCAACCCGGTGCTCAACATGCCGGTTGGGCAGGTCGACCACATCGAGGTGGTGCGCGGACCGGGCTCGGCGGTGCATGGTGAATTCGCCTACGCCGGCGTGCTCAATGTGATCACCCGCAAGCAGGACAGCGGCGGCTTCGTGCGCGCGGACGAACACGACACCTATACCGGCGGCGCCTTCACGCGTTGGCAGAGCGAGGATGGCCACAGCGGCGGCAGCATCAATGCCGGCGGCTGGGCCAGTCGCGGGGCGGGCGTCGACTCCGGCAAAGACGCGCTCTACCAAGGCAATAACACGCTACAGACCGTGGTCTCCAACGCGCCCGGCCGGGTCAACGACGAAATGGAGCAGCGTTCGCTGCTGCTGGATTGGTATCGCGACGAACTGTCGCTGTCTTTTGTCTATGCCGAGGACGGCAACGGCGACCACTACGGCACCATCAACGTACTCGACAGCGCGGACTCGCGCGGCATCGGCTACCGTAATCGCTATCTGATGCTCGGCGGCAAGGGGCAATGGACCTTGGCTGAGGATCTGCAGGCTTCCGTGTCACTCGGCTGGCAGCAGTACCAGAATCACTTCGATATTCGTTTGCTGCCGGATGGATTTTTCTGGCTTGATGCGACCAACACCCCGACGCTCCTGACAAGCGGG
>JBNKNO010000073.1:11682-13501 GCA_050293885.1 Rhodocyclaceae bacterium | reverse complement strand
GCGAGAATTGAGGCGTTAAATACCTGCTTACAGATGCGAAATGGCTGTGTCATGAATGCTATCCTTGCGAAGTTCTGAATTTCTTATCGGCACGGCGATGGCAATTGTTCAGGTCGAAAACGTATTCAAGCGCTACCGGCTCGGCGAGCAGGATGTGACGGCGCTGCATGATGTGACACTTTCCATCGAACCTGGGGTGTTTCTCGCGATTGCGGGGCCGTCGGGGAGCGGCAAGTCGACGCTGCTCAATATTATCGGTTGTATCGATACCCCGACCAGTGGTCGAGTGTTGATCAATGATGAGGATGTGTCTGGTCAGACGCCGGATCAACTGGCTGATCTGCGCGCCAGAACCATCGGATTCATTTTTCAGACATTCAATTTGCTGCCGGTGCTCTCGGCTGAGGAGAACGTGGAGTACCCGCTGTTGCAGTTGCCGGAGTTGTCCAAAGCCGAGCGCCAGAAACGCGTCAATCACTACCTGTCAATGGTTGGGTTGAGAAAGTATGCCGGACATCGGCCGAATCAGCTTTCGGGCGGGCAGCGACAGCGTGTGGCGATTGCCCGTGCGCTGGCAACGCATTCCAAGATTGTGTTGGCCGATGAGCCAACGGCCAATCTGGACCGAAAAACCGGCGAGAACATCCTTCGCTTGATGAAGAAGATCAACCGGGAGTCCGGTACGACCTTCGTATTTTCCACTCATGATAGACGCGTGATGAACATGGCGGACAGATTGGTACGGATTGAAGATGGCGAAATCAAGGCACTGGGTTTGCGCAAGGACGATGGATGGCTCTTTGTGCAGGACCGCCGGGACGACGACGAAGAAGATCCAGAGATTTAAGGAGATGAGAATGCAATTGAGGCGTTTTTGCCTTGGTTTGGCACTGGGCGCCATCGCGATTGGCGCCGATGCCGCGGATGATCTGGATGGCTTGCTTGATGTCGCCAAGCCGGTGGCCGCGGACGAGTCGCCATTCTTTGGTTTTGTCGAATTTTCCGCGGCGCGGGCCTACGACAGCCCGTCTCATTGGTCGAAACTTCGCGCACGCGGCAATTTGGGAGCCAAAGGGCGCCTGAGCGACAGCGTCAAGTGGAAGCTGTCGGCGCGTGTTGACGCGGATGCCGCCCCGGATGTGGAAGACGACATCTACCCCTCGGCCGTGCGTCGCGATCTGCGTAATGAATTCATGATTCGCGAGGCCTATATCGATGTTTCCGCCGGTGATTGGGACTATCGTTTCGGCCGCCAGCATGTCGTGTGGGGGGAGATGGTCGGCCTGTTCTTTGCTGACGTCGTTTCGGCGCGCGATCTGCGCGAATTCCTGCTGCCCGAATTCGATCAGATGCGCACGCCGCAATGGGCTGCGCGCGCGGAGTATTTTGGCGACGACTGGCATCTTGAGGCGCTTTGGATCCCGTTCCCCAGTTACGACAACATCGGTAAGCCCGGCGGCGAGTTCTATCCCTTCGAGGTGCCTCAGGGCGTCGCCATCGCCAGTGAAGACAAGCCGGACAATAGCTTGGGGAACATGAACTGGGGTTTGCGCGCATCGACGCTAGTCGACGGTTGGGATTTGTCCGCCTTCTATTACCGCAGTACCGATATCAGTCAGACGTTTTACCGGACATCGGATGCACCCATCGTGTTTACGCCGAAGCACGATCGTATCCGGCAGGTTGGCGTGACGTTTTCCAAAGACATGAATGCCTTTGTTCTCAAAGGCGAGGCGGTGCATACGCATGGGCGCAAATTCAACACCAGCGATCTGACGGCACGGTATGGCTTGAAAGAATCCGAGACCCTCGACTACGT
>JBNKNO010000073.1:0-11586 GCA_050293885.1 Rhodocyclaceae bacterium | reverse complement strand
GCACACGCATGGGCGCAAATTCAACACCAGCGATCTGACGGCACGGTATGGCTTGAAAGAATCCGAGACCCTCGACTACGTGATCGGCGCCGATATCCCGCTGGGGAACGATTGGCGCATCAATGCGCAGTACTATGCGCGGTCCTTCTTCGGGCATGACGAGGGTATGGCGTGGGACCGGAATGAGCAGGGCGTCACGCTGCTGGTGAATCATGCATTCAACGAAAAACTCGAAGCCGAGGTGCTTGTTGTTGCGGGTCTCAATCGGGATGACACCATGATCCGGCCCAAAGTGGTCTGGCAGATGACGCCCTTGTGGCGCGGTACGGCTGGACTGGATATCTTTGGCGGTGAGCGTACCGGGGTGTTCGGACGATTCGACGAAAAGGATCGAGCCTACGTCGAGATTCGACGCGATTTCTGAGCAGCCAGTTAGCTGACGAGAACCGATGGGTCTGCTTCGAGGCGTCGAAGTAGGCCCATTTGTTCAGAAGCGCTGAAAAAATAGGAATACAGGCTGCGGGCGCCGGCATCGGGCCTGCCCGCGTAGAGGGCCACTTGCTCGTCGACGTAATCGAGCGGCAAGTGCAAGAGAACCGCGGGCGCGTTGACGCGCTCGCAGATGCGTTCTTCGCCGGCCACCTGGAATCCGAGCATGCGTTTGTAGAAGCTCACGTGGCGCGGATTGACCTCAATGAACAGGTCGGTCATATCGTGAATGAGGCGCCCGAAAATGTACGCGAGGTGGAAGATGGACGCGAGAACCTCTTTGGAGTTGAAGGCCGGGTCTATGGCCAGACGGGTGAGCTCACAGACACGCGCGCCGCGGGCGCGTGCGGCCGAAATTTCATCCGAGTAGAGTTCGTCCGCGTACAGCCCTTCCGGCGAGTCCATCCCAAGGGTGAGGGTGCCGAACATGGTGGTGCCGCGGGAGGCGATCAACGTAAGCTGATTGGGTCGATCGTCGATGCGCGACGGTGCATGCGTGAGCAGCCCGCGCCACGCATACATGCGCTGTATGAGCATGCTGACACGACTGCGTTGCCCGTCTATTGTTGTACCTAAACGGATCTGGTAATCGCTTCGCGATAAAACGAACTCCCGGTTCGCTTTTACCTCTGCTGGCGTGATGCCGAGCGACTGCATGACCGCGGGGTCGGATGTCACGTTTGTGGGCCGGATAGCGTGATAAGCTCCGTTCATCATAGGGGGTTCGCCATTGGATTTTCGGTCGCCAAGTTGCTTGGATGTTAATCGTATCTCGGGGCGTTAGGCCGAAATCTCGGCAAGTTGACCGCCGCAAAAAATTCTCATGTCATGAAATGACCGGGTTCGCAAGGCGCGTCGTCGAAACGTACTTTAGCTATTTGACACAAAGACGGCTGTAATTTTGTGTAATTGTTCCTTTTGGTCTGCATTGCAGGATCGTTAGGATTCCGTTGGAATGTCTGGCTGCCTAGCTGGGCCATACACATCTTGGAGGGGTTGGAAATGAAGGCCAAGCAATCGCTGTTTGGAATGTTGGGCGCGCTTGTCGTGATGCTGATGTCGGGGTGCGCGACCAGTGACTTCCCGCCTGCGCCCACGGTGGCTGCAGACGCGGAGTACAACTACGTGATCGGACCGGGTGACACCGTCAACATCGTGGTGTGGCGCAACCCGGAGCTGTCCATGTCCGTGCCGGTGCGTCCTGACGGCAAGATCACGACCCCGCTGGTCGAAGACCTTCCGGCGATCGGCAAGGATGCCAGTACGCTCGCTCGAGACATTGAAAAAGCGCTCGAAAAGTACATCCGTGAGCCCGTGGTGACGGTTGTCGTGACCAGTTTCGTGGGGCCATACAGTGAGCAGATCCGCGTCGTGGGTGAGGCGGCAGAACCGATGATCCTTCCGTACCGTCAGAAGATGACGTTGCTGGATGTGATGATCGCAGTAGGGGGTGTGACCGAGTTTGCGGACGGCAACCGGGCAACCATTCTGCGAACCGCGGAAGGCAACAAGCAGTACAGCGTGCGCTTGTCTGACTTGCTCAAGAAGGGCGATGTTTCTGCCAATGCAGAGGTGCGCCCGGGCGATGTCCTGATCATTCCGCAAAGCTGGTTCTGATTTTCAGATGTCTTGAATTGCCGGGCGTATGACGCCCGGCGTTACTTAGAAGTGATCCATGGAAGATATCCTCAGACAACTCGTCGCCTATTTGCGCGGGATGTGGCTTTATCGTTGGTGGGGGCTGCTGGCGGCGTGGCTGATCGGCGCGCTCGCGGCGGGCGCCATTTACGTGATGCCCGACCGGTTTGAGTCGTCGGCGCGAATATTTGTCGATACGCAATCCGTGCTCAAGCCCCTGATGTCGGGGTTGGCCGTTCAGCCCAACGTCGACCAGCAGATTACCATTCTGTCCAGAACGCTTATCAGCCGACCGAACATCGAGAAGCTGATCCGTATGGCGGACCTCGATCTGGCGGTCAAGGGGAAGAAAGACCGGGACGAGCTCATTACAGAATTGGGCAAGACGCTCAAGATTCGCGGGACGGGCCGAGACAACCTGTTCACGCTGTCTTACGAAGATACGCAGCCGGAACGGGCCAAGCGTGTGGTGCAGTCGCTGGTGTCGATCTTTGTTGAATCGGGTTTGGGCGACAAGCGCAAGGACACCGATTCTGCCCGCCGCTTTATCGAAGAGCAGATCAAGACCTATGAGCAGCGCCTCGAGGAGGCGGAGAACCGACTCAAGGACTTCAAGATCAAGAATATGCACCTGATGGGGAGCAGCGGGAAGGATTATGTGACTCAAGTGGCCGAAGTTGCGGGCCAGTTGGCGCAGGCAAGGCTTGCGCTGCGTGAAGCCGAGAATTCTCGCAATGCGCTGCAGAAGCAACTGGTTGGTGAAGAGCCGGTTATCTTGCCGGAGACGCCGACACAGCGTCAGGTGTCGATTCCCGAGATCGACGGGCGCATCGATGCCTTGCAGAAGAATCTTGACAGTTTGTTGCAGCGTTTCACTGACAAGCATCCGGATGTGGTCGGTACGCGCCGTGTCATCGAGCAGCTGCAGGCTCAGAAGAAGAAGGAAGTCGAGGCCCGTCGCGCGCAGCCGGGCGGATTTGGCGATGTCAATGCCAACCCGGTTTTCCAGCAGATGAAATTGGCCTTGGCGGAATCCGAGGCAAATGTCGCGTCGCTCCGTGCACGAGTCTCCGAGTACGAGGGGCGGGAGAAGCAGTTGCAGGAGTCCGCCAAGCTGTTGCCGCAAATCGAAGCGGAGCTGGCTCAACTGAACCGGGACTACGAAGTCAACAAGCGAAACTACGAGACGCTTGTCTCTCGTCGGGAGTCGGCAAACATGTCGGTCGAGATGGAGTCGTCCTCGGGCATGGCGGAGTTCCGCCTGATCGATCCGCCGAGTGTCCCGCTCAAGCCCTCTGCACCAAACCGCCTGTTGTTGATGCCGCTCGCCGGTTTGGGCGCAGTTCTGTTCGGGCTCGCCGTGACTTTCCTGGTCAGCCAGTTGCGTCCCACTTTCCTTGATGGGCGCGACCTGAGAGAAGTGACGGGCCTGCCCTTGCTCGGAACGGTCAGTTCAACGCCCGATCCGAAGCGACGGAGTCGTCGCCAGCGTATGAATCTTGCTTTCATGGGCGGTCTTGGTGGGCTCGTTGGTGTGTTTGGCTTGCTCACGGTGGCGTTGGCCGTGCTTGGTAATAATTGAAGGAGCGGCGATGAGCCTCATTGAAAAAGCCGTCGAGCGACTCGATCAGCTGAACAAGGCGTCTCAGGAGCCCGGTGCGGCACCCGTCGTGTCGCAGGAAGCGGTGGCCGAAAAGCCCGCTGCGCCAGCGCCGGCCAGGTCTCGGGTCGAGCCCGCGCCGATGGGCGAGCCGGTCAGCCGCTCGATCGATATCGATTTGACCCGGCTCCATGGCATGGGCATGGTGACACCGGATCATCCGCGTTCGGCGATCGCCGAAGAGTATCGGGTGGTCAAGCGTCCGCTGCTGAAGAATGCCTCCATCCATAGCGGGAGCCGCCTCGAAAATGGCAACCTCATCATGGTGACGAGTGCGCTGCCGGGTGAGGGCAAGAGTTTTACCGCGCTCAACCTCGCGATCAGCATGGCGATGGAGCTGGATCACACCGTGTTGCTCGTCGATGCGGATGTCTCCAAGCCGTCGGTGCTCAGAACGCTTGGGCTGCCGCCGGAGCGCGGTTTGATGGATGTATTGGTCAATCCAGAGATTGATCTGCCTGATGTTTTGCTACGCACGAACATCGAAAAGTTGGCGATTCTGCCTGCCGGCAATACCAGCCAGCGAGCAACAGAACTGTTGGCCAGCGAGGGCATGAATCGGCTGCTCGATGAAATGGCGCGCCGATATTCCGACCGGATCATCGTGTTCGATTCTCCGCCGTTGCTGGTGACGACCGAAGCGCGTGCGTTGGCCACGCACATGGGGCAGATCGTGATGGTGGTCGAAGCAGAGCGCACCACGCATTCTGCAGTCAAGCAAGCGGTTGCGACGATTGACGCGTGTCCGGTCAAGATGATGCTGCTGAACAAATCGACGATGCAGGGCCCGGGAGGCTACTACGGTTATGGCTACGGCTACGGATATGGTCAACAGGAGGCCGATGACGATGCTGCGCGTGCAGCCTGAGCGATTCACGCCTTGGGAGCCGGTCGGCAGGTCGCTTGCCGGTGCCAGTTTGTTTGCTTGGAGTGTGCTGCTTGTCCAGCCAGCGTTGGCTGACGGCGTGACGCGGATCGAGCCCAGCGTGAGCGCCCGAGCGACCTACACGGACAACGCGCACCAGTCGAAAGACGAAAACAGCGACTTCATCATGGAAGTGGCGCCGACGATCCGAATCAGCCGGCTTGCCGGGCGGCTGACGGGTTCGGTGGATGCTTCTTTGCGCAATGTCGTGTATTTCGATGAGAACGATCGGAATACGTCATTTGTCGCGTTCAAGGGCAACGGTCGGTTCGAAGCCGTTGACAAGCTCTTGTTCCTCGATGCGAGCGGTTCGATTTCCCGGAACGACCTGTCTATCTTCAGTGGCCGCTCGCCAAACGACAGCCAGAACACTGACGCAGCCAACGAGACCCGAACGTACACACTCAGTCCTTGGGCCCAGTTTCACTTCGGCAACACGGCCAGCGGACAGATTCGGCTGGACAACCGGTGGGTCAACGGCGGATCAGCCTCACTGGGCAATCGATACACACGTACGCTGTCGGCCAATGCGGCGGACGGTCAGGCCTTCGGTGTACTGGGCTGGTTTCTGGACTACTCGCGCGTCGATACCGAGTACAAGGACACGGATCAGGACGTCTTTCGCCAGAATGTTCGTCTCGGCGCCAGTTATCGCGTAACGCCCGAGTTTTCCCTGCGTGCTTCGCTTGGCCGTGAGCAGAACGACTACACCACCGATGGCACCGACAGCGCAACAACGCACGGCATTGGCTTCGACTGGTCGCCTTCGCCGCGCACCCAGTTCTCGGCCTTCACTGAAAAGCGCATTTTCGGCCGTGGTTTCGATGTGTCTCTACGCCACCGTCGTGCGCTCAGTACCTGGCAACTGAGTTACTCCAAGGACTTTTCCTCGTCGGACGAAATCATTTCCCAGGATTTGCAAGACGCCTACTACGAGGCCTTTTTCGGCGGTCTTCAAATCGTCGGGCTGAGTCAGGCGCAGCAAGATGCGCTCAAGCAGCAGTTGCTTGCCCAGGCGGGTTTGTTGATTACCAACGCGCAATACGTGCTCAAGAACCTTCGGGCGGATGTTTCCTTCATTGGCAAGCGCAATGTGCTGACACTTGCGCTATACCGGCGCGTGCGTACGCGTTTGGCCAATGATTTGACGGTCAGTACGGTCGATGATTTCGCCAACTTCAGCGAAGTCAGAGATGCTGGCGGCTCGGTGAGCTTGCGTCATGATCTGACGCCGAGCGCCGCGCTCGATGCCGCGCTTGCCTATGCCAAGGTGGTGGGGTCCGGCGTGAGCGAACAGAACAACCGTAGAAAGACGTTGAGCATCGGGGTTACGCGGCGTCTGAGCGCCAAGTCGTCTGCTGGCCTCTCATACAATCATCAACAATCCAGTGGCACCAGCGATTTCACCGAAAACCGGCTGACCGCAACGCTCGGTTTGAGGTTCTGACGATGTACGAAAGTTATTACAAGCTGAGTGGAAAGCCATTCCAGCTCAATCCTGACCCCGCGTTCTATTTCGGCAGCCGCGGGCACCGTCGGGCCATGGCCTATCTCGAATATGGCCTGCATCAAAACGAGGGCTTCATTGTCATCACCGGCGAAATCGGTGCCGGC
Organism: Rhodocyclaceae bacterium; assembly: GCA_050293885.1. Classification (GTDB taxonomy): domain Bacteria; phylum Pseudomonadota; class Gammaproteobacteria; order Burkholderiales; family Rhodocyclaceae; genus Nitrogeniibacter. Next base: position 5,260 of record JBNKNO010000073.1, on the reverse strand, counting down.
AAGACGACCTTGGTGCGCAGCCTGCTGCAAAAGCTCGATTCCAGCAAGGTTGTCGCGGCGCAACTGGTCAGTACCCAGATTGACGCCGACGATATCCTTCGCTTGGTGGCGGCCGCTTTCGGCGTGCCCAGCAAGAATCTGGACAAGGCAGACCTGCTGCTGGCGCTCGAGACCTTTCTCGTCGGTCTGACCGCCGCGGGCAAGCGCGCGCTGCTGATCGTGGATGAAGCGCAGAACCTCACGCCCCGGGCGGTCGAGGAGCTGCGCATGTTGTCCAATTTTCAGCTCGAAGACCATGCTTTGCTGCAAAGCTTCCTGATCGGTCAGCCCGAGTTTCGCGACATCATGCAAAGCCCGGAGATGCAGCAACTGCGGCAGCGGGTCATCGCTTCCTATCATCTTGGGCCGCTTGATGTTGAAGAGACCAAGGCCTACATCGAACACCGTTTGAAGCACGTCGGCTGGCGTCCGGATTCACCGAGTTTCTCCGCCGATGCATTCGAAACCATCTACCGCGCCTCCGGGGGCATTCCCCGTCGCGTGAATACCTTGTGCGACCGCTTGTTGTTGGCGGGTTTTCTGGGCGAGAAGCTGGCGCTCACCTCAAAAGAGGTCGATGAAGTTGCCGCCGAGATGAAAGAAGAGCATCGAAGTGGTCGGCGCGCCAGTACCGCGCGTCTGATCTCGGCAGCCAAATCGGATGCGGTGGCGCCTGTCGCCGAGGCGCCGATCGATCTCGCAAAGGTTATCAGCGACCCGGCTGTGGCAAACGAGTTTTCCCGTCTTGCCGCCGGCTTTGACGCCACCCGCATCGAGGCGCGGCTCAACCATCTCGAGCAGACGGTTTCCACCTTGTTGTCCTTGATGAACCGTGTTGTCGTCTCCGAGGGCGATCCTGACAAGGACGAGGCGGTCAAATGAGTCAGGTGTCCGATTTGGCGCCTGTCATCTGCGTGGTCGGCGCGCGGCCAAACTACATGAAGATGGCGCCGATTCTTCGTGCCTTTGCGCGGCACGAGCCGCCGATCCCAACGCTGCTGGTACATACCGGTCAGCACTACGATACGGCCATGAATGACCGGCTGTTTACGGATCTCGAGCTGCCGCGCCCGGATATCAATCTGGAAGTCGGTTCCGGATCGCATGCGGTACAGACCGCCGAGGTGATGAAGCGCTTCGAGCCGGTGATAGACGAACATGGTGCGCGGGCTGTGCTGGTGGTCGGCGATGTGAATTCGACGCTGGCGTGTGCACTGGTGGCGGCCAAGCGACACATTCCTGTCGTGCATGTGGAATCCGGCTTGCGCAGCGGTGACCGCCGCATGCCGGAAGAGGTCAATCGGGTACTGACCGATCAGATTTCCGATGTGCTCTACACCACCGAACGATCCGCACTCGACAACCTTGTGCGCGAGGGGGTCGAGCCCTCGCGCGTGCATTTTGCCGGCAACGTCATGATCGACACGCTCATGGCCAATCGTCTCAAGGCCGTTCCGGCGGAGCGCCTGCTTGCCGACGCCGGTTTCGATCCTGCGCGCATTGCGCAAGGTTATGGCGTGGTCACCATGCACCGCCCGTCGAACGTCGACAAACCCGAGGTGCTCACGCGTCTGATTGAAACCCTGCATCAGGTCAGTCGTCAATTGCCGCTGGTGTTTGCCATGCATCCGCGCACACGCAAGAACATTGAAACGCACGGGCTGGCGCACTTGCTCGACTCGCCCGGTTTCCTGGTGTTGCCGCCGCAGGGCTATCTGGAAATGGTCGGTCTGATGGCGGGGGCCACCATGGTGCTCACCGATTCGGGCGGCATGCAGGAAGAGACCACGGCCTTGGGCGTGCCTTGCCTGACCATGCGCGAAAACACCGAGCGGCCAATTACCGTGGCGCAGGGGACCAACACCATGGTTGGCGTCGATGCGCAAGCCATTCTCGATGGGGCTGCGACGATTCTGGCCGGTGGCGGCAAGGGCGGTCGCGCACCCGAGCTCTGGGACGGGCACGCCGCCGAGCGCATCGCGTCGCATCTGCACGCCTGGCTCACGGCGCACGAGCAGGGGGCGGTGTCGGCATGAGTATCGTCAATGCGCTGACCATCGACGTGGAAGACTATTTTCAGGTCTCCGCGCTGGCGCCGCATTTCCCCCAGCGGGATTGGGAACAAGTGCCGTGCCGGGTCGAGCGCAATATGGAAGTGATCCTGACGATGCTTCACGAGTATGGCGCCAAGGCCACGTTCTTTACCTTGGGCTGGATCGCCGAGCGCTATCCGCATCTGGTTCGCCTGATCGCCATGGAGGGGCATGAGTTGGCCAGCCACGGCTATGCGCACCAGCGCGCCAGCGACCAGACGCCGGAGGCCTTCCTGGCGGATATCAGGTTGGCAAAATCCGTGCTCGAAGATATTGCCGGGGTCTCCGTGCAGGGCTACCGGGCGCCGAGCTTTTCCATTGGCAAGTCGAACCCCTGGGCTCACGACTGCATTGCCGAGGCGGGCTACCGCTACAGTTCGAGCGTGTATCCGGTCAAGCACGATCACTACGGCGTGCCCGATGCGCCGCGTTTTCCGTATCGGCTCGACAATGGGCTGGTGGAGATGCCGATCACCACGGTGCGCTGTCTTGGGCGGAATTTTCCGGCCGGCGGCGGCGGTTACTTCCGCTTGTTGCCGTATGCCGCTTCACGTTGGCTTATTCGCCGCGTCAATGACGAGGATCAGCAGGCGGCGATGTTCTACTTTCATCCGTGGGAAGTGGACCCGGAACAGCCGCGCGTTGCCGGCACGACTGCCAAGACGCGCTTTCGCCATTACGTCAATTTGTCGCGAACGGAAGATCGTCTGCGACACCTGATGAACGATTTCTCATGGGGCCGCATGGACGACGTGTTTCTCGCGGCCGCCTAAGCTCACTCGCAATGTCATCACACTCCCTGACCGTTCGAACACTGACGGCCGCCGACCACGACCGTTGGGACGCCTTTGTTTTCGCCTGCCCGCAGGCCACCTTCTTTCATCGTGCGCCCTGGCAGCAGATCATCGAGGGGGTTTTCGGTCACAAGACCTGGTTCCTCTACGCTGAGCGTGAGGGCCAGATCGTTGCCGTGTTGCCGTTGGCCGAAGTGAAAAGCCGCCTGTTCGGTCATTCGCTGGCCTCGCTACCGTTTTGCGTCTATGGCGGTGCGGTGGGCGACGAAGCGGCCGTAGCGCTGCTTGAGGCCGAAGCCGAGCGAATCGCGATCGACGCCGGCGTGCAGCATCTGGAATACCGCAATCTCGAGCCACGCCACGCAGATTGGCCACGCCAGGCGCTGTACGTCACCTTCCGCAAAGCCATCGATCCGGATGTGGAGGCCAACATGAAGGCCATTCCGCGCAAACAACGGGCGATGGTGCGCAAGGGCATCAAGAACGGTTTGGTGAGCCACATCGACGACAACGCCGATCGTTTCTTCGCGCTGTATTCGGACAACGTGCTGCGCCATGGCACCCCGGCACTGCCCAAACGCTTCTTTTCGACGCTGATGCGCACTTTCGGCAAGGACTGCGAGGTACTCACCGTCACTGATGCCGAGGGCAAGTTGCTCTCGAGCGTGCTCAGTTTCTACTTCCGCGACGAAGTGCTGCCGTACTACGCCGGCGATGATTTTGCTGCGCGCGCGTTGGCGGCCAACGATTTCAAGTATTGGGAGTTGATGCGTCGCGCCTGCGAACGGGGTATCCGCATCTTCGACTATGGGCGCAGCAAGATTGGCACCGGCCCCTACAGCTTCAAGAAGAACTGGGGTTTCGAGCCGCAGCCGCTGTCCTACGAATACCGGCTGTACAAGCGCGACGCCGTGCCGCAGAACAACCCCATGAATCCCAAGTACCGGGCCTTCATCGCCTTGTGGCGCCGCCTGCCGTTGTCGGTGGCGAACACGCTGGGCCCCTACATCGTGCGCAATCTCGGATGAGCATGAGCAAGCCGCCGCTGCTCTACCTGGTTCACCGGATACCCTTTCCGCCCAACAAGGGTGACAAGGTGCGTTCGTTTCATTTGCTCAAGCACCTGGCCGAGCACTTCGAGGTGCATCTGGGCACCTTCGTCGATCATCCCGACGACTGGCAGCACGTGCCGGCACTCGACCAGTGGTGTGCGTCGGCGCATGTGGCGCGGCTCGACCCGATGCGTGCCCGCCTGTTCAGCCTGACCGGGCTGCTGACCGGCGAAGCGTTGACCTTGCCCTATTATCGCGACCGGGCGCTGTCGCGCTGGGTGCAGGAGACGGTCGCCATCAAGGGCATTCGGCAGGCCGTGGTGTTCAGTGGCGCGATGGCCCAGTACCTTGAGGGCGTCTCGCTGGACCGAACCTTCATCGATTTTTGCGATGTCGACTCGGCCAAATGGACGCAATACAGCGAGTCGCGGCGCTGGCCTTTGTCCTGGCTCTATCGTCGGGAAGGGCGCCTGCTGGGACAGTTCGAACGCGACTGGGCCGCACGTGCCGATCACGCCAGCTTTGTCACCCGCGCGGAGACCGATCTGTTTCTGCGCGCCGAACCGCGATTGGGCGAGAAAACGCTCGTGGTCGAAAACGGTGTCGATGCCGAATTCTTCTCGCCCGCCAACGGGGGTGAGTCGCCCTACCAGGCCGGTGGCCCGCATCTGGTGTTTGCCGGTGCGATGGACTACTGGCCCAATGTCGATGCTGCCTGCTGGTTCGCCAATGAAGTCATGCCGCGCGTGCTCGCGCACCATCCGGACGCGCATTTCCACATCGTGGGGATGAACCCCGCGCCGTCGGTCACCGCATTGGCGGAATTCGCGCACGTGCACGTGACGGGTACCGTGCCGGACGTGCGGCCCTATGTGCATCACGCCGATGTGGTGGTTGCCCCCCTGCGGGTGGCGCGAGGGATTCAGAACAAGGTGCTCGAAGCGATGGCCATGGCGCGTCCGGTGGTTGTTTCGAGCGCGGCAGCAAAGGGCTTGCGCGCGGTTCCCGGGCAAACCCACGAGGTCGCGGAATCGGCCGACGACTACGTCGCCGCCATCGAGCGCTGCCTGGCGCCGACCGTCGTGGAGCGCCGCGGGGCGCGGAAGGGAGCTGCGTGATGCGCCAAGCGAACCAACATCAGCAGCGTCGGCGCGGGGGCGCGACCGGCGGGGTCGCATCCCGCGGGTCGGCCCCGCAGAACACCCGCACGCCCGGGCGCGCCATCGAGCTCGTCGGCGCGACGTCGGACGCGTCCGATCTGATCCGGAGGCTCGCGCTCGCC
>JBNKNO010000072.1:0-14497 GCA_050293885.1 Rhodocyclaceae bacterium | reverse complement strand
CGGCTTCGCAGCCGAAGGTGCCTTTCTTCGGCTTGCAGCGGTTGGATGAGACGGCGCCGATACCGTCGCGCTCATAGCCGGCGGGGCAGGAGAAGCAGTGACCACCGGTCTTGAACTGGCCGGACGGGCAACCCCAGGCGGAACCGTTGAACGTCGCCCGGGCCCACGGGCCGCCGACGAGCACGCCGCGTTTGAGACAGGCTTTGGCATGGTCGAGCGGGCGCAGGGTGCGCTTGAAACCACTGGGACAGACCCAGCAGCTGCCGCCACGTACGCTGGAGAAGTAGTTCTGCTTGCCCGGGCAGCCGATGTTTTTCGCCTTGCCCTCGGCGACTGGCGGGATCTTGCTGCACGGTTGCTCGCCGAAGCCGCCGCAGTCCGGGGTGATGTCGTTATCCGGTCTCGGGCGCGGAACGGGCCGTGGCGTCGGCCTCGGTCTCGGCGTTGGCCCGGGGGTCACGAGCTTTGATCCCACCAGTTCGGCTTTGTAAGCGGTGGCGTTGTCCAGATCCACCGGTTGCAACTCGTAGCGTATCGGCCCGAGGGCACCCTTGACGGTGACTTCGATGCGGCCGTGGGGGCGCAAATAGCCGTCGAACGCGCCTTGCAGCGGTAGGTCGTTGCCGACGTAGTGCGCGTTGCCTGCGCGGCGGAAATTGTTGATCACCACCATGCCAGGCTGGATCTGCATGGTGCCCAGATGCAGCCAGGGGTCGACTGCATAGACGCGGCCGGCTTCAATGCGCACGCGCTTGCCGATGGTGTTGATGCGCCATACGCCATCGACCGGCGTGACCGTGTTGCGGCCGACCGTGTCCTTCATCGGCAGGGCGGCGGGTGTGATGGCGCAGGCGCCAAGCAGCGCGATCAGGGGCAGCAGCAATAGTAGCCGCATGAGTTTCTCGGTGGGGTGGGGGAGGCGGTTCATTGTTATTGGCCCTCGTCTGCGGTGATGTCTTCGTCGTCCGCTTGTTGGTCGATACCTGCTTCGTCGGCATCCTCTCCGCCGGCGAGTGAGGGATCTTCACCCGTGCGTGCGGCCTCGAAGCGTGCCCGGTCGTCCAGTGTCACCGGGATGAGCTGGTAGCTGACCGGCCCCAACATGCCGGCGACGCGGACATCGAGCCCGCCGGTGGCGTTGAAGCTGGCGTTGAACTTGCCCATCAGCGGCAGGTCGTCGCCCTGGTAGCTGCCGTCGGCCGCGCGCTGGATGTTCTGGATGACCACCATGCCCGGCTGAACCTGCAGCACGAACATGTGCAGCCAGGGATCGACCGCGTAGGCGCGACCGCCTTCGAAGCGGATGCGTTTGCCGAGGCTGCTGATCGTCCATTCGCCGTCGATGGCCATGGCTTCGCCCATGGGCACGTTGGCTGAAGTGGGCAAGAAGGCGGGAATCTGCGGGACTTGCGGAATGCCCTGGGCGTGTGCCGTACCGATGCCGACGGCGAGCAGGCCGGTTGCCAGCACATTGCGGGCGGAGCGGGTCAAGGATCTCGTGTTCATGGTCATCTCGCATTTTTCGTTGTTTGTTGGGCGAGCATCGCGTTGCGATGCCGATTTATCGCGCGCCATGGGCGTCGCTGCGGGATCCATTGTTCGCAGTTAGCCCTTTCGTTGTAATGGGGTCAAGACCCCATCTTGCGGTGGCGTGCGAAACGACGGCGTTGCGGCGGGTGAGTTGATGACGGTGAAACGAGGTCGGTGACGGTGGCGTGATCAGCGGTGGGTTGCTCATAGGCCTCGCCAGCCAAGGGCGAGGCCGATGTTGTGCGCAAGCTCATTGAGGCGCGGCGCGGCGGCGTGTTTCCAGCCACTTGAGCACCAGCGCAAACAGCCGCTCGGGGGCGATCGGCTTGGCCATGAAATCGTCCATGCCGGCGTCCAGACAGCGTGTGCGGTCTTCGGCGAAGGCGTTGGCGGTCATGGCGACGATGGGCGTGTGCGCATGGCGCGGGAGCGCGCGGATGGCCCGGGTGGCTTCGAGGCCGTTCATGCGCGGCATCTGAATGTCCATGAGAATCAGGTCGAAGTCGGCGGCCGAGGCCTTGGCGACCGCCTGTTCGCCGTCGGCAGCGATCGAGACATGCTGGCCGACGTGTTCGAGACAATAGGTCGCCACTTCCTGGTTGCAGGGGTCGTCTTCGACCACCAGAATGCGGCTGGCCTTGTAGAGACCTCGCAGGGCGGCTGCGACGGCGGCTGCGTCGTCGATATCGGTTTCCCGTTCGACGGTCGGGGCCTTGCGCAGGTGCGCGGTAAACCAGAACACGCTGCCCTCGCCGGGGGTGCTGCGTACGCCCGCCTGGCCGCCCATCAATTCGGCGATCCGGCGGGTGATGACCAGGCCCAGACCCGTGCCGCCGTAGCTGCGCGTGGACGTGTTGTCGGCCTGCTCGAACGGCACGAACAGCCGGGCTTGCACCTCGGGCGCAATGCCGATGCCGGTGTCTTCGACCTCGAAGCGCACCCGTGCGTCGTGGTCCGTTTCCGCCTCGATGACGACCCGCAGGGTGAGGTGGCCGTGCTCGGTGAACTTGACGCCATTGGCGGCGTAGTTGAGCAGCGCTTGCTGGAGGCGGGTGGTGTCGCCTCGTAGCGTGGGCAACTGTGCGGGCAGGTCCACATGGCTGGCCAGGCCTTTGGCGAGCAGACGCTCGTGAAGCATCGACTTGACGTTGTCGACCAGTGCGTCCAAATGGATTTCATCGTCGGCCAGATCAAACTTGCCGGCTTCGATCTTCGACAGATCGAGGATGGCATTGATGACCTCGACCAGATGCCGACCGGCCTTGTCGAGTTTGTCCATCTGTTCGTTCTGTTCGGGGGTAAGCCCCTTTCGCCGGATCAGGAAGGCCATGCCGGTCATTGCGTTGAGCGGGGTGCGGATCTCGTGGCTCATGTTGGCCAGAAAGGCGCTCTTGGCGATGTTGGCGGCCTCGGCCGCCTCCTTGGCCGTTGCCAGTTCCTGGGTGCGCAGGCGTACCAGCTCTTCGAGGTGTGTGTGGTGTTGTTCCAGTTCGGCCTCGATGCGCTTGCGCTCGGTGATGTCGTCGTAGATGCCGAGGACGCCGATGATGTCGCCATCCAGATTTCGCAGCGGGGTCTTGGAGGTGCGTAGCCAGATCTGGTTACCGTCCGGCGTGGTCTGCGGTTCTTCGTAATTGAGTTGAGCCTCGCCTTGGCGCATGACCCGCTGGTCGTCGCTGCGGTAGAGCGCGGCCTGGTCCGCCCAGGCCATTTCGTTGTCGTCCCGCCCGAGCAGCTCATCGGGGTGTTGTTTGCCGGCGTCGCGTGCGAAAGCGGGGTTGCAGCCCAGATAGCGGCTGTGAAGATCTTTCCAGAACACCCGGATCGGGGCGGTATCGATGATGGTTCTGAGCAGGCTGCGTGATTCGGCCAACTCTTCCGTCCGTTGACGCAAGGCGGCTTCCGATGCACGCAGCTGTTCATGGGCCATGCCGCCCTGGATGGTGTTGGCCAGGTTGTTGACCACGGCCCGTAGCTGGCCGAGAAAACGGGGCGTGAACAAGGCCGTGTCCGCCGATTCGAGCAGCAGAATGCCCTTGTCGCCGAGCGGGAAGATTGCGCACGCACAGGCCTGGCTGTGTTGCTTGCAGCAAATCTGCGCGAACTCTGGCGTATCTGTAGGGATGGCCCGCGCTCGACCATCCTGCACGCTGCGCAACAGCGCGCGGGGCAGCGAGCGTTCGACGTGTTGATAGTGCGCGCGTGGGATTGCGTCGAGGAGGGTCAGCGGGGCGCCGCCATCCTCGTTGGCGTCTTCCCCGCCGTCCTTCAGCCACCAGATCGATGCCGCGACGAGCTTGCGCCGGGAGGTGAGCGTCTTGAGGAAGCGGCGACTGGTGTCGCCCGGATCGAGCGATTGCCCGAGACTCAGCGACAGCTCGTAGAGCAGCAGGAGTTCTTCGGTAACGTCACCCATGATCGCTGTGGATGAGTCCGACCACGATGGTCTTGTTGAACAATTCGAGCTTCTGGGTGCCGTTGGCCGCGATTTCGCCCAAGGCTTGCACGCCTTCCGGCGCCACCGTCGTCAGCTCGGCGACGGTCTCGCACACGGTTTGAAGCTCGCGGTCGAAGTCGTCGCCCAGCTTCAGCGCCCGCGAGTAACAGTCGGAAATGAAGCAATGGGCCACGTCGTGCGTGCCGTCGCAGTCATCGACGGCCTGACGTGCCGCCTCGATCAAGGAGCCGCAGTCGCCGTGGGCGAGATACATCAGCGAGTTTTCCGGGACATCGGAAAGCACCACGACTTCGTCTTCCGCAGTGGTGCACACGGGGTCGCGCATGATGTCTTCGCTGCCTTCCTTTGCCATGCACAGCGGATAGCTCGAGGCAATGTCGGGGAAGATGGGCTTGTCGGCGAGGGTGGCATCCAGACGGTCGACCTGCGCGAGATAGAAGCTGCCGGCCGGTTCCCAGTTCAGTTCCTGGATCACGTTGCCCTGCGTACGCGAGGCCACGAACGGGCCGGCGACGCGACGCCAGCCATGACGCACGCCCAGTGTGATGTGGCGTGGCAAGGTGATCATCAGTGCGGCGTGGGTGTGAAGGCCATCTGCGGTGAAGATGGTGGGCTCGGGCCGCAGATCGTGATACCCGGTACCGGCGCCGATATGGTGGACCTGATTGCCGTAGCGGTCGTAGATGTCCTCCAGCAGTCCGGTGACGTTGGGCGCCAGGCAGTCGACCAGCAGAATGGCGCCGTCAAAGCGCGTCGGCTCGTTGCTCGGTGGCGGCGTTGTCCATTCCGGCGCGCCGCCATGCAAGCAGGCGACCGCCAACTGGCTGCCCGTGGGCAGCGGCACGGCCACGATGCCACTGTCTCGGCTGTGGGCGCCCTGGATCAGGCCGGGGAACAGGCCGCCGCACACTTGCAGATTCCGTTGGCGACATGCGTCCAGCAAGGCTGGAATCTCGTCGGCGTGGCAATCGGCCACGCACAACAGCCACTGGGTCGCGTTGGTGGGCGCGGCCAGCAGCTCGTTCGCGGCCTGCGCTGCGTCGCGATAGGTCAGGTACATGTGCTCTCCCCGTGAGCGGAAGCCGGTTGCTTTGCATGTCGAGCGCGGGCCGACCGTCGCGCCGCCGTGCGCGGGTGCGCGTCGTCAGCGGTCCACCTACGCCATTTTTCAAGCATACGAGCGCATTTGCGCCTGCGTCCGTGAAACAACTGACGCTCATGCCGAATCTATCACTTTGGGGGCATCGCGCGGCATCGATAGGCGGCTTTTGCACACGGCCTTCGCGGCTCAAGCGTCCGTTGGGGTGTCGTCCCGCGGGATGACGATGGCTGCGCAGGTTCCCCGGCCACGCACGGAGCGCAGGGAAAAGCGCATGTCTTGCGCGACGCACAAGGCCTGCACGATACCCAGACCCAGGCCATGGCCGTCGCTGTCGGTGTCACCGCGCACGCCGTCGGCCATGACGGCTTCCAGCGTATCGGCGTCCATGCCCCGGCCGTTGTCCAGCACTTGATAGCGCACGGTGTTGCCGCGACGCCGGAACAGCACGCGGATGCGGCTGGCCTCGGCATGGGCGAGGGCGTTGCCGATGAGGTTGGTCATGGCGCGCATGGTGGGCAGCGGATCGACTTGTACGCTGGCCTCGTGGGCGACGACCTTGAAGTCGACACCTCGGCGAGCCGCGTCGTCAGTAAACATGTGCGCGATCATGTTGGCAAACATGCGGGTGCTGACAGTCTCTTTGGCGCCGTCGGTGTGTCCGCCTTCGCCATCGGTTTCGGCTGCAGGTGCCTCATCCAGATAAGCGCGGGCGAGGCTGTCGATGTAGTCGACGGCGCGGTCGAGTTTGTCGGCATCGGGCCCCGGGGTGTCGCGCTGGAGCTGGTCGATGGCGATGCGCAGCGAGGCGATGGGTTGTTTGAGGTCGTGCGAGACGCTGGCCAGTTGTTCGCGATGCTGGGCCGCCGTTGTGCGGGCCTTCTGGTAGTCGCGTTCGGCTTGTTCGAGGGCGAGCTGCATCTCGGCTTCGGCCTTGGCGGCTTCGAGGGCGCGGCGTTCGGCGGCGTCCTTTTCGCGTTCGGCGGCGACCGCTTGCCAGATGACGATGGTGAGCGCGAAGCCGGCGACCAGCACCATGAGCGCGCGGTTGATGGTGTTGAGCGTGGCGCGATCGAAGTCGAAGATGAGCCAGTGGCCGAGATAGGCGCCGAGCGCCAGGGCGCCGACGATAATGGGAAAGGCGCGGATGAAGCGGCGCAGGCGCGCGTCTGGCGTCGGCCAGGTGAGTGGTGGCAGCGATTGCGCAACCATCATGGTGAAGAACAGCGCGTTGGCCGGCAGCCACATGGCGGAGAGCGGAATGCGCTTGAGCCATAGCGCACTGCTCACGCACAGCAGGGCGGAAACGATCGCGAGGATCTGGCTGGGACGCTTGAAACGGATGAGCGGGTGCGGCGCTTCGAGCCGCGCCGACACCAGCCAGAAGCCGTAGGCGGTGACCGCGGTGTAGATGAGGAAGGGCAGCGCCCACAGGACAAAATCGGTTTCGCCCAGCACATGGGCGAGCATGCCGTCCTGCGCGGCGCCGTTGATCGCCAGCAGCACGATGAGCAACACGTAGCCGAGCCACTGCGGTTGGCGGTAGGCGGCGACGATGGCACCGGAGAAGGCGGCGGCGCTGAGCGCGAAAGTGTAGAAAACGATGTCGCCGGCACCGATGTCCGCCCCCGGGGTGAGCGCGAGCGCGGGCAGGGGCAGCAGGGCGATGATTGCCATGAGCGCCCACAGGCGCGTGTATGGCGGGTTGGCGACGTCCGGCGTCGGTGGTCGGTGGGGTGTCATGGTCAAGCCCTCGCGTTCGGGCAACGGCCCGGGGCTTTCATTGTTGGATGCGCCGGGTGCGAGGGGTATGGGGTGTGTACCCCATCTGCGCTCATGTGGGGTCGATCAAGCCGTCCTTGAGCGCGCGCATCATCAACTGCGCGGCGGAATGGACGTCGAGCTTGGTCATGAGGCTGGTGCGGTGCTTGTCTACCGTCTTGGGGCTGATGTTGAGCTGCTGCGCGATTTCCTTGTTGGTCTTGCCGGCGACCACCATGTTGAGGATCTGGCGTTCGCGATCGGTGAGCGCGGCCGCTTGCTGACCGCGCTGGATCATCTCCTGAAACTCGGGTGCGATGTGCCGCCCGCCGCGCAGGATGATGGGCAGCTTGTCGATCATGGCGGCAGCCGGAGAGCCCTTGCTGAACAACCCGTCGACGCCGGCTTCGACGGTGCTGGCGACCAGCCCGGGCGAGGTGATGCCGGTGAACACGACGATGCGTGTATCGGGGCTCCAGCGGCGGATGTCGTGAATGACTTCGGCGCCGCTGGCCAGCGGCATGGAGATGTCGAGGAACAGCAGATCGGGTCGGTGGCGCTTGACCTCGGCGATGGCACACAGGCCGTCCTCGGCGCAGGCGAGTACCTCGAAGCGGGCGAGCAATTGCGCCTCGGCCTGTGTCAGCAGGCTGCGAATGGCATCGCGAATGATCTGGTGATCGTCGGCGATGACCACGGATAGCGGTGATTGACTGACGGAAGCGGGCACCGTTTCAGGACAGCCGACGCGGGCGGCTGCCATCTGCTGATGAAGACACGGCGCAGTATCGCATCTTTTCAATGTGCTTTTCGTGCTGCGTCGCGTCCGTTGCTGGCGCCCGAACGCGCGCTGTGCCGGTGACGAGAGGAGACACATCGATGGTGAAGTTTGCGGCGACCGTGCCGTTGCTGACGCGGTGGACGCGACACGATGCGGTGGCTACGATGCGGTGCTCATGGGCCTTCAGATGCCGGGCGTCGATGGCAAGACGGCCGTTCGGCGTATTCTTGATTTACTCGGTACGGCCGCGCCGCCGATAATTGCACTCACGGCAAACGCCTTGACGCAGGAGCGGGACGAGTGCCTGGCCATGGGCATGGCAGGCTATTTCACCAAGCCGTTCGATGCCGACGTGATCGTGCGTGCGATCAAGGAAGCCATGCGCGATCACCCGGCCGGATGCAATGACGAGGATGGGAGCTTGGAGATGTACGAAGAATCAGTCGCGCAGCACGACGATGCACCCGCCGCCGAGTTGGATGTGGCTGGCGCGATCGAGCGCTGTGGCGGTGACGAGGCGTTGTTTCGCGACGTACTCGACCTGGCGCTGCCTCAAATCGCCGAGCAGATCGATGCGACACGCCTGTGTCTCGACGACGATTCTGTCGAGGCGCGGGAGGCCCTGCGGCAGGCATTGCACTCGCTCAAAGGCGGCGTGCAGAGCGTCGGCTTGACGTCGATCGGCGACGTGCTGGGCGACGTGGAGAATGGCTTGCGCGATGCCTCCTTGACGATGACCGATGTCAATGAGCGCTTGGCGCCGCTTGGCTCGCGCCTGAAAACTGCACTGGCGGAGATTCGCCACTACCTGGGCAGGCCCGCCTGACCCTTCTGTTGTCGATGCGGGGTCGGGCGTTTCAAGGCGTGGCCTCGAATCGCGCCGCCAGGCTGCGCATCGCACTTTGTCGCTCATCCGAATCCTCGGGCTTCTGACCCCCTAGCGCACTCCATTGCGGATGTGCGCGCGCCTTGTCGATGGCCTCGGGCAGGCTGTCTTCGGTCCATTGCGTTATCGGTGTCGCCGCCAGATCGATCGGGCCCGTGGCGGCGTGGCCGCGTCCGCTCAGGGCGTGAAGCAAGGCCTGCTGACGCGCGGCGAGTACGCGCAGAATCGCGTCGTCGACCGTGAGTTCGCGCTCGCCCGTCAGCTTGCCTTTGATGCGGTCGCCGAACTCACTGACGCTTTGCCAGGTGCCGCCGATGAGCGCACCGAGCGCCGCGGCTGCGCCCAGCGTGAGGCCACCGGCGAGCAGGTCGATGCCGACGCCGGCGGCGGCCCCGGCGGCCGCGCCCTTGCCGACGCTGACGCCCATGACACGCAGCGTTTCGCTGCTGAACAAGTCGTCCTCCCAGCGGCCATCGAGCAAGGGCAGTTGCACGGGCAGGACGTCGTTTCGCTCGAAACCGTAGAGATCGAGCAAGGCGTCGACACAACGCTGTTCGCGCTGCCGCACGTCGGCATGCAAGTCGCTGACCGCTGCCGCGAGGGCGTCGTCGTCCGCTTCGACCTGGCGTCGCGCCGCGGCGGCATCGAGAATGAGTTCCGCCACCAGTCGTGCCGCCGCGGTGTGGCGCAGCGCGGCGTCGTGTTCGCGGCTGACGATGAGCGCCTCGAGCGCATCGCGCCGCTCGGGTAGCAGGGTGGCGAGCGCTTCGTACAATCGCCGCTCGCCACCGGCCTCGGGCGCCACGGTGTCGAAACGGATCTGCGCATGCAGGCCGACGCGCGACAGCATCTGCCGCCAGTCGGCTTCCTGGCTCGATTCGCTGTAGACAAAGTTGAGGACCGGCAGCAGGGGGCGGGCGCACGCGGCCAGCAGACTGAGCTCGTCGCGGTGCTTGGGCAGCACCGGGTCGCGCACGTCAATGACGTAGAAGCCGGCGTCGCTATCGAGCAACTGACGCAACACCTTGGCCTCTTGCTCGAAGCGCCCGACAGCCTCGGGGCTGGCGAGAAAGCGCGCCAGGCGATCGGGGCCGTCGAGCCGTTCGGACGGCGGTGCGAGGGTGTCGAGATAGTCGAGCAAGGCGATGGCGTCTTCCATGCCCGGGGTGTCGAACAGGGTGGCGACCGGGCGGCCGTCGGCCAGCAGGCGCGCGCCCTCGACATGCTGGGTGGTGCTCGGCCGGCTGGAGACGTCGCCAAAGCGGGTGTCGCGCAGCAGCGTGCGCAGCAGGGAGGTCTTGCCGGTGTTGGTGTGGCCGACCACGGCAATGCGCAGCGCGTCAGTCATCGCCGGCCTCCAGCCATTGGCGTGCGGCTGCTGCGCTGCGGGTCACGTCGACAGGGGCGATACCCAACTGCGCCAGCGCGTCGTGCCAGTGTGCGCTGCGCTCGGCGTTGTCGTCTGCGCGATGGAGCCACACACCCATTCGGTGCGCATAGCCGCTCAATTCCGCCATCAGTGCCAGCGCGCCACGGTCGGGCGACAAGCGCGCATCGACCGCGATCAGCAGGCGCTCGACCGGCTGCCCCGCGAGCGTATCGAGCATGCTTCGACGCGCCTCGCGACTGTCCAGCCGTCCGCCCACCATCGTGGCGGGAAGACCGTCGGGTGGCCACCGCAGGTCGGGGCCGAGTTCGAGCGCCAGCGCCAGATGCGGGCCATCGAGGACGGCGCCGCTGTGACCCGCGTGAAAGGTCGGCAGGTGCGCCGGTGCGGTGTCGTTGACGCCCACCGATTCCGAGGCCGGCATGAGTTGTCGGGTCAGTTGCGCGTAGCCGGGCTTGGCCAGATCCAACCGAAAATGCTGGCGAAAGCGCACCCATCGCCATTGGCACCAGGCCCACAGCGCGAGCCGGGGCAGCAAGCCGTAGAGCACGACGGCCGCAATCAACCAGGCGGACCACAGCTGCCGATCGCTCGCGACGGAGGCCGGGCCGGCGGCGCGGCGCACGATGTCGGCGTCGGGCATGGCAAGGCCGAGCAGGGCGGGGAGCTTGCCCAGCGCCAGCGTCAGCGTCACGAAGACCTCGTCAGAGAGAATCGTCGTTTCCCACACAAAGCCGTAGCGTCGTGTGGACAACATAAGGAGCAGGGTGATCAGCGCGCTACCGAGGGTGAGGGCCCACAATCCATGACTGAGTCGTCCGAGCCAGGCCGTGAGCACATGCCGGCTGCGGGCCATGTCGATCAGTGCCTGCGGCAACCACGCTTCGCCATGGCGCCGTCCCAGCCAGGCCGTGACCGCCATCCACAGTCGGCCGGCCAGCGAGCCACCCCCCGAACTTGCGCCGACGCTCGCCGCAATCCAGAACAGCAAGGTCAGCAGGTGGGCGCCGAGCAGCCCACCCAGCGCCCAGATCACGTTGACCGGCTGCCGCCCGTCGCCCAGCACGGCAGTGGCCATGCCCGCGCCGACGATGATGGCAAGGGCGCCCAGCGCGAGCGCGGCCAGTGCGGCACGTGACTGCCAAGCGATCAACGCGCTGCGCATGCCGCCTTGTGCGTCGGCCAGCGCACTGGCCCGATGAAGCACGCGGGATTCGAGCTCGCCCCCAGCCGCACGGGCGGCGCGATTCGCGGCCGCGTCATCGAGTCGGCCCGCGCTGCGCTCGCGCAGGCAGGTGGCTTCAGCCAGCCAGCGTTGTTCGAAGTCGTCGAGTGGGCGCGGTGTCACGGCAGGGCGTGTGTCCATCTGATTTCGGCGCCATAGCATACCGTGCCCGAACGGCGTTGATGGCGGGCACCGTCGGCGCAGTGCAAATGCTTGATTCGACGAATCGTTTTTGCTACCATCGCGGGCTTTCCTTCGCTCCACCGGGCACGCATGACCGGGGGGCTACTTTCTTCAGTAACCACGAGGAGTGTGCATGCGCCACTACGAAATCGTCTTTATCGTCCACCCGGACCAGTCCGAGCAAGTGCCCGCCATGGTCGAGCGCTATCGCGCGCTGGTTGAAGCCAAGAATGGCGTCATCCACCGCCTGGAAGACTGGGGTCGTCGCCAGCTGGCTTACCCGATCCAGAAAATCCACAAGGCACACTACGTGCTGATGAACATCGAAACCGACCAGGAAACCCTGGCCGAGCTCGAGCACGCCTTCAAGTTCAACGATGCCGTGCTGCGTCACCTCACCGTGACCGTGAAGAAGGCCGTGACCGAAGCATCCCCGATGATGAAGGATGAGAAGTCGCGTTCCCTGACCAGCGGCAACGCCGAGGACGCCGAGAGCAAGGAAGAGGCGCCCAAAGACGAGCCGGCCAAAGAAGAGGCTGCGACCGGGGAATAAGCCGGCGTGAGCAACACGCTGCGCATTGTCGGCAAACTGATTGAGTTGGCGCCGATGCGATACACCCCCGCCGGGGTTGCCGTTGTGAGCTGTGTGTTGGGGCATGCGTCCCGCCAGATCGAAAACGGTGTCGAGCGGGATGTGGAATGCGAGTTGCCTGCCGTCGCAATCGGTGACATGGCGCAACAGATGCGCGTTGCCGGATGCGGATGGGAATTGGAAGCCACCGGTTTTCTTGCCGCGAAAAGCAAGCGCTCGAAGTTGCCGGTGTTGCATATAACGAATATCAAATTTTTGGAAGGAATCGACAATGGCGTTCAAACCGAAGAGTCGAAATAGCAAGGGTGGTCGCAGCGGCGGCCTGTTCAAGCGTCGCAAGTTCTGCCGCTTCACGGCAGAGAAGATCGAAGAGATCGATTACAAAGACGTCGATCTGCTGAAGGACTTCGTGACCGAAACCGGCAAGATCATGCCGGCGCGCATCACCGGTACCAAGGCTGGCTATCAGCGTCAGCTGTCGACGGCCGTCAAGCGCGCCCGTTTCCTGGCGCTGCTGCCTTACACCGACCTGCACCAGTAACCGGGAGAATTCGACATGCAAATCATTCTGCTCGAAAAAGTCGGCAAGCTCGGTAACCTGGGTGATGTGGTCAAGGTCAAGGACGGTTACGCACGTAACTTCCTGATCCCGCAAGGCAAGGCCAAGCGCGCCACCGACGCCAACATGGCTGAGTTCGAAGCCCGCCGCGCCGAACTCGAAAAAGCGCAACAGGAGAAGCTCGGCGCCGCGCAGGCGCTGGCCGAAAAGCTCGAAGGCCTGATGGTACAGATCACGCGCAACGCCGGCATGGACGGCCGTCTGTTCGGTTCTGTGACCAACGCTGACGTGGCCGAAGCCCTCGAAGCCCAGGGGTTCGAAATCGAGCGCAGCGCCATCCGTATGCCGGAAGGCCCGCTCAAGTCCGTTGGTGACGTGCAGCTCGAAGTGGGTCTGCACGCCGATGTGGTGACCAACATCACCGTGTCGGTGCTGGGCGAACAGCAGTAAGCTGTTTCACCCCGTGTGAAAAAGGGCTGCTTGATGCAGCCCTTTTTTTGTTGGTTTTCGGCACAATGATGTGCTTATCCCGCCGCGAATAGCCAGATCAATCGATGCAATCAGACCCGCAACTGGCAGAGCTCAAACTGCCCCCTCATTCGCTGGAAGCCGAGCAGTCCCTGCTGGGCGGCCTGCTGCTGGACAATACCGCCTGGGACAAGGTGGCCGATATGGTGTCCGAGGTCGACTTCTATCGGGATGACCACCGCCGGGTCTTCAAGCACATTGCCCGCCTGGTCGAGCTGGGCAAGCCGGCCGATGTGGTGACCGTGTTCGAGTCGCTGCAAAAAAGTGGAGAATCCGAGCAGGCGGGCGGGCTCGCTTACCTCGGAGAGATAGCCAACAACACGCCATCGGCCGCAAACATCCGGCGCTATGGCGAAATCGTCCGCGAACGGGCGATATTGCGTGAGCTGGTATCGGTAGGTGATGACATCGCGTCCAGTGCGCTCACGCCCTCAGGCAAGGACGCAAAGACGCTCCTCGATGAGGCCGAAGCGAAGGTCTTCGAGATCGCGGAGGCGGGTTCTCGGCAAAGCTCGGGATTCGTGCCCATCCAGCCCATTCTCGGGCAGGTCGTGGATCGGATTCAGGAGCTCTACGACCGGGATGAACAATCGGCGATTACGGGCGTACCCACGGGCTTTGCCGATCTCGACGAAAAGACCTCGGGCCTGCAGCCGACCGACATGATTGTCGTTGCCGGGCGTCCCGGCATGGGCAAGACGACCTTCGCGTTGAATGTGGCGGAGAACGTTGCCGTCGAATGCGGTCTGCCGGTCGCCATTTTCTCGATGGAGATGCCCGGTACGCAGTTGGCCACCCGATTCATATCCTCTGTCGGTCGGCTTGACCAACACCGGCTGAAGACCGGCAAACTGAACGACGACGAGTGGCAGCGCCTCACCTTCGCGCTGGGCAAGCTACATGAGGCGCCCATCCACATCGACGAGACGCCGGGCCTGAACTCGACCGACTTGCGTGCCAGGGCGCGTCGCCTCTATCGACAGTGCGGCAAGCTTGGCTTGATCGTCATCGACTACATCCAGCTCATGAGTTCGCTCAAGCAGAGCGACAACCGCGCAGCAGAACTCTCCGAGATATCCCGCGCCATCAAGTCGCTCGCCAAGGAGCTCCACGTCCCCATCATGGCGTTGTCACAGCTCAATCGAAGTCTCGAGCAGCGACCCAACAAGCGCCCGGTGATGTCCGACCTTCGGGAATCGGGGGCGATCGAGCAGGACGCGGACATCATCATGTTCATCTATCGCGACGAAATCTATAACCCGGACTCGCCTGACAAAGGCTCCGCCGAGCTCATTGTCGGCAAGCACAGGAACGGTCCGACGGGCACTGTGCGCATGACCTTTATCGGCGAAAATACCCGCTTCGAGAACTTCTCCGGCGTGTCGGAATACTGATTTTTTTGCGCTCCCCCGTTCTTTTCTTGACAGTGGGTTTTTGTTGTATATAATTCGCCCCTCTTCGCGGCCCGAGTGGTTTTGCGAAGGGGCGCCGGAGAGTTGTTTAGCGAG
>JBNKNO010000071.1:0-14532 GCA_050293885.1 Rhodocyclaceae bacterium | reverse complement strand
CACCCATGCCGGTGTTGCGCCTCCTTGTCTGGGGGCCACCCAGGCTGTGTCGGCACGCCTTGGCCTGGGCACAAACCACACCGAGCGCGACCACCGGATGAATGTCCACAGACCCTAATGGGTTGAATTGTTGAGATTTCAATAAACAATTGTCCGAAAACAAGCGTCAATCACGAAGCCCCGCACCTTGCCGGGCTTTTTTGTGGGCACGTATCGCACACCGAAATGCGGCTCGGGCTATGCTGAGGCGCATTTGCCTTTGATTCAGGAGTTTTTTGTGACGACCGAGTTGTTGCCTTGCGTTGAAATCGAGACCGGGCCAGCGCCCACACACGCGGTGATCTGGCTGCACGGGCTGGGGGCGGATGGGCATGACTTCGAGCCGGTGGTGGATGCCTTCGACACGGATGCGCTGCCGCCGACGCGCTTCGTCTTTCCGCATGCGCCGACGCGGCCGGTGACCATCAACGGTGGCTACGTGATGCGTGCCTGGTACGACATCCTCTCGCAGGACTTTTCGCAACGGCGGGAAGACCCGCAGGGCGTGCGTGATTCCGCGGTGCTCATCGAGGCATTGATCGAACGCGAGAACCGCCGTGGTGTGCCGGATGCCAACATCGTGCTGGCCGGTTTTTCGCAGGGCGGCGCCATTGCACTGCACACCGCCTTGCGCCATCCGCAGCGGCTGGCGGGTGTGCTCGCACTATCGACCTACCTGCCGCTGGCGGACACCCTGTCGGCCGAGGCGAGCGATGCCAATCGCGATGTGCCGATCTTCATGGCGCATGGGCGGGACGATCACGTGATCCCTTGCGGCTTTGCGGAGAAGTCGTACGAAAAGTTGCGCACGGACGGCTACCCGATCAGTTGGCAGGTGTATTTCGTCGAGCACGGCATCGTGATGGAGGAGGTGCGAGACGTCGAGACCTGGTTGCGACAGGTGCTGGTGACGCCCTGAGCGTCAGTGCGTCACCGGCCAGTGCGGGTCGATGCCGCGCAGGAAGGCGTCGACCTGGCGGGTGTAGGCGGGGTCTTTGCCCAGATCGGTGTTGATTTCGCGGTGCGTCTTGGCAATGGGCAGCACGTCGAACACCATGTCGACCGACTTGGTCTTTTTTCGGTAGTTGCGGGCGTCGTCGCATGGGTCGTCCGCTCGGGTGCTCGAGCACACGCCCAGCTGCGGCGGGCCGGCGGTGGTCAATTGGTGGAGGGGTGAGGCCGAACGCCAGAAGGCTTCATCCGCGCCGAACGCGTCGTCGTAGAGTCGCAGGTGCTTGTCGCGCATGATGGCGACGACATCGTAGGCGGCACTGTCGAGCGACACGGTGGCCATCCATGGGCGAACCCCGGCGACGCGTTGCAGACCCACCGAGGCGCCCAGCAAGGACACCAGATGCGCGCCGGCCGAATGCCCCATCAGCACCATCCGGTTCGCGTCACCGCCATAGTCAGCGGCCGTGCGCTGCAGCGCGGCCACCGCGCGGGCCAGATCACCCGCTTGCTCGACCGGGTTGGCGTCGGGCACCAGACGGTAGTTGATCGACACGAACAACGCGCCGGCGCCGACCCAGTGCGCCACCTTTTGCGTGACCACCGAGCGCATGGCCTTGTCGCCCACGCGCCAACCGCCACCGTGCACCATGACGATGATCGGTGCGTGCTTGGCGCCCTTTGGACGATAGATGTCCATGCGCTGCGCCTTGAGCGGGCCGTAGGCCTGATTTCGAATGATCTCGATGCCATTGCGCTCGGCGCTGCGTTGGGCGATGCGCTCTGCGAGCGCCCCCGCCTGCACCGAATTGACGGCGAGCAAGGTCAACAGGCATGCAAGCACGCGGAACATGATGTCTCCGTGGGGAGGCCCTCTCATCAAGCAGGGCCGGGTGGATTACTTCGCGGGTTTCTTCGCTTCGGCCTTGCTGATCGCGGCCTCCAGGCGCGCGGCCGGCAGAAAGCCGCCGATGCGCGAGCCGTCGGAGAGAAAGATCGTGGGCGTGCCACTGACGCGAAGCTGCTTGCCCAGCTCGACATTGGCGTCGATCGTGCGGGTGTCGCAGTCCCCCGCGCCGCTCGGTGGGATGCCGTCGGCAATCCAGTCCATCCAGGCCTGACCTTGTTTGTCGCTACACCAGATCTTGCGTGCCTTGTCGGTGGAGTCCGCGCTCAGGATCGGATAGAGAAAGGTGTAGACCGTCACGTTGTCCATGGACTGCAACTCGGCGGCCAGACGTTTGCAGTAACCGCAGTTGGGGTCTTCGAAGGTGGCGATCACGCGTTCGCCCTTGCCGCGCACATGCTTGACGGCCTGTTTGAGCGGCAGGCTGGCAAAGTCGATGGTGTTCAGTTCGTCCTTGCGCGCGGCGGTGAGGTTCTTGCGGGTCGCGGCGTCGATGACACTGCCGGCGAACACGTAGGTGACCGCTTCGTCCACATAGACGAGTTCGCCGGAGTCGAGTACGACTTCGTACAGCCCGCCGTACGGGGTGGCGGTGACCGAGGCAACCGCGGGCGCGCCGATGAACTTCTCCATCTTCTGCTTGACCTCGGCTTCGCCGGCATGGGCCATCGAGGTGGCAAAGGCAAGGGCAAGCGCGGCGAGGGTGGCGCGCAAGGGGGAAAGCGTCATGAATGTCTCCGAGTTTTAAAAACGGCCGCTGACGGCGTAGCGAATCAGGCTATTGCGTATGACCGGCAGATGGTTGGTTAGGTTCAGACCCAGATTGCGCAGGCCCGACAACACGGCGTCGTCGGGCTTGAACAGTCGGTTGAGCGCATGGGTCGTTGACTGAAGCAGAGTGGTCTCTTCCGCCCGTGCGCGCGCGTATGCCGCCAGCAAGGCGGCTTCGCCCGGGTCGCGCCAGGCGGGTAGCGGGGCGAGCAGTCCGGCCAGCGTTCTGGCGTCCTGATAGCCCAGGTTGATGCCGTGGCCCGACAGTGGATGAATGGCGTGGGCCGCATCGCCGATGAGGGCCACGCGCGGCGCCGTCGGTTGGGCGATGCGCATGAGCCGCAGCGGGAAGGCCGCGGCGGGCGTGACCCCCTCGAGTTTGCCGAGCTGATGCTCGCCGGCCTCGGCCACGCGCTGGCACAAGGCCTCGGGGTCGAGGCCGACCAGTTCGTCGGCGAGCGCGTCGGGGGCCGACCAGACGATGGAAATCATGTGATCGGGCAGCGGCAGGTAGGCGAGGATGCCGTCGTGCCGGAACCACTGGTAAGCGGTGTTGTGATGCGGTCGCTCGCAGCGGAAGTTGGCCACCACGCCTTTCTCTTCGTAGGGTGTGGTCTTCGCTTCGATACCCACCTGCTCGCGCACCCAGCTGCGCGCGCCGTCGGCGGCGACCACCAGTTTCGCGGTGAGCGTGCGGCCGTCTTCAAGCGTGAGCGTGGCGCCATCGTCATCGACCGCCAGTGCGTTCGGGCTCGCCGGGCACAGCAGGGTGAGGTTGTGCTGGCGCTTGATGGCCTCCCACAACTCGCGCTGCATGAGGCCCGATTCGACAATCCAGGCCAACTCGCGCAGACCGCAGTCGTAGGCGGAAAAATCCAGCTGACCGCCGGCGTCGCCATGAATGCGCATGTCGTACACCGGCGTCAGGCGCGCCGGATCGAGATGCTGCCAGGCGCCGATCTCGCTGAGGAAATCGACATTGGTCGGGCTGATGGCGTAGATGCGTGCGTCCCAGCCGTGCGCCGCTGCGGGCGGCCGCGATTCGACCACCGCGATTTTCAGGCGGCTGCTGCGCAGTGCGGCGGCGAGGCTGGCGCCGGCCAGGCCGGCACCGACGATGATGAGGTCAAAGTCCATGTGTGTTCGGGCGTGACCCGATTCCCTTCATGAAGTCGCAACGGTATCGCATCAATGATACGAGTTGAAGTATCGTTGCCCGTCGTCATATCGATGACGGTCACGTGCTATAGGCGCTGCCTATCATAAAAATTTGTACGTTTAATTGGATTGATTTGCCGCGCTGCAATACGATGTGCCCATCCTTTCAACGACAACCGCAATCAACACAGGAGCTTATGCAATGTCGACGCTGATCAACACCAAAATCAAGCCGTTCAAGGCCACCGCGTATGTTAACGGCGATTTCAAGGAAGTAACGGACAACGACCTGCAGGGCAAGTGGTCCGTGGTGTTCTTCTATCCCGCCGACTTCACCTTCGTGTGCCCTACCGAACTGGGTGATCTGGCCGACCACTACGCGCAACTGAAGGACATGGGCGTTGAAGTGTACTCGGTTTCCACCGACACGCACTTCACCCACAAGGCCTGGCACGATGCCTCCGAGACCATCAAGAAGATCAACTACCCGATGCTGGGCGACCCCACCGGCACCATCTCGCGCAACTTCGAGGTGATGATCGAGGAAGAAGGTCTGGCCCTGCGCGGTACCTTCGTGATCAACCCGGAAGGCGAAATCAAGGTCGCCGAGATTCACGACCTGGGCATCGGCCGTGACGCCAAGGAACTGGTCCGCAAGGTCCAGGCCGCCCAGTACGTTGCCGCCCACCCGGGTGAAGTGTGCCCGGCCAAGTGGACCCCGGGTGAAGCCACCCTGGCGCCGTCGCTGGATCTGGTCGGCAAGATCTAAGGGCCCCCACGGCCGCCGCGATGCGGTGGCCTGCCCCCCGAGGGGGCGGCGAAAAAGCTTGGGGCGGCCCAGCGCTTTTTCGGCTCCTTCGGCGGGGGCGCCCCCGAGGGGGCGTCGGCAAGGCGTCCGAACCCGATCCCTTGCCGACACCTCTTCCCCGTGCCCGGGGTGACCGGGTTTTTTTACGCCTGAAATTTGTGAGAAGTGAGAACCGCCATGCTTGATGCCAATCTCAAACAACAACTCGCGACCTACCTCCAGAACGTCAAGGCGCCGATCGAAATCACCGCCAGCCTCGACGATGGCGACAAGTCCGCCGAACTGCTGGCGCTGCTCAAGGAGATCGCCGGACTCTCCGAGCTCGTCACCTTGGTGGAGTCGCGCGACGATGCCGAGCGCAAGCCGTCCTTCCGCATCAACCGCGTCGGCGCCGACATGGGCGTGCGCTTTGCCGGCATCCCCATGGGCCACGAATTCACCTCGCTGGTGCTGGCGCTGTTGCAGGCAGGCGGCCATCCGCCCAAGGTCGAGCCGGACGTGATCGCGCAGATCCAGGCGCTCGAGGGCGAGTTCGAATTCACCACCTACATTTCGCTCTCGTGCCAGAACTGCCCGGAAGTGGTGCAGGCGCTCAACCTCATGGCCGTGCTCAACCCCAACGTTCGCCACACCATGGTCGATGGTGCGCTGTTCCAGGCCGAAGTCGAGGCGAAGAAGATTCTGGCCGTGCCCACGGTCCATCTCAACGGCGAGGCATTCGGCCAGGGCCGCATGAACCTCAAGGAGATTCTCGCCAAGGTCGACACCGGCGCCCAGGCGCGCGAGGCCGCGAAGATCGCCGAGAAAGATCCGTTCGACGTGCTCATCGTCGGCGGTGGCCCGGCCGGCGCGGCCGCGGCCATCTACGCGGCGCGCAAGGGCGTGCGCACCGGCGTGGTGTCCGAGCGTTTCGGCGGTCAGGTGATGGACACCCTGGCCATCGAGAACTTCATCTCGGTGAAGGAAACCGAAGGGCCCAAGCTCGCCGCGGCGTTGGAGCAGCACGTCAAACAGTACGACGTGGATGTGATGGACGGCCAGCGCGCCGAAGCGCTGATTCCCGGCGACATGACCGAGATCCAGCTGGCCGGCGGTGCCCGCGTGAAGGCCAAGGCCGTCATCATCGCCACCGGCGCGCGTTGGCGCGAAATGAACGTGCCGGGCGAGCGCGAGTATCGCGGCAAGGGCGTGGCCTACTGCCCGCACTGCGACGGTCCGTTGTTCAAGGGCAAGCGCGTGGCGGTGATCGGCGGCGGCAACTCCGGCGTCGAAGCGGCCATCGACCTGGCCGGCATCGTCAGCCATGTGACCCTGCTCGAATTCGGTGACGCCTTGCGTGCCGATGCCGTGCTGCAGGCCAAGCTCAAGAGCCTGCCCAACGTCACCATCCACGTGATGGCGCAGACCACCGAAGTGACCGGCGCCGACGGCAAGGTCAACGGCTTGATCTACACCGATCGCAACAGCGACGAATCGCATCATGTCGAACTCGAAGGCGTGTTCGTGCAGATCGGTTTGCTGCCCAACACCGACTGGCTGAAAGGCACGGTCGCGCTGTCTAAGTTCGGCGAGATCGAGATCAACCCGCGCGGCGAAACCAATGTGCCGGGCGTGTTTGCGGCGGGCGATGCCACCACGGTGCCTTACAAGCAGATCATCATCGCCATGGGCGAGGGTTCGAAAGCCGCGCTGTCGGCCTTCGACCACTTGATCCGCAGTTCGGCGCCGCAGCAAGCGTTGTCGGCCTGACCCCTCGTCGGCGCATAAAAAAACGGGTCCGATCGGGCCCGTTTTCGATGGTGTGTCGGTTGCCTCAGCCGGCGGGCAGGCTGTCGCGCAGGCGGCGCATCTGGTCGTCGAGCGCGGCGTTGCTGCCCGATGCCTTCAAGCCGGCGTCGATGTGCTTGCGTGCGGGCGCGAACTGGTCCTCCGCCAGTGCATCGAAAGCCTTCTTGTAGCAGTGAAGCGCATGTTTTTCGGGCAGTGCGTCAAGCGTTTGCCACGTTTGCATCGCCTCCTCGAAGCGACTGCGGGTCACCAACACCAGCCCCAGATGGAAACGCGCAGCGTGCAGCTCGGCATCGAGTGCCAGCGCCTGCTGCATCTGCGCCTCGGCGGCGTCGAACAATTCCAGATACGCGTACTCCGCACCCAGCGCATAGGCGATGTCGGCGCGTTGATCGAAGCGTTCGGCGGCTTCCTTGAGCAGACGCAGCGCGGTGGTGTGGTCGTCGGCGCTTGCGGCGGCCGTGGCTTGTTCCAGCAAGGTGTCGGCCGTGGCGGCTTGAGGCATGGAGCGATTTCCTTGATGCAATGAATCCGGCCATTGTGCCGCAAAGCGCCGTGGCGCCGAAAGGCGTGCGGGCGAATCCCGATTGTCTTGCTGCGGGCGGCGTCGTAGATTTCGGCATGGCGACAAAGCATCGCCCTGTCGAACGGAGAGTGGCATGACCGAACTGATTCACGCGCTGACCGAGGCGCTGGGGGCGCACGCGGTGACCCACGGTGCAGCGGTGGCCGAGCGTGCCACCAGCTATTGGGACGCCACGCCGTGCCGCGCGCTGGCGGTGGTGCGACCGCGCTCGACCGCGGAGGTGGCGCGGGTGCTGGCGATCTGCCACGCGGCGGGCCAGCCGGTGGTCACCCAGGGCGGCGCCACCGGCTGCTGCCAGGGCGCCGACGCGGCCAGCGGCGAGGTGGTGTTGTCGACCGAGCGCATGAGCGCCATCGAGGTCATCGACCCGGTGGGCGGCACCGCCACGGTGCAGGCCGGGGTTCGGCTCGAAGCCCTGCAGGCGGCGGCGCGCGAACACGGCTTGTTGTTCGCGCTCGATCTCGGTGCGCGCGGCAGCTGCACCATCGGCGGGAACGTGGCCACCAACGCCGGTGGCATCAACGTGCTGCGCTACGGCATGATGCGCGCGCAGGTGCTGGGCCTCGAAGCGGTGCTGGCCGACGGCACGGTGATCTCGAGCATGAACCAGATGATCAAGAACAACGCCGGCTTCGACATCAAGCAACTCATGATCGGCACCGAGGGCGTGCTCGGTGTGGTGACGCGGGTGGTGCTGCGCTTGCAACCGCTGCCAAGCAGCCGCAACACGGCGCTGGTGGCGCTTCAAGGCTTCGACGCCGTAACTACCTTGCTCACCCGCATGCAACGCGATCTGGCCGGCACGCTTAGCGCCTTCGAGGTGATGTGGGACGGCTACATGCGTGCCGCTACCGCGCCCGGCGGGCATCGTGCGCCGATGGCAGCGGCGCATCCGTTCTATGTGCTGCTGGAGGCCGAAGGGGCGGATGCCGTCGCCGATGGTGCGCGCTTCGAGCGCTTGCTGGCGGCCGCGCTGGACGACGGGCTGATCGACGACGCGGTGATCCCCCAGTCGGAGGCCGAGCGCCGCGCGCTGTGGGACATTCGCGAAAACTTCGACGCCATGCTCGCCGATCGCGACACATTCTTGTACGACGTGAGCCTGCCGATTGGCGAGATGGCGAGCTATGCCGACGAAGTGCTGCACGCCCTGAACGCCACCTGGCCGCAGGGCCGCGCGCTCGTCTTCGGCCATGTTGCCGACGGCAACCTGCACCTGTTCGTCCAGCCGCATGACGATGCCGCCACGCATGCGCAATCGGATGCGCTGGTGTATGCGCCGCTCACGCGTCGGCACGGCTCGGTGTCGGCCGAGCATGGCATCGGCACCGAAAAGCGCGGCTGGCTGAGTTGTTGCCGAAGCGCGTCTGAAATCGCGCTCATGCGCACGCTCAAGACCGCGCTCGACCCCAAGGGCATCCTCAATCCTGGTCGGGTGATCCCGCCGGCGTGAGCAGCGCGCGCGCGTCCTCGCGCCAGAATTCGAGCGCGGCGTAATAGCCCTCCCACACACAGCCGTTGCAGCCGCGGCCGCAGCAGGTGGTCGGCGGCGGAGGCGGCGCGCGGAAGCGCTCGGCCCGCAGCGTCAGAAACTCGACGATCTCGGCAATGGCCGCCTCGGCCTCGTCCAGCGAGTTCAGGCGGCGGGTGAAGGCGCTCATCGTCAGTGCCGGGTGAACTTGTCGAGCATGCCCATGGCGAAGGCCGAGACGACAAAGGTGAGGTGAAGGATCACATACCAGAGAATCTTGTCGTTGTCGGTGTTGGCCGCGTTCATGAACACCTTGAGCAGGTGGATCGAGGAGATCGCCACGATGGAGGCGGCCACCTTGTTCTTGAGGCTCGACGAATCCATCTTGCCGAGCCAGCCGAGTTTTTCCGTGCCTTCGTCGATGTCGAGTCGGGAGACGAAGTTCTCGTAGCTCGAGAGCATGACCATCACCAGCAAGCCGCCGACCAGCGCCATGTCGATCAGTGACAGGATGACCAGCACCAGGTCGGCCTCCGCCATCTGGAACACGCCGGGCATCAGGTGCACAAGCTCCTGGAAGAACTTGAGCCCGAGGGCGAGGAGGGTGAGGCTGAGGCCGAAGTAGATCGGGGCCAGCAGCCATCGGGAGGCGTACATGCCTCTTTCGAGGGATTTTTCGAGCATTCTTGCTTCTCTTGAACGGTTGGGGGCGGGCGCATTGTAGGGCGTTTTTGCGCCGTTTGCGTGCGGACGGATCGACACATCCGTCGATCTGCCCGAGACGAAGAGTCGTCAGACGAAATAGTCATGGCCGCGACGCCCCCGAGTGGCTATCATGCGCGTCCTGCCTGAAGGTTTCCCCCATGATCACCCTCAAGAACGTCGTCTTGCGCCGCAGCGCCAAAGTGCTGCTCGACAAGGCCACCGCCACCATCAATCCCGGCGAGAAGGTCGGCCTCGTCGGGCGCAACGGTGCCGGTAAATCGACGCTGTTCGCGCTGCTCAACGGCACGCTGCACGAAGACGGCGGGGATTACGCCATCCCCAAGCAATGGCGCATGGGGCAGGTGGCGCAGGAGATGCCGGAGACCGATCAAAGCGCCACCGACTTCGTCATCGACGGTGACACCCCACTGCTGGCGGCCCGCAAGGCGGTGGACGCGGCCGAAGCCAGCGACGACGGCATGCGCATGGCCGAAGCCTACATCGCCCTCGGCGACGCCGGCGAGCACGACGCCGAATCGCGCGCCCAATCGCTCATCCTCGGCCTCGGCTTCAAGGTCGGCGAGCTGTACAAGCCGGTCAACAGCTTCTCCGGCGGCTGGCGCATGCGCCTGCAACTGGCGCGCGCGCTGATGTGCCCGTCCGACCTGCTGCTGCTCGACGAGCCCACCAACCACCTGGATCTGGACGCCCTGGTGTGGCTCGAAGCCTGGCTCAAGCGCTACCCGGGCACGCTGATCATGATCAGCCACGACCGCGAATTCCTCGACGCCATCACCGGCGTCACGCTGCACATCGACAACGCCAAACTGGTGCGCTACGGCGGCAACTACAGCAAGTTCGAAGACATGCGCGCCGAGCAGATGCTGCTGCAACAGGCCACCATGGCAAAGCAGGCCGACAAGATCGCCCACCTGCAATCCTTCATCAACCGATTCAAGGCCAAGGCCAGCAAGGCCAAGCAGGCGCAAAGCCGGGTCAAGGCGCTCGAGCGCATGGAGAAGATCGCACCGGTGCTGGCCGATGCCGAGTTCAGCTTCGAATTCCAGGAACCGCAAAACCTGCCCGACCCCATGCTGTCGATGGTGGGCGTCAGCATCGGCTACCCGCCGGCCGAAGACACCCCCGCCGGCACGCCGCCGACCACCATCGTCAAAGGCATCACTCGCTCAGTGATGGCCGGCCAGCGCATCGGCATCCTCGGCGCCAACGGCCAGGGCAAGTCCACGCTGGTCAAGACCATCGCCCGCGACCTGCAGGCGCTCGCCGGCGAGATCACCGAAGGCAAGGGGCTGAGCATCGGCTACTTCGCCCAGCAGGAACTCGACGTGCTGCGCCCGCACGACACCCCGCTCGAACACATGGTGCGCCTCGCCAAAGAGGCCATCGCCGCCGGGCGCAGCAACGTGCCCGGCCGCGAGCAGGAGCTG
This sequence comes from Rhodocyclaceae bacterium, assembly GCA_050293885.1. Classification (GTDB taxonomy): domain Bacteria; phylum Pseudomonadota; class Gammaproteobacteria; order Burkholderiales; family Rhodocyclaceae; genus Nitrogeniibacter. Next base: position 3,900 of record JBNKNO010000071.1, on the reverse strand, counting down.
CGCAACTTCCTCGGCACCTTCAATTTCGGCGGCGACATGGTCAAGCAGCCGGTCGGCACCATGAGCGGCGGCGAAAAGGCCCGCCTCGTGCTGTGCATGATCGTCTGGCAACGCCCCAACCTGCTGCTGCTCGACGAGCCCACCAACCACCTCGACCTCAACACCCGCGAAGCCCTCGCCGTCGCCCTCAATGAATTCGAAGGCACGGTCATGCTCGTCAGCCACGACCGCGCCCTGCTGCGCTCGGTGTGCGACGAATTCTGGCTGGTGTCGAAAGGCGGCATCGCGCCGTTCGAAGGCGATCTGGATGACTACCAGCGGTACCTGCTGGATGAGGCGAAAAAGGCGCGGGTGGCGGCGTGAGTGGTTCCGTCTAATCCAGCGTCCGGCAACTCGGGAATCGTAGGGCGGAAAAGCGAAGCGCCTTCCGCCATCACGGCGCGAGCAGCAGAGGCCGTCACATGCCAAATACGCTCATTCAATTTGAAACGGCATGTCCTCGATGAGGTTCGTTTGCGAGTGGTCCGACGCGTCGTTGGGGGCGTCCGTGGAATGAGTTCGGGGTGAGCGTTTCGGAGAATGACACCGGTGAACGGCAGGAGTGGTGAACGCGACGCTCAATGGCGGAAGGCGCTTCGCTTTTTCGCCCTACGCGGGCTGATCAGAATCCATAGAACCCGTTCAGGGCCGCACCGAGGATATTTCCAGCGGCGCCCAACCCAACTTGCCAAGCTCCGTTTCCCGCCTTCGCGACCATACGTCCAACCCAGTTGCTCACTCTAGACCCAAGTTTTCCGTCATTGTGCTCCACGCTCCCTTGATCTTGTCCGATTGCAGTTTCCAATCCTGCTAGATCATCCTCGGGTACTTTTTGATCGCGCAGATAATTTAACAAGCTTTCCATATTGTTTTTGGAAACTGAATTGCTGACATGCTGAACCCCTCCGTTTCCAACCATTATGGTCGTATTGGCCCCGAATACGGCATTGCGGAACAAGTCATTCACCGCAGCATCTTGGGCTACTTTCTTCATAGATTCAGCCTCTGGATCACGGGGCACACGGTCGGCCAAATTTAGCGTGAAATCAAGCAATCGGGAGCGCACCTCTGTCAATATGCCTTCATGCGTTCCAGCAGGAAACCTTGACCATGCTCGCTCGACACCATAGCCACTACCCAAGTGCTTCCCGATCTCTCCCCAAAAAATCGGATCGAGCTCCACACGAACTTCTCCGTCCGATTGGGCCCATTGCTCGACTGCGGCGATGCTCTGTGTGATTTCAATAGATGCCAACTTATCCTGAAGTGTTTGATCAAGATTGTGGGTGGGCAGTGGCTGATCGGAGTACCGGTATGCCCCGTTTGAGATAATTCCAAAGAGCGAAACAGGAACAATCCGGTATGGTGGGACATGAGCCCCCCCGGAATATCCCTTTAACTCAGATTCGACCCATTGTTTTAATTCCACGTCACCAAAGTGATGTGCCAGAACCTGCGCCTTGAACAGCGCATTTTGAAGGCTCGGTTTGTCTGAGCTAAGCAAGTGGATGATTTCATCGACGAGTTTCACAAGTACTCCAGGACAGAAACGGGCAAAGTCAAATAGTAACTATCATAGCTTTACGGCGTGCCCCGTGCTTCCTAGCCCGCGTAGATACTGTCACCGAGATCAAGCCCCATGTAGGGCCGGATCGAAAGTTTTTCCTGATCTGAGCACCCCGAAGGCCACTTGAAGCAGCTTTCGCATCATGGCGCCGATAACCAGTTTTGGATGCTTCCCGTTTGAGACCAGGCGGTCGCGAAACTTGCCGCCCCAAGTGGTCTTGTAGGCGGCGACCAACGCAGGCATGTAAAGCGCCTTACGGATGAACGCGTGACCGACTTTGGATAGACAACTACGGCCGCGCACACTGCTGCCGGATTCATGGTGGCGCGGATCGAGGCCGGCAAAGGCAACCGCCTGTCGCGCGCTCTTGAATCGCTCCGGCTCGGAGTAAAAGGCCAGCAATACGGCGACTGTCCGCTCTCCGATGCCAGGGATGGATTCGAGCAATTTGCGCTTGTCGCGCATGTCCGGATCGTTGTCGATGTGTGCCTTGATTTGCCTGACCAGCTGGGAAATCTGTTCATCGAGCCATTTCAAATGAGCCTCTATGCCGCCCCGGACGGCCTCTCGTGCCACCAGTAGCCGATTGCTCTCCTGCCGATGCATGTTCTGCAGTGCGTCCAGGCGAAGCACCATCGCACGAAGTGCCTGCTCTTGGGCGCTGGGCGCCTGCCAGGGCGGCGGACAACGCTCGGCGCAAAATTGCGCGATCAATGAAGCGTCGACCTTGTCCGTCTTGGTTCGGACCAGGCGCGAGGCGCCGAAAGCCTTGATCTGGGCAGGATTGACGACGCTGACGCTTGTTTGGGGGCGGGAATTCAAATGCTCTGCCACAGCCTCCCAGTAAATCCCGGTCGCCTCCATGCATACGTGCAAATCGCCTGCACCTCGCTGTGCAAGCCACGCATCAAGCTTCCCGAAGCCTTCGGGCGTGTTACGGACCACCTTGTTTCGAAGCTTGCCGTCGGGCAATCGCAACGCGACGTCGAGCTTGTCTTTAGAAACATCAATACCAAGCACAAAGCTGCTCATGGCGCTTCCTCCCTTGATCCACCTTGTTCATCCGGGCTGCCGGCATGGCCGGGCCAAAGATACTGTCCGATCTGTCGGTGAGGGTGAGCGGCTGCTGCATGGTTCTACGCTGCGGGCTCGCGGCCCAAGGGCGGAATCGGCATCCAGCCGCTCGGATCGGGGGATCCCCCGATCCGACCTGAAGACTACAACTCAGAGGAATATGTGGCCAACAGGTCTGGGGAACACAATACAAGGGCGGAAAAGCGAAGCGCCTTCCGCCGCATGCCGCCGCCTCGATCACGCACGGCGCTCACCCGCGTCAAGCTCGGTAACAACCGACCCACCCCAATCGGGCGGATAGACCCCACGCGCAACGCATCGGTAGAACGAAGAATGCGGCCAGTCGCCAACGGTGCGGACCAAGCCGTGCTTCAACGGATTGATATGAACGTCATCCACATGTGCCGCGTAATCGCGTTCATCGCGAATCGTATGCTCCCAGAAACGGCGCTGCCAGATGCCCCTCTCGCCCTTGGTCGCGCGCCGGGGTGACACTCCTTCCGTCCTTGGAAGTACCTTGGCACAGGCCAAATAGATCGCCCGCTGGCGAACGGATAGTCGTCGTCTCCGGGCGGTAGCGTCCACACGGTGTGCATGTGGTCGGGAAGCTGGGCCCACGCGTCGATATGAAACGGTGGGCGCGCGCGCACCGAGCGGAGGACATCGCGAAGCGGATCAATATGGGATGTCAGGGCGTTGCTTCGGTGTTCGAGGAGCTTGACGGTGAAGAAGTCGCACCCTCCCGGATGGGGATTTCGACGGCGGTCCGGCATTGGTGGGTTATGCCGATGAGATTTGCGCGCACGGTGTTTTCGAGCGATGCCATGCGGCGGAAGGCGCTTCGCTTTTCCGCCCTACTAAGCTGCCGGCATCGGCGTGCATGTACAGCCGAATCGTCTTTCCCTAACATGGGTAAATACCCGAGATGCCCAGATCGAGCCAGCCACGTGCCATGGTGCGTCCCTGCGGCAACACCGGTGCCCCTCTCCCCATGCAGGAACCCCGATGAGTCAATCCACTTGGCGACGGACCCGTGAAGGCCTGATGATCCCGCCGATCCTCTACGGCACGGCGTGGAAGAAAGCGAGCACGGCGGAACTGGTGACGCAGGCGCTGAATGTGGGTTTTAGCGGTATCGATACCGCCTGCCAGCCGAAGCATTACCACGAGGCGGGCGTGGGGGAGGGCATTCGCGCGGCGTCTCGGTCCGCGGGGGCGGC
>JBNKNO010000070.1:0-14697 GCA_050293885.1 Rhodocyclaceae bacterium | reverse complement strand
CGCCGTACTTGGCAAACGCACCACGAAGAACGAACGCGACGAAGGCACCACTACCCTCACGGGGGCCACTCGGCCTACCCAACTGAGCCCAAAGCTCGGGGCTACAGCGCTGAAGATCGGCGGTCACGACACTCCTTGCGAACATGTAGAGGCACGCAATAAGCCCAAACGCCAGGAATTGCCATGACTGCAGCGACATCAGTGTTTACGCCCAACAGTTGTAGTAGACGGAATAGGCCAATATTGAGCTAGACGGAATCGGCCTATTGCGACTCTCAAAATAGCACGTTAGCATACGATTTCATCCTCATGAATTCGTCATTTTCGACGACATTAGCGCATGCCGTACCCGCTGTCAAAGGACTCATCCGCTGTTGCCCGTTTCTGGCTCAACTACCAGAATTTACTGAAGAAATCTGGCGTCAAGCCATCGGCGCTCAAGTGGCATGTGCGTCATGCGGAAGCCTACTTGGATGCATCAGGCGGGCGCAAACTGGCGACTCATCATGCTAGCGACATCGAAGCTTGGTTAGGAGAGCTTGGCAGGATAGGCCGAATGCAGGCGTGGCAATTTACGCAAGCGGTGGACGCGGTGCGCTATCTGTTCGTGTTGATTCATTCGCCAGTGGTCGAGACGGTCGACTGGAGCTTCTGGCGTGACGGAGCGGCAACGCTGGCAGCAGATCACCCGACGATCGCGCGCAGTATGAATCCGCCGTCGATGGCCGTGGCCAGTGGTGTGGGTGTGGCGCCCGCGCAGGACATGGTGGCGCGCCTGATCGCGGTGATCCGCCAGCGCAATTATTCGATCCGCACCGAGGAGGCCTATCGGGGCTGGCTGGAGCGCTTCTTACGCTTCGTCGACGGAACCGATCCGTGCGCTGTCGGGGCGCCGCAGGTGAAGGCGTTTCTCCAGGCCCTGGCAGTGGAGGGACGGGTGGCAGCGAGCACGCAGAATCAAGCGCTCAATGCGCTGGTGTTTTTCTACGACAAGGTGCTGGAGCGCCCATTGGGCGATCTGGGCAGCTTTGCACGGGCGAAACGGCCGCGCCGCTTGCCGGTGGTGTTGGATCGAAGCGAAGTCGCGCGGCTGCTCGATTGCCTGGCGGGCGTGCATGGCACGATGGCGGCGCTGCTGTATGGCACCGGAATGCGGCTGATGGAGTGCGTGCGCCTGCGCGTGAAGGATGTCGATTTCGGCTATGGACAGATCGTGGTGCGCGACGGCAAGGGGCAGAAGGATCGGGTGGTTCCGCTGCCGGCGCGGATGGTCGAGCCTCTGCGCGAGCATCTGGAGAAGGTACGGGGGCTGCACCAGGAGGATTTGGCGCGCGATGCCGGGGCGGTGTTCTTGCCCAATGCGCTCGAACGCAAGTATCCGAACGCGGCGCGCGAGTGGGGTTGGCAGTATGTCTTTCCGAGCAGCCGGCTGTCGGCCGATCCGCGCAGCGGCAAGGTGCGCCGACACCATGTACACGAAAGCAGCCTGCAGAAGGCGGTTCACGCCGCCGCGCGGGCGGCGGGGCTGGACAAGCCGGTGAGCTGCCATGCGCTGAGGCACAGTTTTGCAACCCATGTGCTGGAGGGCGGCTACGACATCCGCACGGTGCAGGAACTGCTCGGGCACGCCGATGTGTCGACCACGATGATCTACACCCATGTGTTGAACAAGGGCGGTCGTGGCGTGATCAGCCCGCTGGACGGATTGAACTGATCGCACACATGAAACGGAGCCCGAGCATCGAGCCCCGCTTTCCTGGTTTAGCCGGCGCTCGTCTTGCCGAACACCACCTTCCCACCTTCCGCATCCACCTTCACCACATCCTTGGCCGCAAACTCGCCTTCCAGGATCGCCTTGGCCAACGGGTTCTCGATGCGTTCCTGAATCGCGCGCTTGAGCGGCCGTGCGCCGAACACCGGGTCGAACCCGGCCTCGGCCACGTTGGCGAGCGCGGCGTCGGTGACGTCGAGGCCCATCTCCAGTTTCGCGAGCCGCTTTTCCAGATGCTTGAGCTGAATGCGGGCGATGTGGGCGATGTTCTTTTCGTCGAGGGCGTGGAACACCACTACCTCGTCGATGCGGTTGATGAACTCGGGGCGGAAGTAGGTCTTCACTTCGGCCATCACTGCCAGCTTGATCACGCCATAGTCGTCGCCGGCCATCTGCTGGATCATCTGGCTACCCAGGTTGGAGGTCATGACGATCACGGTGTTCTTGAAGTCCACCGTGCGGCCTTGGCCGTCGGTCATGCGGCCATCGTCGAGCACTTGCAGCAGCACGTTGAAGACGTCCGGGTGGGCCTTTTCGACCTCGTCGAGCAGGATCACCGAGTAGGGTTTGCGACGCACCAGTTCGGTGAGGTAGCCGCCCTCCTCGTAGCCCACGTAGCCCGGAGGCGCACCGATGAGGCGGGCCACCGAATGCTTCTCCATGAACTCGCTCATGTCGATGCGGATGAGGTGCTCCTCGCTGTCGAAGAGGAATTCGGCCAGCGTTTTGCACAGCTCGGTCTTGCCCACGCCGGTGGGGCCGAGGAACAGGAAGGAACCATACGGCCGGTTCTCGTCCGACAGGCCGGCGCGCGAACGGCGGATGGCGTCGGAGACGAGGCGCACGGCTTCGTCCTGACCGATCACGCGCTCGTGCAGTTTGTCTTCCATCTTGAGCAGCTTGTCGCGCTCGCCCTGCATCATTTTCGACACCGGGATGCCGGTGGCGCGGGACACCACCTCGGCGATCTCTTCGGTGCCGACCTGGGTGCGTAGCAGCTTGTTGGGCGTGGCGTCGTCATTGTTCTGCTCGGCGGCCTTGAGCTGGGCTTCGAGTTGCGGCAGCTTGCCGTATTGCAGCTCGGCCAGTTGCTCGAACTTACCCTGGCGCTGTAGCTCGGCCATCTGCGCACGCAGCGCGTCGATCTCTTCCTTGATGTGGGCGGAGCCATGGGCGCGCGCCTTCTCGGCCTTCCAGATTTCTTCGAGGTCGTTGTATTCACGCTGCAGCTTTTCCAGTTCGTCCTCGATGAGGCCGAGGCGCTTCTGCGAGGCTTCGTCCTTTTCCTTCTTGACGGCTTCGCGTTCGATCTTGAGCTGGATCATGCGGCGGTCGAGCTTGTCCATCACCTCGGGCTTGGAGTCGATCTCCATCTTGATACGCGAGGCGGCCTCGTCGATGAGGTCGATGGCCTTGTCGGGCAGGAAGCGGTCGGTGATGTAGCGGTGGCTCAACTCGGCCGCGGCGACGATGGCCGGGTCGGTGATGTCCACGCCGTGGTGAATCTCGTACTTCTCTTGCAGACCGCGCAGGATGGCGATGGTGCTCTCCACGCTCGGCTCGTCCACCAGCACTTTCTGGAAGCGGCGTTCGAGCGCGGCGTCCTTCTCGATGTACTTGCGGTATTCGTCCAGCGTGGTGGCGCCGATGCAGTGCAGCTCGCCACGGGCGAGCGCGGGCTTGAGCATGTTGCCGGCGTCCATGGCGCCCTCGGCCTTGCCAGCGCCGACCATGGTGTGGATCTCGTCGATGAACAGGATGATGCGCCCTTCGTCGTGGGCGATTTCCTTGAGCACGGTCTTGAGGCGTTCCTCGAACTCGCCGCGATACTTGGCGCCGGCCAGCAGCGCGGCCATGTCGAGCGAGAGCACCTTCTTGTCCTTGAGCGTTTCGGGCACTTCGCCGTTGACGATGCGCTGCGCCAGGCCTTCGACGATCGCGGTCTTGCCGACGCCGGGCTCGCCGATGAGCACCGGGTTGTTCTTGGTACGGCGCTGGAGGATCTGAATGGCGCGACGGATTTCGTCGTCGCGGCCGATGACCGGATCGAGCTTGCCCTGGCGGGCGCGGTCGGTGAGGTCGAGGCAGTATTTATCCAAGGCCTCGCGCTGACCTTCGGCGTCTTGCGAATCCACATGCGCACCACCGCGCACGGCGGCGATGGCCTGCTCGAGCGGCGCCTTGGCGAGGCCATGTTCCTTCAGCAAACGGCCCGCGTCGCCTTTATCGTCGGCCAACACCAGCAGAAACATCTCGCTGGCAATGAACGCGTCGTCCTGCTTTTGCGCGGCCTTGTCGGTGAGGTTGAGCAGGTTGCCCAGATCACGCCCCACCTGGACCTCGCCGCCATGCCCTTCTACCTTGGGTAAACGGTCGATGGATTGTTGCAAGGCGTTTTTGAGCGGGCCGACATTGACGCCGGCACGCTGCAGCAGCGACACGGTGCTGCCGTCGTCCTGGTTGAGCATGGCCAGCAGCAGATGCTGCGGCTCGATGAATTGCTGGTCGTTGCCCAAGGCGATGCTCTGCGCATCGGACAGGGCTTGTTGAAACTTGGTGGTCAGTTTGTCGAAACGCATGACGAGCATCCTTGAAAAGGCCGGGTTGTCATGCAGTTGGGGACGTTCAGTTCAATTTCAAGCCGGCGTGTCTTTGTGTTACGCTCGCGTTGTTGCTGCAACGCAACAAACGCGCGTTTGAATTGTCGACTTTCTGATCTGCCTCAATATTTCTTGATTTACCAACGTGTTACTGTGACGTCCATCGCAGTACTACATAGCGAAGCACGGGCGATCTGCTACACCGCAACAGGATTGCAGAATTTCCCGATCACCAAAAGAGCGAGCGGAGGAATCACTATGAGCAACAAGACGGAACAACTGAACGAGCTGCAACGCAAGAACATTGAAGCGGCCATGCGCCTGGCTGAGATGTCCATCGAAAATTCCCAACGCATCATGGAACTGCAGGTCACCACGGCCAAGGCCCTGTTCGAAGATGGCGTGAATAACGCCAAGGCGATGACCTCAACGCAAGATCCGCAAGATCTTCTGCGTCTGCGCACTCAGTACGCTCAGTCCACCACCGAACGCATGCTTGCCTGCGCCCGCGAAATCGCGGAAGTGGCATCGCAGTCGCAATCGGAAGTCGGCAAGATGGTCAGCGAGCAGCTGACCTCGGGCGGCCAGGACGTGTTCGAAGCGTTCAACAAGATGTTCACCGGCATGCCGATCACCGACCAGAACGCCATGGGTGCCATCCAGGGTGCAATGGACACCGCACGCGCCGCTTTCGAGCAGATGACCCGTGCCTCGACCGAAGCCTTCCAGGCCTTCTCTCAAATGGGTGCCGCCGCTGGGCAGCCGCAGAAGAAGCCGACGACGCGTCGCCGCTGATCCCGGACTGCTCTACCCCGAGCAAAACGAAAGGCGCCTCTCGAGGCGCCTTTTTTGCGTCTGTGCAATATGCGTTTCAGCGCCGCATTTCGACGTCTTCCCAGCGCGCAGCGGCCGAGTCGTCGGCATCGCGCGCGTCGACCCAACGGGCGCCGTCGGCGGTCTTTTCCTTCTTCCAGAACGGTGCGCGGGTTTTCAGGTAATCCATGATGAACTCGCAGGCGGCGAACGCCTCGCCCCGATGGCCGGCGGCCACACCCACGTAGACAATCTGATCGCCCGGCTGCAAGGCGCCAACGCGATGGATGACCTGCACGCCCAGCAGCGGCCAGCGCTTGTCGGCCTCTTCGACGATTTCGGTCAGCGCCTTTTCGGTCATGCCCGGATAGTGCTCGAGCGTCATCTCCTCAACGCCATCACTGGCACCGCGCACCAGCCCCGTGAAGGTGGCGATGCCGCCGATATCGGTGCGCCCGGCACTCAGTTCGCGCGTCAGCGCGCCAACGTCGAAGTCTTCTTCCTGTACGGCAACCAAACACTTTTCAGGCATGTCAGCCCCCCGTGACCGGCGGAAAGAACGCCACTTCATCGCCCGCCTTGATCGCGGCGTCGTCGGCCGCCATGGCCTGATTGATCGCCGCGCGCACGTTGTGCCCGGGCGCCAGTCTTGTCCAGGCTTCACCGCGTGTCGCCAGGTGATCGCGCAAGGCACCCACGGTGCCGACACCCGCCGGGAGTTCGAGTTGTTCGCCGCGCTGACCGAGCGATTCGCGCAGGCTGGCAAAATACAAAAGCGTAATGCTCATACCGTGTTTTTAGTCCAGCAATTCAGAAAATGGGTAGTAGTTGACCGTCTCGCCACGGCGGATCGGCGTCTCGGGCGCGACTTCCGCCAGGCCATCGGCCCAGCTCGTCGAGGTCAGCACGCCCGAGCCCTGATTGGGGAACAGGTCGAGCCCACCGTCGCCATTGACCTTCACGCGCAGAAACTCACGCCGGCGGATCGGCTTCAGCCAGTCGAAGTCGGCGCGCAGCTGGATCGGCCGCGGCAGCACGTCGGTCACGCCCTGACACTTGAGCAGGAACGGGCGCACCAGCAGCAGGAAGGTGACGAAGGTGGACACCGGGTTGCCCGGCAAGCCGATGAAGGCCGCCTCGCCCACTGTGCCATAGGCCAGCGGTTTGCCCGGCTTGATGGCGATGTTCCACAGATCGAGCGAGCCTTCGGCTTCGACCGCCGGTTTTACATGATCTTCTTCGCCAACCGACACGCCGCCGGAGGTGATGATCACATCGTGGCCTTGGGCAGCGGTGCGCAAGGCGGCGCGGGTCTCCTCCAGCGTGTCGCGCACGATGCCCAGGTCGGTCACTTCGCAGCCCATGCGCGTGAGCAGCGCATTGAGCACGAAGCGGTTGGAGTTGTAGATGGCCCCTTCGTGCAGCGGCTCGCCAGGCATCACGAGTTCGTCGCCGGTGAAGAAGATGGCCACCTTGAGGCGTCGATGCACCGACACCGCCGGCACGCCGACCGACGCGGCCAGGCCGACTTCCTGCGCACGCAGGCGGGTGCCGGGCGCGAGAATTTCACTGCCGTCGACGATGTCTTCACCCAGGCGGCGAATCCATTCACCCGGCTGCGGCACGTGATTGACCACCACCACGTCGCCGTCGCGTTCGCACAGCTCCTGCATGATCACGGCGTCGGCGCCCTCGGGAATCGGCGCGCCGGTGAAGATACGCGCCGCACTCAGCGGCCCGAGCGGCTGACCGACCGAGCCGGCCGGAATGCGCTGGGTGACCGGCAGGCGCACACCAGCAACACGCGCATCGGCGCAGCGCACGGCGTAGCCATCCATCGATGAATTGTCGAGCGGCGGCACATTGACGCCGGACTTGACCGGTTCGGCCAGCACGCGGCCGGCCGCGGTGAGCGTGCTCACCAATTCGGTGCCGCTCACCGGTTTGGCGCGTTCGAGCAAGGCATCGCGCGCTTCGGTAAAGGTCAGAAGGCTCATGGCTGAAAGCTCTGCATGTCGTAATCGAGAATGAATTGGGCGATGGCGACCGGGTCGTTGACGTCGAGCGTAGGTAGCGGCGCATCCACAACCGTATCGGTCGCAACCGCGACCACATGGGGATTTTCCTGCCATAGCGGCGGCTTGCCGTTTGCCGGGCGGTACACCTCGACCTTGGGGACGGGCGCCGCCTTGAAGCCTTCGATGAGCACCAGATCGACTGGCGACAGAACACGCAGCTGCTCGTCCAGCGTCGGCTCATCGGCCTCACGCAGTTCGTGCATGAGCACCCAGCGCTGGCCGGAGAGCATCAGCACTTCCGCCGCGCCGGCCTCACGATGGCGCCATGAATCCTTGCCCGGGCGGTCAAGATCAAAACCATGGTGCGCGTGCTTGATGACCGACACGCTCAAGCCACGGGACTTGATCTCCGGAATCAGCTTTTCGATCAGCGTTGTCTTGCCTGAACCGGAAAACCCGGCAATACCGAATACCTTCAAAACACATCGTCCTTGTTGGTTGTTGCTTCGTTACTGCGCCCAATAGGATACCGCGTGACACCGCCAAACGCTGCCCCTATCGACGCCGTGGTCAATCACCCACGGCCAGCCGCCACAGACTCGTGACTTCCGCCGCGCGCGCGGCATGCAGCGGATCGGCGGAATCACTCGCCTTTCGATGGGAGGGGCGCGTATCGATGCGATCGACCACCGTCAAACCGGCCTCCGCGATCCAGCCAAGCAATTGCTCGCGCGTGCGCAGGCCGAGATGCTCCGCCAGATCGGACAACACAAGCCAGCCTTCGCCGCCGGGGGCAAGGTGCTCGGCCAAGCCGGCAAGAAAGCCGCGCAACATCTGACTGTCAGGGTCGTACACCGCCGCCTCGAGCGCCGATGTGGGGCGTGCCGGCACCCAGGGCGGATTGCACACGATGAGCGGCGCCTGCCCGTCGGGAAAAAGGTCGCATGGGCGCAACGCGACGCGCTCGCTCAAGCCCAGGCGCTCGAGGTTGGCTGCAGCACAGGCCAGCGCCCGCTCGCTCTGGTCGGTGGCCACCACATGCGCGACCCCGCGCTTCGCCAGCACCGCGGCGAGCACGCCGGTGCCGGTGCCGATGTCGAAGGCCAGCGACGTCGCCGGCAGGGGCGCGTTGGCCACGAGCTCGACGTACTCGCCCCGCAGCGGCGAATACACGCCGTAAACGGGATGAACACGCTCGCCCAAGGCTGGCACTTCGACCCCCTTGAGTTGCCATTGATGCGCACCGATGACGCCAAGCAGCTCGCGCAGCGACACCACCGACGGGCCATCGCCCTCGCCCCAGGCGGCCAGACAGGCCGCGCGCACGTCGGGCGCGCGTCGCAGCGGAACGCGGTAGTCGGCATCGAGCGGCACCAGCAACATGCCGAGCGTGCGCGCCCGTTGCGACTGCGCCTGCCGGTGCAGATGAAACTGCTCCGCCATGGGCAACTCGCCACGCGCCTTGCGCGGTTTGCGATCTGCCCGCCGTCCGATGGCGGCGAGCAGCTGCCGCGCGTTCTGATAGTCGCCCTGCCACAGCAAGGCAGTGCCTTCGCAGGCCAGCCGCCAGGCATCGTCGGCCTTCAGCGTGTCGTCCGCCACTTGCAGCTTGCGCGGCGGCGGATAGTCGGCGGCGGAGCGCCAGTGCGCCGAATGGGTGCCGGATGCGTCGGACCACTGAATGGAGGGAGTATCGGTCAAAGCGCGCTCGATGATCGGTTGTGAAGTTCGCCATTCTACGGCTGCACAGAAGAATATGGCCCGCACGCGTCGGGGCAGTCGCCGCCACACATGTACGGCACCTGGAACAAACGGGGCGGATTGCGTTTGGGCGTGACGATGCCCTTGAACTGCCCGGTGGAGCTGCGAACGCCCCTGATCCAACATGCGGTCGAGCGGGCTGGCGGCAATCTCACCGGTGCAGCACGCACAGTCGGCATCACCTGCGCACAACGGTTCTACCGGCTCAAAAAGTCCCAAATGACACCGCGCGCCCGATCGGCCACCGCCGCCGTTCCACAACGACCGTTCGGCCACGACATGGGCGGTACGCCGGGCTTGAAAACCGGCGCATGAATCGGGCGACTCGTGCGCCGCACCTTCCCGCTGTTTCCCCAAAAACCGGTTGAGGCCGCCCCACGGGATTCAATCGACCGTTCGTTCGCAAACAAGTTTTGTTGCAATCTGCTTGCGTTGAATTCGTCATCAAGCACTTTCATCGGCGTCGTCGATCAGCGCACCCGAAATCGTTAATTTGTGTCAGAGAATGACTGCAACCACGCGTGTTTGATCCTCATCCGCAACGATCCACAGAACACCCTTTATGGATTTCAATGACTCAGTTCACACTGAGGCGGCGCACTATTCACCCCGTTGCGCGGTTGAATCCCGATGGCATTGTTCCTAGGCTAAAAAGCACCTCGCAGGCACACCAGCCTCGTACCGACCACGGATCTTGCGGTCCGTTCCGGGACGACGCAGCAAGTTCGGCGAGGGGTCGCGTTGTCCAGCGTGACCAGTCGCAACCAACACTTGTCGACGACACTGCCGCCCTGGCGAAGGTGTCTGAACCCTGGCTACTGAACGTGACCATCACGATTCAGCGGCCGACTCGGAACGAGGAGTCAATGCCATGCCGTCTGCCCTGACCTATCCCGGCGTTTACATCGAAGAGGTGCCCAGCGGCGTACGCACCATCACCGGGGTTGCCACCTCCATTACCGCCTTTGTCGGTCGTGCCCTGCGCGGCCCGGTTAACACCCCGGTACGCGTTCAAAGCTTTGCCGAGTTCTCGCGCCTCTTCGGCGGACTCTGGCAACCTGCTCCCTTGGGGTACGCGGTCAACCAGTTCTTCCAGCATGGGGGCAGCGATGCACTCATCGTGCGGGTGTTCAACGGCACCATCGCCAGCAGCACCGCCACCATCACCCTCGGGACCGACGGATCGAACCTGGTACTCGAGGCCGCAAGCCCCGGCCTGTGGGGCAGCGCGTTGCAGGCGACGGTCGACCACAACACCGCCGACCCCACCGACCTGACCCTCTTCAACCTCCTGATCGAAGAGCTCGATGCACCGGGCGGCAGCACGGTGATCGCCTCCGAGCAGTTCCGCAACATCTCCACGGTGACGACCCACGCGCGCTTCGTCGACACCGTCCTCAACGAGCAGTCGGCCTTGGTCAACGTGCGCACCAGCACGGGCGACGGCGCGCAGCCGAGCAACGGCACCGTCGCGGCCGTCGGCACCGCCACCGACGATGGCAGCGACATCACCGACACCGAGATCACCGGCGACCGTGATCTGCGCACCGGCCTCTACGCGCTGGAAGACGCCGACCTGTTCAACCTGATGTGCATCCCGCCGCTGACCCGCAGCAATGACGTGGCCGACGCGACCTGGGCCACCGCCGCCGGCTACTGTCAGGAGCGGCGAGCCATGCTGGTCGTCGATTCGCCGTCGGCGTGGACAGCCACGCCGAGCACCGCCATTGCCGACGCTGAAACCGGCGTCAACACCTTGCGCAGCACGGTGGGCAACGCCACCGCCATCAACGCCATGGCCTACTACCCCCGCCTGCGCATGCCCGACCCGCTATCGGAAAACCGGCTCGCCGACTTCGCGCCCTGCGGCGCCGTTGCCGGCATCATCTCCCGCACTGACGTACAGCGCGGCGTCTGGAAGGCGCCGGCCGGTCTGGCCGCCTCGTTCTCCGGCGCTCAAGGACTGACCTACACCATGACCGACGCCCAGAACGGCGTGCTCAACCCGGTGGGTCTCAACTGCCTGCGCAGCTTCCCCGTCGCCGGCCATCTGGTGTGGGGCTCGCGCACGCTGGCCGGCGCCGATCTGCTCGCCTCCGAGTGGAAGTACGTACCGGTGCGCCGCCTCGCCCTGTTCCTCGAAGAAAGCCTGTTCCGCGGCACCCAGTGGGTGGTGTTCGAGCCCAACGACGAACCGCTGTGGGCGCAGATCCGCCTCAACATCGGCGCCTTCATGCAGACCCTGTTCCGCCAGGGCGCCTTCCAGGGCAGCGCGGCGAAGGATGCCTACTTCGTCAAGTGCGACAAGGAAACCACCACCCAGAACGACATCGATCGCGGCGTGGTGAACATCGTCGTCGGCTTCGCCCCGCTCAAGCCGGCCGAATTCGTGGTCATCAAGCTGCAGCAGATGGCCGGCCAAGTTGAAGTGTAAGGAGACATCCAGATGGCACAGTTCAGCGTTAACACCCACCGCTTCGATCCTTACAAGAACTTCAAATTCCGCGTGAAGTGGGACGGCCGCTACGTGGCCGGGCTCAGCAAGGTCGGTGCGCTCAAGCGCAGCACCGAGCTGGTGGAGCACCGCGAAGGGGGCGATCCCTCCATGACCCGCAAGTCGCCGGGGCGCACCAAGTTCGAGGCCATCACGCTGGAGCGCGGCGTCACCCACGACGTCGAGTTCGAGCAGTGGGCCAACAAGGTGTGGAACTTCGGCTCCGGGCTGGGCGCCGAGGTCTCGCTCAAGGACTTCCGCAAGGACCTGATCATCGAGGTCTACAACGAAGCCGGTCAGCTCGCCCTCGCCTACAAGGTGTTCCGCTGCTGGGTCTCCGAGTATCAGGCCCTGCCGGAACTGGACGCCAACGCCAACGCGGTGGCGATCCAGACGATCAAACTGGAAAACGAGGGCTGGGAGCGCGACTACGACGTCACCGAGCCCTCCGAGCCGAGCTACACCGAGCCGGCCTGATCGTCATGACCGCTTTCGACCCGGCGCGCCTGCTCGCGGTCTGGGAGGCCGGCGCGCGCCGTCATCCCATCGATCGCGCCCTGCTGCTGTTTGCGCTGGCCGCACCGCAGCGGGATCCGGACGCCCTTGCCGACGCCCCCCTCGGCGAGCGCAACGCCGCCATCATGGGGCTGCGCGAAGCCTGCTTCGGCGGGCCGCTGCAATCCTGGGTGGACTGCCCGGCCTGCGGCGAACGCATGGAGTTCGACATCCACCCTGCCATGCTCCCGCCCCCGCCAGCGCAGCCGCTTGAGGCGATCACGGTGGGCGACCTGCGCTTCGCACCCCCCACCAGCCGCCGTCTGGCCAAGGCCCTGGACGCCGGCCGCCCGGAGGACGCGGCACTGAACCTGCTGCGAGACTGCGTGCTCGACGATGCCGCCGTGCCCGACGCGCCAGACGAACTCGCGCAACTGATGGACGCGGCCGGCGCCGCCATCGACGCGGCCGATCCATGGGCCGAACTCACGCTGGCCTTGCCCTGCCCCGCATGCGGCACCCGCGTGGACGCCAGCTTCGATGTCGCCGCCTACTTCTGGGACGAACTGAGCACCCACGCGCAGCGCCTGCTCGACGACATCCACGTGCTCGCCAGCGCCTACGGCTGGACCGAGCCCGAGATCCTCGCCCTCGGCGATACCCGCCGGGCCGCCTACCTCGATCGGGTGCGCGCATGAGCAACCTCTTTCGTCGCCTCGTCACCGATCAGCTCAGCCCACA
Organism: Rhodocyclaceae bacterium; assembly: GCA_050293885.1. Lineage (GTDB taxonomy): Bacteria > Pseudomonadota > Gammaproteobacteria > Burkholderiales > Rhodocyclaceae > Nitrogeniibacter. The sequence goes on along the minus strand of JBNKNO010000070.1, from coordinate 2,004 downwards.
GCCCGTGCGTGTCCGCCCGACGGCAAGCCTGCCCTATCAGGCGCCTCCGGTATTTTCGGAAGACATCGACGACAGCGCTGGCGCCGACGGGTTTCCGCCCCCCGCGCCGAGCACAACGCAAGCGCCGACAGCGCCGCAGCACACAACAACGCCCATCGCACCCCGCGCGACGGACCGGCCCGAACCCGCTCCATCGGCAGCGGAACCACGGCTGCCGACGCCCCTGACCGATGCGCACGCCCACGCCGTCGCCACCGAGCACGCCGCGCGAACAGGGAAGATCCCGGCCGAACGCGCCGCCACCGAAAACCAGGACACGAATGTCCGTGCCGCTCGAACAGCCCGCGTCGCGTTCGAACCGCCACAACCGATCGTGGATGCGCGCGCAGCGGAAACCGAAGCGCCACCTCCCCGCACACCGACAGAGGACTTCACCGACGCGACGCAGACCGAACCGGCCCACACACGCGGGCCCGAGCACACCGCCGAAGCCATGCCCGCCCGTCTGCTGCCCCCGCACACACCGCCCCGACGCCAGCCCGCCACGGCCAACCCGCCCGAGCGCACGGACACCTCGTCGACACCCAACGAGGTTCACGTCCATATCGGCCGCATCGAAGTGACGGCGGTCCAGGAATCGCCGCAACCCAAGCCACGCCAAAAGCGCGGGCAGGCGCCCTTGTCGCTGGATGACTATCTGGCCAAACGCCGGGGAGGTAGCACATGAGCACCGCACTGGCCATCGCCGGCGTCACCGCCGTGCTGCGCGACCGGCTCAACGAGGGCGTGGTCAATCACGATGTCTCTGCCGTCACCGGCAGCACGGTCAATGTCACCACCCTGGCGCCCGACCGGGTCATCCCGGCCGAAGGCACGGAAGCGACGCAGCTCAACATCTTCCTGTATCAGGTGACGCCCAACACCGGCTGGCGCAACGAGTCCTTCCCCTCGCGTGACAGCACCGGCCGCCACCGACTCACCAACGCCCCGCTGGCACTGGATCTGCACTTCCTGATCACCGCCTATGGCAGCGAGCCGCTGCACCGCGAGATCCTGCTCGGCTACGCCATGCAGCTCATGCACGAGTACCCCGTGCTCACCCGCGAGATGATCCGCACCGCGCTGAATCCCTCGCCCGACGTCGGTACCGATCTGCCGCCCGCGCTGCGGGCACTGGCCGAATGCGGGCTGGCCGATCAGGTGGAAACCCTCAAGATCACCCCGCAGTTCCTCAACAGCGAGGAGATGTCCAAGCTGTGGACAGCCACCCAGTCGCACTTCCGCCCCAGCGCGGCCTATCAAGTGTCGGTGGTGCTCATCGAAGCCCAGGACAGCACCCGGCCGACGCTGCCGGTGCTCTCGCGCGGCGAACGCGATCTGGTCTCCGGCCGCGAACGCGGCGTGATCGTCTCGCCCAGCATGGTGCCGCCGCTGCCCACGCTCGAATCGGTACTTCCGGACGGCAACCAGACGGTCATCCGCCTCGACGAAAACATCCAGCTCACCGGCCATCATCTGGACGGCACCAGCCGCACCGTGCTGATGCGCAACGAGCGCTTCGGCACCGATGAGGAAGTCGCCGCGAGCGGCAGCAGCGCTGGCGACCATATGGACTTCACCATCCCCGCAGCCAGCGCGGCCGACTTCCCGGTGGGCATCTACGACATCACCGCCCGCCTGATCATGCCCGACGAGCTCAACCCGCGCGAAAGCAACAAGCTGGCGGCCGTCATCGCCCCCAACATCACCACCTTGCCCGGCGCGCCGGTTCCTCGCGACGGCAACGGCGATGCCCAATTCACCGTGCAATTCACGCCAGCACTGCGCCCGGGCCAGACGGTCTCGCTGCTCATGGGCACCACCGAGATCCTGCCCGAACCCTTCGTGGCGCCCACCAGCGCGCTCGACTTCATCGCCCGCGACGTGAACGCCGGCGCCTCGCCGGTGCTGCGCCTGCGCATCGACGGCGTGGACAGCCCCATCGTCGATCGCGCCGCCGAGCCG
>JBNKNO010000069.1:0-14723 GCA_050293885.1 Rhodocyclaceae bacterium | reverse complement strand
CGCTTTTCTTTGCGGTGGGCAACCGGATTCAGCCCATCGGCGTGATCAGATAGTCGAGCACGATACCGGCGAACACGGCGAAACCCAGCCAGTTGTTGTGCAAAAAGGCGCGGAAGCATTTCGCCCGATCTCGCCCCCGGATCAGCGTGAAGTGATAGCCCGCAATGCCCGCGGCGACCAGCAAACCCAGGTAAAAGAACACCCCCAGCCCCTCGTGGCGCCCGACCCACACCATGCACGCCAGAAACACGGCATAGCAGAGCATGACCGCCGTCACGTCAAAGCGGCCGAAAGTGATGGCCGAGGTCTTGATGCCGATCTTCACATCGTCCGGCCGATCGACCATGGCGTATTCGGTGTCGTAGGCAATCGCCCAGAACACGTTGCCCAGCAACATCACCCAGGCCACCGGCGGCACCATGAACTGGATGGCGGCAAAGGCCATGGGAATGCCGAAACCGAAGGCGACGCCGAGGTAGGCCTGCGGAATCGCGAAGAAGCGCTTGGTGAACGGATAGCTGGCCGCCAGCAGCACCGCCGGAATCGACAGCCAACGCACCAGCGGATGCAGCGGCAGGATCAGCACGAAAGCGCACAGCGCGAGCCCCGCCGCCAGCAGCAGGGCTTCGGTGGTGCCGATCTCGCCACGCGCCAGTGGCCGATGCTGGGTGCGCTCCACATGTGCGTCGAAATGCCGATCGGCATAGTCGTTGATCACGCAGCCGGCCGAACGCATGAGAACCGTGCCGAGTATGAAGATCCACAGCACGAAGCCGGGCGGCTTGCCCATGCCGGCGATCCACACCCCCCACAGCGTCGGCCAGAGCAGCAGCAGGATGCCGATGGGCTTGTCGAGCCGCATCAGGCGTTCGTAGATACCCAGCCGTTCGGTCAGCGTCATGGCGTCAGGTCGAATAGGGATGGCAGAAAGATTTCGCTCACCAGCAGCGCGCGCCCACGCAGCAGGAACGCCGAGCGCCGGGCCCACAGTGCGGGAGGCAGATCGCCGCATGCGCCCAGGATGGTAGCCAGACGATGATACCGCGCGTCGCGCGCGTCGAGGCGGGCACAGTGCAGCGGCAGGCGACCGATGCGCGGATCGGAGAACAAGGCGGCCCCCAGCGGCCGTGCGCCGATGCCGTGAAACAGCCGCCAGGCACCGCGCAGATGACGTCGCGGCAACACCGAGCGGGCGTAAACCACCGGCACCCCATCGGCGTAAAGCAGCACCTCGCGCAGCCACACCTGCTCGTCGCGCGGCAAGCCCAGCGCCGCCGCCTCGTCGGCATGCGGCCGCCCGAGAGCCTGACGCACCACGACGACGTGAAAGCGTCGACAGCGCGCACGAATGCGAGCGGTGAGCGAATCCGGATCGACCAGCCAGGGGCGCAATCGCGCATCGACCGTGGCCCGGGGCGGCCGGGTCAGCCAGGGATCGGCAGGGGGAAGCGGGCGTGTGTGAGTCATGGGCGTGCGGCGCGCATCATACCGCGATCACGCCCGCAACAGGCTTTCGCGCCCCGCCAGCCAGCGCGCCATGATCTGCTCGGCGAGCGGACGCTGATGGGCCAGCAGTTCGACCGCCAGATCGCGCGCCTTGTCGATGAGTTCACCGTCGGTTTCCAGGTCGGCATAGCGCAGCAGCGGCACCCCGCTCTGCTTGGCGCCGACGAACTCGCCCGGCCCGCGAATGCGCAGATCTTCGCGCGCGATCTCGAAGCCGTCGGTGTGTTGGTAGATCACCTTCAGCCGCGCCCGCGCGGTCTGCGACAAGGCGTCGCCGAACATCAGAATGCACACCGAATCAACCTTGCCGCGCCCCACCCGCCCGCGCAGCTGATGCAATTGCGCAAGGCCGAAACGCTCGGCATGCTCGATCACCATCAAGCTGGCGTTGGGCACGTCCACACCGACCTCGATCACCGTGGTCGCCACCAGCACCTGCAACTCGCCGGCGGCGAAGGCGGCCATGGTGTCGCGTTTTTCGTCGGCTTTCATGCGCCCGTGCACCAGCCCCACCCTGAGCTCGCCGAGTGCTTCGCTCAGATGGGCATGCGTGTCGATGGCGGTTTGCAGGTCGAGGGTTTCGGACTCTTCCACCAGCGGGCACACCCAGTAGGCCTGGCGCCCCTCGTGGCAGGCATCGCGCACGCGGCCGACCACTTCGTCGCGGCGCGCATCGGACACCAGCTTGGTGACGATGGGCGTGCGCCCCGGCGGCAGCTCGTCGAGCACCGACACGTCCAGATCGGCGTAGTAGCTCATCGCCAGCGTGCGCGGAATCGGCGTCGCCGACATCATCAGCATGTGTGGACTGGCGCCGTGGCCCTTCTCGCGCAGGGCCAGGCGCTGGCGCACGCCGAAACGATGCTGCTCGTCGACCACCGCCAGACCGAGCCGCGGCAAGGTCACCGGGTCTTCGATCAGCGCATGGGTGCCCACCGCGAGCATCGATTCGCCGCTTTCCAGCCGCCCACTGGCGGCCGTGCGCTGCTTCTTGGTGAGGCTGCCGGCAATCCATTCCACCGAAATGCCCAGCGGCGCCAACCACTGGTCGAGCTTGAGATAGTGCTGTTCGGCGAGGATCTCGGTCGGCGCCATCAGCGCCGCCTGCCAGCCGGCCTCGACCGCCCGCAACATCGCCAGCGCGGCGACGATGGTCTTGCCGCTGCCGACGTCGCCCTGCAGCAGCCGCTGCATCGGATGCGCCTGCGCGATGTCGGCGTCGATCTGCGCGCTCGCGCGCGTCTGCGCGCCGGTGAGTGCAAAGGGCAGATCATCGAGCAGTGCCGACACCAGCGCGCCGTCGCCGCGCAGCACCGGCGCCGTGCGTGCCCGCCGCGCCGCGTGCGCCTTGCGCAGCGAGAGTTGCTGCACCAGCAACTCCTCGAACTTGAGCCGCTGCCAGGCCGGGTGGGTGCGATCTTCCAGCGACGCGGCGTCCACGTCCGGCGGCGGCTGATGCAGCAGCGGCACCGCCTCGCTCAGCGACATCAGCCCCAGCCGCGCGCGTAGCGATTCGGGCAGGAAATCGTCCATCGGCACCGTGCCGACGCTGCGCTCGATCAAGCGGCGAATGGCGGTTTGCGCCAGCCCCGCCGTAGTCGGGTAGATCGGTGTGAGCGCGGTGGGCAGCGCCTCGCCGGCGGTGACGGTGCGAATGCGCGGATGCACCATCTCGAAGCCGAACATGCTGCCGCGCGCCTCGCCGAACACGCGCACGCGCTTGCCCGGTTCGAGCTGTTTCTGTTGCTGGGGATAGAAGTGCAGCAGGCGCACGGTGAGCGCGCCCGAGTCGTCCTCAATCTGCGCCACCAGCTGACGCCGCCCGCGAATGCGGATTTCGGCATCGGTGACCTCGCCCTCGACCTGCATCGGCTCGCCACCGCGCAGCTCGGCGATGGGCACGCAGCGGGTCTCGTCCTCGTAACGCAGTGGCAGATGCAGCAGCAGATCCTGCGGGCCGTGGATGTCGAGTTTCGCCAGCCGGCCGGCCAGCTGCGTGCCGACGCCGGGCCAGCCGGCGTGGGCCGGCGCCGTTGTGCTCGCCTTGGCGTTTGCCATGGGGCGGCGCGTCGAAAATCAGTCGATGACGAGAATGGCGTCGGCCTCGACCACCGCGCCCTTGGGCAGCTCCTTCACGCCCACGGCGGCGCGCGCCGGATAGGGCTGGTTGAAGTAGCGCGCCATGACCTCGTTAACCTTGGCGAAGTTGGCCAGGTCGGTGAGGTAGATGGTGAGCTTGACCGCATCGGCGAGCGAGCCGCCAGCCGCTTCGGCCACCGCCTTGAGGTTGTCGAACACGCGCACGGTCTGGGCTTCGAAGCCCTCGACCATCTCCATGGTCGCCGGGTCGAGCCCGATCTGGCCGGAGAGGTACACCGTGTTGCCGGCACGCACCGCCTGCGAGTAGGTGCCGATGGCGGCAGGGGCTTTGTCGGTGGCAATGATCTGCTTGGTCATGCGTTCAGGCTCCGTCAGTTGATGCGCGCCAGGCGCGCCGGGTCGAAGCGCATTTTACCCACCTGTGGCAAAGCGCGCCGCACCGGGCGAGTGGTGGACGGCAAAACGCCCTTGCCGCGGCCGCTCGACACGGCGCAACAAGGGCGAAATTTCAATTAAAGGGAGGGGCTATCGGCCGCGCAGCGTCACATCGCAGCCCACATCCTCCATCACCTTCTGCAAACCACGGCGCGCGTTCATGTTGATCACCAACGGCGCCATGAAATTGGCTTTGAGCCCGGCTTCGGCAGGTGACCCCTCGACATCGGTCCGGCGCACGATGACCGCGACGGTGGCCTCTTCCGGCGTTTTCAGGGCAAGCGCATTGACTTCATCGTCGTTGAGCACGAATTCGTAATTGACACCCAGCGCCGCCGGGTCGGTTACCGAAAAGACGATCTCGGGGTCGTCCACACTCTGCATCTGCAACACGTTGGCGTGCTCGTTTTCCTCAACGAAAGCAAAGCGATGGCAGGCGTCGAAGCCGGGCAAGCCGGCGGGAAATTCAATGATGTTCTCGGCATTGACCTCAAGCGGGCCAAAGACAGGGCTTTCGATGTGCATGACGCGTCTCCTCGGCAAAAGCACGACTCCAGCCATCACGGTAACGCGCCGGCACGCACCCTCAAGCCCGGAAAAAGCCGCCAAAAGGCGGCCAATTCCCGAACAGCATGGCGAGCACGCGCTCACCTTCGAGGCGAGGCCTGCGGCCATCGCCGGGCTTGTGATCGCTAGTGCGAACGCACCACCAGCCCCTTGCCCAGCCCCGAGGCGCGCAACTTGTTGCGCGCCGCATCGGCCTCAGCGCGGTTCTTGAACGGCCCGACGACCACCCGGCTCTCGATGTACGCAGGGATGCCCAGCGCACCCACCTTGTCCGCCAAGGCCTGAGCGTTGCCCAGCGTGCCGAAGACACCCAGTTGCACCAGAAAGCCGTCCTTGAGCGGCGCCGGTGCCGCGGCGGGCTTGGGGGCCGGCTCAACGGCGGGTTTGGGCGCGGGCGACGCATCCGGCTCGGCCGCTGCCATCGGCGCGGGCTTGCCGTGGGCCGCTGCTCCGCCCTCGCCGCCGCCCAGCACCAGCCGCGGTGCGCCCGTGGCAGGCGGCGGCGTCTCGTCCTTGCGCTGTTCCGGCGCGACCACCACCGGCGCCGCGGTCAGTTCCGGTTCGACCTTATCGCCCGACGGTGCCCCGCCTGCCTCTGCGGCGACCATGGCTTCCACCGCCTCGGCCGTGGGCATGGGCGGCGCGCCGCGCGGCAGTTCCGGCAACGGCGGCGGCACTTCGGCCACGGGCGGGGGAGACAGGCTCGTCTGCTCGTGCTCGAACCAGGCCAGGCCCACCAACAAGGCCACGATCAGCGCGCCCGCCAGCCCCGCGCGCTTGAGCAGCGCAGTCCGTTGCGTGCCGCCGCTCTTTTCACCTTTGCGTGTGCTCATGATGCCTCCCCAGAGGATGCCGATTCCTGCGCCAGCGATTGCACCAGCTCGGCCTCGGCGACCGAGATGCTGCACCGTTCGGCGATCACTTCAGCGGCCATGCCGCGCTGCGCCAACGACAGCGCTTCGCCGTAGATGGGCGACACGCGCTGTGCGGCACGCGCCGCTTCGAGTTGCTGCACCTGCCCATCCAGCACCTCGCGCAGTTGGGCGATCTCGGCACGCTGGGCGTCTGATTCTTCGCGCAACTGGGCGACATCCCGCCGCAACTGTCGAATCTCGAGTGCGAGGCCGAAACTCTCGTCGACCGCATCGGCCGTTGCCGGCAACTGCGTATCGACATCGCCCTCGTCATCGTCGCCCTCGTCATCGTCGCCCTCGCTATCGTCGTCGTCCTCGAGCACCTCGTCGGCGTCGTCCGTCGCCTCTTCCGCCGGGGCATCCTTCACCTGCAAGGCACGAATCAGTTGAAAAACGAGATACACCGCCAGCACTGCGACGGCCACGAAGATCCATTCACGTGCGCCCATGCTCACGCTCCCTTGCCGGCTTGTGCCAGCGCCTGATCGAGATCCCAGAGGATATCGGCTTCACTTTCGATGCCCACCGACAGCCGCACCATGTCGGGCGGCACGCCGGCGGCGCGTTGTTCTTCTTCGGACAACTGCCGATGCGTGGTCGAAGCCGGGTGAATGACGAGCGTTTTCGCATCGCCCACGTTCGCCAGATGACTGATCATGTGCACCGATTCGATGAAGCGCTCGCCCGCCGCCTGCCCGCCCTTGATGCCGAAACTCAAGATGGCCCCGGCACCCTTGGGGAAGTAGCGCTGCGCCAGCGCGTGGTCGGGGCTGTTCACCAGCCCGGGATAATTCACCCATTCAACCATCGGGTGCGCATGGAGGAACTGGGCCACGGCCACCGCGTTGGCGACGTGGCGATCCATTCGCACATGCAGGGTTTCAAGCCCCTGCAGCAACATGAAGGCGTTGAACGGCGACAGCGCCGGACCGAAGGTGCGCAGCGTTTCCATGCGTGCCTTCATGGTGAAACCGAAGTCGCCGAAAGTCTCGTGGAAACGCACGCCGTGGTAGCCGCGCGAGGGCTCGACCATCTGCGGGAAACGACCGTTGTCCCAGGGGAACTTGCCGGATTCGACGACAACGCCGCCCATGGTGGTGCCGTGTCCGCCGATGTACTTGGTGGCCGAATGAATGACGATGTCGGCGCCGTGGTCGATGGGCCGGCACAGGTAGGGCGACGCCAGCGTGTTGTCGATCAGCAGCGGCACGCCGGCCTCGCGCGTGACCGCCGAGATGGCGGCGACATCGAACACGTTGAGCCCGGGGTTGCCGATGATCTCGCCGAACACCGCTTTCGTGTTGTCGTTGATCGCCGCGCGGAAGGCCTGCGGATCGGACGGATCGACAAAGTGGGTGGTGATGCCCAGCTTGCGCAGGCTCACATCCAGTTGCGAGTAACTGCCGCCGTACAGCGTGCGCGCGGCGACGATTTCGTCGCCGGCTTCGGCCAGCGTCAGAAAGGCCGTCATCTGTGCGGCGAGGCCCGACGACGTCGCCAGCGCCGCGCGCCCGCCCTCGAGCGCCGCCATGCGCTCTTCGAACGCCGCCACGGTGGGGTTCGAGATGCGTGAATAGACGTTGCCGAAGGTTTGCAGATTGAACAACGCGGCGGCGTGTTCGGGCGAATCGAAGACGAAGGAAGTCGTCTGATAGATGGGCATGGCCCGCGCGCCGGTGGCGGCATCCGGCTGTTGGCCGGCGTGCAGGCAGAGCGTTTCGATACCGTACTCGTGGTCGGGCATGGCGTGGGCCGACGAAAAAACGCCGGCGATGGTCGATTTGGTCAAGGATAATACGGATGCCGCCACACCACCACAACGTGACATGCCAATCGATTTGACCCTGCTGGCCTTCTGGGCCAAGAAACTCGTCGCCATGCTGATCCTGCCGCCAGCCGGTCCGCTGCTGCTCATCGGCCTCGGGCTGATGTTCGCTCGCTTGCGCAAATTTGCCTGGCTGGGGTGGCTGTATGCCATGGCGGTGAGCCTGCCGGTCGCGGTGCACTGGCTTGTCTGGCCGCTCGAATCGACCCCGCCGGTAACCCCGGCCGCGGTCCGCCAGACCGGCGCCATCGTCATCCTGGGCGCGGGGGTACGCAGCTACGCCCCCGATATCGGCAAGCCCACCGTCAACAGTCTGGCACTCGAGCGCCTGCGCTTCGGTGCGCTGATCGCGCGCAAGACCGGCTTGCCGATTCTCGTCACCGGCGGCGCGCCCGAAGGTTATGTGCCCGAAGCGCTGGCGATGCGCGAAGTCCTGGAGCGCGAATTCGGCGTGCCGGTGAAGTGGACCGAGGCCGCCTCGCTCGATACCCGCGACAACGCCAACAATTCTGCCCGGCTGCTCAAGGCCGCCGGCATCACGCGCATCACGCTAGTCACCCACGCCGCCCACATGCCACGCGCGCAGGCCGCCTTCGAAGCGGCCGGCCTGCAGGTCACGCCGGCACCGACGGCGTGGTTTTCCAAGCCCGAAATCAACTACGAATGGCACGACTTCATCCCCAACGCCCGCGCCGCCTATAGCGGCTGGTATGCGATGCACGAGTGGCTCGGGGGGCTCGCCTATCGCCTGTCTTCGCCCTCGTCGCCGCCGTCGCGCGCGGCGGATGACGACAGCTCGCGCAACAAGGATCGCGCCATCAGCCCGAGTACGCCCACGCCCAGCAACAGCGCGCCCCACAGCACCCAGTGAGTGGGTTCCTGCCAGGCGCTTTGCGCCCGCGGCGTGGCCACCTCGGCGCCTGAAACCCGGCCGGGTTTGCCGGGCGTCACCGCCGCTGCGTGATCGCCGCCATACCCCGGCACCACCTGCGCCGGCGCCAGCCAGGCCGGCGCAACCGACGCGTGACCGGCCACCAGCGTGAATGGCCCGGCACCGCGCGCCACGAACACCACGGTCTCGGGCGTCCACCCCAGCCTCAGCGCGGGGAGCGCGCCGGCCGGCGTGCCCACGGCGAAGCTGACCCGCCACAACGGATCGCGCGTCGGCCGGATCGTTGCCGGCGCGCCCACTTCAAACTCACCGTTGTGCTGCAAACGGTAGGCCAGCGTGCGGCCGCGCCAGCGCCAACGTGCGGACGGCGTGGCGCGCGATGACAACGCGGCCGAGAGCACATCGGTCTCGCCGCTCGGCACCAGGGTGAGCGCATCGACCGGGAACAGCCCGGGCGACACGTAGCGCACCGCATCGCCATCGCGCGTACCGGCCAGATCGATCCATTCACGCGGTGCCTGCCCGGCCACCGCCTCGTGCACCAGCGCGGCATTCAACAGGGTGAGCGCCGGCGCCGGCCCCACCCACACCACGCGCAGGTAGTTCGCGCGCACACCACCGACGCGAATCACCCGCTGCTCGATGCGCCCCTCGCCTTCGCCCAACGCCAACACCGCAGCACGATGCACCACCGTGCGCCAAGTGCTCAGATCGTCGGAGGCCAGCACCGACACCTGCGCTTCGAACGTCGGTGCGCCCGCCCAGCGCAATTCGAGCGCATCGACGGGCGCGTCGAAATCACGCGTGTCGATCAGGTAACCCGGCACCACCGACGCGGCGGGCCGGGCGTCGCCGGCGATCTCCACCCGCACCGACGCGCCACCGCCCTGGCCGGTGACCACCACCGGGCTGTCCGGCGCCATCGCCGTGGCCGGGAGCGGCACCAGCGCCCGTTCGCTGCGCTGATCGCGTGCCGCCGGTCGGCGCGGCAGCCGCGCCATGGGCACCGCCTCACCCGCCGCATTGACGATGCGCACATCGCCCAGATCGGCCCGATGCACCGCGCGATACACCGACGCCGGCAGCGGCACCGACACCAGCGACGCGTTGGCGGGCACCTCGATGGGCAAACGCAAGGCGAAGTCGGTCGCGTGCGGCGCGGCCACGGCGCACGTACTGAGCCAAACCAACATCATGACGAGCCGCTTCATTCGGTCACCTCCTTGGCTGGTGGCAACGGCGAGAAATAGCCCACCACCAGCAACATCACGCCCGCGCCCAGGAAGGAGACGATGCGCGCCACCGTGCCGGTACTGGCCATGTCGATCAGGAACAGCTTGAGCACCACCACCCCCAGCAAGGCCGCCCCCACCATCCACAACACACGGCTCGCACGGCGGCTGGCGATGAACGTCAGCACCAGCCCGAGCACGCCCCAGAACAGCGAAATACTGGTCTGCACGGTGTCGCTGGCGAACAGCGCATCGGCATGCCACGGCACCGCCGCCAGATGATGTACCGCGCGCAACACCGCGCCATTGACGAGCACGAAGGCCAGCGCGCCCAACACCGCCAGCGCCACCTTGTTGTCGACTTTCAGTTCGGCCTGCGCCGCCTGCCACCCACGCCACGCCGCGATCAGCAACATGCCGATGGCGATGTCGAGCGGGTTGAGCAGCGGCACATAGGGCAAGGGCGTTGCCGAGCCACCGCCGGCCACACTCACCGCCAGCGCCCACAGCAGCCCGGCCACCACCACGCCGGCGCCACCGGTCACCACATAGGCGGTGCGCCAAGGCGCCACCGGCCACACACCGCGCCGATCCATCCACAGCATGAGCAGGATGGCCGCGACGGCCACCACCAGCACCGCCGCGTGATGCCACATCAGCCCCGGCAGCGCATGGCGCCCGACCATGCGCGCCACCGCCAACAGCACCAGCCACAGGCTGGCGGTATGCGCATGCGGCAACACGCGGGCCAGCGCGGGCACGGGCTCGGCCCGGCGCAACGCCCACCAGGCGGCCGCGGCCGCAAAGCCCCAGGCGGGCAAGCCCCAGCCCGCCGCCGGATTGACATTCACATCCATCGCCATGAGCAAGGACACGGCCATGCCGGGCACCGCCAACAGGCCGGGCCAATGCAGCGACGACCACTGCAGACGCTGCGCCAGCACCGTGGCCAGCACGCCGCTGGCGGCCATGAAGATCAGCGCGGCCGACACCATGGGCCGGCGCGTCAGCCAGAAATCCAGCTCGCTCAACCCACCGCCGACCCACCACAGGGTCGCCCACACCAGCAAGGCGGGCGCCGCGGCAGCGAGCAATCGCGGCCACGCCTCGCGCGCGCGGCTGGCCAGATGCGCGCTGACGAAACCGGCCACGGCGATGAGCATCGCCCCCAGGCAATAGCGGTTGAGCACCGGCCACACCGGGTCCGCCGATTGATGAATCGCATCGCCGAAGAAGAACACGCCGGCCATCAATTGCAGCAGCAGCCCGGCCGCCATCGGCAGCTTGCGCCCCTGTCGCGTGCCCACCCACAGCAGTGCCGCGCCTTCCATCGCCCAGGCGGCGGCCGTCCATTGACCATCGACCGCCAGCGGAATGGTCAGCGTGAGGAAGGCGACGCCGAGCGCGACAAAGGATTCGACCAGCAAGCGCAGTGACGGCCGCGCGCAACCGTGCAGCCCGCGCGCCAACAACACGTACAGCGCCCCCACCGCCAGCGCACTCCAGGCCAGGCCATAAGGCATGTCCTGCACCAGCGCCACCTGCAGGCCGAAGCCGACCACCGGCGTGCCGAACACGAGGGTGCCGTCCACGTAGTGCTTGAGCTCGGGCGCGCTGCGCCAGGCGTAGAGCACCGCCGCCGCCACGTACATGAGGAAGAAGGCGATCAGGAAAGGCTCGGTACTGGCGAACAGTTCGGGCCGGTAGTCGCGCGCGCCCCAGGCCAGCGCGATCGAAAAGGTGAACACGAAGCCGGTGAGATTGAGCACCCGCCAGGCCTGCTTCCACGCGATGGCGAGCACCCCGGCGTTGAGCAGCAAGTAGTAGCCGAACAGCATCACGTGATCGCCGTGACCCGTGGAGGCCAGAATCGGCGCCATGAAGCCGCCGGCCGTGCCGATCACCGCCAGCGCCTGCGCGTTCTGCAACAGCGCCAGCGCCGCCGAGAAGCCGACCACCGCCAGCAGCAAGGCGAACCCCATGGTCGGCGGGATCAGGCCGTACAGGCGCATGGCGGCGAAGATGGTCAGATACAGCACCGCCACGCCGCCGCCCTGCAAACTCAGCGCGTAGCCCGGCCGCCGCGTACGCAGCCGCCAACCCACCGCCAGCAGCGCCACGGCACCAGCGGCGATGCCGGCGAGGCGGAACTCGACCGGCAGCAGGCTGTTGTCGACCGCGTAGCGCGCCAGAAACGCCAGCCCGACGAACAACACCAACAAGCCCACGCGCACCACGGTGTTGCCGCCCAGCAGCCAGCCACGGACCTGTTCGTAGAGTTGATCGAGCGTGGACGGGCCACGAACCGGCTGGCGCACGCGGGCAACGGCCTCCCCGGTGCGCGCGGCCAGCGCATCGACACCGCGGCGGCGGGTCGGTGCGGCCGGCGCCGGCACGGGCACCTCGACTGGCACGGGCGGTTCCGGCTCAGGTGGCAGCGTGAGTTCGTCTGCATTCAACTCAGGCAGCGTCACGCCCGGATCGGCCGACGGCATCGCATCGGGCACGCTCGGGTTGTCGGTGAAAGCCGCCCCGGCGCGCAGTTGCGCCAGCGTGCGCTCCAGCGAATCCACCCGCGCCTCCAACGCAGCCACCCGGTCGTCGTCGGCCTTCGGCTTGCGCATGAAGAACTGCACCGCCGCACCGGCAAGCGCACCGATGATGGCGCCGCCGATCAGCTCCTCCAGGTTGCCCCAGGAGCCCAGCCAACCACCCACAATCAGGCCAATGACGATCCACATAAGTTCTTTCCTCTGCCTATTTCCGGTCGCCGCGCAACGCGGCCACCCGCTGCCGCAACGCGTCGGGGGTGACTACCTCGGGCGCCATGGGCGCATCCACCACCAGCGATATCCGGTTGAACAATCCACGCCGGAACGGTCGGCTCATGGCCGGCCCGTCTTTGCGGCTGAAGAAGCTGCCCCACAAGCCGCGCAGCGCCATGGGCACCACCGGCACCGGGTTGCGCGCGAGGATGCGCGTTACCCCGGGGCGGAACGGTGACAGCTCGCCGTCGGCCGAAATGCGCCCTTCGGGGAAGATGCCGACCACTTCGCCGGCGTCGAGCGCTTCGGCCACCTGCGCGAAGGCGCGTTCCATCATCGCCGGGTCTTCCCTGGCGGAGGCAATCGGGATCGCGCCGCTGGTGCGGAACACGAAGGACAGGATCGGCCAGCGGAAGATGTGGTGGTCCATCACGAAGCGGATCGGCCGACGGCAGCCGGCCATGATCACCAGCGCATCGACGAAGCTCACGTGGTTGGCGACGATCAGTACCGGGCCCTCGTCGGGGATCTGCTCGTCGCCAACCACGTCGAGCCGATACACGGTGTGCACCAGCAGCCACACGATGAAGCGCAGCAGGAACTCGGGCACCAGCGTGTAGATGTACACCGCGACGCAGGCGTTGAGCACGGCGGTGATGAGGATGAGCTGCGGAATCGACACCCCGGCGGCGAGCAAGCCCGCCCCCATGCCGGCGGCGACCACCATGAACAGCGCGTTGAGAATGTTGTTGCCGGCGATGATGCGCGAGCGGTGGCTGGGCTCGCTGCGCGCCTGGATGAGCGCATACAGCGGCACGATGAAGAAACCGCCGAAGACGCCGATCATGACCAGATCGAACAGCACCCGCCAGGTGGTCGATTGTGCGAGCACCACCGCCAGCCCCTGATCGACGCCGAGACTGCCGGCCGCCGGGCTGGCCCACCACAGATCAAGCGCGAACAGCGACAGGCCGATGGAGCCGAAGGGCACGAGGCCGATTTCCACGTGACGGCCGGAGGCCTTCTCGCACAGCAGCGAACCGGCGCCGATGCCGATCGAGAACACCGCCAGCAGCAGCGTGACGGCATGCTCGTCGCCGCCCAGCACCTCGCGGGCGTAGCCGGGAAACTGCGACAGGAACAGCGCGCCGTAGAACCAGAACCAGGAGATGCCGAGGATGGACAGGAACACCGTGCGGTTGCGGCGCGTGAAGCCGATGGTTTGCCAGGTCTGGGTGAACGGATTCCAGTCGATCTTGAGATCCGGGTCAGCCGCGGGGGCCAGCGGGATGCCCCGACTGGCCACATAGCCCACCACGGCGACCACCAGCGCCACCGCCGATACCCACATCGGCCCGCCCGGCAAGGCGATGGCGACGCCGCCGGCGATGGTGCCGAACAGGATGGCGATGAAGGTGCCGGATTCGACCAGCGCGTTGCCGCCGATCAGCTCGGTTTCGGCCAGGTGCTGCGGCAGGATGGCGTATTTCACCGGCCCGAAGATGGACGACTGCACGCCCATGAGAAACAGCGTCGCCAGCATCAGCCACAGCGAATCGAACGCATAGGCGGCGGCACCCAGCCCCATGACGACGATTTCCATGAGCTTGATGAGGCGCATCAGGTGGCTCTTCTCGAACTTGTCCGCCAATTGCCCGGCGGTGGCCGAGAACAGGAAGAAGGGCAGGATGAAGATGCCGGCCGCAAGGTTGACGAGTACGCCAGCCGACAAGCTGGTGTAGCGCGCTGCCTGAAAGGTCATCAGCACCACCAGCGCGTTCTTGAACAGGTTGTCGTTGAAGGCACCGAAGAACTGGGTGAGGAAGAAGGGCAGAAAGCGCTGCTCGCGCATCAAACCGAATTGGGAACTCATGCGCCCGCCTGCTCCTGTGCCGGATCAAAGAATCGCCGTGTTTCGAACACGCTGGCCGGCAGTGTGACACCGTCGCTGACCAGATGCCGTTTGAGGACGAAATCGAACAGGATCGGATTGTGCTCGCGCACGGTTTCGAGCACCGGCACCGTGTGCGCGTCGAGCATGCCTTCGCTCGCCAGTTGGGCCGGCGAGATCAGCGGCAGGATGCCGGGCAAGGGATAGTCGGTGCCGAACAGCAACCGCGCATGCCAGTCCTGCGTCTCGACGATGCGGCGGATCACCGCCAGATCGCGATTGCGCAGCGTGATGGCGGAGATGTCGGCAAACAGGCGCTCGGCATGCGCGGGCGCGTCCATCATGCGTGCGAACAAGTCGATACTCGGCACCACCGGGCCGTTTTCGCCCTGGTCGAGGTCGACGTCCTCACCGATGCTGGCGCAGTGCGCCATCACCACGCGCACACCGGCGTCGAGCGCGCGGCGCAGGCGCAGCGGATTGCCCCATGCCGCCCGGCCGATGCCATGCACCGCCATCTCCTCGCCGGCATGGCTGATGAGTGGCACATCGAGCCGCGCCAGTGCGGCGTAGAAGCGGTCGCATTGCGGCGAGGC
>JBNKNO010000068.1:6549-15003 GCA_050293885.1 Rhodocyclaceae bacterium | reverse complement strand
AGCAGCGGGGCGTTGGCGCCGCCGGGGCGCTGCACGCTGGGCAGGCTGGTGGCGACGGTCGATTTGGCCTTGTAGTCGTAGCTCTGGGTGGTGGCGACGCCGAGGCCGAGCGTGCGCTGCGCGCCCAGGGCGATGATGGCGTCAGCGGCTTCTTGCGAGTCGGCGCGGTGGAAGCGGATGCCGCCGTGGGCCGATTGCACGTCGTCGGCAAAACCGCGGCTGTCGGCAAACAGGCGCAGGCGGTGGCCGGCGTGAGCGGCGTCGTCTTCTTCGACACACCAGCCAATGCCTTCTTCGGCCAACAGGCGGCTGATGAAGGCGTAGTCGGTCTCGTTGTATTGAACGCAATAGCTGCGCGGGCGCACCTGCGAGAGAAAACCGGCCACTTCGTCACTCCATTGCCAGGCGGCGTAGGGGCGGTGGTCTTCGAAAACCTGCTCGACGATGTCGATGATGGATTTGTCTTGAAAGACGCGGTTGTTGCGCACTTGCGTGAGTAGCCAGCTCCACGGCACAACCACCAGCCGGGTACGGGCGAAGCCGCCGTCGCTGCCGAGCTTGAAGGCGGCACGCACGAGACCGGAGCGGTTCGTGCGGCTGCCGTCGGGCAGGGCGCTGTGCAAGGTAAGCGCCTGTCCGAGAAACTGTTTGAGCTCGATATGCGCATCGGGCGACAGCACGTCGATGCACAACTCGAAACCCTGGGAAAGTGCTTCTGACCCCCACCAGGCTTCGACGCTCACCGTCGGGCCGGCGGTGCGCCAAGTGAGGTCGTACAGCCGCGTGGCAGATGAAAACTCGGGCAACATGAACGCCAACCAGACAATTACGCAAGGGTGTCAATGGTACGCGACGATATGTCATTGGCAAATATGCTAAAGGCAATATATGCCGTATCAATTCACGCTTTTCGAGTGAACTAATCCCACGACGGCGACGAGGTGGAGTGCATGGGCAAACAATGGCATCCTGTCGTTTTGCCGGGGCCGCGCCTTGCGCCCCGCTGTTGATCCGGAGTGAGCCGTGCCAGCCCTGTTACCCAACGTCGATCCCGATGGATTGCTCGAATACTCGGTGGTCTATACCGACCGCGCACTCAACCACATGTCGCAGCAGTTTCAGGGCGTCATGCGCGATATCTCGCGCATCCTGAAACAGGTCTATCACGCTCAGGCGGCCGTGATCGTGCCGGGCAGCGGCACCTTCGGCATGGAAGCGGTGGCACGCCAGTTCGCCACCGGCAAGAAGTGTCTGGTGATCCGCAACGGCTGGTTCAGTTATCGCTGGACGCAGATCTTCGACATGGGCAGCATCCCCGCCAGCCACACCGTGCTCAAGGCGCGCCGCATCAGCGACGAGGCGCAAGCGCCGTTCGCGCCCGCGCCCATCGACGAAGTGGTTGCCACCATCCGCGCCGAGCGCCCCGACATGGTGTTCGCGCCGCATGTGGAAACCGCCTCGGGCATGATCCTGCCGGACGACTACCTCAAGGCCGTAGCCGACGCCGTGCATGAAGTCGGTGGCCTGTTCGTGCTCGACTGCATCGCCTCGGGCACCGTGTGGGTCGACATGCTGGCCTGCGACATCGACATCCTCATCAGCGCGCCGCAAAAGGGTTGGAGCGGCTCGCCGTGCTGCGCCATGGTGATGCTGGGCGAACGTGCCCGTGCCGCCATCGACGCCACCACCAGCACCAGTTTTGCGGCCGACCTCAAGAAGTGGCTGCAGATCATGGACGCCTATCTGGCCGGTGGCCACGCCTACCACGCCACCATGCCCACCGACAGCCTCACCCGCATGCGCGACATCATGCTCGAGACCGAAGCGGCCGGTTTCGACACGGTGCGCGACGCGCAGATCGAGCTCGGCCGGAAAGTACGCGCCCTGCTCGAAGCGCACGGCTTCAAGAGCGTTGCCGCGCCCGGCTTTCAGGCGCCCGGCGTGGTGGTGAGCTATACCAACGACGACGCCGTCCACACCGGCAAGGCGTTCATCACCCAAGGACTGCAAACCGCTGCGGGGGTACCGCTGCAATGCGACGAACCGGCCGACTACAAGAGTTTCCGCGTCGGCCTATTCGGGCTCGACAAGTTGCAGAACGTGGATCGCACGGTGGCGAATCTGGCCAAGGCGCTGGACGCCGTCGCGTAAGCCCGTCCGCCGTCATGGCAATACGCCCCGCCACCCGCGGGGCGTTTTTTGTACACTCGGCACCATGCAACGCATTCTCATCACCGTTGGCCTGCTGCTGCTCGTTTGCGGCCTGCTGTGGCCATGGCTGAGCAAGCTGCCACTCGGCCGTCTGCCGGGTGACCTCGACATTCAACGCGAGGGGTTCAGCTTCCATTTTCCGCTGATGACCTCGCTGCTCATCTCGGCGGTGCTGTCGCTGCTGTTGTGGTGGTGGCGAAAATGACCCGTGCCGGAGACGAATCACCGTGAAGATCCCGCTGTATCAGGTGGACGCATTCGCGACACGGGTATTCGAGGGCAACCCGGCCGCCGTCTGTCCCTTGACGGCCTGGCTGGACGACCGCTTGCTGCAGGCCATCGCGAGCGAAAACAAGCTCTCCGAAACGGCCTTTTTCGTGCCCGGCACGCGCGGCTTTCATCTGCGCTGGTTCACACCGAAGGCAGAGGTCGAGTTGTGCGGCCATGCCACGCTCGCCACCGCGCACGTGCTGTTCACACACCTTGGCTACGCCGAAAACCGGATCGTCTTTGAAACCCGCAGCGGCGATCTGACGGTGGCCTTGGCGGGGGACATGCTGTCGATGGATTTTCCCGCCCGACGCGCGATTCCGTGCCCGCTGCCGGACGGTCTGGTCGATGCGCTCGGACACACCCCGCGCGAAGTCCGGGCGGCCGATGACTACGTCGCCATCTTCGACAGCGAGGAGATCGTGCGCGCGCTCGCGCCGGATTTTGCCGCGCTGGCACGCCTCGACCGCCGGGGCGTGATCGTCACCGCACCCGGCGAGGACGTCGACTTCGTCAGCCGCTTCTTTGCCCCCAAACTCGGCATCCCCGAAGACCCGGTCACCGGCTCCGCGCATTGCGCACTGGCGCCGTACTGGGCAGACCGGCTCGGCAAGGACACGCTGCATGCACGACAGGTGTCGACACGCGGCGGCCAGCTGAAGTGCCAACACCGAGGCGAGCGCGTCACGTTGATCGGCAGCGCGGTGACATTCATGGTTGGCGAGATCGACTTGGGCGACTGACCCGGCCCGGGGCATCTCCGCCCCGGCAATCGATGCCTCGCGCGTGGCCATCGAGACAGGCCGGTGCGCCATGACGGCGCCGGCCGATTGCCGCCGTTCAATCCATCCACGCGTCGAACAAGCGTCTGATCGCCGCCACATCGCGCGTGCATGGATGCACGTGCATGGGCATGTGCGGCGTGCACGAACCGGCTACCCCCTCACCGGCGCTTTCCGGCGCTCTCGGAATTCGAAACAGCCGACAACCCGACAGACATGGGTCCGGCGCCTCGACGACCGAAATGCGCGCCAATTTACCAATAGACACACATCCTTAATGTTCGTGGGTATATTTCCCACCTACGATAAATACATAACCACAACAGCATCACGGTCAAGTATTTGGCATGGGGCGTCGGTGCGTTTGCGACGCTCGCGTGCAGTTGAAGGGAAGAAGGAGAAAACCATGCATGAGATCAATCACAGACCGCGTCGCGAACTGACTCTGCTCAGGAGCCTTTGTCTCGCCATCGCGTTGATCCCCGGGGTGGCGCTGGATGCATCGGCCTACCAGCTGATCGACCTCGGCGTCGACGTGACGCCCACCGACATCAACAACAACGGAACCGTCGTCGGCTACCGGCTGGACGGTACCACCCGCATCGCCATTCGCGTACCCAACGGCGGCGGAGTGGAAGACCTGGTCGGCGGCGTCATGGCCTACGCGGTCAACGACAACGAAGTGGTTGTCGGCACGAGCCTGACCGGCGCATTCCTCTACGACGGTACGATGAAGGATCTCGGCAGCGACCACACCGCCTCGGGGATCAATGCGCTGGACCAGGTCGCCGGCAGCGAGGCCGGAACCAACCCGTACCGCGCAACCCCCCGCCCGGTCAATCCCGCAATCTACGACCCCAATGCCCATGGCCAGGCCTGGCAGGTGCTCGATGTCGCGAACGTCTATCCGCGCGGCACGCGACAAGGTGTGTACGCCGACCTGTATTACCTGCTCGACATCAATGATTCAGGCTATGCCGTCGGGCGCAAGAGCCGCTACGGCCTGACCGGATCGTCCGCCATCCTGACCACGCCGCAATTTACCGATGTGACCTTTCTGCCCCTGCCTTCCGGCGGCACTGCGGCGGCCATCAACAACGCCAACCGCATCGCCGGCACCGGCGGCGACGGCCACGCCTACGTGTATGACCTGACGAGCAGCGCCTACACCGATCTGGGCACGCTGAACAACGGTCTGCGCAGCAGCGCGTCCGACATCAACAACACCGACACCGTGGTGGGCAGTGCCTGGCTGTCGACCGTGCTGACCAGCGTCTACGACCCGACGCTGTACCACGCATTCGTGTGGACCTCCGCCGCCGGCATGCTTGATCTCAACGACATCGCGGGCGCGCCGGACTGGTTGCTGACCGGGGCAAGCGCCATCAACGACCGCGGCGACATCGTCGGCACCGGCCTCAAGGGCGGCCAGGTACACGGCTTCCTCCTTGCCAACGACGCACCCCCGCCGCCAGCGGACAACCAGCCCCCGGTGGCCGTCCTGGATGCGGATGTCGTCACCGGCCGCGCGCCATTGACGGTCACCTTCAGTGCATCGGGGTCCACCGATGCGGACGGCGACAGCCTCGACTTCGCCTGGGATTTCGGCGACGGCGTCACCGCGTCGGGCATGACCGTGAGCCACACCTACACCACTGAGGGCACCTACGCGGTCACGCTGACCGTCAGCGACGGCCGCTTGAGCGACACCGCCGCGGTGGACATCAAGGTGCGCAAAGGCAGACGCCAGTGAGTTGAGGTGTTCTCGCGAGGCCGGTGACTTGCGGCCGAGCGGCAGGTGAAGTAGCCCCGACCCAGTCGACACGGAAGCGTTTTCGTCGGCCGGTTCGGGCGCTAAGCCATCTGGCAACGTCATTCAAGGCGCGTGGACAGCAGGCACAAACGTCAAATCCATCATGGATGAAAGGGGCGTGACTCAGGCATAATTTGAACTTCATGTGCCGGAGACTGTCGTGCGCCGATTTCGTGTTCTGATCACCCTGTTTTCCGTGGCGACCTTTTACCTGGGTGCCGGCGCGGTACGCGCCGACGATCAACTCGCGCCCGGGTTCGAGTTCGTGCCGCCGGAGGCCAAAGTACTCCTGGCACCCCTTGACGTTGAACTGTTCGAACTCAGTGCCGGCGGCATTGCCGAACCGCGCGCCGACTGGACGGCCCTGGCCCACGAATACATGGACTCGGCTCTGGTCAAGTTCGGCCGCCAAGCCGGGCTGAAGGTGTCGCGCCTGTCGGAAGAAGACGCCGACGATTTCACCGAAGTGCTGGCACTGCATGCCGCCGTCGCACGAGCGATTTCGCTCCACCACGGAACATCCGGCGACGGGCCGTTCGCGCTGCCCACCAAGCACGGACAACTCGACTGGGGCTTTGGCGACAGCTTCGCCCCGCTGCGCGAAGCCACGGGTGCCGACTACGCGCTGTTTACCTGGATGCGCGACAGCTACGCGAGCAGCGGGCGCAAAGCCACCATGGTCATATTCGCGGTGTTTGGCATCGGCATCCCCGGCGGCATCCAGGTCGGCTACGCGACCCTGGTCGATCTGCGCACCGGGCAAGTCGTGTGGTTCAACCAGATGGCAAGCACCCATGGCGATCTACGCGAAGCCGAAGAAGCCGTCGACACCGTCGAGAACTTGCTCGATGACTTCCCCGTGCCGGACGAAGAGGAAGAGGACGAAGAAGAGCAGGAACAAGTGGCCAAGGCGCAATGAAACGGCGAACGTTTCTCGCCGCCGGCTGCGCCCACTGCGCCATGCTTGCCGGCGGCAACGCGCTTGCCGAAGCGGCCGACTGGGCCATTCCGGCGCGCTTTACGCGCCCGTCGCTCGATTCCGACGAAGGCGGCTTGTGGGCATTCATGGACCGTGAGGAAAAACGGCTGCGACGCAGTCCGTTTCGCATGCGCGACAAGAATCTGCGCAACTACCTGCACGACATCGCCTGCCGACTGGCCGGCCAACATTGCCCGGACATCCGCATCTACCCCGTACGCACGCCCTGGTTCAATGCCAACATGGCGCCCAATGGCATGATGCAGATCTGGTCGGGCCTGATGCTTCGGGTCGACAACGAGGCCCAACTGGCCGCGGTGATCGGCCACGAAATCGGCCACTACCTTCAGCGCCATGCCGTCGAGCAGTTGCGCGACCTGCGTTCGCGCTCGGCGTTCGGGCAGTTCCTGGGAGTGGCGCTCGGTGGCGTTGGTCTGATCGCCCAGCTCGCCCTGCTCGCCGGCCAGTTTTCCTACTCCCGCGATCAGGAGCGGGAGGCCGATCGCATCGGCTTGAGCCTCATGCGCGACGCCGGTTATGCCCCCGGCGAGGCCGCCCACGTGTGGCGCAACCTGCGCGAAGAAGCCGCGGCGGCGGGCGACCCGGAAAAACATTCCGTGCTGTTTGCCAGCCACCCCGCGCCGTCGGATCGCGAGCAGACGCTCGAGAAACTGGCCGGCGATGCGCAAGGGGAAACGGGCGTCGAACGTTGGCGCGTGCGCATCGACCCCTACCTCATGGCGCTGCTCAACGACGAACTGCGGCGTGGCCAGTATGGCGAAACACTGGTGCTGCTCGAGCGCCTGATCGCCCGCGACGGTGCCAACGGCCGCCTGATGTACGCCCGTGGCGAAACCTACCGGATGCGGGCGGAAGAGGGTGATCTGACACGCGCGATCGACGCACTCGATGCAGCCGTCGATCAGCCCGACGCCCCGGCCGAAGCATGGCGCTCGCTCGGTCTGTGCCAACAGGACGCTAAAGCGAACGAACCGGCCCGCCAGGCCTACCTGCGCTATCTCGAGCAAGCGCCGGACGCCCCCGACGCCGAAATGATCCATTCCTATATCCAGTCCCTGTGAAACCATGAACAAAACTATCCGCCTGTTGCTGATCGCCACCCTCGCCCTGGTGGTCAGCGCCTGCTCCCACGTCGCCATCGTCGATCACGGCGACGCCGTGGTCGGCGAGCGTCTGGTCATGAAAGTCGACAACCCATGGAACCGCTTCGAAGGCCCTGCTGCCGGTCCGATCCCGACATGGACAAGAGACGGGTTTTCCGTCGATTCACTCCAGTTCTTCGTCGGCGTCAAGAACGGCGAACCCCTTGCGCCGCGCAACGACAAACAAACCCCGCGCACTTTCGCCTCGGGCATGCGCCCCCATGAAGTCGTCAGCCTGTTCGAGAGCCTCTACACCCGCGACGGCTCGACCTTTACGCTGCAACGACTCGCGCCCGAACGTTTCCTGCATACCGACGGCTTCCGCTTCGAATTCGCCAGCGTGCGCAAATTCGACGAAGTCATCCTCGCCGGCGTCGGCTGGGGCGCCATCCTCGATGGCCAGCTGACCGCCATGGTCTACACCGCGCCACGCCTGTACTTCTTCGACCGCCACCTGCACGACGTGGAAAATCTCACCCGCTCGGCGCTGCTGCGCTGAGCGAGGCACCACCGCCACGCCTCACGCCACCCCGGGCACATTCAATGAAACTCGACCACCTCCCCCTCGGCGCGCGCTTCCAGTACAAGGGCGAGACGCTCTCCAAGGTCGGCCCGATGACCGGCGCCAGCGAAACGGGGGGCACCGTGTTCATTCCCAAGCATGCGGTGCTGCAGCCGGTGCCGGGGGAAGCGCCGCCTCCGCCCGCGCAAGCCCGCGCGCTCGATGCCGCCGAGGTGCGAGCGGCGTTCGAGGCCTATCACCGCAAGGCAATTTCGCTGGTTAGCGAGGCGGAGCGCGCGCAACTCGAAGCAGCCCGGGCCGGATTTCTCGCGACGCTAGGCTGAACAGCCGAGCAACAAAAGACGTGCACCGACCGCGTTCCGATCAATAGCGATTCGATCGAAATGGAACTGGCGAGTCCGCACGTGCCACCCCGCGTTCGCATCCGCTTCTCGCGCTGACAAGCGCACGCGCTAAGATGAAGATTGCTGGGCGCGGGCGGCTTTTCCGGGCCCTTGCGGCGGCACCTTGCTTTTGAACGGGAGACTGACATGGCGGGCGAGCATCTGCGCGATATCGAGGTGTGTGTTTTCGATGCCTACGGGACGCTTTTCGACGTCTCGAGCGTCGCCAAAGGCGCTCAAGCGGCGCTGGGGACGCAGTGGCAGGCGCTCTCCGACCTGTGGCGCAACAAGCAGCTGCAATACACCTGGCTGCGCGGCCTGGCGGGGCAC
>JBNKNO010000068.1:5358-6449 GCA_050293885.1 Rhodocyclaceae bacterium | reverse complement strand
CGCAGTGGCAGGCGCTCTCCGACCTGTGGCGCAACAAGCAGCTGCAATACACCTGGCTGCGCGGCCTGGCGGGGCACCACGCCGACTTCTGGCAAGTCACCGGCGATGCGCTCGACTTTGCCCTGCGCACGCTGCACATCGATCAACCCGGCCTGCGCGATCAGCTCATGGCGCTCTATCTGCGCATTCACGCCTATGCGGAAGTGCCCGCCACGCTGCAGGCGCTCAAGGCGGCCGGCCTCAAGACCGCGATTCTTTCCAACGGCTCCCCCGCGATGCTCAAGTCGGCGGTCGACAATGCCGGGCTCGATGCGATGCTCGACGCCGTGCTATCGGTCGAGTCGGTCGGCGTCTTCAAGCCGCACCCGAGCGTGTATGGCCTGGCCAGCGAGCACTTCGCGATCCCCGCCGAGCGCATCTGCTTTTTGTCGTCGAACGGTTGGGATGCCTATTCGGCCAAGGCGTTTGGTTTTCACGTGCTGTGGTGCAACCGCTTCGGCCAGGCGCCGGAGTGCATCCCGGAGACGCCGGATGGCGAAATGCACACGCTGGCAGAACTGCCAGGCTGGCTCGGCATCGCGTGATCGGCGCCGGTCGA
Organism: Rhodocyclaceae bacterium; assembly: GCA_050293885.1. Lineage (GTDB taxonomy): Bacteria > Pseudomonadota > Gammaproteobacteria > Burkholderiales > Rhodocyclaceae > Nitrogeniibacter. The sequence continues at coordinate 5,851 of JBNKNO010000068.1, read as the reverse complement.
GCGACCGCCCGGCGCGTTCACAACCCGATCAGAGATTACCCAGCGGCGCGGCGCTCATGGCGTGCCCCATGCGCACGGCCGCGCCGGCTTGCCACGCCGGATTGAAGTCGAACCGGCCGGCCGGGAACAGCATCACCACCGTCGAGCCGAGCAGGAAGCGGCCCATTTCGGCACCCTTGTCGAGAGTGACCGCCTCCGCGCCGGTGTAGCGCCACTTGGTGATGTCCGGCCGGCGCGGCGGATTGACCGTGCCATGCCACACCGTGGCCATGCTGCCGACGATGGTGGCGCCCACCAGCACCATCACGAACGGGCCTTGCGCGCTGTCGAACACGCACACCACGCGCTCGTTGCGGGCGAACAGGCCGGGCACGCCGCGCGCGGTGGCCGGGTTCACCGAGAACAGCTCGCCGGGCACGTAGATCATCTCGCGCAGGGTGCCGGCGCACGGCATGTGGATGCGGTGGTAGTCCTTCGGGCTCAGATAGAGCGT
>JBNKNO010000068.1:0-5261 GCA_050293885.1 Rhodocyclaceae bacterium | reverse complement strand
GGGACGTAGATCATCTCGCGCAGGGTGCCGGCGCACGGCATGTGGATGCGGTGGTAGTCCTTCGGGCTCAGATAGAGCGTGGCGAACAGGCCATCCTCGAACTGCGCGGCGAGTTGGTGATCGCCGCCCACCAGCGTGGTGGCGCTGTAGTCATGCCCCTTGGCCTGAAAGATCTGTTCGCCCGCGATGGGACCGAACTGGCTGATCGCGCCATCCACCGGGCAGAGGAAATCCGCCTCCGTCAGCGGTCGCGCATCCTCGCGCAGGGCACGGGTGAAAAAGTCGTTGAAGCTCGTGTAAGCCGCCGGGTCGGGGTTGGCCGCCTCGTTCATGTCCACGCCGTAGCGCCGGATGAACCAGCGGATCACCCGGGTGGTGGCCTTGCCACCTTGCAGACCGGCGAGCTTGCCGGCCAATTGCGTGATCAGCCGCTTGGGCAGGATGTACTGGGAGCGAACGAACAGGGCGTCGGACACGGGCACAAGCCATTGAAATTGAATAGCCGACGATTATAGACACATCGAAACGCGCTGTTTCGGCCTATCGGGTGGTGAAGCCCGCGTCCTCCACCGCTGCACGGATGTCGCCGTCCGAGACCATGGCGGTGTGCTCGACTTCGGCCCGCCCGCTGGTCATGTCGACCTCGGCATGCGAGATGCAGGGCAGGTCCTGAATCGCGTTCATCACGCGGCGCAGGTCGTCGTCGTTGTTCAGGCCGTCAATGGTGAATTCGGTGGTTGGCACGGGGTGTCCTTGGTTGGTCGCGCGATGCAAACGATGGCCGAATCGAATTCACACCCACCAGTAGCGCACGATGTGAAACAGGATCGGCGCCGAAAAGCTGATGGAGTCGACGCGGTCGAGCATGCCGCCGTGGCCTTCGATGAGCGTGCCCCAGTCCTTCACGCCGCGATCGCGCTTGATGGCCGAGAGCACGAAGCCGCCGAAGAAGCCGACGATGTTGATGGTGAGCGCCACCAGCGCCGCCTGCCAGACGGTGAACGGCGTCAGCCAGTACAGCGCGGCGCCCAGCGCGGTGGCGGTGAGCACGCCGCCCACCAGCCCCTCGACGGTCTTCGACGGCGAAATCGCCGGTGCCAGCGTGTGCTTGCCGAGCAGCTTGCCCCACACATACTGGAACACGTCGCTCGATTGCACGGTGAGGATGAGGAACACGATCAACTGCGCGTTGCGGCCCTCGAAGCCGGCAATCTCCAGCGTCAGCAGCGCCGGCACGTGCGAGATGCAATACACGCAGATCATCAAGCCCCACTGCACCTTGGCGGCGCGCTCGAAAAAGCGTGTGGCGTCGCTGCCCAGGGTGGCCGAGATGGGCAGCAGCAAAAAGGCGTAGACCGGGATGAGAATGGAAAACAGCCCGTACCAGTGAGTGGCGATGAGCACGTACTGGCCGGGCAGAAAGAAGAAGAAGCACCAGGCCAGCGCCCGATGATCGCCGCGCCGGGTGTGGGTGAGCGAGATGAACTCGCGTAGCGCCTGAAAGGAGATGAAGGCAAACAGCGCGATGATGCCGCCCTCGCCGATCCAGAAGGCCAGCGCGAGCACGATGACCATCATCCACCAGGCGTTGATGCGCGCGTTGAGGTTGTCGACCACCGCCGTATCGGCGCCTTCGGGCAAGCGGAACTTGAGCACACCGGCGATGCCGCTGGCGACCGCGAGCGCCACGAACACCGCGATGAACACTTGAAACAGGGTTGAATCGGGCATGGGTCAGGGCTCCATTCAGGCCGAGGTGGGCGCGAGGTCGAGCAGGGCCGTACGGGCGCGCTGCAAGAAGGCGTCCTTTTCTTCGTCGGGCTGCAGGGTGATCGGTGTGCCGAAGGTGAGCGTGCACAACAGCGGAATGGGCACCACCGAGCCCTTGGGCATCACGCGGTCGAGGTTTTCGATCCACACCGGCACGAACTCGATCCACGGCAGCGTGCGCGCCAGATGGAAGATGCCGCTCTTGAACGGCAGCAACTCGTCGCCCAGATTGCGCGTGCCCTCGGGGAACACGATCAGCGAGTCCCCCGCGCGAATCGCGTCGGCCATCTGTTCAACCGGGTTTGGCCCGTCGCGCTCGGGGCGGCGATCGATCAACACCGCGCGCAGCACGCGGGTGATCAGCCAGCGCTTGAATTTGCCGTCGAGCCAGTAATCGGCGCCCGCCACCGGCCGTGCTTGCCGGCGCAGCGCCGGTGGCAGCGAGGCCCACACCAGCAGGAAGTCCACATGGCTGCGGTGGTTGGCGTAATAGACCCGCAGCCGCAGCACCGGCCCCTCGCCGCGCCACAAGGCGCGCACGCCGGTGAGCAGCTTGGCGACATTGCACAGCAGGCGGGCAAACAGTTTTTCGATCATGTCTCGTCGCTTTGCGATCCGCCCTCAGGGCCAGAGGGCAATGAAAGTGAGTGCCAGTTGCAAGGTCGCGAATGCGCCCTGCCAGCGCAGCAAACGCATGGCCCCGCGTCGCCGGTCGGCCAGATCCGCTTGCAGCGACGCGGCGGGCGGCGCTTGCCGGCGGACCCGCGCATCGAAAGCGGCCAGATCGGCGGCGGCATCGGCTGCATCTTGCCATCGGGATGCCCACAGGCGAAACACGCGGGCGTCAAAACGCACGCGCAGCGCGAAATAGAGGTGCACGAGGGCCGTCGCCCCGACACCCATCAACGCCGGCGCGTGCACCGGGTAGCCGAGCAGCCAGATGACGAGCGTCGTCAGCAGCGAGGTGCCGCTGATCACGGCGATGACGCGGCCGCTGTCGAGCAGGCCGGCGGTGACCGCGGCATCGGCGGCCAAGCGGGGCGTGATATCGGTATCAGTGCGCATCAGCAAAAGCCTCGAGCAGCCCACGGTGCGCATCGGAAAACACCACCTGCGGCCGCGCGGCGTGCACACGGGCGATGGCGCCCTCGACATGGACCTCGCGGCCGCTGTGCAGCAGCCAGGCGGCCACCGTGAGTGCGCTGCGCGAATAGCCCAGCGCGCAGCACACCAGCACCCGCTCGGCACTCGCCTCGGCCTGGGCCAGCGCCCGCACCGCCTGACGCAGCGCCGAGGCGGGCGGCACGGCCAGGTCCAGCATGGGCACGTTGTAGGACAGGCGGGCGCCGGTCGGCGTGTCGAACTCGGCGGTGAGGTCGACGATGGCATCGAAGCCCTGGGCCGCCAGTTCGGCCGGCGTCGGCAGCCGCCCGAGCCACACGCGGTCGCTGATCGCGTCCGGTGCCGGATGACGGCGGGTCCACAGGTGGCGGTTGATCCAGGCGCCCAGCCGATACGGCGCCAGCAGCCAGCGCACCGCGGTGCTTTGCCGGCCGGCATGCTTCTGGAAACCGCTCGTGCCCAGCCAGGCATAGTTGACCGCCACCAGCGCCAGCGCGACCGCCGGCCAGATCACCAGCAAGGCCACGCCGCCCAGCAGCGAGATCAGCCCGCAGGCCAGCGCGCCGAGGGCGTAGTAGAGGGCCAGTCGCGGCCGGGTGGCATCGGCGCGGCTGCGCAAGGGCGATTCGCCCCGGTCCGGCCACAACCACAGGCACAGCAAACCGACCAGTGCCCCGGTGGGCAGGTCGAAGAAATGGTGTTGCCAGGTGGTCAGCACCGAGGCGGCCACCAGCACCGCCCACGCGTGCCAGAGCAGCCGCCGGCCCGGCGAGGCGCCGCGCACCAGCACCCACCAGATGATCACCAACAGGCCGATGTGCAGCGACGGCGCCTGGTTGTAGGGCAGATCGAAGCCGGCGAGCGCGTCGAAGAGCGCGCCGAACACGCCGTCGGCGGCCGGCTTGTCGCCCGAAAAGCGCAGCGGAAAAGCCACGAAACAGGCCACCGACACCAGCTGTGCGGTGAGCAGACGCAGACCGTGGTGATTGACTTCGCGCGGCGTGCGGCAGGCCAGGAAAGACAGCCCATACATCAGGTCGATGGACCAGTAGGGCACGATGGTCCACGGCAGGAAGGGGATCGCCGACTCCCAGCCGAAGACGATGCTCGCGCTCACCCCGCGGCTGGCCGCGAGCTGGTTGGCCCAGCCGTAGCTCAGAAAGAACAGCGGCGCCAGCAGCACCAGCCAGGCGACGCTGTGTTTCCAGCGGACCGGCCCGGGCGGGGCGGTAACGACGGCGCTCATGCGGCTTTGCGACGCGCGATCGATACGGTGAAGATGCCCCATTCGTCGATGCGCTGGTCGATCTTCTCGAAGCCGGCCTCGCGCACCAGCTGGTCCATCTCCGCCTGGGTGCGGCGGCGCATCACCCAGGCTTCGCCTTCGCGATGGCTGGTGAGCGCGCGAGCGATCATCTCCAGTTGCGGATGCCAGGGCTGGCCGGTGTAGATCAGGTAGCCGCCGGGTTCCACCGCCTGCGCCATACCCGCCAGCGAGGCGCGGATCATGTCATTGGAGGGGAACAGCTCGTACAGCCCGGAGACGATGCCGATGGTGGTGCCCGGCTGGGCGTTGGCGACCGATTCGGTGTCAAAGGCGTCGCCCTTCACGAAGCGGGCGATGTCGCTCAGCCCTTTCTGCTCGATCAGCCGGCCGCCGTCGCGCACGTTGATGTCCGAGTAATCGCGCGGCAGCACGGCGTCGGGCGCGGTGCCGTCGGCGGTGAGCGCGTCGAGCACATAGCGGCCATGGCCGGCGGCGATGTCGAGCACGCGCACCGGCGTGTCCTCCGCACGCAAACGCGCCATGGCGTCGCGGATGAGTGCTTCCAGATGCACTTTGCGCTGGCGGATGCCGCGCCAGCCGATGGCGTCCAGGTAGTTGCGATCCACCAGGCGGCCGACGAAGCCGGCGCCTTTCGCCTCGTTGCGATACACGTAGTCGAGCGTGCTGCCTGAATCGAAGCCGGTGCGATGCCCCAGCGACACGCCGTCCGACACCATGCCGGCCCAGTGCAGGCTCTTGCGGTACAGCTTCCAGTACCCGCCCTTGAGGCTGCCCTCGGGCAGTGGCGCGGCCAGCGTCTGCGCCTCGTCGAAGGTGAAACCGGCCTTGTCGGCGTCGTTCAGATCCACCGCCGGCGCGGGGCTGTCGAACTGGCGCAGGATGAAGCCGCGCACCAGCCCCAACGCCCGCTCGCGGTCGGCTTCGCCGAGGGTGTCGTGGAAGAAGCCTTCGAGCACGTGCTTCTCCTTCACCGTGCTGCCCAGGCGCTCGAAGAAATCATGCTGAGGCTGGTGATGCACCACCCAGTCCGACCCGGAGATGAGCAGCTGCGTCGGAATGGTGATGGCCGCCGCGTCCGCCA
>JBNKNO010000067.1:1271-15109 GCA_050293885.1 Rhodocyclaceae bacterium | reverse complement strand
GTCGGCCTCGGTGACGCGCATGGCGACGCTGGCCGATGCGGGGCGCATCAACGAGGCCATCGTGGACGACGAAATCACCCGGCTGCGCCACGCCTGGGGCGTTGCAGACGATGCGGCGGCATCAGAGGCCGGGCTGCGCGCCCTGCTCGGCGATGCGCTCGACGGCCTCGACCGCTTCGACCGCCTGCAACTGGCGACGGTGGTGGCCGAGTGCCGGCACTGCACGAGCCTGTCGGAAGCCGGGCGGCGGCTGTTCGACGTCTCGCGAACGGAGCGCAAGGTGGTCAATGACGCGGATCGCTTGCGGAAGTATCTGGCGAAATTCGGGCTGGACTGGGCACGGATCAACGCGCCTGTGTGAGGACGTCGCCAGCGGTGTTGATCACAGCGAAAAGCCCGGCTGACGCCGGGCTTGTGCCGGTGCTCGCGCGAAATCAGCGCTTCTTGCGCAAGAACCCCAGGGCACTGAGCCCTGCACCCAGCAGCAAGAGCGTACCGGGTGCCGGCACGGTACCGGCCAGCTCGCCGAACACCTGCAGTTCGCCCAGCGCGTAGCTGTTGTCGCCGCCAATTGCCTCGAACGAAATGTAGCGCGCGATCTGCCCGGCAAAGTCCATGGCGGGCAGATATTCGAGCGATGCGGCTTCGCTGCTCAGGGTGTCCATGCCGCCGGGGAATACCGGAATTTCACCATCGTCGGGGTCGATCACAAACAGCGCGTTCCAGTTCACACCATCCGTCGAATACTGCGCCAGATAGCTGTCGTTGTTGTCCACCGAAACCAGGATATCCCGGACCAGTGCGTTCCCGCCGAGGTCAAAAATGAACTCGACGCCGGTGCCATTCCAATACACGTTGCTCGCGCTCGTCCACACGGTCGTTTCCGGGGGCACAAATCCGTCATTAACCAGGGTCACGTTGTTCCAATACGTTCCGGTCGCAGTCACGGTGGTGGGGAGCAGGGCGGCTTGAGCCGCGCCACATGCCAGGAGCGCTGATGCGAACAACAGCTTGTTCATTGGGCTCATTCTTCGAATTTCCTATTGTGTCGATCTAGCAAGAACAGCGAGCAGCATTCGCGCCATTCTTGGCAAATCATTGTATTTGCTGAATGTTCACAAACTCATTGTCATTCAGCGTAAAGAATCCCGACATCTGGTTCGCGCGACATCGGCGTTCGATCGGGCACGCACCGTGGATTTGCGGTCAGTCCCACGCTCCGTCCAGTCCGACGCAAAACCGACAATGCGCTACACGACGACGGCCCAACCACCGAGCGTGCGCGCCCCACGGATGAATCGCCGGATCGACCAGGCGCCCACACGCCAAGCCCCACTTTGCAGAGGTCTCTGCGTGACACATCTGGCGGTGCACCAGAAATTTCCGCAAATATTGATCCAACGCAATTCCAGCTGAACGCAAATGGGAATAATTTTCACTTACACTATTCAACAACCCGTTTTTGTTCGGATCGATGATGCAGCTCAAGCACCTCTCGGTGGGCGATCACGCCAGGATCGCCGGCTTCAACCCCACCGGCAAGGCCTACCGGCGCAAGTTGCTGTCGATGGGGCTGACGCCGGGCACGCCGATCACGGTGGTGCGGCTGGCGCCGATGGGCGATCCGGTGGAGATCCGCGTGCGCGGATCGGCGTTGTCGCTGCGCAAGGACGAGGCCGACGCGCTGGAAGTGGAGACGCTGTAGATGTCCCGCAAGACCATCGCCCTGGTAGGCAACCCCAACTGCGGCAAAACCACCGTGTTCAACGCGCTGACCGGCGCGCGCCAGCACGTGGGCAACTGGCCCGGCGTGACGGTGGAGCGCAAGCATGGCGACTACCGCCACGCGGGCAAGCAGGTGGAGGTGGTGGACCTGCCCGGCACCTACTCGCTGGACGTGGTGGACGGCGAAGTCTCGCTAGACGAGAAGCTGGCACGCGACTACATCCACACCAATCAGGCGGCCCTGATCATCAACATCGTCGACGCCGCCAATCTGGAGCGCAACCTGTACCTCACCATCGAGCTGGCCGAAATGGGCGTGCCCATGCTGGTGGTGCTCAACATGGTGGACGTGGCCCGCGCCAAGGGTCTGGTGCTCGACCCCACGGCGCTACAGAACGCGCTGGGTTGCCCGGTGGTGCTGGCCAGCGCGGCCCACGGCGAGGGCATCGACGGACTGAAGACCGCCATCGACGAGGCGCTGGACACCACGCCGCGCGCCCATGCCGCCGTGGACTACGAAGCCAGCCTGACGAGCGCCATCGCCCAGCTCGAAGCGCTGGCACTGCCGGCCGCGCTGGATGCCGGTGTGTCGGCCCATTGGCTGGCGGTGCGTCTGCTCGAAGGTGACGACCTGGCGCTGGCCGCGGTCAACAAGCCCGCCGCCGACAAGGCGCATGCGCTGCAGGGCACGCTCCACGACGATGTCGACATCCTCGTGGCCGACGCCCGCTACACACTGGCCAACCACATTGCCGGCGAAGCCAGCCGCGTGATCGGCGAGGTGCCGCGCGATGTGACCGAGCGTATCGACCGCGTGGTGCTCCACCGCGGCCTGGGCATCCCGATCTTTCTGGCGGTGATGTACCTGATGTTCATGTTCACCATCAACATCGGCAGCGCCTTCATCGACTTCTTCGACCAGGCCGTGGGGACGCTGCTGGTCGATGGCGTGGGCGCGGCGATGAGCGCCGCCGGCGCGCCGGCCTGGCTGACCGTGCTGGTCGCCAACGGCATCGGCGGCGGCATGCAGACGGTGGCCACCTTCATCCCGGTCATCGGCTGTCTGTACCTGTTCCTCTCGGCACTGGAAGACTCCGGCTACATGGCGCGCGCGGCCTTCGTGATGGACCGGCTGATGAACTGGATGGGCCTGCCGGGCAAGTCCTTCGTGCCGCTTATCGTCGGCTTCGGCTGCAACGTGCCGGCGGTGATGTCGACGCGCACGCTGGAGCGCAAGCGCGACCGGCTGATGACCATGGCGATGGTGCCCTTCATGTCCTGCGGCGCGCGCCTGCCGGTGTATGTGCTGTTTGCGGCGGCCTTTTTCCCGCAGGGCGCGCAGAACGTGGTGTTCGCGCTCTACCTGATCGGCATCGCGGCGGCGGTGATCACCGGGCTGGCGCTCAAGCGCACCTTGCTGTCGGGCGAGAGCGCGCCCTACATCATGGAGCTGCCGCCCTACCACCTGCCCACGCTGCGCGGTATCGCCATCCACACCTGGTCGCGGCTCAAGAGCTTCGTCATCGGCGCCGGCCGGGTGATCGTGCCCATGGTGCTGCTGATCACCGTACTCGGCAGCATTGGCACCGACGGCAGTTTCGGCAACGAAGACAGCGACCATTCGGTACTCGCGCAGATCGGCCGCACGGTCAGCCCGGCGTTCGCGCCCATGGGGCTCAACAAGGAGAACTGGCCGGCGGCGGTGGGCATCGTCACCGGCGTGCTCGCCAAGGAAGCGGTGGTCGGCACGCTCGATGCAACCTACAGCGCCTTGGCTGCACAAGATGCGGGCGATAGCGCTGACGATGCGCCCTTCAGTCTGCTACAGGGGCTCAAGGACGCCGTCGCCACCATCCCCACCAATCTGGCCGAGGCCATCGGTGGCTGGACCGATCCGCTGGGCATCGGCGTGGGCGATCTGAGCGACACGGAAGCCGCCGCCGCCGAGCAATCGGTGCATGCCGGCACCTTTGGCGCCATGGCGGCGCGCTTCAACGGCGGCGCCGGCGCCTTTGCCTACCTGCTGTTCATCCTGCTCTACATGCCGTGCACCGCCACGGTGGCGGCCATCTATCAGGAAGCCGGCGGACGCTGGGCGACCTTTGTGTCGATGTGGACGACGGGCCTGGCCTACGGGCTGGCAACGCTCTACTACCAACTGGCGACCTGGACGCAGCACCCGAACCGGTCGGCTGTCGAGATCGGCGTCGTCATCGCCGGCATCGTGCTGGTGCTGCTGGCGCTGCGCCGACAGGGCCGGCGCCTGAGCGCCGCCCCGCAACTTCAGAGCGCATGAGTCTTCAACCATGATCCTGAACCGACTGCGCGACACCCTGCAGCAACGCGAACGCGCCAGCGTGCACGAGCTGTCGCTCGCCCTCGGTGTCTCCCCGGACGCCCTGCGCGCCATGCTCGGCACGCTCGAACGCAAGGGCCGGGTGCACAAGCTGCCGCCGCCGCAAACGAATTGCGGCAACTGCTGCAAATGCGGCAGCGACACGCTGGATGTCTACGCCTGGGGGGCACCGCACTGAGTGCGGCCCCCGGGCATCAACTCACGCCGCTCAATTCCGCCGCCAACGCCGGCTCTTCGCCATCCTCCAGCGGCGTGGTGTCCACCGCCTTTGCCGCCTTGATGAACTGCTCGCCCCAGTGCTGCACGTTGTTGTGGTTCACGGTGCCGAACTGCTCGCGAATACGCGCACGCTGATCGCCGCCGGCGGCGCTCATGGTCAGACCCAGGTAGATCTTTTCCTCCAGATCCTTGGGGTCGTGCGGATTGGTCAGCAAGGTGCCGTGCAACTCGGCCGCCACCCCGGCAAACTCCGAGAGCACGAGCACGCCCTTGCCTTCGGTGAGGCCCTGGGTGGCGACATATTCCTTGGCCACCAGATTGAGACCATCGCGCAGCGGGGTGATCCACGCGACGTCGGCCATGGCGTAGTAGCTGACCACTTCGTCGAAAGGCAGCGGGCGGAAGAAGAACTGCAGCGGCGTCCAGCCCACGGTGGAGAAGCGGCCATTGACGCGGCCGACCGCCTGTTCGATCTGCGACTGCAGCTCCTGGTAGATGGTCATCTCGCGCGCGGCGGGCACGCACACCGTCACCAGCGTGACCTTGCCATGCAGATCGGGGTTGTTGTCGAGCAGACGCTCGAAGGCTTCGATCTTCTGCAGCGTGCCCTTGGTGTAGTCGAGGCGTTCGACCGACAACACCATGCGCTTGCCGGCCAGCTCCTTGCGCAGGTTCTCCATGCGCTTGTGGGTCACGTCCTGCGCGAGAATCGCCTCGATGCGGCCCACGTCCAGCCCCACCGGATGCGCACCCAGCCCGATGCGCCGGTTGTGCACCTCGATGGTGGAGGCGTAGCTGTCGACCCCGACCGCGCAGCCATAAGTGCGGAACTGCGGGGCGCTGGCCTTGCGTTCGGTCACCTTCACCGGCAGCACGCCTTGCGTGGCATCGATGAAGTTTTCCACCTGCCGGGGGATGTGAAAGCCGATGTAGTCGCACTGCATCAGGCTACCGATGATCTCGCGGCGCCAAGGCAGCACGTTGAACACGTCCGCCGAGGGGAAATAGGTGTGGTGGAAGAAGGCGATGCGCAGGTCGGGCCGCAGCTCGCGCAGGAAGCCCGGCACCATCCACAGGTTGTAGTCGTGCAGCCACACCAGCGCGCCCTCGGCGGCCTCGGCGGCGGTGCGCTCGGCAAACAGGCGGTTGACCTTGAGGAAGACCTCCCAGTCTTCTTCGCGGAACTGGGCGCGCTCCCAGAAGCAATGCAGCGTGGGCCAGAAGGCTTCCTTGGAGAAGCGTTTGTAGAACACGTCCACATCGTTCTTGGTGAGCGCCACGCGCGCCGCGACCAGGCCCGGATAGACCTTGCGATCGACGACGGTATGCGTCTCGAAGGGGCGGCCGCTTTGCGGATCGTCGATCGCCCAGGCCACCCAGGCACCGCGCTGTCCACCTTTGAAGAAGGACATCAGTGTGGGCATGATGCCGTTGGGCGAGGTCGGCCGGCGGCGCACCAGCTCACCGTTCTCCCAGCTCTCTTCATACGGCAGGCGGTGATACACCATCACCAGCTCCGAGCGCCCCGGCTTGGCCAGTTCGGCCAACTCGGCATCCACCGCGCCCTTGCCCAGAAAGCCGAAGTACGACAAGGCCTCGAGAATGCCGCCACAGCCGGTGTGCTTGGCGTGCAGGATCTTCGAACGATCGCCGGTGGCCTTGAGCAGCCCCGATTCGGATTCACCCACGGCGACGCCGAAGAACGGGCATTCGAACATCGACAGATCGTTGAGCGTGTCACCCGCCACCAGCACTTCGTCGTGCGGCACCTTGAGCAAATCGACCAACTGGACGAGCGTGCTGCCCTTGTTGACGCCGCGCGGCAGCACATCGAGGTACATGTCGGCCGAAAACAGCAGATCGCAGCCCAGCGATTCGACGCGCGCCACCAGATCGGAAGTGACCGCATCGGCATCGCAGAAGTAGGAGCAACGGCGCTGCTGCGGCACCTTCTGGCGACGAATGCCGGGGATACTGCCAATGCGCTCGGCCACCAGATGCTGGCCCGGCCACAGGGCGTCGATGGCCGACTGGATGGGCACCACCGGCTGCAGATCCGTGCCTTCCACCACCGTCGCCCCGACGTCGCAGATGACGAAATCCGGATGCGGAATGGTCGGATCGTCGAGCAGCGGCATCACCACCTCCAGCCCACGGCCGGTGACGAACACCAGCGTGATTTCGGGGTGGTTGGCAATCAATTGGTACAGACGACTCCGGTTTTCGGGGTCGCCGGCCAGAAAAGTGCCATCGAGATCGGTTGCAAGAATCATTTTTATGTCCTCAATTGGTGTGGTTTTCGGCCGCCGGTGCATGCGCAATCTGCTCGGCCGACATCATGTCGAGCGCGCCCTGCGAGGTGCGGACCATGGGCACAAAGATCGCCGGCTCATCGACGATCACGTCGTCGCGACGGCGGGTGTGCCAAAACGCGATGCCTGCCAGCAGCAAGGTCATCAGCATGAAATGAAGGGGCAAACCGGTGGCGCCGAACTGCGCCATGGCAACCCCGGCAAGCACCGGCCCCAAGGCCGCGCCCGCCCCGTGAAAAAGCAGCAAGGCGGCATTGCCGGCGAGAATTTCGTCCGTATGCAAGTGATCCACCAAGTGGGCCACCGCAATCGGATACACGCTGAAGGCCACGCCGCCAAAGGCAAACGCCGCCGCCAGCAACGGCCAGTAGCGCGCGCCGGCCAGCAACAGACAAGCGGCCGCCACCGATATCAGCAACGCCACCACCGCCAGCGTGCGACGACGATCGAGACCGTCGGAGAAATGGCCGATCGGCCATTGCAGCGCCATGCCGCCCAGAATCGTCGCGGTCATGAAATCCGGTGCCACGTTCCCGTCCACCCCCAGGCGGCCGGCAAACACCGCGCCCAGGCTCCAGAACGCCCCCATCGTCAGCCCGGACAACACCCCCGCAACCACCGCCACCGGCGCCGTGCGGTAGCAGCCGAGCAAGCGCATGCGCTGACCACTGGGCACATCGGGCGGCGGCAGCCGCGTCGCCGACACCGGCATCGCCGCCAGGCAAACAAACGCCGCCGCAATCACGAACAACAAGTAACCGCTCGGCGAATCGATCGCCATCAACTGCTGCGCAGCGGCCAGCGCCCCCAGGTTGCACACCATGTAGATCGCAAACACCCGACCCCGCAACGCCGAGCCGGCATGTGCGCTCAACCAGCTCTCGATCACAATGTAGAGCCCCACCACCGCCGCGCCAGTCACCACGCGCAGCGCAATCCACGCAACCGCGTCGATGAGCATCAGATGCGCCAGTACGCTGGCCGTCACCGCAGAAGTAAAAAACGCGAAGGCACGGATGTGCCCCATGCGCCGGATCAGCTTGGGCACCAGCAGCGTCCCGATCAGGAAACCGGCAAAGTAGCTCGACCCCATCAGCCCGAGCGCACCGTCGGAGAAGCCCTCGGCCGCGCCACGCAGCACGAGCAAGGTATTGAGCAGACCGACCCCGAGCAACAGGAGGACGGTCCCGGAGAGCAGCGCGAGAATTCGCGCGACAACTGGAAGCATGACGTCGAAGCGTCAGCGCAGGCCGACGGCACAAATGCCGTCCAATAACCGGAATTGCACGCAAAGTCTGCGGCACGGGCCGATGCCCATCAGGCACCGCCCCATAGAAGCCACCCTCGTCAGGGCAGTGGGCGCGCGTTCCGTTCCGGTCGACTCGCAACGCCGGGATCGCCGGCAAGCGCTGGAACGCAATAATTAGTTTCGTACAAACATTGTACCGAACTTGATGCAATGCACAATGAAACGCGCCCAACGGCACCACATCGCAGGGTCAAACCCGCAGCAACGCGCTCGAAACACCAGCGCACAGGCACGTGAATCTCATTGTCACAAAGCGCGGATATGCTGCACCCAAGCTCAAACCCCAGGAGACTGAAAATGATCGCCCAAGCCCTCGTCCGCGAACACCACATCGAATCCCTCGACCACCTGCACGCCGCCAGCCAGCTCGGCATCGACACCCTGCAACGCCTCGCCGAGCTCACGCTGCGCCACCTGCGCCAAAGCACCCGCACCCACGGCACCCGCGCCCACTCGGTGCTCGACGGAAAACAACCCTCCCCGATTCAGGCCGACGCCGCCGTCAGCGTGATCGAAGAATCCATGCACGTGCTCACCGAAAGCTACCGCCAATGGGTCAGCCTCATCGAAGCCCAACTCCACGTCTTCCACCGCACCACCCACGCCAGCTACGAAGACCTGCAACGATGGGTGCCGGCGGGGACCGAATTCGTCGTTGAAACGGCTGAGCTGATCAGCGAAACCGCGGAAAAAACCGCCGAATTGGCCGCCGAGGGCAGCGCTGCTGTGATTGAGGCGGTGGAAGAAACGACATCCGAGGCCCCCGAAGACACCACGCCGAAAACGCCTACACGTCGAACGACATCGACGCGCAAATCTGCGTAAATCACGCCGACCGACAAAACAAACGGGCGCCAATGGCGCCCGTTTGTTCATTCACAGTACTGAGGGGAAGGGCAAACAGGTACGGGGCATGAGCGATGTCGGCAGTGGACGCGAGTTCGTCTTCTGCGCCTCCCCAATCGGGACCAGTACGCAAGGGGCCACCGAGTCCAGGGCGTCAGTGTGGTGCCGACGAGCGTGACGGCCTGCCGAATATCTACTTCCGTGGCCAATCCAATACTCGCCGCGATCTGCCGCGCCAGCGCGAGCATCTGACCTTCCGTCAGCGGCGTGATGCCGCGCTTGATGGCATTTTCCCTCGCCTGCTCGACCATACCGATATCGCACTGGCTCGTGGCGCTGTCGTCCGCTTTCAGCGCTTGTGCCAGTAAAAACGCACCTTGATGCGCCCGAGCTTGTCGCAGTCGAGCGCGTCAAAACCGCTTGGGCGGCCCCTTGGGATAGAGCCAGTCGGCGTTTTCGTGGATATTGAAGGCCTTTTGGAAAGCCTCAAAGTCCTTCCACTTGATCGTGCCATCAGGCAGGCCGTAGTAATACTCCAGTCGCTCCGGCTTCTGCTTCTCAGGTTTGTCACGATCCTTCCAGGATTGCTTGATGTCCTTGACCATATCGACCAAGGGGCCCAACTGCCCGCCCGAGCGCGTCCGCGACCCGTAAAACTCGTCTTTCGAGACATTGGTCCAGCTCACGGCGACGAGCTTTTCGTTGCCCGCATCGTCGTACTCGTACACGCGCTGGACGAGATTCTCGGGAACCACCTTGTAGTTGTCGAGGTGCTCGACGTAGTAATCCTGGGTGGGGTCGTTGGCGCGGTCGGTGTTGATGACACGGATGAGCTTGCCGTCCTCGTACTGCTCTTCGCGCATGAGGGTGTTGTTGTAGGTGTTGAGCCACAGCCGCGCGGTGAGTTTGGAACTGCCGGCCGGGAAGGCCTCGAGCATGCGCACGATCCCAAGCCCCCGTTCGCGGACGCGCTGGTAGTCGTAGATCCTGGGGAAGTCGTCGAGGATGGAAACGGGGGCGTCGCGATTGGGGAAGAAGTAGACGCCGCCGTCGGCATTCAGGGCGTTGTTGTCCTTGGGGGCGACACGGTTCACCGCGCCGGTGATGTGCATGATGCCGACCTTGCCATTAACCTCCGCTTCCACTTCGCGCCCTTCGACAGCCATGCGCCAAATCTGCCACCAGCGCCTGTCCTTACTGGGGAGTGCCAGATTCTGGATGGAGCGGATCAGTTTGCCATTGGCGTCGTATTTGTATTCGAAGTAATTGGCCGTCTCCCGGGTCGCTTTGAAGCAGTCCCGCTCAGGCCGGTAGAGGCCGTCTACGTAACGCCATAGCTTGCCGTCGGGGTGATAGAGGCGGCAGTTCACGGGGTTAGCGTAGTAAAAATCCCAATCGGGTGGTTCTGAATCCCCGTTACGCCAGTTGGAATCCGAAAATCGGGCCATTTCAACAAGGTGTCCAGGCTCATCGTAGCGGTACCGAGCCGCAGAGACGATCGTGTAGTCTTTCGAGAGCCTGTCCAGTACCGGATTGTGCGTCTGGTCCGGTTGGGCGGGACGGTCGAGGACAGGCCCCGAGCCATAACCGTACTTGTCGTCGTCTCCCCGCTGAATGACCTTGAACTTACCTCCGCTTCGTTTGACAGCCACCTTGGTCCGATTCGCCCAGGTTTCTGTCCGGCACAAGCGCTGCCCGCCTCGCCCGTCGGGTTCGTAGTAATAGATGACGCCGCCGATATCGCGTAGGTGCTTTTGATCGTATTTGGCCGGAGTGTTCAATCGGGCTGACCACTTGTCCGGCTCGGTCAGCGCCGTATCCCAAGCTCGGGCGGAAATATTCGGCCTCAGGCCCAACAGCGGTTTGATCGGCTGTTGGGCGTTACCAGGGGCCATCTGAATGTCGTAAAACATCTCGAACTGCGGCCCCGGCGAACGGCCCGGATTGTCGGGGTCGTTGCAGGCGGTGGTGACCGGCGCGAGGAAGTTCTCGCCCGCCGAAGCCGGCACGGCGCACGCGGCAAAAAGCGCACACAGAATCCATCTCATACCTTGGCGCCCTCGTCGATATCAGGCTGCTTTGCTTCGGCTATACGGCGTTCTTCTGGCTCTCGAGGCGTTTTCTTCGCGATGACGAAATCCCCTTTTTCGCCGCCCAACCAGACATCGTGTTCGTCGATACCGAAATCCAGCGGCATGCTCACCCAGAAGCCTGCAATAGGCTCTAACGGAAAACCGTTCGAATCTCCCCCTCCGGACTGCAGAAGAGTTATCGCTTTACCGACGTCATGGACCTTGTTGCCGTCTTCATCATACGGCCTGGCCTCGCCGTGCTTGGCCGTGCGCATGTACGCGTCGTTCAACTTCGGCGGCACGGTCGAGAAATCCACCACCTGGATGTCCTTCGGGGCGAGCTTGCCGATCCAGTCCTTGCTGAGGCCCCTTGCATAGTGCCCCGCCACGCGGGAGGTAAGGGCCACCCGCGAGAAGCGGGTCGGCCAGCCGGCCTCGGTGTCGGCAAAGCGTTTCATGGCGTCGGTCGGCACATGCTGGAAGACCTCGGTGTATGTCCTGGCATTGTTGTCCGCGAGAGTCTGAATCGCCTGTCGGGTTCCGTTGGCGGCGGGTTTGTCGAGGTCGACACCTTTGGGCAAAGGATCCGGCTCGCGACGCGGCGGATAGGGGAGCTTGTTTGCATAGGGCGGCGCAACCGCATTGTCTTTACCCGGACGGTCCCCGCGCATGAACATTCCCGGATCAATATCCATCCCCAAGTGTTTGCGCCACAGCGACTTGCGCAGTTCTCGGGCGAATTTGCGGGTGTTGACGATGTGCCCGTTGCCCAGGTCCAGACGCTGGATGTCGTTGTCCACGATCACGGCGGCGATCTCGGTGTCGCCGTCGCCCTGCAGGCTGCGGTCGTTGAGGTTGGCGCTGCCGATGATGGCGATGGCGTCGTCGACGATCATCAGCTTCGAGTGGACGTAGACCTGTTCGGTGATGACGAACTGGCCTTTGAGCGTCGATTCGGTCACTTTGCGTTCGCCGTTCGCATCGCGCTCGAACCAGGCCGTGACGCCCCAGCTACGCAGGTTCAGGAAGGTGAGGAAATCCGCCCAGCGCCCATTTTCCACCTCCTCGTCGATCTGCGCCGTGCTCGGCTCCTTGCCCTGCTTCTTCCAGGCGATGAGGCGGCAGATGCGGCGGATCAGGCTGGCCTTGCCATGCTTGATGCTCTGCAAGGCCCAGTAGTGCTGCTTGGCGACACTGCCGGCGTTCAGGTTGCCCTCCGGGTGGACGGGCAGGACGACATAGACGTGGAAGGCGCGGCCCGTCTGGATGGCGACGCCGATGCGCGCGGCCAGCTCGTCGATGAGCTCGTTCTTGCTGGGGCACGGCTCCATGCTGCTGGATTTTGCGCAGTCGCTGAGGAAAAACTGGCTTTCGATGTAGATGTAGGCTTCCGAGCCGCGTATGGCATGGACCATGGCCTCGAGGACGCCGTCCATGTTGCCGCTGAACTCGTTGGCATATTGCTCTTTCTGCTCGGCTTTGATGCCGGCATCACGCAGCGGCTGCAGGTGGGTGTGCTTCGCCTCATCCCGCAACAGCGAGGCGCTCATCGAGCGCACGATCTGGACGGTCACTTTGCCTTGGCTGCCATGCTGGGTGACGTCGTTGAAGACAGCGTCCTGCCCACCCCATCGACCGAGCCACTTGTGGGTGAGCGGCTTGATGCCGAACGTGGCATTTTCCTTGTCCCGATGGACGGAGACATTCCATCGATAGACGAAGTTCCGGTAGACGTCGAACGCCGCAGGGCCCTCGATCAGACAGTGCACGTCCTGCCACGGCATGCGCGGCTGGCAGCCTTCTTCGAGTGCGAAGTTGTCGAAGATCTGCGAGGGCAGATCCTTGATGTCCTGCCACAAGCGCAGAGCATCCTGCTTCAACAGTGCGGGGTTCTGTGCGTAGCGCTCGATCTCTCCGAGATCGTCGGCGATGTCCCGCATGGTATCCCTGAACCAGTTTTGCGCGTTGGCAACCTGCTCATCGCTCCAGTCCAATGCGCTTTCCAGGGCAGCATCAAGCGCCAGATTCAGCTGTTTGGCGACGATGTTGAGCAATTTCAGATCCGATTTCACTGAATGGATGTAGCCACTGACAATGTGGCCGTTCAGGATTTCGCGATAGGCGTTTGTTTTCTCGTCCGTGTATTCGTCCAACGTACGGTCGATGGCAATGGCTAGCGCACGCAGCCTGCGGTAGGTCGACTTGAAATAGTTGGCGACCTGATCAGGGATCGCCATGGTGTCGAGCAGGATGCAAATCTGGTCGATGGAATAGCCCTTGTCCCACAGTTCCTTGGCGCGATCAATCAACGTGCCGATGATGTAGTAGGGAGGGGCAAAGCCGGGTCGGTCGCCGCCAAAATGGGGGCCTGTCGGGCGTGCTTCACCAGTCCATGGCTTGGTGATGCGTGTTTCTTCTGAAGTGAGCAGTCGGCCGCCGGGCAAGCCTGGATTGTAGATATCGTTGATACGGTGAAGAACCGGATCAATCACCACGTCAAAGTTGGCATCGCACCAGCGACCGTAGCAAAGATCCATGCCGCCCACGAAGGCCTGCGTGCCGTCCACGACGATGGTCTTCTGGTGGTGGGCAAAGACGATGTTCTCGAACGCCCGGCCGGTCATCGGCTTTTGCAACGCGACTTCGACGGGCAGATTGCCCGCAGGATTGAGTTTGGGTCCAACACCGCGCCTGACCTCGTCCTTGGTCGGGTTGAGTCGCATCAGGCTGAGCCGAACATGGTTTTCGTGAGTGTAGAGTGCCGCTTCGACACTGTCATACAACAGCACTTTGACTTCAACGCCCTCAGCGATCTTTTTGGCCAAGAGTTCGCTCAGCCGCCCGGAAAAGCGTGGGCTCCCCCGTTCAGTGAGTTCGACGTCGTAATCCATCTGCCAGTCTGCGAACAGGATGAATTTTTTCGCACCGGCGATGGCGCGGGCAACTTGCTCGAACATTTCCTTGCCGGTCGTAAAAGGCGTAACGGCATTGCCATGCCG
>JBNKNO010000067.1:0-1173 GCA_050293885.1 Rhodocyclaceae bacterium | reverse complement strand
TCGCACCGGCGATGGCGCGGGCAACTTGCTCGAACATTTCCTTGCCGGTCGTAAAAGGCGTAACGGCATTGCCATGCCGAGGCAAGGCAAAACAGGGAATGCTGCGCTGGAAACAATCGTTGGACAGGGTGTGTCGAGTGTCCGGACTGAGATTGACGCTGGGATAGGGGTTTTTGCTGACGGCCATGGCGTACCTTAGAGGTTGACGTCCTTTTTGGGTTTGCTGTCGATGCCCGACCGGGTGTCGTATTCGATCCAGCGGCGCATCTCCTCCCGCGCTTCGTCGCTCGCATTGGAGAGGTCGGCAAGATAGTTTTGAGCGTCCAAAATACGCGCCCGCTCGCGCTGGGTATCCGACTGGGCGAAGCTGGCCGGCGTCATCATCGTCGCGCTCATCCCTTGCAACAGCCATACCTTTTCCGGGTTTTCCAAAATCGCAGTCCACAATTCCTTGCGTTGATCTTCGGATAGGGTCACTTCACCCGCCGTGTTTGTTCGGCCGGAGGCCAATATTGTTTGATGGTTCGAAGGGTCATGCAGAAGGAAGGCCGCCAAGCTCCTGTCACCCTGCGCATTGCCTGTTTTCGATACGACCAACGTCCAATCCTTTTCCGCACTATCGGCACCCGCCAGACCGGGGATGTCCTGCAATTTGATTTTGTAGTCGAGTTTTTCCGGGGGCATTTCGCTCCTGGGCATGGCGGGCAACGAATAGCTCAAGCTCGTCGGCCCGCTGAATGACTTGCTACTGGCATGCACCGTGATCGTCCCCGGGCACTGCACGGTGATGCCCCCGTCGATGGTGATGCTCGCCCCGCCGCCGACAGACAGCACCACCTTCTTCGCCGCCGCGAAGTCGATGTTCGCGCTGGCCGAGACCAGCTTCATGTCCTTCTTGGATTGAAACTTCAGCTCGTCGCTTTGCGCCTGCAGGTCGATGTCGCCCTTGGCGGCGATGAGTTTGAGGCCGGTGCTGCCCTCGCCGGGTTGGATGGCGCCGGCGAGCACGCCGATGGCTTGGCCGGTGTGGATGCGCGTCTTGCCGGCGATGGCGAAGTTGCTGTCTTGCCCGCTCATGAGGGTGGCGGTCTCGCCGTTGGCCAGTTGCAGGTGCTGGCCGGCGACCAGGGCGAAGCCGGCCTTGGCGGTTTGCATGATGGCGGCGTCGGTGAG
>JBNKNO010000066.1:8282-15973 GCA_050293885.1 Rhodocyclaceae bacterium | reverse complement strand
CGCAATAACCAACGGGCATTGCGCCGCATGGCCATTGTGACCCAAAAAGGGTTCGAGAGCCTCATCGGATTTCAATGGGTTGGGGAGCGCCCATGGTGCCTCGAAGCAACATTCGGCGCAATGCCCGTTGGTTATTGCGCCTTACACACAGGCGGCAACGCTTGGCCGAACATGGCCTTTTTGCACCAAGCGGCTGCGTTCAGCTCGAACAGCTCACTTCCAGATCGTCTGCCCAGTCCGGCGGGGGGGCGGCGAAGCGTTCGTATTCCGGCTGCTCGTCGAAGGGATGGCGCAGGCAGGTGTGGACGGCGTGGAATTCACTCATGTCGCCGGCCTGGGCAGCGCGGATGGCCGATTCGGCGATCCAGTTGCGCAGCACGTATTTGGGATTGACCGTGTTCATGGCGCGGCGGCGTTGGTCGTCGCTGCGGGTGTCGCCGGCCAGTCGTTCGCGCCATTGGGCGAGCCAGGCGTCGGAGGCGTTGCGGTCGAGGAACAGGTCGCGCACCGGGGCGTCGTCTTGCGGCTGCGTGACCTGCGCTGTGAGTTGCCCGAGCGCGCGGAAGAAGCGCGTGTAGTCCACCCGGTTTTCATGCAGCACGGCGTACAGCGCCGACAGCAGCTCGGCGTCGCTCGCTTGCGCGTCGGGCAGGCCGAGTTTGGCGGCCATGCGTTCGATGAATTCGCGGTTGTAGGTATCGGCGAAGGGGCCGTCGATGGCCGCCTGCATGGCGGTGGGGTGCTCGATCAGCGGCATCAGCGCATGGCCGAGTGCTTGCAGGTTCCAGTGCGCGACACGCGGCTGGTGGTTGAAGCGGTAGCGGCCGGCGCTGTCGGAGTGATTGCAGATGTGGCCGCTGCGGAAGGCGTCCATGAAGCCGAAGGGGCCGTAGTCGATGGTGAGCCCGAGGATGGACATGTTGTCGGTGTTCATCACCCCGTGCATGAAGCCGACCGCCTGCCAGTGCGCCATCAGCGAGGCGGTGCGCCGGCTGACGTCGGCGAGCATCGCGGCGACCGGGTTGGCGTCGTCGCGGCATTGGGGATAGAAACGGTCGATGACGTAGTCGGCGAGCGCGCGCAGCGCCTCGATGTCGTTGGCGGCGGCCCAGTGCTCGAAAGAGCCGAAGCGCACGAAGCTGGGCGACATGCGCGTGACCACGGCGGCGGTTTCGAGCGTTTCGCGCTGCACCGGCTCGTGCGAGCCGACCAGTGCGAGCGCGCGGGTGGTGGGGATGCCGAGACCGGCCATGGCTTCGGAGCACAGAAACTCGCGGATCGAGGAGCGCAGCACGGCGCGGCCGTCGCCCATGCGCGAGTAGGGGGTTTTGCCCGCGCCCTTGAGTTGCAGTTCCCACGGGCCGTCGGGTGTTTGCACTTCGCCCAGCAGGTGGGCGCGACCGTCGCCCAGTTGCCCGGCCCATACGCCGAACTGGTGGCCGGAATACACCGCCGCCAGCGTGTCGCCGCCGGGTAGCGGTTGGTTGCCGGCGAAGGCGTCGACGAACTCGGCGCGGGCCAGCTCGTCCGGATGCAGGCCGACCAGGGCGGCGGCATCGTCGCTTACCGCCAGCAGTTGCGGTTCTGGCAGGCCCCAAGGCTTGAGGCGCGTGTAGAAACGCGCCGGCAAAGCGGCAAAGCTGTTGTCGAAGGGGAGGCTGTCGAGGCGATGCGGGCGCGCCGCATCGACGCGGAGGGCTTTCGTCATGTCTTTCTGTTGGAGCTGGGGGTGGTGCTGGCGTCCGTCTGTCGCGGACGTCTTGCGGCTAGTGTGGCACCGAAATCGCCGCTTGGCGACCCTGCGTGCGATAGGGTCTTGATCGTATGAATATGCACACCGGCTGTTGATGGGATATGCTTCGCGCCGTCTTTGTTCCCGGGCGTTTCCGTGACTGCTGCCCTGCGCTACCTCGCGATCTCCATCCTGCTGCTCTACGCCTGGTTTCTGACCAGCGACAGTTTGCTGAACATCGGCCTGTCGGAAGCGGCCATCAGCGTGCGCCTGAACCTGGTGCGGCCCATCACCTGGCTGATCGTGATTCTCTCGATGTTGATCGCCTGGGGGCTGGGCAAGCGCTACGCCTGGGCCTGGTGGCTGGGCGTGATCGGCGCCGGTGTGCAACTCGGCCGTATCGCCTGGTGGGTGGCCCAGCGCCATAGTCTCGCGCATCTGCCGGGGACGGGCGTGTGGCTGCTGGCCGGCATGTTGCTGGCCTTTCTTGCGCTGCTGCTGTTGCCGGCCGTGCGTCGCGCCTGCGGGCGCTGACTTTCATTCCATTACTTGATCACGACGCAGCGCTGGCGGGCGGTCCTTTCGTCGTCGTAGGCGGTGCCACGGCGGCGCGTGCAGCTGGCGGCATCGAGCTGGATGAGATCGCCGCCGATACAGCACCAGATCTGCTTGATCTTGAGCATTTGCAGAATCGGCACTGCCGGCGGTTTGACGACGGTGCCGGTCGTGCTCGGCGGTGGTGTCGGCGTGCACGCGCGCTTGGCGGCGGCCGAGTCGTTGCCGAAATAGCTTCCCTTGCACTGACTTTGCTTGATGTAGCTGACCTGCCCATGGCTGCAACACCAACCGCTCGGTTCGGTGCACGCGGCGATGGCCGAGCGCTGGTTGGTGTAGAAACCGCCGCGACAGTCGGTGCGAATACCGGCCGTGACCCGTCCGCCTGCACAGCACCACCCCGGCGTGCATTGATAGCGGGCGTCGCGCTCGTTGTCTGAAAAGCGGCCCTGACAGGTGTTGGACAGCGAAGAGAACACACGGCCGCCTGCGCAGCAGTAGCCGGCCTTGGGGGCCTGGCGGATGCGCTCGGACCAATGGCGGATGTCGGCGATTTCCCCCGGGCTGGCGGGCCTGACGTTTGGCGTGGACGCACCCCGGTAGTTCAGCTGCATGCGCTGCCCGGCGGGCACGCGCACCGCTGCCCATGCGCCACTCTTGGACGAGCAACGCACCACGCCTTCGAGCACCACCACCCGCGTGGCGCGGCCGGGTTGGCGCTCGAACATGAACTGGGTGCCCTCGACGTCAGCGGCAACGCTGTCGTCCTCGGCGCGGAACAGGCCGCGCACGCTGGCGAACACGCGGCCGAAGATCACTTCGAGCGAGCCGAGCTTGACGCGGGTGCCGGGCGCCAGCACGGCTTCGCCATTCTCCAGCCGCAACACCGCGCCGCCCGCGCCGGTCTCGATGATGTCGCCGGGTTGAAGCACCAGCGGCAGGCGCAGGTCGAGGGGGCGACCGCCGCGGGTGACCGAAACGATGGCGCGCGCACTGGCCGCGTCCACGGCCACGAATCCGCCGGCGGCGGGATCTTCGCGCACCACCTTGTTCAGCGTGGGGCCGCAGCCGGTGAGCAACACGGCGAGCAGGGCGCAGAGTGCCCAGGCGAAGCAGTTGTGGCAGGGGTCGTTGCGCGTCATGGGGTTTGCCTCCTGAGTGGCGGACATCGTCTATTCATCGCGGAACGGTGGCGCCCGAGCGGGGCGTGTCGGTGTCGCCGCCGCCGTTGCCTCCGCCCCCACCGCCGATTCCGATCCCGATGTTGATCTGGAAGGGCAGCTTGAAGCCGGGTGCGGCGACGCCGCGGACCGATTCGACCCAGCGCAGGATCTCATCGCGTACCGCGTCGGGGGTGGTGTCCACGCGTGGCGTGCGGATGTTGTCGTAGGCGAGGCGGAATCGCTGGCCGGCGGCGACCCGTTGTGTCGTCCAGCGCTGCTGTGGCGAACGGCAGCGCACCACGCCGTCGAACACCACGACGCGGGTCTGCTGGCCGGCGCTGCGTTCAAAGAAGTATTCGGTGCCCTCCACGTCGGCGACCACGGTGTCCGACGCGGTGGCGAACAGCCCGCGCACCTTGGCGAACACCCGGCCGAACAGCACTTCCAGCGAGCCGATGCGCACGCGGGTATTGGGGCCGAGGATGACCTCGTTACCGTCGGCGAAGCGCAACAGCGCGCTTGTGTCGGCGCCGGTCTGGATCTCGTCGCCCTTCTTGAGTTGAACCGCAAGCGGGTCGGACAAACGCCGGGTGCCGCGATACACCTGTACTGCGGTGTCGACGGACGGCGCGGGCACCGCCGCATAGCCGCCCGCCTGCGGGCGAACGACCGACTTGAGTTGGGTGACGCAGCCGCTCAGCGCGATTGCCAGCAGCAGGCAGGGGAGCAAGGAGGTGAGGCGTATTGGGGGGTGTGGCGTCATGTGGCGCCCTCCGTCGAGCGTTCCGAGCGCAGCAGGCGTCCGAGCACGAACCAGGTCAGTGCGAAGGCCGTGAGCTCGTAAGGCAGATTGAGCAGGAAGCCGCTGGTGGCAAGGAGCACGGCCAACACGATGTAGCCGAGGCACATGAGCGCGAGCAGGGCGCGTCGTCGCCCGCGTGGCCACGCGCTGGTAAAGAAGCGGGCGGCCGCACCGGCCAGGGACGCGCCAGCGAGCAGCGCGAGGGCCTGGTCGACGGTGGGCAGCACGGTCTCACGATGATTGACCAGGGCGGCGATGGCTTCCGCGTGCAGTTCCACCCCCGGGACGGCGCGGGTCTGCCAACCTCGGCGCAGGGCGTGGCGGTCATCCGAATCACGGCGGGTGTCGCCCACCAGCAGAATGCGCCCGGCCAGGTGCGTGTCGGGGGTGCGCTGGGGGTCGAGCACCTCGGCATAGGCGCGGCGCCGGGCCGGATCGGACCAGTAATCCGCCGCGCTCGGGCGGATCGTCAGGATGGCCGCATCGTCGCCGGCGTGCAGTGTGTCGCACAGATCGGTCTTGATGCGGCTGATGTCGGAAAACCGCGGCGCCTGCGCGGCTGGCTGCCCCGATACGCGCAGGCTGCGTCGGTCCACGTCCGCCTCCTCGATGGCGTTGCCGACCGCGGCCACCAGCGCAAAGGCCGGCTGGCGTACCGGCACCAGCGCCGTCAGCCGATCGGGCGGGGCGAGCACCGCCAACGGAACGGCATAGCGCTGGTGGCGGCGCAGCAGGCAGGTGCTGCCCCACGGCGCGTTTCGCAGACGCGGGGCCAGATCGGGTGCGTCGCCGTCGAGCGCGTGCCCGCCGAGGACGACGCGCATGGGCGGGTTGGCGTCCCGCGCGGCGCGAATGGCCTCGGCCAGCGCACCATCGGCGTCGGTGGGCTGGGTGAAGCCGATATCGAAAGCCACTGTCCGGGCACCGGCCTGCCGGGCGCGTTCGATGAGTTGGGCGTGCCGGCGCCGCCAAGGCGCCGACGGGCCGTTGCCCACGGGGCCGAACGCGGCTTCGCTGGCCTCGTCGATGGCGACCAGCAGCACGCCCGGATGCTCGGGCAGCGGGTCGAGTTCGTCGGCCGCCCACAGCAAGGTGTTTTGCGCCATGGTGTCCAGGTTCAGCGGCGCCAGCAGCCCGATCCACACCGCGAATACCGCGACGGTCGCCAGCGCCGGTACCAGCAGCGAGGTCAGCTTTAGGGCGCGGATCAGGCGGGTGAGTCGGTCGACCTCGCGACGCAGGTAGCCACGCGGGCGCTGGAGGATTTCATCCACCAGTGCATTGAAGTCGCGATCGAAGCTGGCGTCGTCCACCGACACGGCGTTGTGGCGATGCAGGGGTTTGAGCGGCTCGGGCAGATCGGCCTCGTCCGGCATGCTCGCCCCGCCCACCAGTACCGGGATGACCCGCTTGTCCTGGGTCAGCGCGGCGAGTACCTCCTGACGCACGAAGTCGTCGGCCTGATCGAGCCGTCGGCCGTCCTCGTTCGCGATTGTCGCCCACTGCTCGCCGATGACCACCAGCACCACGTCGGCGGCGGCGAGGCGCTCGTCGAGCACCTGCACGAAATCCGCCCCGGCGGCGATCTTGTCGGTGTCGAGAAACACCTGCGCGGTGCCGAACTGGCGCTTGAGCCAGTCACACAGCCGCCCCGCGCGCCCGCCGGCATCGTCACGGCGGTAGCTGATGAACAAGGTGGGGGCGTCACGCTTTGTGGCCATACCCTGATTCTAGACATGCCAATCGAATGTGGTGCAGTGATCTAGTGCCACAATAGAATGACAAGTCGTGTTCCGAGGGCGATTCATGCAAGTGCAAACGGCCGAAGTGCAGCAGCGGATCGACACCATTTATCGCAACGAATCGCGCCGCGTGCTGGCCACGCTCATCCGTCTGCTGGGGGACTTCGACCTCGCGGAAGAAGCCTTGCAGGAGGCTTTTGTGGCCGCCGCCTCACGCTGGCCGCAGGATGGCGTGCCCGCCAATCCGCGCGCCTGGCTGGTCTCGGCCGGGCGCTTCCGCGCCATCGACCGCATTCGGCAACGCGCCCGTTTCAACGCCTCGATAGCGGACCTGGCCTGGCGGCTGGCCGAGACCGGTGAGGACGTGGCGTTGCCGGAGGCGCTTGACGACACCATTGAGGACGATCGTCTGCGGCTGATCTTCACCTGCTGTCACCCCGCGCTGGCGCCCGAGGCGCAGGTGGCGCTCACGCTGCGCGAGGTGTGCGGGCTGAGCACCGAGGAGATCGCCGCCGCCTTCCTGACCTCGGCGCCGACCTTGGCGCAGCGCATCGTGCGTGCCAAGGCCAAGATCCGCGATGCGCACATTCCCTACGAAGTGCCCGAGCCGAGCGCCCTGCCCGAGCGGCTCGAAAGCGTGCTGCAGGTGGTGTATCTGATCTTCAACGAGGGCTATCTGGCCTCCAGCGGCGAGGCCTTGGTGCGTACCGAGTTGTCGGCGGAGGCGGTTCGCCTCGGTCGTCTGATCGTCGATCTGCTGCCGGAACCCGAAGCCATCGGTCTGCTCGGTCTCATGCTGCTGACCGAGGCGCGCCGACCGGCACGCGTCGACGCCGATGGCATGCCGGTATTGCTGGCCGATCAGGATCGCAGCCGATGGACGCGGCCGTTCATCGAGGAGGGCTTGGCGTTGGTGACCCGGGCGCTCGAATCGCGCCGGGTCGGCCCTTATGCGTTGCAGGCCGCCATTGCCGCCGTGCACGCCGAGGCGCCCACCGCGCAGGCCACCGACTGGCCGCAGATCGTCGGCCTTTACGACGTGCTGTTGCGCATGGCGCCGTCGCCGGTGGTGGCGCTCAATCGTGCGGTGGCGGTGGCCATGCGCGACGGTCCGGCCGCCGGCTTGGCGATCATCGACCGGCTCATGGCCGATGGCGCCCTCGGTGACTATCGTCTGGCCCATGCCGCGCGGGCCGAACTGCTACAGCGCGCGGGCGAACGCGAGGCAGCGAGCGCGGCGTGGGAGGCGGCCATCGCGCTCACCCGGCCGTCTGCCGAGCGCGATCACATGTGCGCGCGTCGCGACGCGCTTTGACGAATTTTCGGTAGACGACGAACGGTTGTCGAAATCCCGAGGTTCACGTCGACAAGAGGGTGTCACCAGCACACATGAAGGAGGGTCGAATGAAATACCTGTGCCTCGTCTATGCCGACGAATCCGTGCTCCACAGCTTGCCCGACAGCCCGGAGGACAGCGAATGCCTGGGCTATGCCCAGCAAGTGGCGGAGAGTGGGCGCATGCTCGCGGCCGAAGCGTTGCAGCCGGTGGCGACGGCCACCACGGTGCGCATGCGCGCCGGTCGGGTGAGCGTCGTGGATGGCCCCTTTGCCGAGACCAAGGAGCAACTCACCGGCTTCTACCTGGTGGAGGCGCGCGATCTGAACGAAGCCGTTCAGTTGGCGGCCCATATTCCGCC
>JBNKNO010000066.1:1189-8187 GCA_050293885.1 Rhodocyclaceae bacterium | reverse complement strand
CCAAGGAGCAACTCACCGGCTTCTACCTGGTGGAGGCGCGCGATCTGAACGAAGCCGTTCAGTTGGCGGCCCATATTCCGGCCTGTCGGGTCGGCTGCGTGGAAGTGCGGCCGATCCGGCAGCTCGATGTGTGAGTCGGGAGCGCGACATCATGAATGACACCACCACTGACCGGGACGCGGACGCCATCCGCGCGCTCATCGACGATTGGTGCGAGGCCGCCCGCGCGCGCGATGTCGATCGTATCTTCACGCTGTACACCGACGATCTGGTGGCCTTCGATGCCATCGGGCCGTTGTCCTTCGATTCACTCGACGACTATCGGCAGCACTGGGTTCGCTGCATGGAGATGTGCCCGGGCGAGATGATCTTCGAGGTGCGCGACCTTGAGATTGCCATCGAGGGCGATAGCGGCTATGCCCACTATATCGCCCGCTGCGGTGCGCGACAGGAGGACGGTAGCGAGCAGACCGGCCACATGCGCGCCACCGTGGTGCTGCGACGGACGCCGGCGGGCTGGAAGATCCGCCACGAGCACTATTCCATGCCCTTCGACCCCGCCAACTGTTCCCCCGATGCTTGATGGAGATGACACCATGAACGTGAATGCCTATCTGATGTTTCCCGACAACTGCGAGGACGCCATTCGGTACTACGGCGAGCACTTGGGCGCCAAGCTCAATATGCTGATGCGCTACGCCGATGCCCCGCCGGATGCGTCGTCGGAGTGCAACATGGCCGCGCCGGACAAGGTCATGTACGCCAATTTCAGCGTCGGCGACACGGTATTGATGGCCTCGGACGCACCCGACCAGGAAGCGGCCGGCGCCCCCGGCGTGTGGCTGTCGCTGGCCGTCGATGACGAGGCGCAGGCGGCGCGTTGTTTCGACGCCCTGAGCAACGGCGGGGTCACCGTCATGCCGCTGGGGCCGACCTTCTATGCCCATCAGTTCGGCATGTGCACCGACCGCTTCGGCGTGAGCTGGATGGTGATCGTGCCGCGCGAAGAGGGGGATTGTGCTTGATGCCGAAGCGTCGAAATCATTCGGCGGCGAGTCGATCAAGCGTTTGACGGGAGGCAGGCTGCGATGAAATACAAGGGAAGCTGCCATTGCGGCAGCGTTGCGTTCGAGGTGGAGGGAGAGTTGCAGCAGGCCATCAGCTGCAACTGCTCCATGTGCCAACGCAAGGGGAGCCTGCTCTGGTTTGTGCCGCGATCTGCGCTCAAGCTGTCGACGCCGCAGAGCGCTCTGTCGACCTACACCTTCAACAAGCATGTGATCAAACATCGCTTCTGCCCCACGTGCGGCATTCACCCCTTTGGCGAGGGTGTCGATCCGCAGGGCAATGCGATGGCGGCGATCAATATCCGTTGTCTCGACGACGTGGATATCGACGCCGTAGCGGTCAGGCATTTTGACGGACGGGACGCGTAGCCGAGCCTAATCCTGCCAGAACGGCTTGCGGCCAATGCGCTCGGCGGTTTCGCGGTCGAGCCCGACGTCGCGTAGCTGGTGGTCGTCGAGGGCGCGCAGGGCGGCACGGCTGCGGGCGCGGTGGTGCCACAGGATCAGCGTGCGCACCCAACGTTCGAAGGCAGGCTGGCGCGGCGCTTTCATGCTGGCGGTGCGCGCCGGGGCCGGCCCTGAGGTGGCGGGTGCTGCCTGAACGAAGTGGGTGGGTTGCAGGGTGCTCATGGCAATCTCCGGGGGGCTTGGCGTGGGACACAGCTTCCCTCGCCCGGAAAAATCATTCCAATCGTTTATCCGGATGCACGTGTTCGGAAAATGTGATGGCGTCGATCGGCCCGATACGGTTCAATGGAACGGCACCCTTGCTGGAGCACGATCATGGAGCTGTACCACCTGCGAACCTTCGTTACCGTGGCCGAAGAAGGCCACCTGACCCGTGCCGCCGAACGCCTGTTCACCAGCCAACCGGCCATCAGTGCGCATGTGAAGGCGCTGGAGGAAGAGTTGGGCGTGGCCCTGTTCGACCGCACCCCGAAGGGCATGCAGTTGACCACGGCCGGCGAGCAGTTGCTCGAACGCGCCCAGCGCACGCTGGCGGCGGCCGGCGAGTTGGTGGATGAGGCCAAGGCCATGCAGGACGAGTTGGTGGGCGAGGTGCATATCGGCCTCAACACCGACGCCGCCTTTCTGCGGGTGATCGCGTTGCAGCGTCAGCTTGCGCAGGCGCATCCGCGCCTGGCGACCATTTTCATGAGCGGCAGCAGCGAACGGAATCTGCCGGCGATGCGCGTCGGCAAGCTCGATGCCGGCTTCGTCGGCGGGGTCATCGACGACCCGCTGTTCGACGTGCTCGAACTGACGCATGAATCGTTGGTGATTGCCGCGCCCAGCGCCCTGCGTGGCCATTTCGACGAGACCGACATTGCCGATCTGGCGCGCCAGCCCTGGGTGCACACCTCGCCGAATTGCCCGCATTATCGCGTCATGGCGCGACTGTTCGAGGCCCATGGCTGCGTCCCGAAGCGCATCGTCGTGGCCGATCAGGAGGATGCCTTGCTGGCGATGGTGCGGGCCGGCGTGGGGCTGGGCACCGTGCGCAGGGAAAAGGTCGAGGCCGCCGCGGCGGAAGACGGCAGCATCTACGCGCTGCCGTTGGCGCTCGATCCGGTCGCGATCAATCTCGTCTATCCACGCAAGCGCGCAAACGATCCGCGCATTCGGGCCGTGCTGTCGGCCGTCGAGGCCGTCTGGCAGATGACGCCGTCGCAGGCGCGGCGTGCCGGTTGAGTGCTTGTTGCGTCGCGATTTCCGCCGTCGGCACTGGAACGAAGGACGGTGAGCGCAGGGTCGGGACCCGCGCGATGACCAGGAAGGACAGATAGATCCGGGCCGAAAGACCGCCGGCGGCCGGGCGAAACCCTCGGTGCGTCAGAACATCATGCCGCGCGCGACCAGATCCTTGAGCAGCGCGTCGGCGAGCACTTCGACCTGCGCGGCGAAGCTGTCCTGCGCGAACAACTCGGCCTTGCCGCTCCAGATCAAGGCATTGCTGTGCGTCGCATACAGGCTCACTTCCACCACGCTGCGCCGCACGATGTCCACGTAGCCGGGACGATCCCAGTAGTCGTAGGGGAAGCGTCCCCACCAGCCGAAATGGGGGTAAGTGCCGGCATAGAAGCCGAAGCTCGGACGAAACAGTTCGCGCTCGTAGGTCTCGACCACCCGCGCCACCAGCAGCGAATCGAAGCCGAGCTTGCGGGCTTGCTGGCGCGCGTCGTCCACGGTGGTGGGCGCCGTGCTGCCCTTGCCGGCGGCCTCGTATAGCGCGCTCATGTTCATGGCCGGCTGGAGATACTGCACGAAGGCCGATTCGGACTGGCGACGATCCGCTTCGGACGGCACCAGCACGGCGACGACAGTGCGGCCCAGCTTCACCCCGGTGATGTCGTTTGCCGTCCATACAGGGCGATAGAGCGACGTTGCGCAGCCGCTGAGCGATATCAGGCTGGTGAGCAGGACGAGGAGGCGCAACATCATGTGGAGCTCCGGTTCGGCGATGTGGGGGCGTACCGGATATTAGAGCCCGCGCGGGCGGGTGAAGTTCGTCGTTGCGCATCCGGATACAAAAAACCGGCGAGGCACGCAATGCGCCTCGCCGGTTCTTGTGGTGCGGTCGCCCGAGCTTACCGGGCCTTCACCGTCAGACGGTGGGCGTGCAGCAGCGGCTCGGTGTAGCCGGAGGGTTGCTCGCGGCCCTTGAACACCAGGTCGCAGGCGGCCTGGAAGGCGATGCCGTCGAAGGCCGGGGCCATCGGCTGGTAGAGCGGGTCGCCGGCGTTCTGGCCGTCCACCACCGTGGCCATGCGCTGCATGGTTTCCATCACTTGTTCCTGCGAGCAGATGCCGTGGTGCAGCCAGTTGGCGATGTGCTGGCTGGAGATGCGCAGCGTGGCGCGGTCTTCCATCAGGCCGACGTCGTTGATGTCGGGCACCTTGGAGCAGCCGACGCCCTGGTCGATCCAGCGCACCACGTAGCCGAGGATGCCCTGGGCGTTGTTGTCCAGCTCGCGCTGGATTTCGTCGGCGGTGAGTTGCTGGTCGCCCAGCAGCGGGATGTCGAGGATGTCGTCCACGTTGGCCGGGGCGCGGTTCTTGATCTCTTTCTGCAGCTCGAACACGTTGACCATGTGGTAGTGCAGGGCGTGCAGCGTGGCGGCCGTCGGCGAGGGCACCCAGGCGGTGTTGGCGCCGGATTTGGGATGACCGATCTTGGCGGTCATCATGTCGGCCATGTTGTCGGGCACGGGCCACATGCCCTTGCCGATCTGGGCCCGACCGGACAGGCCGCAGGCGAGGCCGACGTCCACGTTCTGGTCTTCGTAGGTGAGGATCCACTTCATGGTCTTGAGCTTGGCCTTGGGCGCGAAGGGGCCGGCTTCCATGCTGGTGTGGATCTCGTCGCCGGTGCGGTCGAGGAAGCCGGTGTTGATGAACACCACGCGTTCCTTGGCGGCGCGGATGCACTCCTTGAGGTTCACCGAGGTGCGGCGCTCTTCGTCCATGATGCCGACCTTCATGGTGTTCTTCGGCAGGCCCAGTGCCTGCTCCACGCGGCCGAACAGCTCGACGGTGAACGCCACTTCTTCGGGCCCGTGCATCTTCGGCTTGACGATGTTGACGCTGCCGGTGGTGGAGTTGCGCAGCGGACCGCTACCCTTCAGATCGTGAATGGCGATGCAGGTGGTGAACATCGCGTCCATGATGCCTTCGGGGATTTCCTTGCCGCCGTCGAACAGGATGGCCGGGTTGGTCATCAGGTGGCCGACGTTGCGCACGAACAGCATCGAGCGGCCCTTGAGGGTCAGCTTGGAGCCGTCGGCGGCGGTGTATTCGCGGTCCGGGTTCATGGCGCGGGTGAAGCTCTTGCCGCCCTTGCTCACCTGCTCGGTCAGCGTGCCCTTCATGAGGCCCAGCCAGTTGCCGTAGGCCAGCGACTTGTCTTCGGCATCCACGGCGGCGACGGAGTCTTCGCAATCCATGATGGTGGTCAGTGCGGCTTCGACCAGCACGTCCTTGATGCCGGCGGCGTCGTCCTTGCCGATCGGGTGGGTGCGGTCGAACTGGATTTCGAAGTGCAGGCCGTGCTGCTGGAGCAGGATCGCGGTCGGGTTGGCGGCGTCGCCCTGGTAGCCGGCGAACTGCGCATCGTCGGCCAGACCGGTGGTGCTGCCATCCTTGAGCGTGACCACGAGCTTGCCGTCCTGCACGCTGTAGCCGGTGGCGTCGGCGTGGCTGGCGTCGCTCAGGGTGCAGGCGTCGTCGAGGAAGTCACGGGCATAGGCCACCACCTTGGCGCCACGCACCGGGTTGAAGGTGGCGCTCTTCTCCGCGCCGCCGGTCTCCGGCAGCACGTCGGTGCCGTACAGCGCGTCGTACAGGCTGCCCCAGCGGGCGTTGGCGGCGTTGAGCGCGAAGCGCGCGTTCATCACCGGCACCACCAACTGCGGGCCGGCCTGCGCGGCGATCTCGGGCTCGACGTTTTCGGTCTCGATGGCGAAGTCGCCACCGACCGGCACCAGATAGCCGATCTCTTGCAGGAAGGCCTTGTAGGCGGCGAAATCGCCCTTGCCGTTGGCCTTGTGCCAGGCATCGATTTTGGCTTGCAGGTCGTCGCGCTTGGCGAGCAGGGCGCGATTCTTCGGCGCCAGGTCGTTGACGATGCCTTCGAGACCGGACCAGAACTGGTCGGCCGACACGCCGGTGCCGGGCAGGATGTCGTTCTCAAGCAGGGACTTGAGCGTGTTGGCGACCTGCAGGCCACCGATCTGGGTACGTTCGGTCATGGGAAAGCAACCTCGAAAAAGTAGGTCGGCGACGGGCGCCGGGGACGGTTCAATTCTAGTCGGTGCCGGTCTGTCTGCCGGCTTTTTTGCACATCGGGCGAGATGGTTCTCTGTCTTATAGATCACTCGTTTCCGTATCGGCTGGCGGCATGTGAATCGCCAGCCATACGGTCGGTGAGTTTGTCTCCTCCACCCGGTGCCGGCAGCCTGCCGGCAACAAAATCCAGTCGTTTGCCGCGAGCGTTTCGCGGCGGCCGTCGTCGAAGGCCAGCACGGCCCGGCCCGACACGACCATCACCCATTCATCGTCCGCCTGGTCGTACCAGAAGCCCGGCGGACTGGCCTGGCCGTGCGAAACGATACGCTCGATACGCACATGGCCGGTATCGATCAGCGCGCTGAAGTGCTCCGCTGCGCCCGCTGTCGGCAGCTGGGCGGTCAGACTGCCACGTACCACAGTGGTCATGATGGCTTGTACCCCTCGAAAGCGGTGCCAGCGGACGGGCCGCTTGTGTGGGCGGCGAAACCGTTGAACAGGCTTGCCATGATAGTGGCTTGCCTGCGTGTTGTGAATTCCTGCTAAGGTCGTGTCTATCGATACCTGAAGTATCGACTGGGGTGGAAAATGGACCGATATACCGAAATGCGCAGCTTCGCGCTCACGGCGGAAAAAGGCAGTTTTGCCGCCGCGTCGCAGGTCGAGGGCGTCACGCCGGTGGTCATGGGGCGACGGCTCGACGCGCTGGAACGCCGCCTGGGCGTGCGCCTCATGCACCGCTCCACCCGCGGGCTGACGCTGACCGATCTGGGGGCGGAGTTCCTGACCCAGTGTCGCCAGTTGCTCAAGGATTTCGACGCCGCCGAAAGCAGCGTCAGCGCGGGTCGCAACGATGTGCGCGGCCACTTGGTGGTGACCGCCCCGGCCGGCTTCGGGCGACGCCACGTGGGGCCGCATGCGCCCGCTTTCAAGGCGCAGTACCCCGACCTCAAGCTGTCGTTCAACTTCACCGACAGCGTGGTCGACCTGGTGCGCGAGGGCTACGACATGGCGATTCGCATTGGCGAAGTGGCCGACCCCGACTACGTGGCCGTACCGCTGTATCCCAATCATCGCGTGGTGTGCGGTACGCCCGCCTATTTCGACAAACACGGGATTCCGCCGCAGCCCGAAGCGCTGGCCGAG
>JBNKNO010000066.1:0-1091 GCA_050293885.1 Rhodocyclaceae bacterium | reverse complement strand
CCACAACTGCCTGGCCTTCAATCTGCAGGGCGGGCAGCAGCGCGGCTGGGCGTTCAGCCGCCATGGCAAGCGCTTCTCGGTGCGGGTGGATGGCGACATGGCCTGCAACGACGGCGAGTCGCTGTTCGAGTGGGTGCGCCAGGGCTTGGGGATCGCCTGGCGCTCGACCTGGGAGATCCAGCCGGAGCTGACGCGCGGCACGTTGATGACGGTGCTCGACGACTACGCGGTGTCGAGCTACCCCATCCAGGTGGTGTATCCGCAGCAGCGTTACCTGCCCGCCAAGATCCGTTGTTTTGTGGACTACCTCAAGGCGCTATATAACCGGCCGGGGTATTGGGAAGGTTAGGCGCGCGGATGGCGGACGCTTGACTTCGTCGGCGAAGGCGCTATTGTACACCGAAAGGTGTATTGAAAATGGATATGGACAAGACCTTCTTCGCACTCTCTCATCCGGTGCGCCGCCGCCTGCTCGAACGCATTGCCACGGGCGATATGTCCGTCGGAGAGGCCTCACGCGGGCTGGAGGAGAGTCCGTCGCAGATGACCAAGCACGTGCGCATTCTGGAAGATGCGGGGTTGGTGGTGCGCCACAAGGAAGGGCGTGTGCACCGCTTGCATTTCGACGCCGCACCCTTGGGGGAAGCCATGGACTGGGTGGCCCACCATCGGGCCTTCTGGACGGCGCGTTTCGATGCACTCGATGCCTATTTGAACCGAGTGGAGAAAGGCGATGGATGATGCGGTCGATGCGGGTGCGCTGCAGATGGAACTACACCGCGTGTTCGCCCATCCGCGCGAGCGGGTGTTCGATGCGTGGTCCCGCCAGGAGGCCATGATGGCGTGGATGGGGCCGTCGGATGCGGTTCGCGCTGCGCACGTGAGCATGGATTTTCGCGAGGGGGGCGGCTTTCGCATCGGTTTTGTCGAGGCCGGTGAGCCCGACCAGTGGGTGCACGGGACTTACCTCTGCATCCGTCGTCCGGAGCGCCTGATGTTCACCTGGATCTGGTCCCCGCCGTTTCCGGATGCCGGCGTCGAGACCACTGTGATTGTGGATTTCAGCGAGGTGGCGGCGGGTACGCAGGTGC
>JBNKNO010000065.1:0-17381 GCA_050293885.1 Rhodocyclaceae bacterium | reverse complement strand
GCCGTGCACCGGCCCGGTCACGGGTTCGCCGTCGATGTCGAGCCCGCCGGCGAGCACGCGCACCTTGCCGCCGTCGGCCAGCGTTGCGCCCGAAATCTCCTCGGGACGGATGTCGCGGTAGGTGGCCGGCTTCATCTTTTCCGCCGCGGGCAGGTTGATCCACAGCTGAAAGCCGCGCATGCGACCGGATTCCTGTTGCGGCATCTCGGAATGGATGATGCCTCGCCCGGCCGTCATCCACTGGGCGCCGCCCGGCAGCAGATCGCCGCGGTTGCCGAGGTGATCCTCATGCAGCATGTGACCGTCGAGCATGTAGGTGACGGTCTCGAAACCGCGATGCGGATGCGGCGGGAAGCCGGCGATGTAGTCGTCCGGGTTGTCGGTGGAGAACTCGTCGAGCATCAGGAAGGGGTCGAGGCGGGCGCCCTGGTGCTGGCCGAGGCTGCGCCGCAGGCGCACGCCGGCCCCGTCCGAGGTGGGGGCGGCGGTGATCACCTGGCGTAGGGTGCGGATCGTCATGGGAGTCTCCTTGAATCGAGTTGTTGCGTTGTTGGCCGGCTGAAGAGGGTGTCGCAAATTGGGCGAACACCTCGGGGACCGTATGGCGCGCTTCCAATGCGTCAGGCGCGAGGGGCTGGCGCTGCGCTTATCCGGCCTACGGGATCACGCCGTTCTGCGACACCCACTGAAACCGGCCGCTTTGAACTCAGACCGGCAGCGCGTGCAGGGTTTCGTGCGCCTGCGCCAGCGCGCCGCTGCGATGCTCGTCGCCCATGGCCAGGCCTTCGGCATACACGAATTCCACGTCGGTGATACCGAGAAAAGCGAAGAAGTTGCGCACGTAGTCGGTCTGGGTGTCGAGCGGCGTGCCGACATACAGGCCGCCGCGTGCCGCGAATACCCGCAGCTTGCGCCCGCCGAGCAAACCCTGCGGCCCGTTTTCGGTATAGCGGAAGGTCACGCCGGCACGGGCGATGTGGTCGAAATAGGCCTTGAGCGTGGAGGGGATGCCGAAGTTGTACAGCGGCAGCCCGAGCACGATGGTGTCGGCGGCGCGCAGCTCTTCGATCAACGCATCGGACTCGGCCAGCACCTCGTCCTGTGCCGGCGTGCGCGCCTCGGGCGCGGCGGTGAAGGCGCCGAAACGCTCGGCGGTGAGGTGGGGCACCGGCGCGGCGGCCAGATCGCGGGTGAGGACGGTGCCCGCTGGATGGGCGGCACGCCAGCGCGCGACGAACTGTTCGGCCAGTTGGCTGGATTGGCCCTGGTTGGAAAACAGGCTGGTTCGGATTTGCAGCAGGGTGCTCATGGCGTCACTCCGGTTCGGGTTGGGGTGATGTCAATGTATGATTGAATGAACAAATAAAAAAGACCAATATTTAGACTGATTTGATCGAATAGATAGATATATGCTCACCACGCCCCATATCAGCCTCGAGCAGTGGCGCGCGCTCATCGCCGTGGTCGATGCGGGCGGCTATGCGCAGGCGGCCGAGGCCCTGCACAAGAGCCAGTCGTCGGTCACCTACGCGGTGCAACGCATCGAGGCGCAGCTGGAGGTCAAGGCCTTCGAGATCGTTGGGCGGCGCGCGCAGCTCACCCCCGTCGGCCAGATGCTCTACCGCCGCGCGCGGGCGCTGGTGGATGAGGCCGGCCAGCTGGAAAAGGCTGCCCGCGGCCTGTCGGCCGGGTGGGAGGCCGAGATCTGGCTGGCGGTGGAGGTGTTGTTTCCGTCCTGGCTGCTGTTCGACTGCCTCGCGCGCTTCGGTGCCGAGGCGCCCGCCACGCGGGTCGAGGTGCTCGAATCGGTGCTGCGCGGCGCCCCCGAGGCGATCACCAGCGGCCAGGCCGATCTGGCGATCACGCCGCGCATTCCGACCGGCTTCGTGGGCGAACCGCTTATGAACCTGCGCGCCATCGCCGTCGCCCATCCGGACCATCCGCTGCACGCGCTCGGCCGCCCGCTCACCGCCCGCGACCTGCGCGGCCACCGCCACATCGTCGTGCGCGACAGCGGCACCACACGCGATCGGCACACCACCACGGTGGAGGTGGACCAGCGCTGGACGCTCGGCCACATGGCCAGTTCCATCGAGGCAGTGGCGCGCGGCCACGGCTTTGCCTGGCTGCCGGAGGAGCGCATCCGCCCCGAGCTCGAAAGCGGCCGGCTCGCGCCGCTGCCGATGCGCGAAGGGGGCGAGCGCCGGATGAGCCTCTACCTGGTCGTCGCCGACCCGGATTTCGTCGGTCCCGGGGTGGCCCGGCTGGCGCAGATCATCCGCGAGGGGGTGGCCAGCGAGTGTGCGGCGGCGTGCCCGGAACGCCCGCCCACGTAACGACGCGGCATGGGGCCGGCGTGTGCCGGTCGGGTTCTACCCCGGTCACGCGTGCGCAGCTCGGATGAGACTTACAGCCGCCCCAATGGATGCGACGAGCACGCCAGCAAAGACAAACTGCAACACAACCATTGCGAATGCCGCAAGCGCAACCTCAAGCTTTCGCTCCTTCAGTGCAGCGAATAGCAGATGCTTGGGGACACGCCATCTTGAGACGCCGGCGCTTTGGAGCCCATTCTCTTGCTCTCTCACCCACGGCATGAGGCCTGGAAATACCTCTGAGAGGAATAGCGAAATATTCGAGTAAACCGCGTAGGCGAACAAGGAGAAGAACGCAAAGAAGCCGAATGTGGGGACAAAATTTGAGAGATCTATTTTTGCAAAATTGAGCTTTGAAGCTAGTACCCAGGCCAATGAGGCAAGAAGGATCTGCGGGGTAAGGTTGCGCAAGAAATTCAGGTACGGGCCGCGTGCATTTTGTAGCCACGCAGAGAGGGTAGGAGCCGGAGGCAGTGATTTTTCTGACATGGGGCGATTCGCTCGATTTGAACTATGACAGCCAACAGGGTGATGCAAAACATTGCGTCACTAGCCATTTTGTCGTCTGTTTTGATGGTTGAAACTTCATATGAATCAACGCTCTTCCGGGATTTAGTACGTCCTAATCTTCAGCGGCAAATGCGTCACCGCTGGCGCAGGCTGTGGACGTCGCGTATGGACTTTGGGCGCCCTGTGGCGACGTCGCCTCCCGTGCGGCGTATGTTGATTGGATTAAACGCTACTCTGCCGCGCTCGGCAAGCGGGGGCCGGCGGGGAGGTGTGGCGGAAAAAACGCGGGCCTCAGCCCTCGTTCATTTCTTCGATGATTTTCTTCGAGGCCTTGGGGTCTCTGAACACGAGTGGCCGTTCGACGGCGGGGTTGCCGGGTTCGTTGGCGTGTTCGATGGCTTCGAGCACTTTGTGGTGGTCGGGGGATTTGTCGCACACGGGGTCGGGGGCAGTGGCGTCGCCGGCGAGCATGTAGGCCTGGCAGCGGCAGCCGCCCAGATCCTTTTCCTTGTCGGGGCAAGTCTTGCAGATGTCGTGCATCCAGCCGTCGCCGCGGTAGCGGTTGAAGCCGTCGGAGTCGTACCAGATTTCGTTCACGCCCATGTCGCGCACGTTGGGGAATTCGAGCCCCGGCAGCATTTTGGCGGTGTGACAGGGCAGTGCCGTGCCGTCGGGGGTGATGGTGAGGAAGACGTTGCCCCAGCCGTTCATGCACTTCTTGGGACGGGTTTCGTAGTAGTCGGGCACGACGAAGAACATGCGGATCTTGTCGCCGAGCTTTTCGCGGTATTCGTTGGTGATGCGCTCGGCGCGTTCGAGCTGCTCGCGCGAGGGCAGCAGTTGGTCGCGGTTGAGCAGTGCCCAGGAGTAGTACTGGTTGTTGGCCAGTTCGAGGTATTCGGCGCCCAGCGCGACGGCCATTTCGATGATCTTGTCGACGTGGTCGATGTTGAGCCGGTGCACGACGCAGTTGAGCACCATGGGCCAGCCGTTGCGCTTGATGCGCTCGGCGACCTGCTGCTTGAGGTCGAAGGTGCGGGTGTGCGAGAGGAAGTCGTTGAGCTCTTTGGTGGTGTCCTGGAAGGAGAGCTGGATGTGGTCGAGGCCGGCGGCCTTG
Source organism: Rhodocyclaceae bacterium (assembly GCA_050293885.1). Taxonomy (GTDB): domain Bacteria; phylum Pseudomonadota; class Gammaproteobacteria; order Burkholderiales; family Rhodocyclaceae; genus Nitrogeniibacter. The sequence goes on along the minus strand of JBNKNO010000065.1, from coordinate 13,379 downwards.
AGGGCTTCGGCGCGCTCGTCGGTGAGGCCGACGCCGGAGGTGAGCAGGTTGGTGTAGTAGCCCAGCTTGTGGGCTTCGGCGACGAGGATTTCGAGGTCGTCGCGCACCAGCGGTTCGCCGCCGGAGAAGCCGCATTGCACGCTGCCGATGGCGCGGGCTTCGTGCAGTACGCGCAGCCAGCCTTCGGTGTCGAGCTCGTCTTCGGGGCGGGTGGCGGCGAAGTCGGTGGGGTTGTAGCAGAAGGCGCAGTGCAGCGGGCAGCGGTAGGTGATTTCTGCCAGTAGCCATAGCGGCGGGCCGGGTCGGGCGGTGGTGCTCATGATGGTGTCCTTTGGCGCAGGGCGGCCACGCCGCCACACGGCGTTGCCGGCCGTGTGTGCGTGGTTTGGCGGAAGGTGCTTTGCGTTTCCGCCCTACGGGCCGGGGTGTTCATGCTTCGACAATCCAGTGCTGCTTTTGTGCCATCTCGAGAAAGGCGCAAACGTCGGGCGCCAGCCCCTGGGTGTCGAAGGCGGACTCGAGGTCGGCGATCAGCGTGGGCACGTCGCGCGTGCCGTCGCAGCGCTGCATGATCTCGGCGGCGCTGGGGTTGAGCTTGATCATGCCTTCGGGGTAGAGCAGCACCCAGGCGTCCTGCGCCTGCTCGAATTGCAGGCGAAAGTGGCCGGAGACTTTCGGCTTGTTGATCGCCGGTGTTGCCTCGCTCATACCTTGGGGCCCTTGACCTCGATCTCGCAGCTTTGCAGCAAGATGGCGTCGGCGAGCGACCACAGCACGTCGAGCTTGAATTGCAGGATATCGAGCGCACGTTGTTGCAGGGCGCGGTTCTGGCCGAAGTAGTCGAGCGTGAAGCGCAGGCCGTGAGCGACGTCGCGACGCGCCTGGGTGAGGCGGTTGCGGAAGTACTGCAGGCCGTCGGATTCGATCCACGGGTACTTGTCGGGCCAGGTGTCGAGGCGCTGCTGGTGAATGTGCGGGGCGAACAGTTCGGTGAGGCTGGAGGCGACGGCGTCTTGCCAGGGTTGGTTGCGCGCGAAGGTGACGTAGGCGTCGACGGCAAAGCGGGCGGCCGGGGCGACCAGGCGTTCGGAGGTGATGTCTTCGCGCGTGAGGCCGACGGCTTCGCCGAGGCGAATCCAGGCTTCGATGCCGCCGTCGTCTTGCTGGCCGCCGATCTGGTAGCCGTCGTGGTCGAGAATGCGCTGGATCCACTCACGGCGGATTTCGCGGTCCGGGCAGTTGGCCATGATGTTGGCGTCCTTGACCGGAATGGCGACCTGATACAGATAGCGGTTGGCGACCCAGCGCTGCAGTTGCGCCTGGGTGAGCTTGCCGTCGGCCATCATCACGTGAATGGGATGGTAGATGTGGTAGCTCTTGCCCTTTTCGCGCAGCTGGGCTTCGAATTCTTCGCGGCTCAGGGGCGGCTCGGTGGTGTTGAGCGTGGCCAGGTGCGGGGTGGGGATGTCGTTCGGTTGCATGCTGTGGTTCCCTTCCAATACGTGTCAGTTTTGCTGCCGTGCGCGCCATTGGGCGACGGCTTCCGGGTAGCCGGCTTCGGCGGACTTTTTCAGCCAGCGCTCGGCGGTTTCAGGCTCTTTGGGGCGCCCGGTGCCTGTTTCGTACATGACGGACAGGGCGTATTGGGCTTCGGCTTCGCCTGCTTCTGCGGCAGACTGGAATAGATCGGCGGCTTTGGCCAGATCGCGCTCGACGCCACGGCCGGCTTCGTACAGCCAGGCCAGTCGGGTGCGGGCACGCAGTTCGCCATCGTTCGAGAGTTTCTGGTAGGCCTTGGCGGCGGCGGCCGCGTCGCCCTTGGATTCGAGCCGGCGGGCAGCCACGAAGGGGTCGTCCGGTGTGCCGTTACGCAGCGCGGCGAGCTCTTCGGCGGCGTCTTCGTCGCCACCGTCGGCGGCACGGGCCAGCCAGGCTTCGCCACGCGCCGGGTCGGCGGGCACGCCCTGGCCGTCGAGGTAGATGCGGGCCAGGCGGTATTGCGCCTTGGTGGAGCCGGCCTCGGCGCCTTGCGTGTAGCGTGCCAGCGCTTCGACCATGTCCTTGTCTTCGCCCAGGCCATCCTCGGCCAGGATGCCGAGGTTGAACCAGGCTTCGGCGGTGCCTTTCTCGGTCAGCGCCGTCCAGATCTGGCGCGCATTGGCGTAGTGCGCCATCTTGAATTCCGCGTAGCCCTTGTACAGCCCGAGGCTGGGGTTACGCACGACGTCAGCGAGCTCGTCATCGCTGAGCGCCGCTTGCGCGGCGCCCGAGAACAAGGCCAGGGCGAGGACGAATGCCGTGCGGCGCATGATCAAACCTCGATCTCCATGCCGTCGAACGAGACCTCGATGCCGTGGCGGGTGAGCTCGGCGCGCTCGGGGCTGTCTTCGTTGAGGATGGGATTGGTGTTGTTGATGTGGATGAGAATCTTGCGCGTGCTGGCGGGCAGCTTGTCGAGCCATTCGATCATGCCGTCGGGCCCGCTTTGCGGCATGTGGCCCATGGCGCGCGAGGTCTTCGGCGAAGCGCCGAGGCGGATCATCTCGTCGTCGGTCCACAAGGTGCCATCGACCAGCACCACGTCGGCGGCCTGCATGGCGGCCCACACATGATCTTCCATCTGACCCAGGCCCGGGGCGTAGAACACCCGCTTGCCGCTGGCGGTGTCGGTGAGCGTGACGCCCACGTTGTCGCCCGGCTCGGGTTGGTCTCGGTGGGGGGAGTAGGGCGGCGCGTTGCTGATCAGCGGCAGTGCGTCGAAGCGCAGGCCGGCGATGCCGTCCATGGAGAAGCTGTCGTCCAGCGGGATGTCGTGCCAGTCGAGCCCGCAGTAGTGCTCGAGCAGATTCATGATCGGGTTGCCGTGGGTGAGGTCTTCGCGCACCTGTTTGGTACACCACAGCGGATGTTTCTGGCGATGTTCGCGCAGCATGTACAGGCCGGTGGTGTGGTCGATCTGGGCGTCGATCAGCAGGATGGCGGCGATGCCGGTGTCGCGCAGCGCGCGGCCGGGCGTCAGCGCCGGGAAGGACTGAATCTGCTGCAGCACATCGGGCGAGGCGTTGAACAGCAGCCAGTTTTCGCCGTCGCCGCTGGCGGCAATCGAAGATTGGGTGCGGGCTTTCGCATTGATGGTGCCTTTGCGCAAACCATCGCAATTGGGGCAGTTGCAGTTCCACTGCGGGAAGCCGCCGCCGGCGCCGGAGCCTAGTACACGTATTTTCACTGGGGCTATTTCTTTTTTCTGGAGGGGTAAACAAGAAAGACCTGCGCAGGACGGGCCTGCGCAGGTCTTTTTAGCCGTTCTTAGCGAGCGGCGACGTACATGGTGATTTCGAAGCCAAAGCGGAAATCAGCAGCGGTCGGGGTTTCCCATTTCATGATCAGTCTCCTGTCAGGTTGAATTGTTTTGCGCGGACCAGACAAATCACTAGCCCTCGCAAACAGAGATTGCCGATGTGCACATGAACATACATCCGGACATTCTTGAATTGAGTCTCAAGAAAATCATGAGACAACCATGAACGGTGTCAGGAGTAACATTGGGCCATGACTGAACACACGCCCGATCCCCTTGCCTGGCACACGTTTGCGCTCGATGTCGGCGATGGCCACCAGCTGCATGTGGAGCGCGCCGGCAACCCCGACGGCCTGCCCGTGGTGTGTCTGCACGGTGGCCCGGCAAGTGGCTTGTCGGCCGCGCACCGGCGTTTCTTCGATGCCGAACGCTATCACATCGTTCAGTTCGACCAACGCGGTAGCGGTCGCAGCACGCCGCGCGGCGGCATCGAGGCCAACACCACGCAGCAGCTCATCGCCGATATCGAGCGTCTGCGCGAACACCTGAACATCCGGCAATGGCTGGTGCTGGGCGGGTCGTGGGGCGCCACGCTCGGGCTGGCCTATGCCGCCGCGCATCGCGACGCATGTTCGGCGCTCATCTTGCGCGGCCTCTTTTTGGGGCGTCGTGCGGATGTGCGGCAATTCTTCGATGGCTATCGAAGTGTGTCGCCGGCGGCGCACGACCTCATGGCCGCGCATGCGCCGGCGGAGCTGCGAGACAAGCTAGTCGAGTGGATGCCGCAGACACTGCTCGGCGACGACGCGGCCATGAAGGCCAGCGTCGCCCGCGCCTGGCAGGCGTGGGAAGCGGTCATGGACGGCGCCCCGGTGCCCGATCTGAGTGTCGAAGAGCACCCCGAAACCGTCGCCGCCCGCGTCGACAAGTACCGCGTGCAGGCGCACTACCTCGCCAACGCCTGCTTTCTCGACGACGGTTGGTGGCGCGCCGCCGCCGCGGCGCTGGGCGACTTGCCGGTGGCGCTGATTCACGGTGCGGACGACCGCGTCTGCCCGGTCGACAACAGCCGGGTGGTGCACGCCGAGTGTGCCAACAGCGTGTTGCGCGAAGTGCCGGAGTGTCGCCACAACCCGTTCCAGCCGGCGATGCTGGCCGAGATCCGGCAGGCGACCGATGCCTTTGCCGACAGCGGGGCATTTTCGCGCGGCTAGCGCTGGGTGAGATGGCGCGGCGACGGGGCGGCATGAGTGGCGCTCCTCCCTGGCCGGGCTGACCATCGCAGTGTCGGACCGTCGGGCCGGTGTGCACGATGTTTTGTCTCCTTGTCTGGCCATGCTCCCGGGGTTGGGCGTCGGATCAAGTATTTGCGCGTCGCGTCGTTAATTCCGCCAGAAATCAAGAACCAACAACAGGAGGGTGGCATGCCGACGCCAGGTCGGAGACTGGCCGGTCGTCTCGGTGGCCCACGCATTTCATGTGCGCTGGATCGTGTTTGTGCGCGCGTGCTGCCAAAGGGAGCGTGCTAGCCCATGCGCCTGCTTCGCAAACTGGGCATTCCCACGCAACTCCGCCTGACCGTTGTGCTGGCCACGCTGTTCGCGCTGATGGTGGTTGGCAGCGGCGGCTATGTGCTGTCCCTGTATGAGCACTTTCGCAGCCATTTTGCGCAGGCGGAGGTGCCGCTTCTTACCGAGATCCTTGAACTGAACGAGTCGGTGACGGCGATTCAGCAGGAGTTGGGGGTGTTGGTCGAGCGGGCCAAGTCGGGCGCTGTCGACAAACAAACCCTGCATCGCGAGGGCGAGCGGCTGGTCGAACGTTTCGATGCCAGCATGGCGCGGTTTCCAACGACCGTGCACCTCGATGAAAAAGACATTCTGGAACGGGATCTGCAAGAGATGCAGGCCAGCATGGCGCGCTATCGTGGCGACCTGATTGCCACGGTCGACACGCTTGCGGTCGATCCGGATCTGGCCGGGCAGGCGTGGAAGCGCCTCGCCAGTGATGGTGTGCGTGTCAATAGCGAGTCGGCGCAATCACTCAAGAAATTCGGTGCGCACCTGGTGCGCGAATCGGGCGATCTGAGCACCGAACTGCGCCGGGTGGCGTTGCCGGTGCTCATCGTTCTGATGCTGTTGATGGGCGTGCTGTACTGGTTCCTGAACCGTATCGCCAGAGACGTGGGCTCAAGCGTCTCGTGGATTCATGGCACGCTCGAGCGATTGCGCGTTGGCGATACCGAGACGCCCGTGCTGTCACCCACGGAAAGCGTGGAGGCGCGCCAGGTGGCGCATGCCCTGGAAGCGTTTCGATCCACCTTGATCGAGCTCGCGCAGATGCGTGGGGAACTCGAGGACAAGGTCGTCGAGCGCACCCGGCTGCTCGGTGAGACCAACGACAAGCTGTCGCGTCAGCTCACCCAGTTGAACGCCGCCGAACGCGAGTTGCGCTTGTTCAAGCGGGCTTTCCACAGCGCTTCCGAGGCGATCGTGATCACCGATCTGAGTGGCATCATCATCGAGGTGAACAAGGCCTACGAGGTGATTACCGGCTACGCGCGCGACGAGGTGATCGGCTGCAATCCGTCCATGGCGGCATCGGGGCGTCACGACAAGGCGTTCTATCAGCAGATGTGGGCGTTGATACTGCAGCACGGTTCCTGGACGGGGGAGATCTGGGACCGTCGTCGCAACGGTGAGGAATACGTCAAACTGCTCGGTATCAGCACGGTGTATGACGAAGACCAGAATCGTACCCACTACGTGGGCGTGTTCACCGATATTTCCGAAATCAAGGAAACCGAGGCGCAGCTGGAACGGATGGCCTACTACGACCGGCTGACCGGGCTGCCCAATCGGCGTCTGCTGCTCGATCGTGTCGAGCACGCCGTGGCACTGGCCAAGCGCAACCATACGCGGGGCGGCGTCATCTTTCTCGATCTGGACAAGTTCAAGAGCATCAATGACACCTTGGGGCACAACGCCGGGGATGCGTTGCTGATCGAGGCGGCGCGCCGTATCCGGGGTTGCGTGCGGGAGTCCGATACCGTCGGGCGGCTCGGTGGCGATGAGTTCCTGGTGCTGATCGAGTCCTTGTCCGATGTCGAGGAACTGGCGGCCTGGCAGGCGAGGGTGCTGGGCGAAAAAATCGTGTCGCGTCTGGCCGATCCCTTCCCCTTGGGTGAAAACGTGGTGCATGCGGGGGGCAGCGCCGGCATCGCCTTGTTCGACGAGCTCACGCACATGCGCGTGGACGAGTTGGTCAGTAATGCCGATACCGCCATGTACGAGGCCAAGAAGGCGGGGCGGGGCACGGTGCGTTTCTTCGATCCGCTCATGCAGGAGACCTTGCAGGCGCGCGTGGCGCTCGAGGATCTGGTGCGTGAGGCACTCAAGGACAATCGTTTCGACTTGCATCTGCAGCCGCAGTTTGACGACACCCGGCGAATCGTCGGGGTTGAAGCGTTGATTCGGCTGCTCGATGACGATGGCCTTGCGGTCGCGCCCTCAAGCTTCATTCCGGTCGCCGAGGAAAGCATGTTGATTCAGCACATCGGGCGCTGGGTCATGAACGAAGCGTGCAGCGTGCTCACGCGTTGGGCGGACGACCCGGTGTTGGCCACCATCCCGATCGCCATCAACGTCAGTGCCAAGCAGTTCAACGCACCGCATTTCGTCGAGGAGACCCGCGAGATCATCGGGCGACACGCCATCCAGCCCGGATTGCTCAAGATCGAGCTGACCGAGTCCATCGTGGTCACCAACATCGAGGAAGCGATCAGCCGGATGCAGGCGCTGCGCTCCATGGGGATTCGCTTGGCCATGGACGACTTCGGCACCGGCTACTCGTCGCTGTCCTACCTGCGACGCCTGCCGTTTGACCAGATCAAGATCGACCGCACTTTTGTCAGCTCGATGATGGAGAACCAGAGCGACGCGTTCATCGTCCATTCGGTGCAAACCATGGCACGACTGCTCGAGGCCGAGCTGGTGGCCGAAGGCGTGGAAACGGCCGAGCAGCTCGATGCGCTACTGGCCTTGGGCATCTCCCTGTTCCAGGGTTATCTGCTGGCCCGGCCGATGCCCATCGACGCGTGCGTGGAATTCATTCGCGACACACAAGTGCCGACCGGGCGGCACGTGGCGTAACGCGCGGCTCAAGGGGCGCGCGTACGCGTCACCTGCATCGTCGGTGGGTGGGCAATGGTTTGGTACACCACGCAGTAGCGCTCGGTGAGCTTGAGCAAGGCGTCGAGCTGCTCCTCGGATGCGTCGGTGTCGAGCGTGAAATTCAGCCGGATGTGTTGAAAGCCCACCGGCGCGTCCTTCGATACGCCCAGCGTGCCACGAAAATCCAGATCACCTTCGGCCTGTAGCGTCGCGTCGCGCAGTTCGATATCCAGCGCGGTGGCCACGGCATTGAGCGTGACCCCGGCGCACGCCACCAGGGCTTCGAGCAACATGTCGCCGGAACACGCCGCCAGGCCGCTGCCGCCGGTGGCTGGATGCAACCCGGCAGTCACCAGCGCCTGGCCGGTCTCCACCTTGCAGCTCACGTTCTCGCCGATGCGGCCTTGGGCGCGCAGGGTGATCAGTGCCGCGTCGGGGTCGTCCTTGTAACGGGCTTTGAGTGGCGCCTGGGTGGCGCGCAAGTCATCTGCGTTCATCGTCGGGGTCTCCATGGGGCCGAAGGTCAACGCGTTCGATTTTGCCTCAACGCTCGGCGCGCGGGCGCGCGCATTGCTGGGCAGCGCCGGAGCGTGGCATCGTCGTGATCAGTTACCCCTTGCCATGGGTCGTGTCGTTGCCGCCCAAGGCTTCCCATTGCGTGCGCCAGGCCAGTGCTTCTTCGAACGAGCGCCCCGATTCGTGGCGGGTCCATGGCCAATCGCTGCCCCAGATCAGGCGCGTGGGCCCGAAATGCGCCATCAGCGCTCGCGCCGCGCTCGCCGCCGCCTGCGTGAGTTTGGTGTTGACGTCGACTCGAAACGCCCGATAGGGCGCGCTGAGCTTGACCATGACGCGGTCGCGTGGTGCGTTGAGGAGGGCGTGAAACCCCGGGCAGTGCCGCCAGTCCCCGTCTTCTGGCAAGCCGAAATGGTCGACCACCAGACACGGCGTGTGGTCCAACAGCAGGGGCAGTACATCGGGCAGCCGTGCGCCCTCGATCTGGATTTCCAGATGCCATCCCAAATCGGCGAGATCGCGCAGATGGGCGCGCCATTCCTGCGAGCGCAGATTGGGCATGGTGCGATCGAGCTGATTGAGGCGCATGCCGACCACACCGGCGTCTGCCAAGTGGGCAAGCTCGGATGCCGAGGTGTCGAGGTCGGTCATGGCGACGCCGCGAAATTGAAGGTCGGGGATGTCGCGGGCGTCGGTGAGACTGCGCAACAGGTAGCGGTTGTCGATGCCCAGAAAGCTCGGCTGGACCAGTAGTGCGCCGTCCAGGCTGTGTGTGCGCAGCAGCCGGCAATAGGCCTCGAACGGCGCGGCCTGATCCGGGGTGTAGCGACGTATGGGCGTCATCGGCAGATCCGTGCTGAACACATGCGCGTGGCCATCGAAGGACCCTTGCGGTAGCCCCATCAGGACGTTTGTGCCGGACAAAACCATGAGCACTCCTTATTGACAATTTGTTGTAGTTATACTTCTATATAGAAGTGAAAGGCAACTTCATCAATGTAGGAGAACGAAACGTGACGGATTTGCTAGGAGATGCGCGTTTGCCGCGCTACCAGCGCCTGGCGGACATATTGCGCCAGGCGGTCGTGGACCGGCGCTGGCGTGCGGGGGAGCAGATCCCGTCCGAAAACATGATTGCCGAGCAGTACGGTGTCGCACCGGGTACCGCGCGCCAGGCGCTTGCCCAGTTGGTCAAGGAGGGGCTGCTGGAGCGCCAGCATGGGCGCGGCACCTTCGTCCGTCGCCCGAGTTTTGACCAGTCGCTGTTCCGTTTCTTCCGTTTTTCGGGCGAGTCGGGCGAGCGGGTCGTCCCCGAGAGCCGCATCGTGCGCCGCGAGGTGATCGATGCGCCCAGTGAAGTGGCCCGTCAGCTTCAGCTCGAGCCAGACACGCCGGTGATTTTCATGGATCGCCTGCGTCTGATCGACGGCCTGCCCATGCTCGCCGAACAGATCTGGCTGCCGGCGGCGCGTTTCGAAGCCTTCATGAAGGTCGCGCCGGCGGACGTCGGGCCGTTGCTGTATCCAATCTACGACAGTGTGTGCGGCGCGGTGGTCGCGCGGGCGGATGAATCGCTCACAGCAGAATCCGCAACCCCCGCGTATGCCCGTTTGCTGCGCGTCCCGGTCGATACCCCGCTGATCGTTATCGATCGTCTCGCCCGTGGCTACGACGGCACGCCGCTGGAGTGGCGTCGTTCGCGCGGGCCGGCGGCGCAGTTCCGTTATCACACCGAGATCCGTTGAGCCCTCCGCGGGGCCGTTGGCCATTGCGGGTAACAACACAACCGAAGACAACAAAAGACGATAGAGGAGACACCATGAAACTGATCAAACACCTAGTGATGAGCATCACCCTGCTGGTGGCAACAAGCGCCGGCAGCGTTATGGCGGCGCCGACCGTGGTACGCATCGCCAGCCATGTGTCGGCCTTGTCGCCCCTGCATGCACAGTCGATGCTGTTCGCCGAGGAAGTCGAGAAACGCCTGCCCGGGCAATTCGAGTTCACGCTGTTCCCCAATGGCCAGCTGGGCAAGGAGAAGGCCTTGCTGGCCAATCTGCAGGCCGGTTCCATCGAGATGGTCAACATCGCATCGGGCGTGCTCAAGCTCGACAAGAAGCTCGGCGTGTTCGACCTACCGTGGCTGTTTTCCGATCGGGCGCATGTGCGCCGCGCGATGAGCGCGGGGCTGGAAGACGCAGTGCGCGCGCGTATCGAGGAAGTCGGCGGCGTGAAGGTGGTGGGCGTCTACGAGAACGGTTTTCGCCATGTCATCAACACCCGGCGACCGATTGCGACCCCGAAGGATCTGGAGGGGATGAAGATTCGCATCTCGGGCGGCAAGTTCCGTCAGGCGGTGTTCAAGGATCTGGGCGCCACGCCACAAAGCGTGCCCTGGGGGGAAACCTTCACCTCCTTGCAGACCGGCGTGGTCGATGGTGCCGAGGCGGCCGCCTACGGCTTCTATGAACAGAAGCACTACGAAGCGGCCAAGTACATGAGCCTCACCAGCCATGTGTACACGCCGTCCTTCCTGATGATGTCCACGGCCTTCTATGAGTCGTTGAGCCCAGAACAGCGCAAGGTGTTCATGGACGTCGGCCGTGAGATCACCGAGCGCGCCTACGCACTGTCGGCGGAACTCGAAGCGCAATATCTGGCGAAGATGAAGGCCAACGCCGAGGTCAATGAGGTCGATCTGGAGGCCTTTCAGCGTGCCACCGAGGGCGTTCGCGCCGACTATGAAGAGCGCTTCGGCGACGCGTTTCTCAAGTACGTGAAGACGAGCGGGACCGCACAATGATCCGCCTGCTGGACCGGGTGGTCGGGGTGGTCAGCGTGACGTGTTTCGTTGCCTCGACCACCCTGGTGTGTCTCAACGTGTTCTACCGCTACGCGGTGCTGGGCGCGATGCGTAGTGCCGCCGCCGAGCACGACTGGGTCGCACCGCTCTACAGGGGCTTTGACGATGCGCTGTCCACCCTGAGCGGGACGGCCGACGAATTGCCCGGTTTGCTGCTGGTGTGGATTGCTTTCCTGGGGGGCTACCTGGCCTTGCGCGAGGGCAAGCACATCAGTTTCGAGTTGCTGGTGGACAAGCTGCCGGCGGGTGTGGGTCGCGTCGTGCGTGCGCTCACGCTGCTGGCCGTTGCGGCTTTCCTGGGCATGGTGCTGCTCGAGGCGGTGCGCATGATCCGCAGCTCCGGCGCCACCGAGATCGAGACCGCCGAGGTGGCGCAAGGCTGGTTCATGCTCGCCGTGCCGGTGTCCGCCGCGCTCATGCTGGTCGCCTGCCTGGTGCAGATCGCCTCCGCGTGGCGCCATCGCGCCGAGGAGCATTGACATGGCCTGGGGTGTCGTAGCGCTGCTGTTCGCGCTGATTGCACTGGGCATGCCCATCGGCTTTGCCTTGATGGTGGCGGCCGCGATCGCCATGGCCGCGTCAGGCATCGATCTGATCATGGTGCCGATCCAGCTCTACTCGGGCGTCAACAAGGTCATCCTGCTGGCGATTCCGTTGTTCATCTTCATGGGCGAGCTGATGGGGGCGACCTCGATTTCGGACCGCATCATCAATCTGGCGCGTGCGCTGGTGGGGTGGATCCGCGGCGGCCTGGCGCACGTGAATGTGGTCACCTCGATGTTCATGGCCGAGATGTCGGGCTCGGCGGTGGCCGACGCTGCGGTGATGTCGAAGATCTTCGTGCCCAGTATGGAGAAGCAGGGCTATCCGCGCAGCTTTGCGGCGGCGCTGACAGCCACCAGCGCGACGCTGGGCATCATCATTCCGCCCTCGATCCCGATGGTGCTGTACGGCGTGACGACCAACACCTCGATCAAGGATCTGTTCATCGCCGGCATCGTGCCCGGGCTGATTCTCGGGGGCGCCTTCATGCTCACCAGCTACATCTTCGCGCGCCGCGAAGCCTATCCGCGTGACGAGCGCTTCGAACTCCCGCGTCTGTCCAGCGCGTTGCGCGAGGCGGCGGTGCCCTTGCTCATTCCGGTGATCGTGGTTGGCGGACTGATCGGCGGTTTCGTCACCCCTACCGAGGCCGCCGCGGTTGGCGTGGTGTGCGCGTTGGTGTTCGGCACCGTGCTGCATCGCGACCTGACCATGAGCCGAATCTATGCGCTGATGCTCGAGACGGTGAAGCAAACGGCGGTGGTGATGTTGATCATCGCCGGGTCGGCTGTGCTCGGCCAGTTCCTCGCCAACGAGCGCCTGCCCCAGCAGGTGGCAGGTGCGCTTGGCGGCGTCGGTGACAGTTATGTGTTGAGACTGCTGCTGATCAACCTATTCCTGCTCGCGCTTGGGATGTTCCTGCATGCGTCGGCGGCCATCATCGTGGTGGTGCCCATGCTCATGCCGCTGGTCACGCAGATGGGGATCGACCCGGCCCACTTCGGTGTCATCGTCTGTCTCAACCTGGGCATCGGGCAACAGACGCCGCCCGTGGCCTCGGTGCTGCTGACCGTGTGTTCGGCGACCGGCATGCGTATCGAGGAGGTCATGCGCTACGGCAAGTGGTTCATCGTCTCCATGTTCGCGGTGCTGATGCTGGTCAGTTTCGTCCCGGCAACGGCGCTACTGTTCCAGTAAGGTGCCAACGGGCCGCCTCGGCGGCCCGTTGCGTGGGCCGGTTGTGGTTATCGTGTCTTCACGATGCGCAGCGAACGCACCTTGTTGCGGATGTCCTTGGGCAGACGGCCGTCTTTGCTCACCTCCCACTTGCCGCCACCCCAGTTGGGCTTGGCGTACAGCTCGAGCTTGTAGCCGGGGCGGATATCGACGAAATCGGCGCGCTTGCCGACCGTGTCCCAGCCGAACTGTTTGAGGTCGGCGTATTCGCCATAGCGCAGGCACAGGTTGTCGTTCTTGCGCTTCATGTCGTGCTTGCTCGTATAGATGCACACCGGGTAGCCCTTCACGTAGTCGGCGCGGTCAAAGGTCCAGATGCCACGCAGCTTGCCGCGGCGGATGTCGATGGGGCCGGACTGCGTCATCTTGGTCTTCACGATCTGGCCGTTGGGCGCTTCGTGCCACACCACTGCGGTCCAGCCGGCGCGGATGTCGACGTATTGCACCGGCTGCGCGAAGTGCGGAATGTCTTTCTTCAAACGCTTGTCGCTGAACTTCTTCTCGTCGCCACCGGCCGCCTTGATGCCGAAGCCGCCCCAGCGCAGGCAGGAGCGCTCGTTCGACAGCTTCTGCTCCCCGGCCTTCTCGTAGAGGTAGATGCAGGCCGGGTAGCCTTTCTGAGCGCCCGCCTGCGCGGGTGCGGCCGCAAGCAGGGCGCTGCCGGCAAGCGCGGCGAGTATGGTGGTCTTGAACAGGCGGGTCAGAACGTTGGATTGGGTATTCATGGTTCTCTCCTGGGTAGTGTTTGTGT
>JBNKNO010000064.1:0-17944 GCA_050293885.1 Rhodocyclaceae bacterium | reverse complement strand
CATGATGACAGAGGTGTGCGTCAATGAGAAGTCACGACGGGTGAGCAGATGTATCCGGCGGTGAGGTCGGGTTGTCGAGCGCGATAAGCAGTTGCTCGATGGCGGCGCGCAGCGCCGGTAGGCGGTCGGAGGCGGCGTCGAGGCGCTCCGCGCGGCATGCGTTTTCAATTTCTGCCGCGGCGCTGACGGTGGCGTGCGCGCAGATGAGCTGAACCTCGCTCTTGAGACTGTGTGCCGCCCGCGTGGCATTTTTTACGTCGCGTTGTTCGAGGGCGGCTTCGAGCTCGTGGAGGTGTTGGGGCAGCTCGGTGCGAACATCGGTCATGACCTGCGCGATCAGCGCTTCGTCATCCAGCAGGCGCTTGCGCATCTCGGCAGTGTCGATCACCGGCAGTGTCGGGGCCGTGCTGGCGGCGGCGTCGGTCGTGCTGCTCGGCGTTTGCCTGGCGGCGTCGTTACCGGTGCCCGGCAACCACCGCGTCAGGGCTTCGGCAAGTGCTTCGGCGCGCAAGGGCTTGGATAGATAGTCGTTCATGCCGGCGGCGAGGCATTGCTCCCGGTCTTGCGGCAGGGCGTCGCCGGTCAGCGCGATGATGGGCAGATGCGCGGCGACGGGGCCGACCTCGCCTGCGCGAATGCGGCGGGTGGCCTCGTGTCCGTCCATGCCCGGCATGTGTGTATCCATCAGCACCAGCGATATGTGTTCGCCGTCTTCATCCGCCAGTATGCGCAGCGCCTCGTCGCCGGTCGCGGCGATGAGGACCTGCTGGCCCAGGCGTCGCAAATGCTCCGACGCGACCCGCTGGTTCAAGGGCAGGTCTTCGACCAGAAGCACCGTGCTGTTCGTGCGTGGGCCTTCGAGCGTTGTTTCGTCGGCGCTGCTGTCCTCAGGCAGGGGTGCGATGAGTCCGGCGTCGGCCAGCGCGCGCGCCAGCGTCTTGCGTCTCAGGGGTTTGGCCAGTGTGCGGCTGCACTGGCGCGTGGTGGCAGCGCGTGGTGCGCTGATGCAGATGATGTGTTCGCTCGGCAAGGGCAATGTGGCCGGATCGAGCGCTTCCTTCGTGGGCATGTCGGGGAGCGTGTCGGCAACGAATGCCAGCTTGGCTTGGCGGCCGATGTCGACAAAGCTCGCCCAGCTGCTGCATTCGATGACGTGAAAACCCCAGCGGCGCAGCGGTCCGGCGATCTGGCCGCGCGCGGCCGGCAAGGGTTCGGCGACCACGATGGGGGTATTCGGCGTGATGGGGACGGGGCGGCTGTTGGCGGGTTCGGGGGCGGTGCATACCGGCAGGCGTACCCAGAACGTGGCGCCGACCCCCTGCGCGCTGTTGACGCCGATGGTGCCGCCCATGAGTTCGACCAGTCGCTTGCAGATCGACAGCCCCAGACCGGTGCCGCCATAGCGCCGGCTGGTGGTGGCGTCTGCCTGGGTGAAGGCCTGGAAGAGCCCTTGCTGAACCTGCGGGGCGATGCCGATCCCGGTGTCGGTGACGTAGAGGCACAGGTGGGTGGTTTCGCCGTTCCGTCGGCTGTGCGCCTCGAGTCGCACGGAGACGCAGCCCTCTTCGGTGAACTTGATGGCGTTGCTCACCAGATTGGTGAGAATCTGGCGCACTCTCAAGGCATCGCCGACGATATGGTCGGGCGTGTCAGCCATGGCCTCCCAGGCCAGATCGAGGCCTTTGCTGGCGGCTGCGATGAGTGAGACGTCGATGACGCTTTCGACCACGTCGAACAGTGAGAAGGGCTTCTCTTCCAGGCGCAATTCGCCGGCGTCGACCTTGGAGAAGTCGAGAATGTCGTTGATGATCGACAGCAGTGCGTCGGCGCTCTTGTGGGCAATGCCGAGGAACTCCTTCTGTTCCTCGCTCAACGGGGTGTCTTCCAGTAGCTGGATCATGCCGAGCACGCCGTTCATCGGGGTGCGTATCTCGTGACTCATGTTGGCGACGAACAGGCTTTTGGCTTGCGAAGCCGATTCGGCGGCGCGCTTGGCCGCTTCCAGCGAGTGCTCGGCGGCCTTGCGCTCGCTGATGTCGGAGAGCACGCCGGCCATGCGTGTCGGGCGCCCGTTGGCGTCGCGCTCGATGACGTGTCCGCGTGTGAACACCCAGATGATCTGGCCGTCCTTGCGTCGCATCCGGTGTTCCATGCGGATGGGCTCACCTTGTCCGACGCAGGCGTCAACAGCCGCCTGGATCGCGGGTATGTCCTCATCGAATACGCCGCGTTTGAAGTCGTCCAGCGTGCCGTCGAGCTCGTCCGGCTCGTAGCCGACGATGGCGCACCAGTGGTCGTTGTGGGCCAGACTGTTGGTGACCAGGTTCCAGTCCCAGAAACCTTCGCCGGCGTTGCTGATGATGCTGTTCAGTTCCCGCTCGCGCTGTTCAGCGGTATGGCGGTCGGTGATGTCGCGTGCAATGACCAGTACATTGCGTTTCCCGTTCGGCCCTTGTAGCGGCTTCTTGATGGAGACGAAGTGGCGAACTTCGCCGGTGGTGGCGTCGGTCGCCGATTCGGGCACAATCTGCGTCTCGCCGCTGGCGAGGATGTGGCGGATGCTTTCGTCGAACGCCGCGACCTGGTTGCGATCGCGATTGAAATCGGCGTCGGACTTGCCGACGAGCGCATCCGGCGTGGTGCCGTAGAGGTCTGCCAGGTGTTTGTTGCCAAGCACGAAGCGCCCGTGCTCGTCCTTGACGAGGATGACATCCGGGCTTTCGTCGACAATGCTGCGCAGCAGTGCCTGCTGACTGAGCAGTTGCTTGCGCGCCGCGTGGTGATTGCGCGCGCTTGCAGACAAGTGACGCACGAGAAGCGCCATGACGAGGGCCGCCGCCAGCAGCGCATAGGTTTCCACATGCGCGTCGGCGCTGTGTGCATGGACGACCATGGCGCCCGCAACCAGACCGAGTACGCAGGCGCCGGCAATGCCGGCCAGCCAGGCGAGACGATAGTCTGGCGAGGCGCGCGTCAGATCGACATTTGTGACGGGCGGCGGGTTGTTAGTCATCACGGGTAGATGATGCGCTAGGGAGAATCATTCTGCCACCCTTTATTGCAATGAAAACAGGGCGGCAAGTGCTTGTGTCCGCCGGCATGACATCGAACAGGCGTCGCTCTCGGCTTCGCGAGCGATCATGTCGCGGTTGAGGCCGAGATGCGCCCGATTACACGTTCAACGCCCGTTTCCCGGATAATCCGAACGGATTCGACATCGGAAGCATTGCCGCATGCGCTATACAGATCTACGCGACTTTATTGCTCAACTTGAGCGCCGGGGTGAGCTCAAACGGATTGACGAGCCGGTGGATACGCATCTGGAGATGACCGAAATCTCCGATCGGGTGCTGCGCGCCGGTGGGCCGGCCTTGCTCTTCGAGCATGCCGTGACGCGCGGCACGCGGCAGTCGATGCCGGTGCTGACCAACCTGTTTGGCACGCCGCAGCGGGTAGCGATGGGCATGGGCGAGGATGGCGACTGGCAGACGCAACTGCGTGAAGTCGGCCGGCTGCTGGCCTTCCTGAAAGAGCCCGAACCGCCCAAGGGGCTGAAGGATGCCTGGGACAAATTCCCCGCCTTTCGCCAGGTGCTCAACATGGCGCCGAAGATCGTGCGTTCGGCGCCGTGTCAGGCGCTTGTCGTCGAGGGCGGCGCGGTCGATCTGGCGTCGCTGCCGATCCAGCATTGCTGGCCGGGCGATGTGGCGCCGCTGATCACCTGGGGGTTGGTGGTGACGCGCGGCCCCAAGCAGAAGCGCCAGAATCTGGGCATCTATCGCCAGCAGGTGATCGGACCCAACAAGGTGATCATGCGCTGGCTGGCGCATCGCGGCGGCGCGCTCGATTTTCGCGACCACTGCGAGGCGCATCCGGGCGAGCCGTTCCCGGTGGCGGTGGTGCTCGGCTGCGATCCGGCGACGATTCTCGGCGCCGTGACGCCGGTGCCCGATTCGCTCTCCGAGTATCAGTTTGCCGGCTTGCTGCGAGGCGGCAAGACCGAGCTGGTCAAGTGCCTGGGCAGCGACCTGCAGGTGCCGGCGACCGCCGAGATCGTGCTCGAAGGTGTGATCCATCCGGGCGAGACGGCGATGGAAGGGCCGTATGGCGACCATACCGGCTATTACAACGAGCAGGCGTCGTTTCCGGTATTCACCATCGAGCGCATCAGCTCGCGGCGCGACCCGATCTATCACAGCACCTACACCGGCAAGCCGCCCGACGAGCCGGCCATGCTCGGTCTCGCCCTCAACGAGGTGTTCGTGCCGCTGCTGCAAAAGCAGTTTCCGGAGATCACCGACTTCTATCTGCCGCCCGAAGGCTGCTCCTACCGGATGGCGGTGGTGAGCATCCGCAAGCAGTACCCGGGGCACGCCAAGCGCGTGATGTTCGGCATCTGGAGCTTTCTGCGCCAGTTCATGTACACCAAGTTCATCATCGTGGTGGACGACGATGTGGACATCCGTGACTGGAAGGAAGTGATCTGGGCCATGACCACGCGCATCGACGCCACCCGTGACACGGTGCTGGTCGACAACACCCCCATCGACTATCTCGACTTCGCCAGCCCCGAAGCCGGGCTGGGCTCGAAAATGGGGCTCGATGCCACCAACAAGTGGCCGGGCGAGACGGCGCGCGAGTGGGGGCGGCCGATTGTCATGGACGCGGCCGTCAAGACCCGGGTCGATGCCTTGTGGGATCGGCTGGGTTTGTGACAAGGGCTTGAAAACACGCGTTTTTGCCCCAATTTACCGTTTGTTGGCGTGCAGGTTCTCGCTGACACCCTGATTCCCGTACGGAGAACCCGATGACCGACAGCAACACCATCGACGTGACCGAAGCGCCCTCGAGTGGCCTCGTCAATCTGGCCCATCTGATCTACGCGCTGCACGCCATCGCGCTGTTTTCGGGCATTGCCACCTCGGCCACCATCATCGGCAGTTTCGTCTCCGGACTGCCGTCCATCGTCGCCGTCATTCTCAACTACGTGAAACGCGATGCGGTGCGCGGCACCTGGCTCGACAGCCACTTCCGCTGGCAGATCCGCACCTTCTGGTTTGCCGTGCTGTGGATCGTGGCGGCCTATTTCATGTTCTTCACGATTGTCGGCATTCCGCTGTTCTTCGTCATCATTGCCGGCGCGGGCCTGTGGGTGCTGTATCGCGTCGTACGTGGCTGGATCAATCTGTCCAATCGCCAGATGATGCCGGTGCCGGCCGTCGAGTGACCAAGCGCTTGCGCTGAGGGCGCACACGCCGCATTCTCTGCCTGAACGGGTTCGCGTCAGACGAACGCCTGCGAGGAGATGACGATGGGGTGCTGCCACTACTACGCGCCGACCGAGGGCGGCGACGCCGCCTTTGCGGTCGATCTGTCCGCCATTACGTTTGGCGCCGGTTGCCTGGCGGAAGCCGGCGACCATGCGCGTGCGCTGGGCATGCGCCGGGTGGCGTTGTTCACCGACGCGCGGCTGGCGGCGCTCGCGCATGTGGCGATCGTCACCCAGTCACTGCGCGCCGCCGGGCTCGATGTGGTGGTCTATGACGCGGTCAAGGTCGAGCCCACCGACGGCGCCTTTCTCGACGCGGCGCGTTTCGCCAGCGAAGGCCGGTTTGACGGCTTCGTGTCGGTCGGCGGCGGCTCCGTCATCGATACCTGCAAGGCGGCCAACCTGTACAGCAGTCATCCAGCCGAGTTCAGCGATTACGTGAACGCACCCATCGGCGCCGGCAAGCCCGTGCCCGGCCCACTCAAGCCGCACATCGCCTGCCCGACCACCAGCGGCACCGGCTCGGAATGCACCGGGATCGCGATCTTCGATTTCGTCGAACGACGGGTCAAGACCGGTATCGTCTCGCGCTATCTGCGCCCGAGCATGGCGCTGATCGACCCGACCACGACTTATACCCTGCCCTCCGAGGTGGTCGCAGCGTCGGGCTTCGATGTGCTCTCCCATGCGCTCGAATCCTTTACCGCCTTGCCCTATACCCGGCGGGCGCGGGCCGAGCGCCCGACGCTGCGGCCGATGAGCCAGGGCGCCAATCCGTGGAGCGACATCGGCTGCGAGAAAGCACTGCAGATGACCGGCCGGTTTCTCGAGCGGGCGGTGTGCGACGCGGCCGATCACGAGGCGCGCGACGGCATGATGCTCGCCGCCACGCTCGCCGGCATCGCCTTTGGCAACGCCGGCGTGCATCTGCCGCACGGCATGTCTTACGCGGTGGCCGGGCAGGTGCGCGATTTCTGTCCGCACGGTTATCCGCAGGGCGAACCAATGGTGCCGCATGGCATGTCGGTGATCGTCAATGCGCCGGCGGTGTTCCGTTTTACCGCCGATGCCTGCCCCGAGCGTCATATCGACGCGGCGCGCTGGCTGGGGGCGGACGTGGGCGGCGCGACCGTTGCCGATGCCGGAGAAGTCGTGGCCACGCGTCTGATCACCTTGATGCAGGCCGCTGGCATTCCCAATGGTGTTGGCGGTGTTGGCTACGTCGACGGCGACGCAGCCTCACTCGCCGAGGGTGCATGGGCGCAGCAGCGATTGGTCAGGAACGCACCCAAGCCGGTGACCGAAGCCGATCTTGCGCGGCTCTTCGGCAATGCCATGCGCTATTGGTGAGCGCCCTAGTGCTTCTCCCAAACCCATTCGAGTAGCACATCCTGCGCTTTGCGGCTGGCACCGGCGTTGGGGTGATTGACCATCATGACGACCGCGTAGCGATGGCCCTTCTGGCTGATCACATAGCCGGCCATGGCGCGGACCTCGTTGAGGGTGCCGGTCTTGATGTGGGCGGTACCACGTGCCGGGCTGTCGCGCAGGCGTCGGCGGGCCGTGCCATCGATGCCGGCAACGGCCATGGAACTGATGAATTCGGGCATGAACGGACGCGCCCACGCTTGCTCAAGTAACTGGCCGAGCCCCCGCGCCGTGATGCGTGCTGTTCGCGACAGCCCCGAACCGTTGTCGATCTTCAGCCCGGTGGTGTCGATGCCGGCGGCGGCCAGTTGCACCTGCGCCAAGCGGGCACCGCCCGACACCATGTCGGGCGCGGTGTTGTCGCTGGCGCCCAGGGTGGCGAGTAGCTGACGGGCAATCAGGTTGTTGGACCACTTGTTCATGTCGCGCACCACATCGGCCAGTGAACGCGAGGTGTGCACGAACAGGGTGGTGGCCTCCTGCGGTGCGCGGCCGTGTCTGACTTTGCCGCTCAGGCGCCCGCCGATGTCTTTCCACAGGCCGCCGACCACATCGCGGGCGAAGTCGTCGGGTGATTCGGGTGAAACGTACCAGTCCTTGATGCCGCAATCGTCCCGCCAGTTGCCTGTCAGGCTGAGTTGGTGATGTCCGCGTTTGACGGTGGTGTCGGCATCGAGCGCCTTGTACCAGCGTGCCGCACATTGGCCGTCGACAGTCCGGATCTCGCTATCGACTTCCAAGCCCGCCATGGGCGGGTCGACCAGAATGCGCGGGGGGCGTGGTGCGGGTGGCGCGGACGGTGTGGTCGGTTTCGTCGGCGCGGCGTTGGCGGCGCTGACGATTTGCACCGGTGGCGGATCGGGCAAGGGCTCCGGCTCGGGCACGAAGGTCAGGCGGAGCGCATTGAAATTGATCATCAAGCCGCTGGGCCCGGCATTGTAGGGGCGCAGCGGCTGTCCATCGAAGGCGCCCGGATTGTGCGCGGGCAAACGCAGCGCGCTGTCGTCGATGACGATGTCGCCGGTGATGCGCTCGACCCCCAGCGCGCGCATCTGGCGCAACAGTTTCCATAGATCGGCATGGGTGAAGACGGGGTCGCCGCCGCCGATCAGGTAGAGGTTGCCCTCGAGTTTGCGCCCCTTGATGTGGCCGTCCATCTTCAGCCGGGTCGTCCAGTAGTAGGCGGGGCCGAGCTGGTCGAGCGTGGCAAAGGCCGTCACCAGCTTCATCACCGAGGCCGGGTTCATCGGGGTGTCGGGGTTGTGCGAGAGCGTGGGCTGCGTCTTGTCGACCCGGCTCACCCAGATGCTCACGTCCGACAGCGGCACCTTGGCGTGCTCGAGGGCCGTTTTCAACGCGGGCGGAAAGCCGGCGGCGTGTGCTGCGTGCGGCTGCAGCAAACCGAGGCAGAACAGCACCCCGAGAACCGCCTCCAGTGCTCGCCATGCGCGGCGGCAGCGGGGTGTCGACGTCACGACGGCCGGTGTGACGGTGAGACTGAATTGCGATGACATGTGTGCTACATCAACTCGATCTTCAACGGTGTTTCGCGCCCAACCGTCGCGCGCAACGCCATTGCTGGATTCCATGGTGGTGCTGGCGGTACAGCCGGTACAGCTGCTTTTGGCGCTGCATCGGTTTGAGCCCGGTGCAATCGCGGGGTTGGCTTTCCGCGCGGGCGGTGACTGCCCTGCAGGCATTGTCACCCCATTATTCCGAACTTCCCGACGCTTCGCCACGGCCGTTACATGTCGACGGACGCGCGCGTTGGCAGAGGGGCGGGTCTACTTACGAGTTGCCGGGGGCGGGCGTGGCGGCGTCGCCGAGCGGGGAACCGAGTTGCCAAGGTTGCGGGATCGGGTGCCGGGTGGATTTGAGTGCTTCGTATTCCGCCAGCACGCGGGCGACGTAGGCGCGCGTCTCGGGGTAGGGCGGGATGCCGCCATGGCGCGTGACCGCGCCGGGGCCCGCGTTGTAGGCGGCAATCGCCAGCGTGAGCTGGTTGTCGAACTGGGTGAGCAGGCTGCGCAAGTAGCGAGCGCCCACGTCGAGATTGCGTCGCGCGCTGGTGAGTGCGGCGGGGTCGTACCGGGCAGCGGTGGCGGGCATGAGCTGAGTCAGCCCGGTAGCGCCCTTGTGGGAGCGGGCATCCGCGCGGTAGCCCGATTCGGTCTTCACGATGGCGTGCAGCAATTCGATCTCGATGCCAGCGCGGGCCGCAGCGTGCGCGATGGCGTCGGCAAACGGGCGCGATTCGGTCACCGGATTCGCGCTCTTGGCCGGCGGCAGGCGCCAGCCCGGTTGCGTTTGCACCTTGTAGCGGGCGGGATCGACCTGCAGGCGGTAGGCCGTGTCGGCGTTCTGTGCGTGGGACGGGGCGGTCAGCACCAGACTGGTGACCGCGGCCGCCAGACCCGCAAGACGATCAATACGCACGGCTGTCCTTCATCACCAGCAAGACGGTCTTGGCGATGATCCACAAATCCATGCCGAGTGACCAGTTGCGCAGGTATTCCAGGTCGTACTCGATGCGCTTTTCCATCTTGTCGACGGTCTTCGTTTCGCCGCGATAGCCATTGACCTGTGCCCAGCCGGTGATGCCGGGCTTGACCTTGTGGCGCACCATGTAGCCCTTGACGAGCTTGCGGTAGGTCTCGTTGTGGGCCACGGCGTGCGGCCGCGGGCCGACGATGCTCATGCGCCCCTGGAGCACGTTGACGAACTGGGGCAGCTCGTCCAGCGAAGTCTTGCGAATGAAGGCGCCGAAGGGGGTGATGCGGGCGTCGTCGCGCGTCGCTTGCTTGATCTCCTGGCCATCGTCGCAGGTGGTCATGGAGCGGAACTTGTAGACCAGAATCTCCTTGCCATCGAGGCCGTAACGCCGCTGTTTGAAAATGACCGGGCCGCGCGAGGTGAGCTTGACGCCCAGCGCGACGGCCAGCATCAGCGGCGAGATGAGGACGAGGATGAGTAGCGAGGCGACGATGTCCGACAGGCGTTTCATCAAACCGCTGGCGCCGGTGAACGGTGTTTCGCATACCGCCACGACCGGCATGCCGCCGACCTGATCGACGCGCCCCTGGATGAGGTCGGTGACGAAGATGTCCGGCACGAAGAAGATTGACGAGGTGGTGTCCTTGAGGTTGTCGAGCACCGAGAGAATGCGCGGCTGGGTGGCCATGGGCAGGGCCAGATAGATGTGATCGACATGATGCGTCTTCACATAGTCGGCGAGCTGACTGAGGTTGCCCAGCAGGGGCGTGTCGCCAATGCCTTCCAGGCGTTCGCGCTTGCGGTCGTCGAAGTAGCCGACGAAACGCACCCCGATGAAACGGTTGTCGGCGAAATTGCTCGCCAGCCGCAAGCCGATGTCATTGCAGCCGGCAATCACGGCGGTACGGCTGTAACCTTCGATCGCTAGAACGTTGGGAATCACCCAGCGCGCGACGGCATTGCCGGCCATGAGGGCAAAAGGTGTCGTGCCCAACCAGAGGTAGATGACGTTGTGCGGGAAGAACTCGATGTAGCCGCTCGCCTGCCCGAAGAACAGCAGAATGAGCGCCACGATGACCCAATTGACCAGCGTTTTTCGCACCATGCGTCGTACCCGGTCTTGCAGGAAGATATTGCCCGGGAAGGTCAGCGAAAACACGATGAGGGCGAGAATGACGTAGGGTGCCCCGAGCGGTTCGTGATGAACCGCGCCGCTGAGAAACAGCATGCCGACGGCAATCGCCGGGTCGAGGAAAGTCTCGATCGTGCTGGAAAACGAGAGTCCGCTTCGATGGCTACTGTTTGATTTGTCGAGCGTGGCGAGCATAAATCCGGATTCTTGTGACGCCTTGATGTTTGAAGCGGGAAAACAATTACGTGATCATATTCCCATGTGCAGCATGGGGCCTGTTAAGTTTGCAACAATGCGTTTGATGCACGAGCAGTTCGGCGCGCCAGAGGGCGCTGCCAGCCCATGTTTATAGGATGAAGAGCCTGTGTGCCGCAACAACAACAGCATTTCGCCGAAATTTTCCCGCCGCCCGGTGGCTTCCGTGCTCGCGGGTGCCCTTGCCGCGTTCATCAGCACGGCGCAGGCGGCGGATCCGACCGATGCCTTGAACTTTTATATCAGCCAGTCGTTTCAGCACGACGACAACATCTACCGTTTGCCTGATGGCGTGAAGCCATTCGGTACTGGGCAACGTGAGGACAACCTCAGTATCACGTCGTTTTCGGCGCTCTTCGATCGGGTGTACAGCCGCCAGCGTCTGTATGCGTCGCTGGATGTCTCGCGGGTGGGCTTCGAGGAATGGAACGATCTGGACTACACCACCAAAGGTGCCGGCGCAGGTTGGGACTGGGCGCTGGGCAGCCGCTGGACAGGCGGGCTGTCGATCAAGCAGGATGAAGTCGCACGCGATTTTGCCGACGTGGGTGCCAATCGGCGCGAAACCAGTATCAATCGCCGTCGCATCTTCGATGCCTCGGCCGACTACTGGTGGCATCCCGACTGGGCGGCCGGTGTCGGCTTCGAGCGATACACTTCCACATACTCCGACAAGGCATCCGAACGCTCGGACTATCGCGCCAACACCCCCGAGATCAGCCTCACCTATCGGCCGGAGAGCGGCAATCGCTTGTCGCTCAAGGCCCGATTTACCGACGGCGAGTACCCCAATCGTGTCGCCTCGGTGGTGGCCGACGAGGGCTACAAGCAATCCGATGTGCGTGTGACGGGCCGTTGGCAATTGACGGGTCACAGTCTCATCTCGGGCTATCTGGGATATACGCGCCGTCGCTATCGCGACCTGAATGTGCGCGATTTCAGCGGTGCGACGGGGCGCCTGCAACATGACTGGGCCATCAGCGGCAAGTTGAGTTTGCGCACCACGCTGCGTCGTGAGATCGGCGCACGCGAGGATTTGACGGACAACTTCGTGGTGACCAAGGCGTTTTCGCTTGCGCCCACCTGGGCGCCGACCACGCGCGTTGCCTTGCAGGGTGCCTGGGAATGGCGAAAGCGCGATTTCGGGGGCGACCCCGGTTTGGTGAGCGGCGTGCCCGAGCAGGATGACGTTACCCGCGTTGCGCGCCTGTCGGTGTCCTACTCGCCGCTCGACAATCTGAACCTGAGCCTGTCGCACACGCACAGTGCGCGAGCCAGCGATCGATCGGCCAATGAGTACGAAGCCGACGTCAGCGCCATTTCGGCACAGTACAGTTTCTGACGGCTTGGCCGGGATGTCGCTTTGCGGCGTCGGTAATTATGACAATTGGTAAGGGTGTGTGTCGCACCGTGCACGGGGAAATGACAAGGTGCTAAGTTTTCTTCCAGGGAACGAACGCGAAGTTGTGTGTTCATCGTTCGCGCGATTCTTTGTCGCAAGGTAGTCCAATCGGACTTCGCGTCGGGGGTTGCCATGGACTTTTGGGCGCAACATTCGCCTCTTAAACTTCATGTATCGGGTAAATCTTCTGGAGGATTTGTCATGTTTCGATTCAAGCGGGTCGCTGTTTGCATAGCGATCCTTGCCGTCAGCGCCACAACGGTGCACGCGGCGACGGCAAAGCTCGAGGGCGTTGCCTTCGACGTGTATTACGACGACTCGGTGGTCGGCCTGTTCGGCGCGCCGTCGTTGTCGGGCGATGTTCTCTACTTCACGCCGACAACCTTCCTGGCCGAGAGCCTCAATGGCGATGGTGTGGCAAGCACGCACTCGACGATCAATCTGCGCATCGAACTCAACAGCGGCTACGACTTCTCCTCGCTCTCGCTTACCGAGCGCGGCGATTACCGCATGCGTGGCGACGTGAGCGAAGTCGATGTGCTTGGACAGTTACGTGTTTTTGACGTGGCCGCGCCGCAAACCGATGCGTCCGACCGTATTCGGAGCACCGCTGCGCTCGATCAGAACGATGGTCTGAACTACAACTGGGATGCCGCCGCGCAGATCGGGCTGACCGGCCCGATGTGGGAAGACGCGCGGATGATCAACGTGACCATCGAAAACATCCTCGACGCCTACACCGATCCGCTCGAGGTGGGCCGAAAACAGGCCTTCATCGAGAAGAAGTACGTGGGACTGTCGGTGGGCGCGGTGCCGGCGGTGCCGGAGCCTGACTCTTACGCAATGATACTCGCCGGTCTGGGCATGCTGAGCGTGGTTGCCCGTCGGCGTTCGCGCTGAACGACGCAGCGAACCAGTCGGCAATTGGCGGGCGACGACGGTCGCCGGGCAGGCAGGGCGCTCCGTTCGCGGGGCGCTTTTTTCTTCGCCTTGTGACTTGATGCCTGTATGTCAGACGATTCTGGCGCGACCCTATGTTGCAATCATGTTGATGTAACATTTGTGTCATACGCTCGGTGCGAACACTTGCTATTGTTTGTGCGTCGCAGCAAACTTCCTTATGGATTCGTCATGGAGAACCGAATGACTGTCAATGGTTTCGCTCCCCGGCTGGCGCTTGTCGCGGCCCTGTCCTTGTTGCTGACTGCCTGCGGGAATGGCGGATCGGAAACAAAAGGGGCGACGCAAGTGGCTGCAAAGGTCAATTCCGCGGAAGTGACGGTTCACCAGGTCAACGCACTCCTTTCCCGAACGCCCAACATCAAGCCAGATCAGCTCGAAAAGGCCAGTGAACTGGCGCTCTCCCGCCTTATCGATCAGGAGCTCCTCGTTCAGCGCGCCAAGGACAAGAAGCTCGACCGTGATCCACGGGTCATGCAGGCCATCGAGTCCGCCAGGCGCGAGATTCTGGCGCGCAGCTACATGGAGCAATACACCGCGCAGGCCGACAAACCCGCTGTCGAAGAAATGCGCGCGTTCTACGACGAGAACCCTGCGCTGTTCTCCGACCGGCGCATCTACAATCTGCAAGAGCTGAACATCACGCTCGAGCCCGGTCAGATGGATGCGCTGCGCGCCGCCGTATCGGACGCCAAGTCGCTGAACGACGTGGTCACGTGGCTGCGAGAAAAGAACATTCCGTTCAAGGCGGGGGGTGGCGTGCGTGCTGCCGAGCAACTGCCGATGGAGGCGTTGCCGCGTTTCGCGAAGATGAAAGACGGCCAGATCGGTCTGGTGCAGACACGCACCGGTGTGTTGGCCATCTATCTCGCCGGTTCGCGTCCCGCGCCGCTCGACATGGAAAAGGCGACGCCCTTTATTGAGCGCTTTTTGCTCAACCGCAAGCGCGGAGAGATGGCTCAGGCAGAAATGAAGCGCTTGCGCGACACCGCTGAAATTGCCTACATGGGCAACTTCAAGGCACCGCAAACCGCTGCCGCGAACACGCCGGCATCGCCCGAGGCGCCGCATGGCGCCGAGAGTGGCCTCGACGCCGATGCCATGAACAAAGGGCTTTCGGGGCTCAAGTAATCGACCATTCCGGTTTGCAACTCAACGCTCATACATAAAAACAAATGACCCACCGAATCGTCAGTCAGGTATTTCTGCTTATTGCCGCGCTGCTGCTCATGGCGCACAACGTGTTGGCGCAGGACGCCGTGCCCGAGTACGTGCTCGGCCCCGGAGACATCATCCGCATCACGGTGTTCCAGAACCCCGATCTCACCACCGAGACGCGCGTGTCCGAGTCGGGCGCCATCACTTTTCCGCTCGTCGGCAGTGTCAAGGTCGGGGGGCTGAGGGTGCCGGATGCCGAGCGTGCGATTGCCTCGCAGTTGCGTTCCGGTGGCTTCGTGCTTCAGCCGCAAGTGGGCATCTTGCCCTTGCAGATTCGCGGCAATCAGGTGGCCGTGCTGGGCAACGTGAACCGCCCCGGCCGCTATCCGCTCGAAACCCTGGATACCCGCCTCTCCGACATGCTTGCCACGGCAGGCGGTATTTCCGCCACGGGCGCTGACGAGGTCATTCTCGTCGGTGAGCGCGGCGGTCAGCCGCTGCGCGTGACGGTCAATATTCCCCAGGTCTTTGCGCAGGGCGATTTCAGCAAGGATTTGCGTCTGCAGGGCGGCGATCGTATCTACGTGCAGCGCGCACCCATGTTCTACATCTACGGCGAGGTCAATCGTCCGGGCGCCTTCCGGCTCGAGAAGGGCATGACCGTCATGCAGGGGTTGGCCACCGGCGGCGGCATTACCGCGCGCGGGACCGAAAAAGGCCTTCAGATACATCGGCGCGTCAGCGACGGCGCGATCGAAGTTGTCGAGCCCGGGCTCAATCAGCCCCTCAAGGCCGACGACGTGATCTATGTGCGCGAGAGTCTCTTCTGAGACCGCGGGGACAAACGACATGAGCTTTCAGCAATTCCTTCTCATTCTGCGTGCCCGATTGTGGATCATCGTGCTCACGCTCCTGGTGGTCGTCGGCACGGCAGTGGGCGTCAGTCTGCTGCTGCCGAAGCAATACACGGCGCAAACCTCGCTGGTGGTTGACGCCAAAGCGTCGGACCCGCTTCTGGGCGGCTTGCTGCCGGCGCAGATGATTCCCGGCTACATGGCCACGCAAGTAGACATCATCAGCTCAGATCGCGTGGCCCAGCGTGTCGTCAGCGCACTCAAACTGACCGATTCGCCCGCGGTGCAGGACGACTGGCGCAAGGACACCGACGGTGAAGGCTCCATTACCGTGTGGCTCGCCGAGTTGATGAAAAAGAATCTCGACGTCGAGCCCTCGCGCGAGAGCAATGTCATCTCCATCGCCTTTCAGGGCACCGACCCCAAATTTGCCGCTGCAATCGCCAACGCCTGGGCGCAGGCCTATATCGACGTGAGCCTCGAGCTCAAGGTCGAACCGGCCCGCCAGTACGCCAAGTGGTTCGACGGGCAAAACGCCACCTTGCGCGCCGACCTCGAAGCGGCGCAAAAGCGCCTCTCTGACTATCAGCAGGAACGCGGCATTGTCGCGACCGACGAACGCCTCGACGTCGAGAGCGCACGTCTGGCCGAACTGTCCTCGCAGTTGTCCGCCATTCAAGCGCAACGGATGGACAGCACGTCGCGCAAGGCGCAATCGAAAAACGCCGAGTCGATGCCCGAAGTCATGCAGAACGGACTCATTCAAAGCCTCAAGGCCGATTTGGCCCGGCAGCAGGGCGCGCGCGATCAACTCGCCAAGCGCTATGGCGCCAACCACCCCGAAATCGGGCGCGTGGACGCCGATATCGCCAGCCTGCGCGAGCGTATTTCGAGCGAAATCCAGCGCGTGGTCCGGTCGCTCGGCACCGCCAGCCGGGTGGATGTCCAGCGCGAACAGGAAATCAAGACGGCGCTGCAGACGCAAAAGCAAAAAGTGCTCGACCTGAAAGCCGAACGCGACCAGATCAACGTACTGTTGCGCGACGTTGAAAACGCCCAGCGCGCCTACGATCTGGTGACGCAACGCCTCGCCCAGACCAACCTGGAAAGCCAGACTCAGCAGACCAACGTTGTCGTCTTGACACCGGCCGTAGCGCCCCTCAAGCCCTCCAGCCCAAAAATTGTGCTCAATACTGCGCTGGCGATCTTTCTTGGTCTGTTGCTCGGCCTCGGCGCCGCCTTGCTGATGGAATTGATGGATCCGCGGGTGCGAGGCGTTGAAGACCTGGCGCAAATGGAAGGCGTACCCATTCTTGGCGTCGTGCCATCCGCGGGAAAGATGAGGGCCGCCGCATGAACACCGGCGAACTCACGGCCAACGATGCCTCCGTCCCGCACGCCGCCCCGTCAAAACATACGCAAAGCGACTCAGCCATGACAGCCTCCAACGTCTCCCCGAGCCTGATCGAGCAACTGGCCGAGCGAAGCGGCGGCCGCGACCGCTCCATCGGCGCCATCCTCATCGACGCCGGCAAGCTCAAGGCCGCCGATGCCGAGCGCATTCTCCGCTTGCAGCAAGACGAAGGCCTGCGTTTCGGCGATGCCGCCAAACGACTCGGATTGATCACCGACGAGGACATCGCCCAGGCGCTCTCCCGCCAGTTCGACTACCCCTACCTCACCTGGGGCGAAAGCCGGGTTTCGGGCGAAGTGATCGCCGCCTACAATCCGTTCTCCGCACCCGTCGAAGCCCTGCGCGCGCTGCGCAGTCAGCTCATGCTGCGCTGGTTCGACAACGAAACCGAACACAAAGCCCTCGCCATCACCAGCCCGGGTCGCAGCGAAGGGCGCTCCTGGCTCACCGCCAACCTCGGCGTCGTCTTTTCGCAGCTGGGGGAGCGCACGCTCATCATTGATGCCGACCTGCGCCACCCGCGGCAACACTTGCTCTTTGGTATCGACAACCGCGCCGGCCTCTCCGCCGTGCTCTCCGGCCGCAGCACCCCCGACCTTGTCCAGCGCGTCCCGGCCTTGCTCGATCTTTCCGTGCTGCCCGCCGGCGCCATCCCCCCCAACCCGCAAGAGCTGCTTGCCCGCCCGGTATTCGCCCAACTGCTCGATCAACTGGCGAACGAATACGACGTCATCCTTATCGACACCCCCGCCGGCACCCAGTTTGCTGACGGCCAAACGGTGGCCGTGCGTGCCAGCGGCGCCCTCGTCGTCGCCCAGAAGAACGCCAGCCGCGTCAATCTCTTGCGCGCCTACACCGACATGCTCCGCCAAGCCACGGCTGCGGTAGTCGGCACGGTGTTGATGGACCGCTGACCCGCCCGAGACCATGAACGCCGTCGGCACCACCATCAGCTCGCCCGATCCCAAGACCCACACCCGCGCCGAACTCGCCCCCTGGCTGATCGTGCTGGCGGGGCTCGCGGTCATGTACGTGCCAAGCTTCGTCGATTTGTTCCGGGGGGTCTGGAGTACGGACCAGCAGGGGCATGGTCCGATCGTCGGCACCATTGCCGCCTGGCTGATCTATCGGAACCGGGAGGATGTCCTCCAGTGTTCGGATGCGCCGGCTCGTCTGTTGGGCTGGGGGGTATTCGCGGTCGGTTGGCTGCTGTATCTGTCCGGCCGCGTCCTGGATGTGCTGGTGTTTGAAATCGGGTCGCTGATCTGGATGCTGGCGGCGGTTGTCGTGCTGCTGAAAGGGCCGCGGGCGATCAAGCCGCTGTGGTTTGCATTCTTCTTCATGCTCTTCATGATTCCGCTGCCCGGATTCTTCGTTGCTGCCGTGACCCAGCCCATGAAGATGGCCGTGTCCTACGTGGCCGAACTCATTCTGTACAACGTTGGCTACCCTATCGCCCGAACGGGCGTTGTCCTCCAGATCGGCCAATACCAGCTACTGGTCGCGGATGCCTGTGCCGGGCTCCACACTCTGTTTACGCTCGAGGCGCTTGGCCTGCTCTACCTCAATCTGGTTCGGC
>JBNKNO010000063.1:12636-18233 GCA_050293885.1 Rhodocyclaceae bacterium | reverse complement strand
GCAGCGTTTCGTCGTGGAACTGCTTGGCCTTGTCCGGATCGAGGCCGAGGTTGAACTGGTCGTCCCAGCGGAATTCGTAGCGGGCTTTTGACAGCGCGTTGTCGCGAATCTGCGCCCCCGGGTGGCCTTTGGCGAGGTCGGCGGCGTGGGCGGCGAGTTTGTAGGTGATGATGCCTTCTTTCACGTCGTCCTTGTCCGGCAGACCGAGATGCTCTTTCGGGGTTACGTAGCAGAGCATCGCCGTGCCGTACCAGCCGATCTGCGCCGCACCGATGCCGCTGGTGATGTGGTCGTAGCCGGGGGCGATGTCGGTGGTCAGCGGGCCGAGGGTGTAGAAGGGGGCTTCCTTGCACCACTCGAGTTGCAGGTCCATGTTCTCCTTGATGAGGTGCATGGGCACATGGCCCGGGCCTTCGATCATCACCTGCACGTCGTGCTTCCAGGCGATGTCGGTGAGCTCGCCGAGGGTTTTGAGTTCGCCCAGTTGGGCTTCGTCGTTGGCGTCGTAGATCGAGCCGGGGCGCAGGCCGTCTCCCAAACTGAAGGCGACGTCGTAGGCCTTCATGATTTCGCAGATGTCCTCGAAGTGTTCGTAGAGGAAGCTTTCCTTGTGATGCGCGAGACACCACTTGGCCATGATCGAGCCGCCGCGGCTGACGATGCCGGTCATGCGGTTGGCGGTGAGCGGCACATAGCGCAGCAGCACGCCGGCGTGGATGGTGAAGTAGTCGACGCCTTGCTCGGCCTGTTCGATGAGCGTGTCGCGGAAGATATCCCAGGTGAGATCCTCGGCCTTGCCGTCGACTTTTTCGAGTGCCTGATAGATGGGCACCGTGCCGATCGGCACCGGGCTGTTGCGGATGATCCACTCGCGGGTTTCGTGGATGTTCTTGCCGGTGGACAGGTCCATCACGGTGTCGCCGCCCCAGCGGATCGACCAGGTCATCTTGTCGACTTCCTCGTTGATGGACGAACCCAGTGCCGAGTTGCCGATGTTGGCGTTGATCTTTACCAGGAAGTTGCGGCCGATGATCATCGGCTCGGATTCGGGGTGATTGATGTTGTTGGGGATGATGGCGCGGCCGCGGGCGACCTCGTCGCGCACGAATTCCGGGGTGATTTCCGCAGGAATCGACGCCCCGAAGCTCTGGCCCGGATGCTGGCGGGTGAGCAGCCCGGCCATCTTCTCGCCCATCGGCCCGGTGGCACGCAGCGACTCGACATAGGCGGCCCGGTTCATGTTCTCGCGAAGGGCGATGTATTCCATCTCGGGGGTGACGATGCCTTTGCGGGCGTAGTGCATTTGCGTCACGTTGGCGCCGGCCTTGGCGCGGCGCGGCTTGCGGTGCAGGCCGGGGAAACGCAGCTCGTCGAGCTTGGTGTCGGCGGCGCGCTGGCGACCGAATTCGGAGGACAGCCCGCCAAGCACCTCGGTGTCGCCACGTTCTTCGATCCAGCCAGCACGTAGCGCCGGCAGGCCGGAGCGGATGTCGATGGATGCGGCCGGGTCGGTGTAGGGGCCCGAACAGTCGTAGACAAAAATAGGGGGGTTCTTCTCGCCGCCGAAGCCGGTGGGCGTGTCGGCCTGCGAGACCTCGCGCATGGGCACGCGGATGTCGGGGCGCGAGCCTTCGATATACACCTTGCGTGAATTGGGCAGCGGGGCGACGGCCGCCTCGTCCACGTGAGCGGACGCGGCGATGAATTTTTCGTTGGCGTTCAAGCGAACTCTCCTCGTTTGGGGAAACGGGCACAAGGAGCGATTGAGGACGCTTCCCTGCGTTGGCATTACCCGGACAGGTTCGAAGGGTATGTCTCAGCCGCGTCGTTTGCCCGTCGCAGCACCCCTAGCAAGCCGTTACGTTACGCGCCATTGGGCGGGCTGTAAACCGCTTGTCGATACGCGATTGTGCAGGCATCGTTGCGTCTATGTGCAGTGCAATAACCGGCTTGGAGATTGGCACAACATGGCGCTCAGGAACGCGGTTCAACTCATCGTCTATCCCGACCGGATCGGTCGCGATCTGGCCGACCTGGAAACCTTTCTCGACGGGCCGGTGGGCGAGGCCATCGGCGGGCTGCATCTGCTGCCGCCGTTTCCGTCCAACGCCGATGGTGGCTTCTCGCCGCTGACGCATCAGGAAATCGACCCGCGCTATGGCGATTGGACGCAGGTGTCGCGGCTCGCCGCCCGTTTCGATCTGTGTCTCGATCTGGTGCTCAACCACATTGCCGACGAATCGGTCGAATTCACCGACTATCTGGCCAAGGGCGCCGGATCGCCCTACGCGCCCTTGTTCATCGACGTGCACTCGATGGGTGACATCTCCCACGACGATCTGTCGAAGATCCATATCCGCAAGGAGAAGGAGCCTTTTCGCGAGGTGACTTTCGGCGACGGCTCGAGCGGCCGCGTGTGGTGCACCTTCACCGAGCATCAGGTCGATCTGGACTACCGTTCGCCGGAAACCTTCGCCTTCATGGATGACAACCTGCGTTTTCTGACCGAACGCGGGGTCAAGCTGTTCCGCCTCGATGCCTTTGGCTACACCACCAAGCAGATCGGTACCAGTTGTTTTCTGGTCGAGCCCGAGGTGTGGACGATTCTGGAGTGGTTTCGCGACAAGGCCGCCGAGTACGACGCCGAGGTCCTGCCCGAGGTGCACGACCATTCCAGTTGGCAGTTCGCCATCGCCGATCGGTACATGTGGTGCTATGGATTCGCGCTGCCGCCCCTGGTGCTCTATTCGCTACTCGATGCCGACAGCAAATATCTCAAGGCCTGGCTGCGCATGTGTCCGCACCAGATGGTGACCGTGCTCGATACCCACGACGGCATCTGCATTCCCGACGTGGAGGGCATTTTGCCGCCGGCAGCCATCGAGGCGCTCATCGACAACGTGTCGGAACGCAGCGGCGACCCTATCCTGCGCGGCTCGGCCGCCAACGTGCACAGCGTCGGCGCCATCTACCAGCTCACCTGCACCTTCTACGATGCACTCAAGCGCGACGACGACGCCTACATTGCCGCGCGCGCCATCCAGTTGTTCGCGCCGGGTATTCCGCAGGTTTATTACGTGGGCTTGCTGGCCGGCGAAAACGACGAAGCGCTGATGCAGACAACCGGCGAGCTGCGCGACATCAATCGCCACTACTACTCGCTCGATGCCGCCAACATCGCGGTGGCGCAGCCGGTGGTGCAGCGCTTGCTGGCACTGATGCGCCTGCGCACCCATCACCCGGCCTTCGCGGGCGAGTTCGAGTTGCGCTATTCAATCGATTCGAGTGTGGATCTGGGTTGGCACAACGGCGATCACTACTGCCGTGCGCTGGTCGATCTGCGCTTTCGCACCACCACGGTGACGCATACCGACCCCGACACGGGGGCGGAAGTCGCCTTTCGCGCCTAGCGCCGGCCCATCACGCCGGGTTGAACCCGCGCTACCGCCTGCCCCACAGGGCGTGAAAGTGATGCACCGGGCCGTGGCCATGGCCCACGTCGAGTTGTCCCGAGGCGGCAATGGCGCCTGCCAGCCACTGGCGGGCGTCGCGCACCGCCGCTTCAACCGGATGCATCTGCCCCGTGCGCTGGGGGAGCAGGGCGGCGACGGCCGACGACAGCGCGCAGCCGGTGCCGTGGGTGTTGGGCGTGTCGATGCGCTGCCCGTGCATCTCGATCATGCGGTCGCCGTCGAACAGCAGGTCGGTCAGTTCGCCGCCAGGCAGGTGCCCGCCCTTGAGCAGCACCCAGCGTTCGCTCGATTGCGGCAGCATCTCGCGCAGGCGCTCGGCGGCGCGATACATCTCCTTCACCGTCTCGGGGGCGCGTTGCTCAAGCAGTACGCCGGCCTCGGGCAGGTTGGGCGTGATCATCAGCACGGTCGGAAACAGCGCCTCGCGCAGCATGGCGACGGCGGACTTTGCCAGCAGATGATCGCCGCTCTTGGCGACCATGACCGGATCGAGCACCACGTTGGGCGGCGCCTCGCGGGCGAGGGTGTCGGCCACGGTGGCCACGATGTCGGCGGCGCCGAGCATGCCGATCTTGACTGCATGCAGCGTCACGTCGGCGAACAGGGTGTCCAGTTGCTGGCGAAGAAAATCCACCGGCGGTACATGCACGCCCGCGACCGCCTGGGTGTTCTGCGCCGTCAGCGCGGCGACCACCCCGCAGCCGTAGGCGCCCAGCGCGCTGAATGTCTTGATGTCTGCCAGCAGGCCGGCGCCGCCGGAGGGGTCGATGCCGGCAATGCTCAATACGTTGGGAATGCACGATGTCACGGGGGGCTCCAGTTCAAGAATTCGCCATGGGTGCCGAAACAGGAATTATCTCAGTGAATCAAAGGATCCGGCATCCGGAGACTGAAATGAAACACCGTTATCTAATGACTCTGCTTGCCTGCTGCGTGGCTTGGCCCGCGATGGCGGCCGATTGGGCCATGATCGTCAAGGACCGTACGCGGCGTATCGAGATCGATCGTGACAGCGTGCTGCAGTCCGATCCCGGCACCAAAGTGGCTTGGGGGCGCATCGTGCTCTCGCTGACCGACGCGCGCGAGGCCGGCTATACCACCGTCAAGGCGCTCAATCGCTACGACTGCCGCCAGCGCAGTTTTGCCACGGTCAAGCGTGTCTATCTCGATGCTTCGAGCCGTGTGATTCGCGAAGAGCGCGTGGTCGAGCAGCGTCCCATCGAGGTCAATCCGCGCAGCGTCGACGAAAGCCTGTGGCGCGAGGTGTGCAAACCACCGACGGTGAGTGATCTAGCGAAAGTGGCGGCCGAAGCTGGCCGCAAGGCGGCGCAGACCAAGGGCGATGCGACGGTGCGGCACGCCGACATGAACGATGCGCCCGAGACCCATGCGCAGCCCCTGCGCACGGCAGATACCGGGCACGCGGCGCCTGCCGACGCGCATGGGGCAACGCCGAAGGCCGACACGCACGCAGCGCCGGCAAAACCCGACGCACATGCCGCGCCGGCCAAGACCGATGCGCATGGTGCGGATGCGCCGACTCACAAGACGGTCACCGAAGGCACCATCAATCTGCCGGCACGGCCGCAGCTTGCCTTGCCGGCACGCCCGGCGCCTGCGCCCGAACACGCCGCCCCGCCGCCCGAGGCGCCGGTGACGGCGGCCAGACCACTCAAGGCGCCAACGCATGCCGCGGCCCCTGCGCCCAAGCCCGTGCCCAAGCCGCAGGTGGTCCACAAACGCCGACCCAAAGCGAAGCCGAAAGTGGTGAAAGTGGCCATGAAGGAAGAGTCGCATGCGGCCGACGCGCACGACAACGCGATGGCGCACAAGGAGATTCACTGGGCCTACGAAGGTGCCGAGGGGCCGGCCAACTGGGGCAAGATCAACCCCGCCTGGAAGACATGCGATAGCGGTAAGCGTCAGTCTCCGATCGATATTCGTGACGGCATCGGGGTGGACCTGGAGCCGATCATGTTCGACTACGTGCCCTCGTATTTCCGCATCATCAACAACGGTCACACGGTCAAGATC
The DNA here is from genome assembly GCA_050293885.1 of Rhodocyclaceae bacterium. Taxonomy (GTDB): domain Bacteria; phylum Pseudomonadota; class Gammaproteobacteria; order Burkholderiales; family Rhodocyclaceae; genus Nitrogeniibacter. Next base: position 12,726 of record JBNKNO010000063.1, on the reverse strand, counting down.
AGCGTCGGCCCCGGCTCACGCATGAAGGTGATGGGGCGCACCTTCGATCTGGTGCAATTCCACTTTCACCGGCCTTCCGAGGAGCGCGTT
>JBNKNO010000063.1:9688-12538 GCA_050293885.1 Rhodocyclaceae bacterium | reverse complement strand
CGGCTCACGCATGAAGGTGATGGGGCGCACCTTCGATCTGGTGCAATTCCACTTTCACCGGCCTTCCGAGGAGCGCGTTAATGGTCGCGGTTTCGACATGGTGGCGCATCTGGTTCACAGGGATCTGGACGGTCGGCTTGCCGTGGTGGCGGTGCTCATCGAGCGCGGTCAGCCGCACGATCTTGTGCAGACGCTGTGGAACAATCTGCCGCTGGAGCAGCAGCACGATTACGCGCCGGAAGCCTCGGTCGACCCGACCAACCTGCTGCCGCAAGACCCGTCCTACTACACCTACATGGGCTCGCTCACGACCCCGCCGTGCAGCGAGGATGTGCTGTGGATGGTGATGAAGCAGCCGATTCAGCTCTCGGCCGAGCAGATCGCCATCTTCTCGCGGCTCTATCCGCAGAACGCCCGGCCGGTGCAACCGGGGAACAAGCGCCTGATCAAGGCATCGCGCTGATCGACTCCGGCGCGAAGAAGCGGCCTGCGGGCCGCTTTCTCGTTAACCCCGGGCGAGTTCCCCGGCAAGAAAGCGTTCGAGCCTGGGGTCGCCGGTAAACGCCACGTTGAAACGCAGCCAGGGGCTGGCCTGCATTTGCGGGCGGAACACCTTGCCCGGCGCCAACATGATCTTCGATTGGGCGGCCCGCGACGCCAGCGGCGCCGTGTCTTCGATGGACGCGATGCGCCCCCACAGGAACAGCCCGCCCTTGGGTTCGAGAAAGACCTCCATGCCCAGGCGTTCGAGCAGACGATGTGCGCTTGCCCTGGCCTGCTCAAGCCGTCCCTGCAGGCGCTCGGTGTATTTGCGGTAGTGGCCGTCGGTGAGCATCTGATAGACCAGTTGCTCGCTCATTTCGGAGCTGGTGATGGCGGTTAGCGCCTTGACGTCGGTGAATTCGGAAATCAGATCGGGGCGGGCGGCGACGAAGCCGACACGCACGCTGCCCGACAGGGTCTTGCTGAAACTGCCGACGTAAATCACCCGCTCGAGCTGGTCGAGATTGGCCAGCCGCGTGGTGGCGTGCGGGTGCATGTCGGCATAGGTGTCGTCTTCGATCACCAGGAAGTCGTGCTTGTTGGCCAGTTGCAGCACGCGGAAGGCCGCGGCTGGTGACAGGTTGGCGCCCGTGGGGTTGTGCAGCACCGAGTGGGTGAAGAACACCTTCGGCCGGTGCACGGCCAGCAGCGCCTCGAGTGCCTCGATGTCCGGCCCGTCGATGCCGCGCGGCACGCCGACCAGCTTGGCGCCCAGCAGGCGCAGATTGCCGAAGAAGTTGTAATAGCCCGGGTCGTCGACAAATACGGTGTCGCCGGGCTTGAGGAGGTGGCGCGCGGCAATGTCGAGTGCTTGCGTGGCGCCGTTGGTCAGCATGATCTGCTCCGGCGGGGCGCCGATGCCGAATTCGGCCAGACGCACCTGCAATTGCTGGCGCAAGGGGAGATAGCCCAAGGCGGTGCCGTAGCTGGCCACGCGCGCATCGGCACGACGGCCCAAGGCACGCAGATGTCGGCGCAGACCTTCCTGATCCAGCCACTGGGGCGGTAGCCAGCCGGCACTGGCCTTGAGCATGTCGGGCGAGTCGTCCAGCGCCTGTCGCATCAGCCACGCGACGTCGACGGCACGGTCGGTCATGGCGGGGCGCGGTGTGCGCGTGGCCGGTGCGCGCTGCGGCGCGACGTAGAACCCCGAGCCCCGACGCGACTGAAGGTAGCCGAGTGCGACCAGCCGGTCGTAGGCTTCGACCACCGTGAATCGACTGACCTGCTGCACCTGCGCCAGCTTGCGAATGGGCGGCAGGCGCATGCCGGGTCGCAGGATGGCGTCGTCCACCTGGCTGCGCACCGCCTGGACAATCTGTTCGACCAGTGGGGTGGGTTGGTCGGGGTCGATGCTCAGTTGCAGCATGGGAGCGCTCCTTGCATGTTTTCGCGTGATGCGCGGCGTACCGGTCGAAGGACCGATACAGCGTCGCTTGTTATCTGCTCAATTGTCGCTGATGGTGTTTTAAAGTGTCCGGTATTGTCTGGTCCATGGTCGACAACTGTCAAGGAGCAGGTCATGAACGGATTCACGAGGATTTGCGTGGCATCGAGCCTCGCGCTTGCGCTGTCGGCGTGCGGTCAAGGCGTGCCGACGTCCGACGTGTTGGCTGATGTCGCGAATGGCCGTGTCGTGTACAAGGTGTCTGCGGACGGGCAGCGCCTGGAGGGCTACTCGGCCCGCGACAGGCGGATTCGCCTCGGGAGCGTAGCCTTGCCGCCGGGCGCGGTGTGGTCGGTGGCCAATGGGGTCGATGGCCGGCAGATCTGGATTCATGGCCGGGACGCCGTCATCCTCGTCGACACGCGCAACTGGAAGGAGGTGGGCCGGTGGGCGCGTGCACACGACAATCTGCCCATGCTGGCGGATCGGCACCAGGTGGGGGAGGGGCCGCGGCCGTACTGATGTCCATGGCGGCAGGTGTTCCCTTGTCGTGGAGGCGTGCGCCGCGAGGGCGTCGGTCCACGGCGACACGGCGCCGCAACGCCCATTTCTCCCGCGGGCGGTGTCGTTGCCCCGGTCTTCCATGACCGCCTGGTCTGCGTTTGCAGTCAGGCGGTTTCATTTTTGAAACAAAAGCGAGTTGCATTCCCGAACGGCTCATCTAAAATGACTGACTAGTCGGTCATTAAATGAGTGCACTCATGAATGCGGTGAATTTTTCGATAGTTTCGGTGGGTGTCGGGGGCGGTGGCGGATGCCGTTCGGGTTGCAAATCGTGTGCGGGGGGCTGGCTGTGAGTGAGTCGAGCAAGCCGGCCACGCCGCGTCGCCGACGCAAGGAGGCCCGCCCGCAGGAACTGA
>JBNKNO010000063.1:8190-9589 GCA_050293885.1 Rhodocyclaceae bacterium | reverse complement strand
CGGCCGCGGCGCTCTCCTTGTTCGTGGAGAAGGGTTTTGCCGCGACGCGTCTGGACGAGGTGGCGGCACGGGCGGGCGTTTCGAAAGGCACGCTGTACCTGTACTTCGACAGCAAGGAAGCCTTGTTCATTGCGGTCATCCGCGAGGGCATTCTGCCGGTGCTCGAAGAGGGCCGTCAGTTGCTGGCCGCGCATGCGGACGATCCGGTCGAGGCCTTGCGATCCTACATCCATGGCTGGTGGTCGATGCTGGGCGACACGCCCTATGGCGGCATTCCCAAGCTGATGATGTCGGAAGCGCAGAATTTTCCCGACGTGGCGGATTTCTATCTGACTGAAGTGCTTCAGCCGGGGCGCGCGCTGCTGAGTGAAATCATCGAGCGCGGTGTGCGCTCGGGCGTGTTCAGGCCCGTCGATACCACGCTGATCACCCACATCGTCATGGCGCCCATGCTGCATCTGGCGCTGTGGCGGCACTCGTTCGCGGTGTGTTGTCAGGTGCCTGACATGAAGGCGCAAGACTATCTGAACGAATATTTCGATCTGCTCATCAATGGCTTGGTGGTGAAGGGCGAGGAGTCTTTCTGATGACAAGAACAGCGGTATTGATCGTGCTTGCGGTATTGCTGGTCGGCTGTTCCGACGAGGCGCCGCAAGCGACCGCGCCAGCGGCCGTGCTGGTGCACACCGTGGCCGAGGGCGCGGGCGAACAGCTGCGTGTGTTTACCGGCGAGGTGGTGCCGCGCCATGCCTCCGCGTTGGGTTTTCGTGTGGGCGGCAAGCTGGTCGAGCGTCGGGTCGATGTGGGCGATCGCGTCACACGCGGTCAGATGCTGGCGCGGCTCGATGGCGCCGATATGGGGTTGAACGTGGCGGCGATGCGCGCTCAGGTGGCGGCGGCACGCTCGGACCTGGCCTTGGCGCAGGCCGAGCTGGAACGGGTGACGACCTTGCGCCAGCAGGAATTCATCAGCGATTCGAAAGTGGATTCGCAGCGTACGGCAACCGAGGCTGCGCGCGCACGTTTGCGTCAGGCGCGTGCGCAGCAGGAATTGGCCGAAAATCAGCAGGACTACACTGCCCTCAGTGCAGATGCCGATGGTGTGGTCACGGCGGTGAATGCCGATGTCGGGCAGGTGCTCGCGGCCGGCATGGCGGTGGTGACCATCGCCCGCGATGGCGCGCGCGAAGTGCGCATCAACGTGCCCGAAGGCATGCAGGGGGTCACCGCGCCGGGCACCCGCGCTCGGGTGAAATTGTGGTCTGACGACAAGGACGTGCTGGTCGGCGAGGTGCGCGAGGTGGCCCCCTCGGCCGACCGGATCACGCGCACCTACGCGGTTCGCGTCAAGGTCGATGCGGCGCCCGCGCGCCTGCCGCTGGGGGCGACGGCCACGGCG
>JBNKNO010000063.1:0-8090 GCA_050293885.1 Rhodocyclaceae bacterium | reverse complement strand
TCACGCGCACCTACGCGGTTCGCGTCAAGGTCGATGCGGCGCCCGCGCGCCTGCCGCTGGGGGCGACGGCCACGGCGGTGTTCGACGCGGGGGCGGTGGCCGGGGTGCGCCTGCCCTCGCGTGCGGTGGGCGAGCGTGACGGCAAGCCCGTGGTGTGGGTGTTCGATCCGGCCGGCGGCAGTGTCGCCCCGGTGCCGGTCACCGTCTCGCGCTTCGATGAAGCCGGCGCGGTGGTGAGCGCGGGCGTGACGCCCGGCATGCAGGTGGTGGTGGCGGGAGTGCATCTGCTGCAGCCGGGCCAAGCGGTGCGGGCGGTGCCAGCGTCGGCCCCGGTGGAACTGGACGCCAGCCGATGAGCAACTTCAACCTCTCAGCATGGGGGATACGCCATCCATCGCTGGTGGCCTTCTTCCTCATCATGCTGACCTTGGTAGGCATGCTGTCTTACACGGGGCTCGGGCAGTCGGAGGACCCGCCCTTCACCTTCAAGACCATGCTCGTGCGGGCGCTGTGGCCAGGTGCGACGGCGCAGGAGATGGCCGATCAGGTCACCGACAAGATCGAAGAGAAACTGCAGGAGATCCCCCAGACCTCGAAGATCCGCAGCTACTCGAAGCCGGGTGAGGCCATGATCTTCTTCGAGGTCAAGGATTCGACACCTGCGGATGAAATGGCCGGCATCTGGTACGAGGTGCGCAAGAAGATCGGCGACGTGCGCTACACCTTGCCGCAAGGGGTGATCGGCCCGTTCTTCAACGATGAATTCGGCGATGTGTTCGGCAACATCTTTGCGCTTGCCGGTGACGGCTTGAGCTATGCCGAGCTGAAGAAATACGGTGAGGCGGTGCGCGCCGAGCTGCTGCGGGTGCCAGATGTGGCCAAGGTGGATTTCATCGGTGCGCAGGAAGAGCGCGTGTTCATCGAGCTCTCCAACACCAAGTTGGCAACCTTCGGGCTAGGGCTGAGTGACGTGGCCGGCGCGCTCGCGCAACAAAATGCGCAGGCCGCGGCCGGATTCTTCGAAACCGACGACGAACGTATTCGCCTGCGCCCGGACGGCGCCTTTGCCGACATCGACGCGCTGCGCAATACGTTCATCCGCGCCGGCGGCAGAAGCTTCCGGCTTGGGGACGTGGCCAGGGTGTGGCGGGGATATGAAGATCCACCGTCGGATCGCATGCGCTTCATGGGTCACGAGGCCCTGGGCGTCGGCGTGTCGATGCGTGCCGGTGGCGACATCATCGCGCTGGGGCGGCATCTGGATGCGGCGGTCAGCCGCATCGAAACGCAGTTGCCCCTGGGGGTGACCTTCGCTCGCGTAGCCGATCAGCCACGTGCGGTGCAGCGCTCGGTCAATGAGTTCGTGCGCGCGCTGACCGAAGCGGTGATCATCGTATTGGCGGTGAGCCTGCTCAGTCTCGGACTGCGTACCGGCCTGGTGGTGGCGATCTCCATTCCGGTGGTGCTGGCGATTACCTTCCTGTTCATGAATCGCTTCGGCATCGGTCTGCACAAGATCTCGCTCGGCACACTCATCCTCGCGCTCGGCCTGCTGGTTGACGATGCCATCATCGCCGTCGAGATGATGGCGACCAAGATGGAGCAGGGCTGGGATCGCGTCAAGGCGGCGAGCTTTGCCTTCACCTCGACCGCCAAGCCGATGCTCTCCGGCACGCTGGTGACCGCCGCCGGTTTTCTGCCGATCGCCACGGCCGCCTCCAGCACCGGCGAATACACCCGCTCGATCTTTCAGGTGACGGTCATTGCGCTGCTGGTGTCGTGGGTGGCGGCGGTGCTGTTCGTGCCCTATCTCGGTTACTACCTGCTGCCGGATTTCCGCAAAGCGAAGGCCGGGCCGGGGGTGATGGCGCGCCTCGCCGGTCGCCTCTGGCCCGCTGGCGGGCGGTGGTTGGCGCAGCGGCGCACGTCTTCACCGGCACATCACGACGAACACGCCATTTATTACACGCCGTTCTACCGTCGCTTTCGCGCAGTGGTCGAAGCCTGCGTGCGCCATCGCTGGTGGGTGATCGCGGCCACGTTGGTGATCTTCGGGGGGTCGATCGTGATGTTCCGCGCGGTGCCGCAGCAGTTCTTTCCGGATTCCACCCGGCCCGAGTTGCTGGTCGATCTGGAACTCGCGGAAGGCGCTTCGCATCAAGCCACCGAGCGTGAGGTGCGTGCGCTGGAAACGTTTCTCGAATCCGCGGATGGAATTGAAAACTATGTGGCCTACCTCGGCGCCGGCACCCCGCGTTTCTATCTGCCGATCGACCAGAAGCTGAGCCAGACCAACTTTGCCCAGTTCGTCATTCTGACCGATGGCACGGCGGCGCGCGAAGCCTTGCGGACGCGCCTGATCGCGCATTTCGCCGGGCGGCCCGATGGCGTGCTGGCGGTGGTCAAGCGGCTGGAGAACGGCCCGCCGGTCGGTTTTCCGGTGAGATATCGGGTCAGCGGACCCGACAACGGCAAGTTGCGTGTCGTCGCCCGGCAGGTTGCGGAGGTCATGCGCGGCAACACGCACTTGTCCAACGTGCATCTGAATTGGGATGAAGCCTCGAAGGTGGTGAGGTTGCATGTCGATCAGGACAAGGCCCGCCTGCTCGGGCTGTCATCCACGCAGATCGCCAACTTCCTCGATACTTCGCTGCATGGCATGCAGATGACCGAGTTCCGCGAGGGCACGGAGACCATCGAGGTGCGTTTGCGGGGCGCGCCGGCGGAACGCACCTATCTGTCCTTGCTGACCGATCTGGCCATCCCCGTGACCGGCGGACAGAGCGTGCCGCTCGGGCAGGTGGTGACGCCCGAATACGGCTTTGAAGAGGGCGTGATCTGGCGGCGCGACCGGGTGCCGACGGTGACGGTGCAGGCATCGCTGTACGACGGCACGCAGCCGGCGGTGGTGGTCGGCCAGTTGGCTGCGCAGATCAACACCATCGAAGCGGCGTTGCCGCTCGGCTATCGGCTGGCAATTGGTGGATCGGTTGAAGAGAGCGCCAAGGGCGGCGCCTCGGTGGCCGCCGGCATGCCCTTGTTTCTGGTGGTGGTGCTGTCGGTGCTGATGATTCAGTTGCAGAGTTTTTCGCGCGTGGCGATGGTGGTGCTCACCGCGCCGCTGGGCATCATCGGCGTGGCCGTTGCGTTGCTGTTGTTCGACAAGCCGTTCGGCTTTGTCGCCATGCTCGGGACGATCGCACTGTCGGGCATGATCATGCGCAATTCGGTGATTCTGGTCGATCAGATCCGACAGGACATCGCCGATGGACATACCCCTTGGGAGGCCGTGGTCGAATCGACGGTGCGGCGCTTCCGGCCGATCATGCTGACGGCGGCGGCCGCGATCCTGGCCATGATCCCGCTCACGCGGAGCGCCTTTTTCGGCCCCATGGCGGTGGCGATCATGGGCGGGCTTGCCGTGGCGACCCTGCTGACGCTGATTTTCCTGCCCGCGCTGTACGCGGCCTGGTATCGCGTCCGGCCCGACGACGCGGGCGCATCGAGCATGCGCGGCAGTGCAGCATCTGCGCTAGAATAATGAAGTTTTCGCCCGTCACTAAATATTAGTGCGTGCTAATATTCGTACAGGAGTCGATGATGGATTTTGAACGCGCGCGTTTCAATATGGTCGAGCAGCAGGTTCGTCCGTGGGAGGTGCTGGATCACGACGTGCTTGAGTCGATGATGACCGTCAAGCGCGAAGAGTTCGTGCCCGAGCAGTTCCGGTCGCTGGCTTTTTCCGAAGCGGAAATTCCCATCGGCTGCGGTCAGATCATGCTCTCGCCGGTGATCGAGGGAAAAATCCTCCAGGCCGCACAAGTGAAAAAGACGGATTCGGTGCTCGAAATCGGCGCCGGCTCCGGTTACTTCGCCGCGCTGCTGGCGTCGCGCGCAGACTGGGTACGCAGTCTCGAGATCGAGCCCGAGTTGGCCGCGCTGGCGGCAAACAACCTCAAGAACGCCGGCATTGAAAATGTGATCGTCGAAGAAGGCGACGGCGCCGAAGGCTGGCCCGAGCGCGGCCCGTACGACGTGATCGTGGTTTCCGCCGGCATGCCGATGCTGCCGCAGGCGTTCAAGGATCAGCTCAACGTGGGCGGCCGTCTGATCGCCTTCGTCGGCGAAGCCCCCTTGATGGTGGCGCGCCTGGTGACCAACCTGGGTGAAGGCAAGTTCGAGACGGTTGATCTGTTCGAGAACGTTGTGCCGCCGCTCAAGAATGCCAAACGCGTCGATTCGTTCCGTTTCTGAGACCTGAACATGCAGCAATGGCGCCCGGAACAACTCAAGCAGCGACTCGATGACGCCGGCGCCAGTGCGCCTGTGCTGCTCGACGTGCGCGAACCGTGGGAATTTGAAACCTGCCACATCGACGGCTCGGTGTTGATGCCCATGGCGTCGGTGCCGGCGCGCGTGGACGAGCTCGATGCCGATGCTGAAACCGTGGTGATTTGTCACCACGGTGGCCGTAGCATGCAGGTGGTGATGTTCCTCGAACAGCGTGGTTTTTCGAACGTGATCAATCTGGCCGGCGGCGTGGCCGGATGGGCGGCTCAGATCGATCCGCGCATGGCGCAGTATTGAACCAGCCAACGGAGTGCTTGATGAAGCGTAGCGTGAGTCTTGTTCTTGTCGGTCTGTTCTCGCTTTCGGCCTCGGCCTGGGGCGCAGACCTGATGTCGGTCTACCGCGATGCCTTGAGCCACGATGCGCGTTTCATGGCCGCCAAGGCCGAGCGCGAGGCCGGGCAGGAAAAAGTCGTGCAGGGGCGGGCCGGTTTGTTGCCGGGTATCGGCGCCTCGGCGACCTCCACCTGGAACCAGAACACCTACAACAGCGTCGATCGCAACTTCAATTCCAACACCATCGGCGCCGAGCTGCGCCAGCCGGTGTTCAATTGGGGCAACTGGGTGCAGTATCGTCAGGGCGAGTTGCAGACCGCACTGGCCGAGGCACAATTCCAGCTGGCTCGGCAGGATCTGATCCTGCGGGTGGCTGACGCGTATTTCGGCGTGCTCAACGCGCAGGACGCGCTCACCTCCTTGCGCTCCTTGCGCGAGGCCGCGGCCCAGCAGCTCGAACTGTCGAAGAAGAGCTTCGAAGTCGGCACGGTGACCGTGACCGATGTGCATGAGGCGAAATCCCGTTTCGACCTGGCTTCGGCGCAGGTCATCGCCGCCGAGAACACGCTAGAAGTGGCGCGCCAGACACTCGCGCAGATCATCGGCGAAGCGCCGGAAGGGGTTCAGGGGCTGCGTGAAGGCGCCAGCCTGGAGAACCCGGCGCCGGACGATATCGGCCAATGGGTGCAGGCGGCCGAGCAGCAAAGTTTCGGTGTGCAGATTCAGCAGATCGTGTCGGACATCGCCGAGCGCGAAGTCTCTCGCAATCGCGCCGGCCACCTGCCGACGGTCGATGTGGTGGCGCGCTATGCGCAGTCAAACGCGGGGGCAACGAGCTTTGGCGATGTGCGTTCGGAAGTTACCAGCCGCTCCATCGGGCTGGAATTGAATGTGCCGATCTATCAAGGTGGCGTGGTGTCGTCGCGCACACGCGAAGCCGCGGCGCTGCTGACCAAGGCGCAGGCTGATCTGGACGACGCGCGCCGCAGCGCGGCCTTGTCCGCCCGTCAATCCTACCTGGGCGTGACCAGCGGTCTGGCGCAGGTTCGGGCGTTGGAGGCGGCGCGCGTGTCATCCCAATCGGCGCTCGAAGCCAACCGGCTGGGCTACGAGGTCGGCGTGCGCATCAACATCGACGTGCTCAACGCGCAAAGCCAGTTGGCCGATGCCGAGCAGCAGTTGGCCAAGGCGCGCTACGACACCTTGATTGCGCAACTGCGCCTCAAGGCCGCGGTCGGCTCGCTGAGTGAAGAGGATGTGGCCCAACTCAACGCGCTGCTGAACGAATAAGCGCCGCGACGAACGATGTTGAAAAAGCCGGCGACAAGCCGGCTTTTTTGCGTGCTACCGCGAGTCGGATCCGCGAGCGAACGGCGCGATGAGCGCCAGCGTGCGCTCGGTGGCGCCGCCGTGCGCTTGCGCGAAGGATTTTCCTGCCGTGGACATGCGTCGCAGTGCCGCATCGTCGTGCACCAGGCGGCGTGCTGTTTCGATCGCGCTTGTGACGTCCGCGCAACGTTCCGCCGCGCCCGCCTCGAGCGCCTTGGCTGCGGCTTCGGCAAAGTTGAAGGTGCTTGGGCCGAGCAGCACCGGCGTGCCCACGGCGCAGCACTCGATGAAGTTCTGCCCGCCGAGCGGCCGCCAGGTGCCGCCCATGAGCACCACGTCGGCAAGCGCGTAGTAAGCCGTCATCTCGCCCATGGAATCGCCCAGCCACACCTGATCGGCGGGCTCCGGGCCACGAGACTGGCTGCGTCGCCCGAGTTGGTAGCCTTGCGTGGACACCAGCCGGGCGACCTCGTCGAAGCGTTGCGGATGGCGCGGCACGATCACCAGCAGCGTGCCGTCGGCAATCAGAGGCGCGGCTGCGTTGAGGATGTCGACTTCCTCGCCGTCTCGCGTGCTGGCGGCCAGGACGATCTTGCGGTGGCCGGCCTCCGTCCGGAAGGCTTCACCCAGCGCCACGAGCGCCGCCTCGGGATGATTGTCGAACTTGATGTTGCCGGTGACGTGGACGTCGTTCGCCCCCAGTGCGCGAAAGCGCTCGGCGTCGGCATCCGTTTGGGCGGCAATCAGCGAGATGTTGCCGAAGGTCTCACGCGCCAAGGTGCCGATCGACCGATAGCGCTCGAAGGAGCGCGCCGACAGGCGCCCGTTGACCAGCAGCAGGGGGCAGTCTCGCCCCTTGCATTGGGCAACCAGATTGGGCCACACCTCGGTCTCCATGACCACCCCGACTATCGGCCGGAAGTGCGCCAGAAACCGGCGTTGCAGTCGGGGCAGATCGTAGGGGAGGTACACCGAGTGAATGTGTGGATCGGTTGCCGAATACAACTCGCCCGCGGTGGCACGACCGGTCGGCGTCATGTGCGTCAGCACGATGTCTGTGGTGGGGTAGTGCGCCCGCAACGCCCTGATCAGCGGCTGTGCCGCACGCGTTTCACCGACCGATACCGCGTGAATCCACAGACACGGCTGTTCCAGCCGCAACGCATAGCGGCCAAAGCGCTCTTGCAGATGCGCCCGATAGCCCGGCTGTCGGCGCCCCTTCCACCACAGGCGCAGGACGACCATCGGAATGGAAAGAAACCAGAGTGCGGTGTAGACAGGGCGATTGAGCAAGGCAGGGCCATCGTGAGCGAAAGCGCGATTATACGACTTGAGCGGCGCGGACCCGTCCTGTGGCGTGACAATCGCAGGCCGCTGTCCTCGCGCAATATGCGACAATAACGCCTTTGAATCCATCAGGAAATCGACGATGAAGGTGTTGGTTACCGGTGCCGCCGGCTTCATTGGCATGCACACCTCGGAACGGCTGTTGGCACGTGGCGACGAAGTAGTCGGGCTCGACAACCTCAATGACTACTACGACCCCCAGCTCAAGCGCGACCGGCTCGCCCGCATCGAACCACACCCCGGTTTTCGCTTCGTGAAAATGGACGTGGCCGACCGGCCCGGCATGGAAAAGCTCTTTGCCGAGGAGAAGTTCGACAAGGTCATCCACCTGGCCGCCCAGGCCGGTGTGCGCTACTCGCTCGAAAACCCGCATGCCTACATCGACAGCAACATCGTCGGCTTCATGAACATTCTCGAAGGCTGCCGCCACAACAAGGTGGCGCACCTCGCCTACGCCAGCAGCTCCAGCGTATATGGCGGCAACACCAGGATGCCGTTCTCCGAGCACGATTCGGTCGATCACCCCATCAGCATGTACGCGGCCACCAAAAAGGCCAACGAACTGATGGCCCACACCTATAGTCACCTGTTCGGCCTGCCGACTACCGGCCTGCGCTTCTTCACGGTGTATGGCCCCTGGGGCCGCCCGGACATGGCGCTGTTCCTGTTCACCAAGGCCATCCTCGAAGATCGCCCCATCGACGTGTTCAACCACGGCAAGATGCAGCGCGACTTCACCTTCGTGGACGACATCGTCGAAGGCGTGATTCGCGTGCTCGATCACACCGC
>JBNKNO010000062.1:11332-18482 GCA_050293885.1 Rhodocyclaceae bacterium | reverse complement strand
GAGTTCCGCCTTGCTCACCGCCGTCATGGCACCGACGACTTCGTGGGCCGCATCCGGCGCGATGTTGATGAAGCACACGTGCAGCGGCGGAAAGTGGCCGGGGTTGTCCGCGCAGGCGTAGCGCTTGTAGCCGGCCAGGCTGAGACGGTTGTCCATGGCCACATCCCACACCCGCTTGTAGCCGTGCAAGGTGGTCAGCGGGAAGTCCTCGACCAGCCAATCGCGGCGACCCACGGTGCGGCTGAACGAGCTCGGGTCGACCAGCGAGCCGTAGCCGAACACGTAGATTTTCTGTGCTTCGGGCGCGACGGGCCGGTCTTTTTTGTCGAGGCGCGTGCGAGCGTCAGGTGGCCGGCTCATGCCGGTGAAGAGGCGTCCGCGCGTACGGGCGTGTTCGTGGTTGGCGTCGGCAGGGCGGCGGCAGGCGACCCCGATACCTGCGAGTACAGCACCGGGGTGGCGAGGCTGACGCCATGTTCGCCCGCCCTGGCGATGAGCGCACCGAGCACCTGCTGGCGGGTGTGCAGCACGCGGCGGATGTCCTTGGTGTAGTAGAACACCGTCCATTCCACCGCAAAGTCGCCGGCGTCGGTGGTGCGCAGTTCGGTTTCGCTGTTGGCCTCGATGGCGCAGTCCTTGTCCTCGGCCAGCGCCGCGAAGGTGGCGTCGACGTACGCTTGCATGGTGTCGCGGTCGGTGTCGTAGCCGACCTTGAGCACGATGGCTTCGCGCAGGCCCTTGGCGGAGGCGAACTTCGACAGGTTGTGGATGGTCATGGCACGCAAGGCGGCATTGCCGATCATGGTGCGGTGGTTGTTGGCCAGGTTGAGCAGCTCGGTGTGAAAGATCTTGGTCTTGAACACGGTAGCCACGGTGGCGTCGTCGAGCTCGATGACGTCGCCTTCTTCGACCAGACGGCTGTTGAGGATGACCAGCCCGCTGATGATGTCCGGCGCCCACGCGCCCTGGGTGAGCGCGAGCACCACGCCGAAGAAGCCGATGACGCCGCCGGCTTCGAGCAGGCTGTCGAAGCCGAGGATGCGCACCTCGGCAATGAGCACCACGACGAACAGCAGCACGCTGGTGAGCAGGCTGATGAGGCGCACCTTGTAGGTTTCCGACCAGACCTGCTGGCCATTGACCTCACGCTGGCGGCCGAAGCGGCGTTTGATGAAGTAGTTGGCCACATGGGCACAGAGGTAGCCGAGAAAGGCCAGCAGCACCGCGGCCAGCAGGCGGGTGATCCACGAGTGCGAGGCGATGGGCAGGATGAGCGAGCCGAGCACCAGCAGCAGCACGAGGATGTTGGCGGCGCGGAAGATGTGCAGCTTGCCCTGGAAGCTCTCGGCGCTGGCGCTCTTGCTGCTCAGCAAGGAGAGCAGCGGGCGCGAGAACACCAGCAGCAGGAGGTTGGCGGCGATCAGCACGCTTTCAACGAGCGAGAAGTCGGCCAGCCGGTCGGTCAGCGTTTGCCACAGGGCTTGCATTCGGCATTCCTGATTCGGGTCTTGCGTCGATTATATGGGCTGGCGGTCGAACCGGGGGATTGCGGCCAGCGGTGCTGGTGCCGGTTGTTGACGGTGGCTGACCGGTCGGGTGGGACGCGTGTGTCAGGGGTGAATGGCGGCGCAATGGAAAAAGTTCTCAAATGCTATTGAGAACAATTCGTATTACGGATATCATTTGTTCCGTCGAAACATTCAACCCTTTCAGGAGTGCTCCCCCATGTCTTTCCGTCGTTCCGTCCTGACTGCTGCGCTGCTCGCCGCCCCGCTTGCCGCGCAAGCCCTCGAATACCCGATCGGCGAGCCGCAGACGCGCAACGGCATGGAGATTGCCGCGGTCTATCTGCAACCGGTCGAGATGGCGCCCGCCGGCATGATGCGTCCGGCGGCCGAGTCCGACGTCCATCTGGAGGCCGACATTCACGCGGTGGCCGACAACCCCAACGGATTTCCGGAAGGTTTCTGGATTCCGGACATGTGCATCAAGTACGAGGTCAGCAAGGCCGGATCGGACAAGACGATCAGCGGCGATGCCATGGCGATGGTGGCCAGCGATGGGCCGCACTACGGTGACAACGTCAAGCTCATGGGGCCGGGCAAGTACACGCTCAAGTTCACCATCCAGCCGCCGGGTTGCAACGCGCAGTCGCACTTCGGCCGCCATACCGACCGCGAAACCGGGGTGGCGCCATGGTGGAAGCCCTTCACGGTGGAATACAAGTTCACCTTCGTCGGCGTCGGCAAGAAGGGCGGGTACTGAAAATGCGCGTGATGGATCGATTCCGCCCCGCCGCGCTGGCGCTGGCGCTGATGGCGAGCGTGGGCGGCGCCCATGCCGAGGCACCGAGCCAGGAGAAGCTGCTGCAGCTGTTGGAAAAACTGAGTAGTCGCGTCGATTCCCTCGAAAAACGCAATGCCGAACTCGAAGCCCGCCTGGCCGGTAAGGCGCCGATGGCGGCGAAGCAAGACGACACGCTGGATGCACGTGTGACGGCGCTCGAATCCGCGCCGCAGGCCCGTCTGGCGAAGGCGCTCGACGGCATCGAAGTGGAAGCGGCGGTCGTGGGCGTGGTGCAAGGCGTCAATGCCGACCGCCACGACGAGACCGGCGTCAATTGGCGTGGCGACCTCGGTGTGACCTTGCCGGGCGGTACGGTGGGCAATTCGACGGGCCAGTTCTTCGTGCAACTGCGCGCCGGTCAGGCCGAAGGCCCGACCGAACTGCCGCCGACCTTCACCGGTACCGTCAACACCGCCAGCTTCCAGCAGGCCGACGTGCCGTCGGAGAATACCAATGCCGTCATCGCCCAGGCCTGGTACCAGCTCGACACGCCGTTGGGCGCGTCCGGCGCGGACGTCACGCAGAACCTGCAGGTGACCATCGGCAAGCAGGACCCGTTCGTGTTCTTCGACCAGAACGGGATCGCCGACAACGAGGTCGAGAAGTTCATGAACAACGTGTTCGTGCATAACCCGATGCTCGACTCAGGCGGCGCAATCGGTGCCGACGCCTACGGCTTCACCCCCGGTCTGCGAGTGGCCTACGTCAACACCGCCAGCGAAGCCTCGCCGTGGGGTGTGTCGGCGGCGGTGTATGGCAATGGCGACGGCTCGACTTTCGGGCGCAGCTTCACCCAGCCCTTCTATATCGGTCAGGTCGAGCTCGGTCGGCGCGGCGGCGGCCGGGACGGCACTTACCGCCTGTACGCCTGGCACAACGGCGCCTACGAGGGCTACGACGGTTCGGTCGACAAGAACATCGGCGTCGGCCTGAGCGTGGACCAGCAGGTGACGGACGCGCTGACCCTGTTCGGTCGTTACGGCCACACCCTGACCGGCAAGGTCGCCTTCAATCGCGCACTCACCCTGGGCGGTGAAGTCGCCGGCGAGGCTTGGGGCCGCGAGGGCGATGGCCTCGGTTTGGCCTGGGGCTGGTTGCGTTCGGCCAAGGACTTCCGTCGCGATTCGATCGGCCTCGCCGACTACGGCTATCGGGCCAGCGGTGCCGAGCAGGTGGCGGAGCTGTACTACCGCTACGTCGTGAACGAAAACGTCTCGCTGACGCCCGACCTGCAGTTCATTCATCGACCCGGCGCGGACCCGGACGCGGACAGCGTCTATGCCTTCGCGGTGCGTGCGCTGTATGCCTTCTGACGCTGACCACTGCTTCTTCGCACCCCGACCGGTATCTGCCGGCGGGGTTTTTCGCCTTCAAGAGACGGGATGACCATGACCCACGCGCGCAACGCAATCATTCTTCTGCTCACGGCCTTGGCCGCCCCGCTGACGGCCCATGCCGGGTTGCCGACCTTCGAGCTGCTCGCCGAGGATGGCCGCTTTACGCCGGAACTCATCGAGGTGCCGGCCAACACGCGTTTCCGCCTGAAGATCACCAACCGCAATGCCGGGCCGGAGGAGTTCGAGACCGCCAGCCCCTTCCGCGAGTTGGTGCTCGCCCCCGGCGTGACCCGCACCACCGTCTATCCGCCTCTCAAGCCGGGCACCTATCCCTTCTTTGGTGAATTCCACAAGGACACGGCCAAGGGCCGGTTCATCGCCAAATAAACTGCATTCCAGGAACGCCGCCATGGGCAACGCACTCTTCATCGTCTGGCGCGAAAGCGTCGAAGCCATCCTCGTCGTCAGCATTCTGTACGCGTGGATTCGCGATCGCGGCGGCGTGGCCGTCACGCTCCGACACTTGTGGGCGGGCGTGGCCGGCGGGGTGGCGCTCGCCGGTGCGTTGGCGGTGGTGATGCTGGGCGTGCAAAGCCAGCTCGCCGGCGATGCGCTGGAGGCCTTCCAGGCCGGCATCGTCTTCGTGGCGGCGTTTCTGATCACCCAGATGGTGTTGTGGATGCGCAAGCACGGCCGCCACATGAAGCGCGAGCTCGAAGACGGCATGGCGCAGGCCGCGACCGCGACCGGGGGCACCGCGGCCGCGCTGGTGGCCGCCATCGCGGTGGGCCGCGAAGGGGCCGAGACGGTGCTGTTCCTCTACGGCCTGGGGCTGGAGCAGAACGGCGGTGCGATGGTGCAGATGTTCCTCGGCGCCGGGTTGGGCTTCGTACTCGCGCTGGCAACCGCCTGGCTCATCCAGCGCGGCTCGCGCATCCTGCCCAGCCGCGTTTTCTTCCGCATCACCGAGATCGTGCTGTTCATGCTCGCTGCGGCGCTGCTGGTGTCGGGGGCCGAGCGCCTGATCAACATGGGCTGGGTGCCGCCGCTGGTCGAACCGCTGTGGGACACCTCCGCGCTGCTCGGTGAAGGCAGCACGCTCGGTGGCATTGCCGCCGCCTTCGCCGGCTATCGCTCGCAGCCCTCGCTGATGGTCGCGCTGTTGTGGATCGGCTACTGGCTGCTGGTGATCGGGCTGACGCGGCGCGTGCGCAGCCCGCGCGCCGTCCCCGCGGGCGCTTAATGAATACGCCCGCCGACACGCTGCGCTTCATGCCCGTCGGCGCACAACAACCCCGCGGCCGCTTGGCGCTGCTGGGCGACTGGATGCGCCGCTACCGCCGTGTGATCGTGGCCATCCAGTGGGTCGTGCTGGCAGCCTATCTGTTTCTCGTCGCGGTGCCGGCCTTCCTGCCGCTGCCCGAACGCACCGCCCATATCTGGGACGACCTCACCCTGTTCGCGCAGTTCGTCTTCTGGGGCATCTGGTGGCCCTTCGTGCTGGTATCGATGATGTTGATGGGGCGCGTGTGGTGTGGGGTGTTGTGTCCGGAAGGTTTCGCCACCGAGCAGATCAGCCGCGTCGGCCTGGGGCTGCCGGTGCCGCGTTGGATCAAATGGGGCGGCTGGCCGTTCGTGGCCTTTCTCGGCACCACCGTCTATGGGCAGTTGGTCAGTGTCTATCAGTACCCCAAGGCGGTCCTGCTGGTGCTGGGTGGTTCGACCGTGGCGGCGATCGCCGTGGGTCTGGTGTATGGCCGCGAGAAGCGGGTGTGGTGCCGACATCTGTGCCCGGTCAATGGCGTCTTCGGTCTGCTCGCACGGCTTGCGCCGGTGCACTTCCGTACCGACCGTGCCGCTTGGGAAGCGCACGGCCGAGGCCACGAGGCGCCGATCAACTGCGCGCCATTGGTGGACCTGCGCCGCATGGAAAGCGCCGCCGGCTGTCACATGTGCGGCCGCTGCAGCGGCCATCGCGACGCCATCGCGCTCGCAGTGCGTGCCCCCGGCAGCGAAGTGGCGGGCCTGCGCGCGCAGGACGCCAATGTGTGGGAGGTCCGGCTGCTCGTCTTCGGCCTGATCGGTACCGCCATCGGCGCCTTTCAATGGACGTCTTCCCCCTGGTTCGTGGGCGCCAAGCTGGCCGTCGCCGAATGGCTGATCGAGCACGACAGCTTTACCTTGCTGGGGGACGATGCGCCCTGGTGGGTGCTCACCCACTACCCGCAGGCCAGCGACGTGTTCACCTGGCTCGACGGGCTCATGATTCTCGCCTACATCGGGGTGACGGCGCTGGTGATTGGCGGCTGGATCATGGCGTGGCTGCGCGTGGCCGCGCGCATCGCCGTGCAAGCGGTGACCGATCGCCAGCTCGCCTACGCCCTGATTCCGCTCGGCGGTGTGGGCGTATTTCTCGGCCTGTCGGCGCTGACTGTGACCTTGCTGTTGGCCGAGGGCATCATCATTCCCCACCTGCTGGCCATTCGCGGCACCCTGTTGGTCGCCGCCAGCGGGTGGTCGCTGTGGTTGGCGGCACGCATGTTGCCGGCCAAGCTAGCGCCGCGGCGTCGCGCGGCGGTGTTGGCGGTGTTTGCGCTGGCCGCGGCGGGGGCCGTGTTGCCATGGGTGGTGATGTACTACCTGTGGTGAAGCGACGCTGCCAGGCGCGCAAGCGTCAACAAGATTGACCCCATCCGTGTCTGCCGCGAGTGCAGACACGGGCAGGGCCGCCGGTATTGCGCCGGCTATGGTTGGCTGATGACTGCGAGCCCGCCCTATCGCCAACCGAGGATCATGCTCGAGACCAGCGCCATCATCACCATCAGCGCCACCCAGCCGGCCACCCCGGCAAAGGTGATGCGGTTGGCGATGTGGTGCGCCAGCTCACCGTCGTCCACTTCCAGCAGGGTTCTGACCCCGTGGCGGATGAGGGCGGCGGTGCCGACCCAGGCCAGTGCCAGCATGGCCACGTTGAACCACAGGCTGGGCACGAACAGCATCAGCGACGTCAGCCACAATGGCACCGGAGCGATGGCTGCCAGCGTGAAGGCCTGTTCGAAGGCGGGTTGTACCGATGCGGCATTGGCGATCTGGCGGATGATGTCGGCCATCATGAACACCATGGCGATCTCGACGATGAAGAAGATGCCGCCGATGAGAAAGGCTTCGCTCATCACCAGCGCCGGCTCCATTCGCGGAAAGACTGCGCCGGGCGCCGCCATGTTGGCGTAGGCATACATCAGCGGTGGTAGCAGCGAGAGTGGAACGATCGCCAGCAGCATCTTGGCGACGCTGGGGTGCATTTTCTTGATGTCGCGCCAGCCGTCGGACTCCGATATCAGCATGCGCGGAAGGTCTGTGAGTGTCATTGTTGCTCCTCCTGTTGATCGAGGGCACCGCCGTGTGGGCAGTGCCAGACGGTCGAGACAACAATTGGAGTGTAGGTCATGGATGTTGGTTCCGCCTGA
>JBNKNO010000062.1:3017-11236 GCA_050293885.1 Rhodocyclaceae bacterium | reverse complement strand
TCGAGGGCACCGCCGTGTGGGCAGTGCCAGACGGTCGAGACAACAATTGGAGTGTAGGTCATGGATGTTGGTTCCGCCTTGGTCGAGCGACGGACTGTGCGCCGGGCGTGTCGACACTTTTTACACTACGCGCCCCCCTCTCCTTTGAAAAAAATATAAGACATTGAAAAATATACAAAACATCTAGCGGCTCGCTTTTTGCTTTCTATTCCCGCATCGTTGCTTTGGGCTTCCGACAACAACCCCAGAGCGCGCCCCAACCTGAATTTGGAGTTTGATCATGCGTTTGTTAAAAGCCGGACTTGCCGCGACATGCCTTGTTGCTTCGACCACCGCGCTGGCGGTCCCCAGCCTCGTCTTCAGTGGTACCGATGTTGTCGGTGTGACGGGTCTGGATGTCAATGGCAACCTCTACGATGTTTCCTGGCAGGAAGGCTCGTTCAATGCCGTGATTGGCGCCAACGCATTCACTTTCGATGGCGATTCGTCAGGTGCTCAGGCGGCTGCCAACGCCTTGATCAGTTTCTTCAACACGTCGTTGGTCGATCCGATTGATCTGGGCAACGGCCTGCAATGTATCGGCGGTGGTCAGGACTGCGACATCGTGGTGCCATACAGCACCAATGTCGATGCATTCAACGTGGACTGGAACAACAGCAACGCCTGGACGCAACAGCCCCAGACCTGGAGCCCGAGCTTCGACAACAACCTGGTGGCGATCGCCACGTTCGTCGAGTCGCTCGGTGGTGGCGGCAACAATGTGCCCGAGCCCGCCTCGCTGGCGCTGCTGGGTCTTGGTCTTGCCGGTCTGGCGGCTGCACGCCGCAATCGCGCCTGAAGCTTTCCAGCATTTGGCAAAGCCCCGCTTCGGCGGGGCTTTTTGCTTGTGGCGCTGCTTCATGGCTACGTCGCCATCGTGGACGATCGACGGTATGGCCAAGCGGGAAGCCTGCATCTCGTGAGAACCTTCAGTGTTGCCCGAGGTCGGGTGCCCTGGGCGATGGCGCCGGTATTGCCGCGTCGGCCGTACCGCCGAACGCCCAACTGACGCAACTTCGAGATCATGTGATGAAGCGAGCGCTGGTGCTGATGCTGATGTGCCCGGCCGCGTTGGCCATGGCGGATGCGCCCGCCGAGCGCTTGGCCTCTGCCGCGCTCGAGCGCACCACCCACGCGGTGCACTACGACGGACGATATTTTTCGATCCCCTACCCCGGCGGCGATGTGCCGCCAGACAAGGGCGTGTGCACCGATGTGGTGATTCGCAGTTACCGCGCGCTGGGTATCGATCTACAACAGCGCGTGCATGCGGACATGAAGGCCAACTTCGACCGTTATCCGTCTGCCAGGCTGTGGGGGCTGTCGCGGCCGGATACGAACATCGACCATCGCCGCGTGCCGAATCTGCGGGTGTTCTTTGCGCGCAAGGGGCGGTCGCTCGGAGTGTCCGACGATGCCGAAAACTTCCAGCCTGGCGACATCGTCACCTGGGTGCTGCCGGGCAATCTCCCCCACATCGGCATCGTCGTCGATCGCCGCGATTCACGCAGCGGTCGCCCGCTGGTGGTGCACAACATCGGCCGTGGCCCGATGCTCGAAGACGTGCTGTTCGCTTATCGCATGAGCGGCCACTATCGCTACTTGCCCGACTGAGCGCCGCCTTTACCCGTAGTAACGCGCCTTCATGCGTTGGCAGTAGGCGTCGAGATTGGCGTGCCGGTCGGCCTGCGCTTTGAGGGGCGATTCCAGCGGAACCCACAGCACGTTGGCGAGGAAGGCGTACACCGTCGCGTCGATGCTGCACGGGGCATCGCCCATGAAGAAGGGCTTGTCGCCCAGATAGGCCGCGACGGCATCGATGTCTTCAGCGCCCAGTGCCATGATCTGTTCCGGTGTGTGCCGGCCCATGCCGTGTCCCCATAGCTGCTTCTTCATGGCGCGCCGGGCGAGGATGGGCACGAGGCTGCGCATCGGCTGGCCCATGGCGCCGAAGAAGGCCTGCTTGGTCATCTCGAAACCCTTCGGTTCGATCCAGCGGGTGTAGATCGCGGCCCAGTAGAGGTGCTCGGAAAACAGCCGCTCGAAGGCCGTGGCGACGGCGCGTTGTGCGTCGTCCAGGGGCGCATCGAGGTTGACGCCATGCTTGCGCTGAAGGTGCCGCAGGATGAGGGCCGAGTCGCCAATCAACTCGCCGTCGTCGTCGATGAACGGCATTTTCCCTTTCGGTGCCTTGGGCAGCAGCCCCCGGTTGTCGAGTTCGAAGGGCAGGCCGCTCATGCGCAGCCAGGTCTCCACCTTCATGCAGAAGGGGCTGGCATTGGGCAGGCCGAAGGCGGGGGCGAACTGGTAGAGACGGATCATGTCGGGTGGCCGTGTCGAAGTGAGCAGTGCGTTCAGTATAGGCGGCATGCCAGCTTCATTTTGGGCATGCCCGCACGGTGTGTGTCAGCCGGGGAAAAAAGTGATCTCCATCAATATCTGCTGACGCAAGCGGCATATGGTGAAAGTAGAGAGAGATGCATCGAAGGTGAATAACGACGGAGGTCGTTTATGAACGAAGAAGCAAACTCTCTGGTTGCCCCAAAATCCGCGGCGTGGCGGTTCGGGATCTATTTTCTCGTGGCCACGATCGTCAGCATGGGGGTGTTGCTGGCTCTTTTCCATCAGCGATTGCTGCTGGAACGGGCGCAGTTGGTCAATGAAGAGTCGCTGCGTATCGCGCTGGCCGTGGAGACCATGCAGCGCGACTTGGACGTGGCTGTCAACGATCTGCGCCGGACCGCCAATGCGCGGGCGATGCAGGATTATCTGGCCAACGGCGATGCGGCGGCGAAGCGGCGCCTGATCGGCAGCTTTCTCAATCTGGCGCGCTTTGCGCAGATGTACGACCAGATTCGCTACCTCGACGTGCGCGGCCGCGAGAAGATTCGCATCAATCACCGTGGTGTGGCACCTGCCTCGGTTGACAGCGCGGCACTGCAGGACAAATCCGACCGCTACTACTTTCGCGCCGCCAACACGCTGGGTGCAGGGCAGGTCTATGTGTCGCCGCTGGATCTGAATATGGAACGCGGTGTCGTCGAGCGGCCGTTCAAGCCGATGATCCGGTTGGCGATGCCCCTGTTCGACCAGCGCGGCGCGAGGCGCGGTGTGCTGGTCATCAACTACAAGGCCTCGGCGATGCTGGCGTATTTCCGCAAGCTGATGGCGGGGACGTTCGGTGAAACGATGCTGCTCAATCCCGATGGCTACTGGCTGAGTCACCCGGATGAGGCGCGTGAATGGGGTTTCATGTTCGGTCGGGAGGAAACCTTCGCCCATGCCTATCCCCTCGCGTGGCGCCGCGTGGCGGTGGATGCGCAGGGGCTCATTCAGAACGACGAGGGTTGGTTCGTGTTCTCGACCTTGAAGTATCTGGTCCCGGCGGCGACGGATGATGCTTCGTCGGCGCCGGGTCTGGAGTGGAAAGTGGTGAGCCGCATTGGGCCGCAGTTCATCGCGTTTGCCCCCGTGCGCCTGCTTCGCGAGCACGCGGTCGCGGTGAGCGTGTTGATGTTGGCCATTGCCGTGTTGAGCGTGATCCTGGCGCGGCTGCGGACCGCTAACGAACAGCAGGCGCGTTTGCTGGTGCGCAGCGAGGAGCGCTATCGGCAGCTGTTCCGGTTTGCGCCTGACGGCATCGTCATTGCCGACGAGCAGGGGCGCTGCATCGAGGTCAATCACGCCGGCCTGGCCTTGGTGGGGGCGTCGGAGCGCGACTTGATCGGCCGCCCGGTGGCGACCCTGTTCGGGCACTGCGATGCCGAGCGCTGGTCGAGATCGCAGACGTCGTTGTCGGAGGGCGGCACCCGAGTTGACGAGTGGATGTTGTGCCAGCCGGACGGCGCGGCGTGTCCGGTGGAGGTGAGCGCCAGCTTGCTGCCGGACGGGCACTGGCAGGGTTTCGTGCGGGACATCAGCAAGCGCAGGGCGGCGGCCAACGAGATGCGTCTGGCCGCTGCGGTGTTCGACAATACCGAGGATGCGATCCTGATCACCGATGCCGAGCGCCGCATCGTGGCGGTCAACCGGGCCTATTCGGCGATGTCGGGCTTCGCCGCCCACGAGGTGATCGGTCGAGACCCTCGCCTGCATCGGTCGGGGCGTCACGACGACGCGTTCTATCGTGTCATGTGGAAGTCGCTGAAAGACGGCGGGCAATGGACGGGCGAGTTGTGGAACCGGCACAAGGCGGGGCACGACTATCCGGTGTTGGAAAACATCAGCGTGGTGCGCGACGAGCGCGGCGTGATCACCAACTACGTCGCCATCATGACCGACATCCACGCGCTCAAACAGGCGGAACAGCGACTGATCGAACTGGCGCACCAGGACGCTTTGACGGGGCTGGCCAATCGTCACGTGTTTCAGCTCAAGCTCGAACAGTCGCTGGCACATGCTCGCCGGAACCACCAGCAGGTGGCGCTGCTGTTCCTCGATCTCGATCGCTTCAAGCTGATCAACGATACCCTCGGCCACGAAGCCGGTGATCAACTGTTGAAGGTGATCGCGCAGCGTTTGCGGCGCAGTGTGCGCGAGGAGGACATCGTTGCCCGGCTGGGTGGGGACGAATTCACCGTGGTGCTCGAGCAGATCGGGTGTGCCGACAATGCCGCCACGATTGCCGAGAAGATTATTCAGGCGGTAAGCGAAGCGGTGACCCTGGATGCCGGCCAGGTGCATACCTCGACCAGCATCGGCATCAGCATGTTCCCGGAAGATGCCCGCACCGCGGGCGATCTGGCCAGGGCGGCCGATGCGGCCATGTATCGCGCCAAGAGCGGGGGGCGGCAGACCTTCGAGTTCTACACCCCCGAGCTGACCGAGCAGGCCACCATGCGCATGTCCGTCGAGCAAGGCCTGCGACGGGCGCTCGAGGCTGATCAGCTGGTGCTCCATTACCAGCCTCAGGTCGATCTCAAGAGCGGGCGAACCTGCGGCGTCGAGGCGCTACTGCGCTGGCAGCATCCGGAACGTGGCTTGTTGTCGCCGGAGACCTTCCTGCCAGTGGCCACCGAGAGCGGTCTCATCAACCGGGTCGGCGCATGGGTGATTCGTGAAAGTTGCGCCCAGGCACGGCGATGGCAGGACGCGAACCTGCCCATGGTGCGCATCGCCATCAACATCGCCGGTCATCAGCTCATGTACGACCACACGGTGGAGGTGCTCACGCAGGCGCTGCGCGACAATGCGCTGTCGACCCGCGACGTGTTGCTTCAGCTCGAGATCACCGAGTCGCTGCTGCAGTCCGGCGAGCAGGTCAGGGCTACGCTGGCGACCCTGCGCGACATGGGATTCAGCATCGCGATCGACGATTTCGGCACCGGCTATTCCTCGCTCAGCCATTTGAAGCATCTGCCGGTCGATACCCTCAAGGTGGACCGATCCTTCATGCAGGATATGCCGCAGGACCGCGACAACGCGGCCATCGTCAGCGCCATCATCTCGATGGGGCATCGACTGGGGATGCGGGTGATCACCGAAGGCGTCGAGAACGAAGAGCAGTTGGCTTTCCTGCGTGAGCACGGGTGTGACGAAGCGCAGGGCTTCCTGTTCAGCCCGGCGGTCACCCCGGACGTGGTGGCGGCCATCCTGCGCGACGCTGCGCGCCTGATACCCGGCGCCATGCGCGACAAGTCGATGTGAAGGTACGATGCGGCACGTGGAGCACATCAAAGGGCGTTGATGCCCGGGAGCGCAAATGCATCAGTCAAATCGCTCGGCGCGCGCGCCTGGCCGCACTGTGGTTCGCCTCTGTCTGGCTTGGGCGGTCACGGTGCTGGTCGCCTGTAGCGGTGCGCCCGGCATGCGCGGGACGGCAAGCACCGAACCCGGCGGCGCCGTTGCCGTGCCGGCGCCCGATGCGTTGCGCTACTCGGTCGTGGCCGAGCGCTCCGAGATCCGCTTCATCGTCCGTCGCGCGGGGACACTGGCACGGCTTGGCCACAATCATGTGATCCTCGCGCGTGGCGTCGAAGGCGTGGTGGCGGTGGCGCCCGAACTCGATCGCTCCAGCGTGCAACTGCGCTTGCCGGTGGTCGGATTCGAGGTCGATCCACCGGCGGCGCGCGCTGCTTTGGGGGCGGGTTTCGAGCCGGTGCCGCCACAGGCGGTGGCGGGCACCCGGCGCAACATGTTGTCCGACAAGGTGCTCGATGCGGCACGACATGTGGCGGTCGAGGTGGACACCGTGGCCGTGGCGCCAGGCGCTGCCGACACCGTGCTGATGACGGTGCGCATGCGTGTGCGTGGTGTCGCGCGCGATCAGCAAATTCCGGTGACCGTCACGCGTGACCGTAGCCATCTGGATGCCCGCGCCGAATTCACCGTGCGCCAGCGCGATTTCGGCATCACGCCGTTATCGGTGCTCGGCGGTGCCCTGCAAGTGGCCGACGCGGTGACGGTTAAGCTGCACATCGTGGCGGTGCGCTGCGACGATTCGTCACTGTGCGCGCCGGGTGCCGACGGGTAAGCTCGTCTCACCTCTTTGATCGCTATCTGCCGCCCCGATTCGTCGGGGCTTTTTTTGTCTGCGATGTGCGCCGCCGACATAAAATCGCGCCATGTCCGACCACGCACTGCGGGTGTTGCCCAGCCCCTTCGACGTTGCCCCCGGCCAGGTGCTGCTGCGCGAACCGCCGTCTGCAGACCTCGACGCGCTGTGCGCGGCCTTGCAGGCCGGCACCTACGAGCGCGCCTTCGTGGTGGACGATGGTGAGCACTGCACGCTGTACCTGGGGTCGATCACGCTCATCCAGACGGTGATGTCGAAGCGCGCGCCCGATGCGCTGATGCCCGGCTATTGTCAGGCGATGATGGGCTTCCTGCTGTTCGCCCCGCAGGCCCGCGAGATCGCGCTGGTCGGTCTGGGGGGTGGCGCGCTGGTCAAGGCCTGCCGAACCCATCTGCCAAACGCGCGAATGGTGGTGGTGGAGCTGAACGCCGACATCATTGCCTGGCGCGAGCTGTTCCGCCTGCCGCCGGACGACGATCGGCTGTGCGTACGGTCAGGCGATGGCGCCGAGTTCATCGCCGCCCATGCGGGTGGACTGGATGTGCTCATGATCGACGCCTTCGATACCCGTGGCTTCGCCCCCGGGCTGGATCGGCGCGACTTTGTGGCCGACGCCTACGCGTCGCTCGCGCGCAGCGGGGTGATGGTGGTGAATCTCGCCGGGCCGCCCGTGGCCTACCGCGACTTCCTGGTGGCCGTGCGCGAAATATTCGATGATCAGTTGCTGGCGATCCCGGTGCGCGATGACGGCAACCACGTGCTGCTCGCCTTCAAGAACTCCGCCATGCGCCCGGTGTGGCATCGCCTGCACCGGCAGGCAGCGGCCTTGGCGGCGCAGCACGGGATGGATCTGACGGGCTTCGTCCGCGACGCTGAACGCGTCGGCTGGCGCCGCTTGCCGGAGTCGTTGTTCGGGGCGTAGCGAGGTAGCCCGGCCAAGGGCTGCAGGCCCGCCGCCGGGAACCACGGTGCCGACCTGGCGACGTTGATCCCGGCGGCGCTTCGCTCAGCCGGGCTACGGGTTGGCTTCCGGCGCCCCCGGCTTGAGCTTGTCCATCAGCCCCTCGAGCAGATTGCCCGGCATCGGGAAGACGATGGTGTTGCTGCGGTCGTTGGCCACCTGGGTGAGCGTCTGCAGGTAACGCAGCTGCATGGCGGCGGGCGCCTGCGACAGCATCTTGG
Source organism: Rhodocyclaceae bacterium (assembly GCA_050293885.1). Taxonomy (GTDB): domain Bacteria; phylum Pseudomonadota; class Gammaproteobacteria; order Burkholderiales; family Rhodocyclaceae; genus Nitrogeniibacter. The sequence continues at coordinate 3,501 of JBNKNO010000062.1, read as the reverse complement.
CGGCGTCGAGCAAAGCCACCGCCGCCTGCTTTTCGCCCTCTGCGTGGATGATCTTGGCGCGCCGCTCGCGCTCGGCCTCGGCCTGGCGGGCAATGGCGCGGATCATCGACTCGTCGATGTCCACATGCTTGATCTCCACGTTCGCCACCTTGATGCCCCAGCCGTCGGTCTGCGCGTCGAGAATCTTCTGCACATCCACATTGAGGCGGTCGCGTTCGGTCAGCATCTCGTCGAGTTCGTGCTTGCCGAGCACCGCCCGCAAGGTGGTCTGCGCCAGCTGGCCGGTGGCCATGAGGTAGTTCTCGACCTGGATGATCGCCTTCTGCGGTTCGACCACGCGGAAATACACCACCGCATTGACCTTCACCGACACGTTGTCGCGCGAGATCACGTCCTGGCTGGGCACGTCCATGGTCACCACGCGCAGGTCCACGCGCACCATCTGCTGGATGCCGGGGATGAGGATGATCAGCCCCGGCCCCTT
>JBNKNO010000062.1:0-2917 GCA_050293885.1 Rhodocyclaceae bacterium | reverse complement strand
TCCATGGTCACCACGCGCAGGTCCACGCGCACCATCTGCTGGATGCCGGGGATGAGGATGATCAGCCCCGGCCCCTTGACGCCGGTGAAGCGCCCGAGCGTGAACACCACGCCGCGATCGTACTCGCGCAATATCTTGATCGACGCGGCCAGCAGCGCAATGACGATGACGAGGATGGGGGCGATGCCGGTGAGGGTATCGATGCTCATGAGTGACTCCCGTTGTCGGTGTCCAGAGGGGTGACGCTGAGGGTGAGGCCATCGACCGCGGTGACGCGCACGCGCGCCCCGGGCGTCAGGCCGGTGGGGTTGTGGAGTTGCCAGAGCTCGCCCTGCACATGAGCCCAGAGCGTGCCGTCGTCGCGTTCGACGAGCTCGCCGGTGCTGCCGACCATCTCCTCCTTGCCGCAGGCGATGGGTCGTCGCCGGCTCCTGACCAGCAGGCTACCGGCCACAAAGATCAGCCCGGCCGCGGCCAGCGCGACGCCGCCGAGGAAGGGCAGGGACACGTCAAAGCCCGGCACCTCGCGGTCCATCAGGAACAGCCCGCCGAGGATGAACGAAATGATGCCGCCGACCCCGAGCACGCCGAAGCTGGGCACGAACACCTCCGCCCCCATCAACACCATGCCGAACAGGATCAACCCCACGCCCGCCCAGTTGATGGGCAGCATCTGGAAGGCGAACATCGCCAGCAACAAACAGATCGCCCCGGCCACGCCCGGCACGCCGAAGCCCGGGCTGGTGAATTCCACGAACAGCCCGTAGAAGCCGATCATCATCAGCACCACCGCCAATTGCGGATTGGCCAGCAGGGCGAGCAACTCGATGCGCCAGTTCGGTTCGCGATGTTCGATGGTGGCGTTTTTGGTGTCGAGCTGGCGGGTGCCGCCGGGCAGCGTCACCTCGCGGCCGTCGATCTGCGCGAGCAGCGCGGGCACGTTGGGCGCGATCACATCGATGACGCCCTCACGCAAGGCCGCCTCGGCCGACAGGCTCGCCGCCTCGCGCACCGCCTTCTCGGCGAAGTCCACATTGCGCCCGCGCAACTCGGCCAGCGAGCGGATATAGGCAATCGCATCGTTGGTCGCCTTGCGCGCCAGCGTGTCGCCGCCGAGCGAAGGGCGGAAGGTGTCGCCGGTATCGCCGTTCGCCTTCGGGGTGTCGCCCTTCGGCGGACCGGTCTCGCCCCCACCGCCCCCGGGCAAACCGCCCACCGCCACCGGCGAGGCCGCGCCGACATTGGTCGCCGGCGTCATCGCCGCGATGTGGCTGGCATAGAGGATGAAGGTGCCCGCACTCGCCGCGCGCGCGCCTTCCGGATGCACATAGGTGATCACCGGCACCGGCGAGGCGAGAATCGCCTTGATGATTTGGCGCATGGAGGTGTCCAGCCCGCCGGGGGTATCCAGCGCAATCACCACCGCCTCCAGCCCGTCGGCCGGCGCCAGACCGCCGATGATGAAATCCGCCGACGCCGGGCCGATAACGCCTTCGACGTCGAGGACGCGCACCGTGTTGGCGTGGGCGGGAAGGGCAAAGCCGGCCAAGGCGACAAGCCACAGGCGCAGCAGCAGGAAGATGCGGTGTCCAAACGGGCAGAGCAACGGCACGTGGGCCTCCAGCGGGAAGTCTGGTGATTTGAGTCTAGCTCATCGGCGGAGTTCGGCAGTGTTGCAGCCAACCGGCATCCGGGCCGTCGGGCGGATCAGCGCCGCGCCATCCGTCGGACGGTTGGCTTTTCGTGTGTGCTTGCCGGTGACATGTTTGCGGGTGATTGTCGCCGTCCCGGCGCGCGTCTATGCTTTGGCCTTCGCCCACATCCGAGGACACTGTCCAGCGTGCATCTGACCGAGCGCTTTTTGCGCCGCCGTGCCGGCCCGCAAGCCACTTCGCCGCGCGCTCGCCGCAGCCGCCAGCTCGATCGCATCCTCCGGCGCATCATGGCGGCGGGGTTGGTGCTGCTGCTGATGGTGTTGATCGGCTCGATCGGCTTTCACGCCATCGGCGACGCGACCACCTGGTCCGACGCGGTCTACATGACCCTGATTACGCTGTCGACGGTCGGCTACGAAGAGGTGATGCCGATCGACACCGTGTGGGAGCGGATGTTTACCGGCGTCATTTCCCTGATCGGCTTCGGCTCGGTCACCTTCATGTTCACCACCTTGTCGGTCTTCTTTCTCGAAGGCGATCTGGATGAAACCCTGCGGAGACGACGCATGGAGAAGCAAATCAGCAAACTCAAGGGCCACTATCTGATTTGTGGCTTCGGTCGCGTCGGCCGCAATGTCGCCGAAGAACTCGATGCCACGCATCGGCCCTACGTAGTCATCGACGTCGATGAGGAGCGCCTTGCCGCCGCGCGCGAACGCCAGCCCGATCTGCTCTACCTGACCGGCGATGCCAGCGACGACGATCTGCTGTTGGCGGCCGACATCCACGATGCGGCGGGGGTGTTCGCGGTGACCGATGACGACAGCCGCAACATGATGATCGCGCTCACCGCCAAGCAGATCAGTCGATCCACGCGCGTGGTCGCCCGTTGCATGGAGGTGCGCAACATCCCCAAGCTGCGCAAGGCCGGTGCCGACGAGGTGATCTCGCCCGACTTCACCGGCGGCCTGCGCATCGCCGCCGCCATGCTGCGGCCGGGGGTGTTGAGTTTCATGGACGATCTGGTGCGCTCGGAGACCGCCCACCGGCTCGAAGAAATCCCCCTGCCCGAGGGCTTCGAGAGCCGATCGGTGGAAGCGCTCGACCTGCCCGGTCACGACGTGGTTCTGCTCGGCGTGCGCCACCACCGCCACTTCCATTTCAACCCGTCGCCCGACGTCACGCTGACGGCGGGGCAAGTGCTGGTGGTGATGTGCGCCCCGGAAGCGCGCAAGGCGCTGGAGCGGGCAATTCTGGGGTAG
>JBNKNO010000061.1:0-18530 GCA_050293885.1 Rhodocyclaceae bacterium | reverse complement strand
TTGCCCGCGGTAACTCGACGGCGTCCGATCCACATCCAGCGCAATGTAGAAAATCGGCGTTGTGGTGTCCTGCGCGGCTTGAGCGGGCGACGTGGGACGCACGCAACACACGAGTAAGAAGACAAGTAACTTGAGCAGCGAAATGTTCAATCGCTTCATTGGTAGCGGGTTGCCTGGCGGAAAGACACTACCGAGCATACCGCGACGCCCCGGGGGCTGCGGCCGAGTCTGCAACGAGACGTTTCCCGGCTGATCGAGCGCTGCCATCAGATGCGAACACACACGCCCCGTGTATAATCCGGCACTCGTTTCGGGCGCCCCCGAACGGTCCACACCATGCGAGGGTGGCGGAATTGGTAGACGCACTGGATTTAGGTTCCAGCGCCTCACGGCGTGAGGGTTCGAGTCCCTCCTCTCGCACCACTTGATCACGCGCATGCCGGTCGATCACTACGAGAATTTTCCCGTTGCATCCGTGCTGCTGCCCGCGAACCTGCGTGCGCCGGTCGAGGCGATCTACGCCTTCGCCCGCAGCGCCGACGACATCGCGGACGAAGGCGATGCGGTGCCGGTGGCGCGGCTTGCCGGGTTGAACGACTACCGCCGCGAGCTGCATCTGATCGAACAGGGAAAACCGACCTCCATCGCGCTGTTCGCCCCGCTCGCCCGCGCCATCGCCGCGCACGCGCTGCCCATCCAGTACTTTCGCGATCTGCTCGATGCCTTCAGTCAGGACGTCGGCACGACCCGCTATGCCGATTTCGACGAACTGCGCGACTACTGTCGCCGCTCCGCCGACCCGGTCGGCCGGCTGATGCTGTGCCTGTTCCAAGCGCACGACGACGTCCGCGTGGAACAATCCGACGCCATCTGCACCAGTTTGCAACTGATCAACTTCTGGCAGGACGTGGCCATCGACTGGGCCAAGGGGCGCGTCTATCTGCCGCTGGACGAACTCGCTCGATTCGGTGTCAGCGAGGCGCAGATCGCCCATGGCACCGTCGACGACAACTGGCGCGCGCTCATGCGCTTTCAGGTCGATCGCGCACGCAAGCTCATGATCTCGGGCGCCGCGTTGCCACTTTCGCTGCCCGGGCGCATCGGCTGGGAGTTGCGGTTGATCGTGCTCGGCGGCCTGCGTATTCTCGACAAGATCACGGCGGCGGACTTCGACGTGTTCCGCCACCGACCGACACTGGGCAAGATCGACGCTATCCGCATGGGCACACGCGCCCTCACCTACAAGAACATGATCGAATGAATCCCCACGACTATTGCCAGAAGAAGGCGGCAGCCAGCGGCTCGAGCTTTTACTACAGTTTTCTCTTTCTGCCGCCCGAGCGCCGTCAGGCCATCATGGCGCTGTATGCCTTCTGTCGCGAAGTGGATGACGTGGTCGACGAGTGCCAGGATCCGTCGATTGCCCAGAACAAACTCGACTGGTGGCGCGCCGAAGTCACCCGCGCCTACGCCGGCGAAGCGAGCCATCCGGTCGGGCAGGCGCTGGCGGACATCCGCCCGAATTTCAACCTGCCCGCCGAACAACTGCTCGAGATCATCGACGGCATGCAGATGGACCTCAGCCAGACCCGCTATCTCGACTTCAAGGGGCTGCGCCTGTACTGCTACCGGGTGGCCTCGGTGGTCGGCCTGCTGGCGGCCGAGATCTTCGGCTATCAGGATCGCCAGACACTCAAGTACGCGCACGATCTGGGCCTCGCCTTCCAGCTCACCAACATCATTCGCGACGTCGGAGAAGACGCCCGCCGCGGTCGCATCTATCTGCCGATCGACGAACTTCAGCAGTTCGACGTCCCCGCCAAGGACATCCTCGAAGCCCGCCACAGCGACAATTTCATCGAACTCATGCGCTTTCAGAGCGAGCGAGCCATCGTCTTTTACGATCAGGCCATGGCGCAGCTGCCGCAGGTCGATCGCAAGGCACAGCGCCCGGGGCTGATCATGGCCGCCATTTACCGCACCTTGCTCGACGAGATCGCGCGCGACGATTTTCAGGTACTCGACCGCCGCACCTCGCTCACACCGATCCGCAAGCTGTGGATCGCGTCGCGCACCTGGTTCAAGGGCTGAGGCATGGCCCGCCCCGCGGCTGATGCCCCTCAGGTCGGCATTATCGGCGGCGGCTACGCCGGCATGGCGTGCGCCGTCGAGCTCACCCGGCGCGGCGCGCGTGTCGCGCTGTTCGAGGGTGCACGGGTGCTGGGTGGGCGCGCCCGCATCGTCGAGAAGGACGACTTTCACGTCGACAATGGCCAGCACCTGCTGCTCGGGGCCTATGCCGAAACTCTGCGGCTGTTACGCATCGTCGGCGTCAAACCCAGCATCTTCGATACCCGCCCGCTCGATCTGCACTACCCCGGCCACCTGCGCCTGCGCGCCGCCGCCCTGCCCGCGCCGCTGCATCTGGCGGTCGGCCTGCTTCGCGCAGAAGGAATGAGCTGGCGCGAACGACTGGCCTGCCTGCGCTTCATTCGGCACCTCAAGGCGCAGCGATTTCGTCTGCCGGTAAATCTGACGGTCAGCGAGCTGCTCGATCGGGCCGATCAACCCGAGCGCCTGCGTCGCTTTCTTTGGGAGCCGCTCTGTGTCTCGGCCCTCAACACCCCCGCTGACGCCGCCTCGGCACGCATCTTCGCGCATGTGCTGCGCGACAGCCTCGCCGCTGGCGCGGGCGCCAGCGAGATGCTGCTGCCCAAGGTCGATCTGTCCGAACTGTTCCCGGTGCCGGCGGCACGCTGGATCGCGATGAATGGCGGACACGTCTACACCACCGAGCCCATCGCCCGCATCGTGCGCGACGGCACGCGTTTTGCGCTCGACGGCGATCCGACCAGCGCACGGCGCTTCGATCACGTGGTCATCGCCACCGCGCCCTATCACGTGGGCGATCTGGTCGGCGAGCTCGACGCGCTGGCGCCACTGGCCGCACAACTGGCGCGGCTGCCGTACGAGCCGATCCTCACCACCTATCTGCAATACGACGAAGCCGTCTCGCTCCCGGGCCCCATGATCGGCGGCGCCGACGGCCCGGCGGAATGGTTTTTCGATCGCCATCAATTCGGCGGCCCCGAAGGCCTCATCGCCGGCGTCATCAGCGCCAGCGGGCCGCATCTGTCGGTGCCGAAGCAGGAAGTGGAACTGGCCATCCACAATCAGCTCGAAGCACTGCTGGGCCGGCAGCTACCACGCCCCGAAGCGATCCTCACCATTGTCGAAAAACGCGCCACCTTCGCCTGCCACCCCAACCAGCAGCGCCCCGCCAGACGCACTGCGGAAAACGGGGTGTGGCTGGCGGGCGACTATGTGGATGGTCCCTACCCCGCCACCCTCGAAGCGGCGGTGCGCTCAGGCGTTGCCAGCGCGCGCGCCATCATGCCCACGCCTTGACTCAGGCGCGCGGCGAAGCCGCCGAGCGCTCTTCGAGCACGCCGCCGTGCATGTGCAAGACCCGGTCGCAGCGGCTCGCGAGTGCGTCGTCATGCGTTACCAGAATCAGCGTCGTGCCGTGCTCGCGGTTGAGGGAGAACATCAGATCGATGATGGCGGCGCCGGTCTGCGCATCGAGATTGCCGGTCGGCTCATCGGCCAACAGCACGGCCGGACCGGGCGCAAAGGCGCGTGCCAGCGCCACACGCTGCTGCTCGCCGCCCGACAAGTGCTTGGGGTAGTGCCCGGTTCGCGCCTGCAGGCCGACACGTTCCAGCCAGTGCCTTGCGGTTGCTTCGGCCTCGGTCTGCCCCGCCAGTTCAAGCGGTAGCATCACGTTGTCGAGCGCGGTCAGCGCCGGCAAAAGCTGAAACGACTGAAACACGAAACCCATTTGCTCGCCGCGCAGTTGCGCGCGGCCGTCTTCGTCCAGTTCGAACAGGGATTGGCCACACAATTGAACCGCGCCCGCGGTCGGTTCGTCCAACCCGGCGACAAGGCCAAGCAGTGTCGATTTGCCGGAGCCGGAGGCGCCGACAATGGCCACGGTTTCACCCGGCATCACCGAAAAGTCGATATCGCGCAGAATATGCAACATCTTGTCTTCGCCGTCCCGCATGGGCACGGCCTTGGATAACCCGGTCACCACGACGACCGCTTTGGAGTTGGGAATGACGCCTCGGTCCATGCTGTTCTTGCTGTTCCTCGTTGTAAGCCCGCTGCTACAGGCAGCCACGGTGCTGGTGATGGGCGACAGCCTGTCCGCCGGCTATGGCTTGCCCGCGGGCGACGCCTGGCCAGCCCACCTGCAACGCAAGCTTGACACGCAAGCGGGCCAGCACAAAGTCATCAACGCCAGTGTGAGCGGCGAAACCACGGCCGGCGGTCGCGCGCGACTGCCCCATGCCCTCAGAACCCATCAGCCCGACGTGGTCATCATCGAACTGGGCGCCAACGACGGTTTGCGCGGCCTGCCACTGACGGCCATGCAAGCCAATCTGGACGCCATGATTGCGCAGTCGCGCGCGGCCGGCGCGCGCGTGGTGTTGATCGGCATGCAACTGCCACCGAACTATGGCCCCGCGTATACCAACAAGTTCCACGCCGTTTTCGACACGCTCGCCAAATCAAGGCGTACGGGGTATGTCCCGTTTCTGTTGGCGGGGTTTGCCGATCGGCGCGAGTGGTTTCAACACGACGGCCTGCACCCGACCGCCGACGCACAACCGACGATTGTCGAGACGGTGTGGCCGGCGCTGGCGCCGTTGATCGAGCGCGAGAAAGCGGCCGCGTTCAGCGCACGCTGAGCGTCGGCGCGCCGGTGTCGAGCGAGCCGATCGCCGCGGCATGGGCAAAACCCTGCGAACGGAACGTCGCAAGCACGTCCTCGACCGCCGTCGGCGCACACGCCACCAGCAAGCCGCCGCTGGTCTGCGGGTCGGTCAGTATCACCCGCTGCCAATCGGCGATGCCGTCACCGAGCTGCACCGAATCACCGTAGCCGGCCCAGTTGCGCTTTGATGCGCCGGTGGCCACGCCATCACGCGCAAACGCCACGGCCTCGTCGATGACGGGAATGTCCGCGCACACGAGTTGTGCCGCCAGCTGGGCGCCGCGACACATTTCCAGCAGGTGCCCCGCCAGCCCGAAACCGGTGACATCGGTCACCGCATGCACGCCGGCGATGCCGGCCAGCGCCGGGCCCGGGGTGTTGAGCCGGGTGGTGTTGGCGAGCATTTCGGCATAGCCCTCCGCCGACAAGGTGCCCTGCTTGAGCGCAGCGGAGAGCACGCCCACGCCCAGCGGCTTGCCCAGCACCAGCACATCGCCCGCCTTGGCCGTGTCGTTGCGCAACAGCCGGTCGGGCGACACCACGCCGAGCACGACGAGACCGTAGATAGGTTCGAGCACATCGATGGAGTGCCCCCCGGCAATCGGGATGCCAGCTTGCGCGCAGACGCTGGCACCGCCCTCGAGAATCTCGCCGATCACCTCGACCGGCAGTTTGTCCAAGGGCATGCCGACAACGGCCAGCGCCATGATCGGCGTCGCGCCCATGGCATACACATCGCTGATCGCATTGGTGGCGGCGATACGGCCGAAATCAGTCGGGTCGTCCACGATCGGCGTGAAGAAGTCGGTGGTGGCGACAATGGCCTGCTGGTCGTTGAGCCGGTACACCGCGGCATCGTCCGCCGAGCCATTGCCGACCAGCAAATCGACCGGCATGGCGCCCAGCGGCGAGCGCGACAGGATATCGGTGAGCACGGCCGGCGCAATTTTGCAGCCGCAACCACCGCCGTGGGAGAATTCGGTCAAACGAATGGCAGACATGGACACACAGGCGCCGAAATATGCGCGATTGGACAGGTGATGATAAAAGGCAGCGCGACCGTAGCACAGCTCTCCGAGTTTGACGAGATTATCGATGTGCGCTCACCGGCCGAGTTTGCGGACGACCACCTGCCGGGTGCGGTCAATATGCCGGTGCTGGACGATGCACAGCGCGCGCAGGTCGGCACGCTCTACAAACAGGTGTCGCCCTTCGACGCCCGCCGTCTGGGGGGCGCGCTGGTCGCACAGAATCTGGCCAATCATCTGCTCGCGCATTTTCAGGACAAGCCGCGCAACTGGCGACCGCTGGTGTATTGCTGGCGCGGCGGCCAGCGCAGCGGCTCGTTCGTGACCTGGCTGCGCATGGTCGGCTGGGACGCCTGCCAACTCGTCGGCGGCTACAAGACCTATCGCCGGCTGGTGCTTGACGAGCTGGAAACCCGCCCCGCCCAGCTCGATCTGCGCATCATCTGCGGCCCCACCGGCAGCGCCAAGACCCGTGTTCTCGACGCCCTCGCCGCGCAGGGCGCCCAGGTGCTCGATCTCGAAGGACTGGTCGCCCACAAGGGCTCCGTGCTCGGCGCCTTGCCCGACACGCCACAACCCACGCAAAAGGCGTTCGAAACACAGCTACACCGCTGTTTGATGGCCTTCGATCCGGCGCGCCCGGTGTTCGTCGAAGCCGAAAGCCGCAAGATCGGCCGGCTGCACATTCCCACCGAATTGATCGAGCACATGCGCAACAGCGCTTGCGTGACCATCGATGCCAGCCGCGAGGCCCGCATCGATTTCCTGCTGCGCGACTACGCCTATCTGGGCGACGATGCCGAAGCGCTGAAATTCAAACTGTCCTGCCTCAAACGCATCCTGCCCGCGGAAACGCTGGCGCGCTGGTGCGACTACGCCGACCGGCACGATCTGCCCAATCTGTTCGCCGAGCTGATCGACCAGCATTACGACCCCTTGTATCGGCGCTCGCAAAACGGCAACTATCTGCGTTATCCTGATGCCAAACAGATAGAGACTTGCGATCTGAGTGATGCGGGCATCGAGGAAGTCGCCCGCCGCATTCTCGAGACGTAGGCCAGCACCCCCTCAGCATCATGGAGGGCGCCTCATGCCCCCGAGAGACCCTGCCATCGCGCGTACGCCGGCACCGCCGTACTTTGCCGCGATATTCACCTCGCGCCGCACCGCCAGCGACGATGACGCCTACGCCGACATGGCGGCGCGCATGGTCGAGCTGGCCGCACGGCAACCCGGTTTCATCGACGCCGAAAGCACCCGTGGTCCGGATGGGGTCGGCATCACTATTTCGTACTGGGAAAGCGAGGAAGCGATCGTCGCGTGGCGCAATGTCGCCGAGCACCGCCTCGCGCAGCAACTGGGCCGCGAGCACTGGTACGCCGACTACGAAATCCGCATTGCGCAGGTCACCCGCGCCTACGGCCTGTTAGCGAACGATTGAGTCCACCGGAATCAGCCCCGGCTCTTTGTGTTTGCGGGCGCAAATCCGCTGCACCACGGCGGCCCCCGGCACCGACACTTCCCCTTGTTCGAACGCAATCGGAGTGAACTCGGCGGCGGTGCGCTCGAGCAACTCGTTGGGCTGGAGCAGAAAATCCGGATTGCTCGGTCGGCCGAAGCGCTCGTTGCCGATCATGAAGGTTTCGTAGATGAGCAGGCCGCCCGCGTGGATGCGCGCGCATAGTTGCTCGAAACTCGGTCGGTGGAGGTAGTTGGTCACGATCACGGCATCGAAGGCGCCAGCATCCCAAGGCCATGGCGAACTGTCTTCCAGGTCCAGATGGCAGGTGACGATCCCGGGTTCCTCCGACAGCACTTCGAGCGCGGCTTCGTCACGGTCTGCCGCAATCACGTGATAGCCCAGACTGGCCAGATAGCGCGCATGCCGGCCACGGCCGCAGGCCAGATCGAGCACGCGCGCGCCAGCGGGGATCGCATGCGCACACCGCCCCACCCAGGCGGAGGGCGCACCAGCGCCGTGCGAATTCATTGGTCCAGCCCCGCCAGACACAGATACTTCATCTCGAGATATTCATCGATGCCGTAGCGCGAGCCTTCGCGCCCGAGACCGGACTGCTTGACGCCGCCAAACGGCGCAACTTCGTTGGACATCACGCCCGTGTTGATTCCCACCATGCCGTACTCCAAGGCTTCGCTCACCCGAACGATACGCCCGATGTCGCGCGCATAGAAGTAAGCCGCCAGCCCGAATTCCGTATCGTTGGCCATACCGATGGCTTGTGCTTCGTCGGAGAAACGAAACAGCGGCGCCACCGGCCCGAAGGTTTCTTCGGTGGCAACACGCATCCGGTCAGTCACATCCGCCAGCACCGTCGGCTCGAAATAGGTGCCACCGCGCGCGTGGCGTTTGCCGCCGGTGAGCACACGCGCGCCTTTGTCGAGCGCATCGGCAATGTGGGCTTCGACCTTTTGAACCGCGCTGTCGTCGATCAGCGGACCTTGATTGACACCTTCGTCGAGTCCGCTACCGACGCTGAGCGCACGCACCCGAGCCGCCAGCTTGTCGGCAAACGCGTCGTAGACCTTGTCATGCACCAGCAGCCGATTGGCGCACACGCAGGTCTGACCGGTGTTGCGGTACTTCGACGCCATCGCGCCTTCCACGGCGGCATCGAGGTCGGCGTCATCGAAGACCACGAACGGTGCATTCCCGCCCAATTCGAGCGACAGTTTCTTGATGGTCGGCGCGCATTGCGCCATCAGGACTCGCCCGACTTCGGTCGAACCGGTAAAGGACAGTTTGCGCACCACCGGGTTCGAGGTCAGCTCGCCACCGATCGCCTGCGTATCGCCCGTCACCACATTGATCACGCCGGGCGGAAAACCCGCCCGCTCGGCCAGTTCGGCCAATGCCAGTGCGGTGAATGGCGTCTGCCCTGCGGGCTTGACCACCACCGTGCAGCCGGCCGCGAGCGCAGGCGCCACCTTGCGCGTGATCATCGCGGCCGGGAAATTCCACGGAGTGATCGCCGCGCACACGCCTACCGGCTGACGAATCACCAGCAGACGGCGATCCTTGCCGGGGGTGGGTATGGTGTCGCCATAGACCCGCTTCGCTTCTTCGGAAAACCACTCGGCGAACGACGCGGCATAGGCCACTTCGCCCCGCGCCTCCGCCAGCGGCTTGCCCTGCTCCAGCGTCATCATGGTCGCCAGATCGTCTGCGTGGGCCATCATCAGTTCGAACCAACGACGCAGCCGCTGTGCCCGGTCCTTTGCCAGCAGATCGCGCCAGGCGGGGAACGCACGCTGCGCGGCATCGATCGCCTCGCGCGTTTGCGCCGCGCCGAGTCGGGGCACGCGCCCCAAAACAGATCCGTCGGCGGGGTTGGTGACGGCAATCGTCTGTTCGGCGCTGCGCCACTGCCCATCGATATAGGCGGCTTCACGAAACAGGCCGGGTTCTTCGAGCATTGTTTTCATGCGTCCTTCCACTGTATTGAAGTCACTCCAGGCAGCGAACTACGTCACGCTTGAGCGCAGCCCTGCGGCGACCCGCGGCACCTTGCGCCAGCAAGGCGCTATGATGTGAAAATCGGTAGGAGATTTCATCATAGCTTTCCCCGCTCATTTGATACCTGTCCACCCGCTGCCCATTTGAACACAACACAGGTGCCCTCAAACAAGCGTGCGTCCGGCACGAAATCCATCGACGACACGTCGTTCAGAACAGTGTGTCTGCTGTCGACCGTGCTCGCCCTGCTGGGCGCGTTGTGCCTCGTGGCGCTGCTCCTGTATTGGTGGTCGTCGCCGATGGTGCTACCGGCGCAGGCACCGCTCGCGGCGCAAGCAACGGCGACCGAACCGGAGCTCGGTAGCAGCTTCTCGCTGGCCGCGATGCCGCCACTCGCCCTGTGGCTGATTCTTGCCGCCATGCTCGGCGGCGGCGCAGTACTTGCGTTTCGTACCATCAAGCGCTACCGGTTCGGCGCCGACTTCGCGCGCACGGCGAACCATGTCGCCGATTTCAATCAGGCGCGCCTGATGGACTTCATCGAGTTGTCGAGCGACTGGATGTGGGAAACCGACCAGGAGCACCGTTTCTCGTTGGTCAGCGGGGGCATCCGCAGCATCGCCAACATGGATGTTGACGTGTTCGTCGGCAAAACGCCGTGGACACTGCCGGGCGACGAAACATCCGATGAGAACTGGAACGAGCTGCGCCACAAACTCGCTCAGCGCGAAGCATTCACCCTGTTGCTGACCCGGCGTGACCTGGCGAACGTCACACGGCATCTCGAATTTACCGGCAAGCCACTTTTCGATTCGTCCGGTTTCGTTGGATACCGCGGGGTCGGCCGGGATCTCACCCAGCAGATCGAAGCCGAACGCCACGTACGCACGAGCGAGGAGCGTTTCCGCACACTGATCGAGACCTTCTTCGACTGGTACTGGGAACAAGACGAGCAACTGCGCTACACCCGGCTGCTGACCAGCCCGCACAACCCAGTCACTCTCGCCGAAGCGGACTTTCTCGGCCATACCCGTTGGGAAGTGGTGTCTGCCGACACCAGCCAGCCGGAATGGGCCGCACACATCGAGCAACTGCGCCGACACGAGCCGTTTGACAATTTTGTCTATCGGCGCACGCGAAAAGACGGGCGGTCGCTCTGGTTCTCGGTCACCGGCCGGCCGAGCTTCGACACCTCGGGGCGCTTTTCGGGCTACCGCGGCGTCACGCGCGACGTCACACGCGAGCAAGAGACCCGACAAGCCCTGATCGACAGCGAAGCACGCTATCGAACCACCTTCGAACGGGCACCGGTCGGCATCACCAATATCAGCGCCAACGGGCGGCTCGAGAGCGTCAATCTGGCCTTCTCGCGACTCGTCGGCATCCCGCCTGAATCCTTGATCGGCAAACATTTCAGCGAGCTCACCCATCCGCAGGACCAGGCGAGCGACGAAGCCATGTTCAACGCCTTGTGCGAGGGGCGCATCGACAGTTTCACGCGCGAGAAACGCTACGTCCATGCCGACGGCCACACGGTCTGGGGCTCTGTCTCGGTCACGGCGCTGCGGCATGACGACAATCGCCTGCGCGCCTGCATCGCCGTCGTTCAGGACGTGACCGCGCGCGTCACCGCCGAACGCGAGCGCCTGAACGTCGAGGAGCGCTATCGACGGCTCGTCGACGTCTCGCCCGACGGCATCATCGTCCATCGAAACCAGCGCATCGTGTTCGCAAACCGTGCGGCTGTCGCCATTTTCGGCACCGGGCGCACCGAGACGCTGCTCGGGCAATCGCTCGACGCCTTCTACACCCAAGCGTCGCCGGCATCGGAGGGCGCCCCGCACAACGCCCCGCCCGGCACGATCATGCCGCGCGAACAACAGCCCATCCAACGCGCTAACGGCTCGACCGGCGACGTGGAGATCACCAGCGTGGTTATCGGCTTCGACGATGGCCCGGCCGTGCTGTCGGTGGTACGCGACATCTCCGAGCGCATCGCGGCGGAAAACGCCCTGCAGCAAAGTCGTGCCCGCTATCAGGAGGTCGTCGAGTCCGTCAACGAGGTCATCTTCCAGACCGGTACGGACGGACGCTTCGTGTTTCTGAACCAGGCATGGGAAACCACCACCGGCTATCGTCCGCAAGAGAGCACCGGCCGCATGCTGACCGACTTCCTGCACCCCGACGATCGTCCGCTCGCCCGCGCACACTTCGACGCAGTGCTCGCCGGCAATGAACGCGACTGTGTTTGCGAAGTGCGGCTACGCAACACCGAGGGCGAGCTCCGCTGGCTCGAGACCCACGCGCGCCCGATGCGCGACCCCCATGGCGTGGTCATCGGCGCCATGGGCTCGCTCGACGACATTACCGCACGCAAGGTAGCCGAGCTGACGCTCAAGAACGTGAACAAGGAACTCGAGGCCCGGGTGCGCGCCCGCACCGCCGAGCTCGAAGCCTCCAACCGCGAACTCGAAGCGTTCTCCTACTCGGTATCCCACGATTTGCGTGCGCCGCTGCGTGCGATCGATGGCTACTCCGTCATCATCCAGGAAGACATGGCCGCCCGGCTCGACGAGACCTCACGCACCCATCTCGAACGCATACGTACCGCCACGGCGCGCATGGCGCAACTGATCGACGACCTGATCGAACTGGCGCGGCTCACGCGCCAACCCTTGCGGCGCCAGAATATCGATCTGAGCCGGATGGTTGCCGACATCGTCAAAGAGCTGGCGCACACCGACCCGTCGCGACGCCTCGACACCGACATCACCCCCGGCCTGACCGCCAACGCCGATCCCACGCTGATGCGTGTCGCACTCGAAAACCTGTTGCGCAATGCATGGAAATTCAGTGCCGGTCGCGACACCACGCGTATTGCCTTTTTCGCCACCCGGGACGACGAAGGCATCAGCTTCTGCATCGAAGACAATGGCGTCGGCTTCGATATGAGCTACGCTGGTAAATTATTCGTCCCCTTCTACCGACTGCACTCGGGAGCCGAATTTCAGGGCTCCGGTATCGGCCTGGCAACCGTCGCGCGCATCATTCAGCGCCATGGCGGCACGATTTCGGCGGAATCCGCGCCCGACGAAGGGGCCCGTTTCCGGTTCAGCATCGGACACTAGTGCCTGTTCGCTGCAGGCGATCAAACCGGTCATCCGGCGTGTGGCAGATACCACACTGCCTTGAAAATCCTTCCACAATTCTGACCAGTAACAAACCTGTTTATGCTGCATTGCACTATGCTTGTAGCGAAGCGTACGGAGGAAGGCGATTGTTCCCGCCACCTTCGCCGCAAAACCGCCCCAACACAGCCCTGAACAGGGTACAGAATAATGAATGAAAAACATTACCTTACGCCGCTTTTCGAACCTAAATCCGTAGGTATTATCGGCGCCAGCGAGCGCGAGAATTCGATCGGTTCAATCGTCGTGCGCAACATGAAAGATGGCGGTTTCAAGGGCCGTCTGTTCGCTATCAACCCCAAGCACGACAAAATCCAAGGCCTCACCTGCTACAAGAGCGTCGAGGACGTCCCCCAGCGCCTCGATCTGGTGGTCATCGCTATTGCAGCGCAAAAAATTCCAGCGGTCATGGACGCCTGTGGTCGTGCCGGCGTACGTGCCGCCATCGTGATGTCGGCCGGTTTCTCCGAGACCGGGCCACGCGGTGCATTGCTCGAACGCTCACTGCTCGAAACAGCGCGGCGGCATCGCATTCGCCTGCTGGGCCCCAACTGCCTGGGCATCATGCGGCCCGAACTGGGGCTCAATGCAACCTTTGCCCTTGGTCGTGCCCTGCCTGGCTCGATTGGTCTGATCTCCCAGTCCGGCGCGCTGTGCACCGCCATTCTCGACTGGGCGCGGCCGAACAATATCGGGTTTTCTTCCGTCGTCTCGCTGGGCTCGTCGAGCGACATCGATTTCGGCGAAGCCTTGGAGTTCATGATCTCCGACCCCCGTACGGAAAGCATTTTCCTGTACGTGGAAGGCCTGCGCGATGCGCGGCGCTTCATGAGTGCGCTGCGCAGCGCCGCCCGCGTCAAACCGGTGCTGCTGATCAAGGTCGGCCGTCACCCCGAGGCCTCCAAGGCGGTGCTGAGTCATACCGGCTCGGTGGTCGGCGAGGATTCGGTCTTCGACGCTGCCGTACGCCGTGCCGGCGTCATCCGCCTGTACAACCTCGGGCAGCTGTTTGCTGCCGCCAATGCGCTGTTCTCCCATTTCCGCCCACGTGGCAACCGCCTCGCGGTGATCACCAACGGCGGCGGACCGGGTGTCATGGCCGCCGATCGTGCGTCGGATCTGGACATTCCACTGACCCAGTTTGCCGATTCGACAATCGCCAAGCTCAATGAGAGCCTGCCGCCGACCTGGTCGCACGGCAATCCGGTCGACATCCTCGGCGATGCCGATGTCGACCGCTATCGGACGACCATCAAGACCGTGCTCGAAGGCCCCAACGTCGACGGCGTGCTGGTGTTGCTCACGCCTCAGGCGATGGCCAACCCCACCGAAGTGGCCAAGGCGCTGATCGAAGAAGAACGCAACGCCGACAAGCCCGTGGTGACCTGCTTCATGGGCGAGGAAGTGGTCACCGACGCGCGCAAACTCTTCGACGGCGCAGGCATCCCCACCTTCCGCACGCCGGAGCCGGCCGTCGAACTGTTCAGCCACATTTCCAACTACTACCGCAACCAGAAGCTGCTGGCACAGACGCCGGCCTCGTTGACCGACCTCAATCCGCCGTCCATCGAAAGCGCCCGTCTGGTCATCGAAACCGCCCTCAACGAGCGTCGCAAGGTGCTCAACGAAATGGAATCGAAGGCCATTCTTGCGGCTTTCCGCATTCCCATCGCACAAACGATCGTCGCGCGTTCAGCCACCGAAGCCATGGTGCTCGCCGAGGAAATCGGCTTGCCGATTGCCATGAAGATCGACTCCCCCGACGTGACGCACAAGTCCGACGTTGGCGGCGTGCGACTGAACCTCACCAGCCTGGCGGCGGTGCGCACGGCCTACCAGGAGATTCTGGAAGGCGTGCGCAAGGTGCATCCGAACGCTGCCATCAACGGCCTCGCCATCGAACCCATGGTGCGCAAGCCCAACGGTCGCGAACTGATGGTGGGCGTACGGCGTGATCCGGTGTTTGGCCCGATCATCACCTTCGGTGAAGGCGGCACGCGGGTCGAAGTGCAAAAAGATCAGGCGGTTGCCCTGCCGCCGCTCAACACCTATCTGGCGCGCGACCTGATCCGTTCAACCCGCGTGGCCTCGTATCTGGGCGAATTCCGCAACATGCCGCCGGTCGACATGGAAGCGCTGGAGCTGGTGCTGCTGCGCGTTTCCGAGATGGTGTGCGAACTGCCGTGGATGAAGTCGCTGGAGATCAATCCGCTCATCATCGACGAAGACGGTGCCGTGGCGGTCGATGCACGCATCGTGGCGGACAACGTATCGCCAACGGCGGATCGCTACGACCACATGGCGATCCACCCCTACCCGCAGCACCTCATCTCGCACTGGACCGTGCCGGATGGCACCAAGATCACCATTCGACCGATCCGGCCCGAAGACGCCGAACTCGAAGCGGAGTTCGTGCGCAAGCTGTCGCCAGAATCGAAGTATTTCCGCTTCATGAACACCATGCGCGAACTGCCGCCCGCCATGATCGTGCGCCTCACCCAAATCGACTACGACCGCGAAATGGCCTTTGTCGCCACCGTCGAGGACGAGGGTGAAGAGCTGGAAATCGGCGTGGCCCGATACGCGGTCAATCCCGACGGCGAGTCCTGTGAGTTCGCCATCGTGGTGGCCGACGACTGGCAAGCGCGCGGGCTCGCCCGTCGGCTCATGGGCGTGCTGGTCGAAACGGCCCGCGATCGTGGTCTGGCTTACATGAACGGTATCTTCCTGTCGAGCAACGAGCGCATGTTGCGCTTCGTGCAAAGCCTGGGCTTCGTGCTCTCGAACGACCCGGAGGACAACTCGATCAAACTCGGCGTGCTCTCATTGCAGGATTGACAATCCTCGCGACGGACGCGCCGCACGGTGATCTCGTGTTGGTCACCCACGCGGCACAATCAGTCTAGAATAGGCGCTCTTTCCGGCCTTGGCGCACGTCGCCCGACATGACCAACGCATTTTCCCGTTGCCCCTGGTGCGGTGACGACCCCACCTACGTGGCGTATCACGACAACGAATGGGGCGTTCCGGAGCATGACGACACTCACCTGTTCGAAATGCTCACGCTCGAAGGCGCTCAAGCGGGTTTATCCTGGCGCACCGTGTTGATGCGCCGTGAGGGCTATCGCGAGGCGTTCGAGGGTTTTGATCCGGCGCGCATCGTGCGCTTTACCGACACCGATGTCGCGCGCCTGCTCACCAACCCGCGCATCATCCGCCACGAGGGCAAGATTCGCGCAACCATCGGCAACGCCCGCGCCTGGCTCGAACTGGTCGATCGCGAAGGCGCTTTCGCCCCCTGGCTGTGGAATTTCATCGGCGGCACACCACGCATCAACCGCTATGCTGCGCTCGCCGATGTGCCCGCAACCACTGCAGAATCCGACGCGCTGAGCCGTGCGCTGAAACGACTCGGTTTCAAATTTGTCGGCAGCACCATCTGCTATGCCTATATGCAGGCAACCGGCTTGGTGAACGATCATCTCACCACCTGCTTCCGCCATCCCCAATGTCAGCAGCCGCTGGCCGCATCCCCCTCGGAGCAATAACGAACATGTACGCCAAAATCACGGAAGCCGAGATCAAGGGCGCGCCCGTACTCACCGTACTCACGCGCGATGGCGCGCAGGCAACCATCAGCCTGCGTGGCGGACAAGTGATTCACTGGCAACCCGCCGGCGGGCGTCCCTGGCTTTATTTGAGTGACGATGCCTGCCTGGATGGCAGCGCGCCCATCCGCGGCGGTGTTCCCGTCTGTTTTCCGCAGTTCGCCAATCAGGGCAAGCTGCCCAAACATGGGCTGGTGCGTACCGTCCCGTGGACCTTGATCGAGCATCGGGACAACGACGACCACGCCATGCTCACACTGGGCACCGCCAGCACACCCGAGAGCGAAGCAATCTGGCCCTTCTCCTTCGATCTGGAACTCACGGTCGCCGTCGGCGCCGAACGGCTGGATGTCGAACTGGCCATCACCAACACCGGCTACAACAGTTTCGCCTTCACCGCCGCACTGCACACCTATCTGCGCGTCGACGAAGTCGAGCTGGCACAACTCGAAGGCCTCAAGGGCAAGAGCTACCGTGACAAGCTGGATCAGGACGCCCTGAAGATCGATCCCCATGAGGCACTGGTGGTCGAAGACGCGATCGATCGCATCTATACCGACACCCGCCGTCCGCTGCGCCTGATTGACGGTGACCGCGCACTACAGATCGTGCACGAGCAATTCCCCGACACGGTGGTCTGGAACCCATGGACCGAGGGGGCGGCGGCACTGAAAGACATGCCCGATCGCGATTTTCGTCGCATGCTGTGTGTGGAAGCCGCGGTTGCCAATCAACGTATCGAACTGGATGCCGACAGCAGTTGGTGGGGGCGGCAGAGCCTGATCCATCAGGCCGCATGAAGCCATCCGCGCGCGCGAAGCGACGCTCAGTCGCTGACCAGTGTTCCGTCGATGCTGATGCGTGCGCGCACCGCGCCACCGTTCGATTCGCCCACCGGGGCAACGGTCAGTTCGCCGGAATCGAGTATTTGCTGCAAACGCTGCTTGGCCAGTTCGCTGCCGGGCCGAGGCGCATCCAGCCCCTCGATCACGAATTGCTGTCCGCCGAGATAGAAACGCGTGCCATCGATGGCATAGGCCCTGACCGGCGGTGGCGGGGCGGCGCGTTCCCGTTTGGGCGGGAGCTTGACGGGCTTGAGCCGGGCCGGGTCGACCTTGTTGCGCTCGGCGAGTGCGCCGGTCGCGAAAAGGCAGCAGCAAATGCCCGCGATCACGGCCATTCGGCGATTCAGACGACCCAGAAACATGCGCACGACTCCTGACGAAACAAAACCGGGATAAGAGTCTAAACGACATCCGGCGCGAAAACTTGCGACATGCCCCTTCGTGCTGCACACTGCGCCGCTTTTCATCCACCCGGATCTTCGCGTTTTTGCCATGCCTGCCTCACTTGAACACCGCATCGCCACCGAACTGAATGTGGCCGAACGACAGGTCGCCGCGGCGGTACGCCTGCTCGACGAAGGCGCCACCGTGCCCTTCATCGCGCGCTACCGCAAGGAAGTCACCGGCGGGCTCGACGACACCGCGCTGCGCACGCTGGAAGACCGCTTGGGCTACCTGCGCGAGCTGGACGATCGGCGCGCGAGCATTCTCGAATCCATCGCATCGCAGGACAAACTCGACGACGCCCTCAAGGCACAGATCGAATCGGCGCAGACCAAGCAGCGGCTCGAAGACCTGTACCTGCCCTACAAGCCCAAACGCCGCACCAAGGCCCAGATCGCCCGCGAGGCGGGGCTCGCGCCGCTGGCGGAATCGCTCCTGAGCGACCCGACGCTGGACCCTGCCGCGACCGCAGAAGGCTATCTCAACGCCGACGCAGGCATCGCCGACACCAAGGCGGCACTCGACGGCGCACGACAGATCCTGATCGAGCAATTCAGCGAGGACGCGGCCCTGCTCGAGGCCTTGCGCTCACACCTGTCTGCCAACGGACGCATTGTCTCGCGCGTGGTCGAAGGCAAAGTGGACGAAGGCGCCAAGTTCCGCGACTGGTTCGACTTCTCCGAAGCGCTGAGCACCATTCCCTCCCACCGCTTTCTCGCGCTGCTGCGTGGCCGCAATGAAGGCGTGCTGCGTCTCGCCATCGAATTGCCCGACGCGCCGCCCGCCGGCCAGCCCGGCCCCTGCGAAGCACGCATCGCCCGCCACTTCGGTATTCGCGACGACGGCCGCGCGGCGGATCACTGGCTGCTAGAAACCGCTCGCTGGGCGTGGACGGTGAAGATGTCGGTGCATCTTGAACTCGAGCTCATGAACGCCGCCCGCGAGCGCGCCGAAGAAGAGGCGATTGCCGTGTTCGCGCGCAACCTCAAGGACCTGATGCTGGCGGCACCGGCCGGGCCACGCGCCACGCTCGGGCTCGATCCGGGCATCCGTACCGGCGTGAAAGTCGCGGTGGTCGACGCCACCGGCAAGTTGCTCGATACCGCCACCATCTATCCGCATGAACCGCGACGCGACTGGGACGGCAGCCTTGCCACCCTGG
>JBNKNO010000060.1:16948-18753 GCA_050293885.1 Rhodocyclaceae bacterium | reverse complement strand
TCGAGCAGGATGACTTCCAGCGCGCGACCGTCGTCGATCTGCCGGTTCAAGTCGGACAGCAAGGTATCGATGTCGTCGAGCGAAGCGTCGACGAAAACGAGCTCTCGGCTCGTCTCGTCTTGCAAACCGCCAGCATCCAGTAGATGCGACGCATCGCCGACCGGCATCAGATCGGCCGAGTACAGGATGCGCGCCTCGAGCATCTCGACCGTAGCAGTTGGCATGGCGCGGCCCATGACTTATCGCCCGCCAGGCGGCGGCGTCAAACGCGTGTCGAGCGTAAGCCGGTTGTGCGCGGACACGCCCGGCCGCTCGGCAGCGGGTGTCGACTCGGCCGCCGCCGGCAGCGCGAGGGACGCCGGTCGTACGGCGCCGAATTCGATGTGGCAGCGCACGCCGGCCGGCACGGCGCCATCGCGGTTGTCCACCGCCAGCCGAACACGGAAGGTATTGCTTGCCGCGTCGACCATCGGATCGACCAGACTCACACGCGCACCCACCGACCCGACGCCGGGCACACCGGGCTGCACGGTGGCCGTATCGCCTTCGGCAATCGAACCGAATTGATCGGCCGGCACCACCACTTCAACCTGCAAGGCGTCGATCGTCGCCAGATGAAGCAGCGGCCGGTCTTCCACCCGCTCGCCCGGCTGCACCATGCGATCGATGATCACGCCATCGAAGGGCGCCCTGAGCTTGCGCTGGCTCAACTGCGCACGCGCCAGGCGCTCTTCGCCGCCAAACACGCGCAACTGCTCGCGGCTCTGCGCCACCCGTTGGTGCGACACATCAAGCTCGGCCTTGGCCTGATCGAGCGCCTGACGGGAAATAAAGGCTTTGCGATGCAGATCCACCGAGCGCTCGTAGCGGCTTTGCGCCAGCACCAGATTGGCGCGCGCCGCGCGCAACTCGGCCGCCACACGCGCGCGCAGGCGGGCGACCTCGACGTTCGCCGCCTCGACCGCGGACTGCAACACCACCAGCACCTGCCCCTGTTTGACGCGGTCGCCACGATCCACCTCGACCGACTCGACGACGCCGACCACCGGCGTGCCGATGTCCGCCTCCTGCTTGGGCGTGATCAGGCAGCCCAGTGGCGCCGCCACGGCCGCAAAGGCCGCAGCGCCCATCACCAGGCCAAGAATCCACTGTTTCAGTTGCTGCTTCATCGTTCCACTTCTTCATGACGCACCGCCAGGCGGGCGTCCCAATAACGCGCATTGGCCAGCAGCCGCGCACGCATGCGCCGGGCACGACCGGCCTGCATCCATTGATGCAAATACAGGCTCACCCGTGCGAGGCGTCCGGCCACTTTCGTGTGACCCAAGGCCAGCATTCCGGCTATCAATTGTGTTAACGGCATTCGGGCCGATTTCATGAGGGGCAACGCCAGCCAGCGCTCGACGCTGCCCGGATTGCCCTGGCGGGCGCAACGCCCCGCCAATTGGCGATCCTGGCGCGCACAGTCGTTCAACTGAAAACTGAGCACGTGCAATCCACCGACCTGCGCGACCCCCTCGCCAAGACCGATATCGGTACCGCGGCCGGCCATGTTGGTTGCCACCGTCACCACGCCAGCCAGCCCAGCCGCGGCCACGACCGCCGCCTCGGCCGCACTTTGATCGGCGTTGAGTACCTGATGCCGGATGCGCGCCGTCTCGAGCTTGCGCCCGAGCTGCGCCGACTGCGTAACCGTGCCGGTACCGATGAGCACCGGCCGACCGGCCGCCACCAAATGGCTTACGCGTGCGATCAACGCGTCTAATTCGGTCGCCTCGTCGGCAAACACGCGGACCGCCCCGGTC
>JBNKNO010000060.1:0-16850 GCA_050293885.1 Rhodocyclaceae bacterium | reverse complement strand
AGCCACCAAATGGCTTACGCGTGCGATCAACGCGTCTAATTCGGTCGCCTCGTCGGCAAACACGCGGACCGCCCCGGTCTGCCGCTGGCACGACAAGCGTAGCGGGATACGCACGACGGCCAGAGCGAAAAACCGTTTCAACTCGCGGCGCGCTTCATGCAAGGTGCCGCTCATGCCGCCGATGTGCGCATAGCGCGGGAAAAAACACTGGTAGGTGGTCTGCGCGATCGTCTCGGTCGCGGGCGGCAGTTTCAAACCCTCCTTGAGCGCGATGAGCCCGTGCAACCCACGCCCCCAGATACGCCCTTCGGCGATCCGTCCGGTCACCGGGTCGACAACACACACCTCGCCGTCGCGCACCACGTAGTCGCGGCCGGGCAGATAGAGGTGACGCGCCTTGAGCGCCATCGCCAGCCATTCGGCGCGATGGTTTTCGTTGATCCACTCGCGCTCGGGGGGCGGCAGCACCGGCGAGTGCAGCTGCACCGTCCGTCGTGCTTCGTCGACGCGGTAATCGCGCCCGGGCTGCAAACGCTCGGCCAGTCGCCAGGCCTGCCAGGCCCGCACACGCTCGGTCGGGTCGCGTCGCGCCGCGGACACGATCAGCGGCACCGACGCTTCGTCGATGAGAATGCTGTCCGCTTCGTCGATGAACACCGTATCGAGACTCGGCAGCACCGGTGCGGCCGACAGGCCGTCGGCGAGCACGCGCGCGCCCACCATGAGCGCGCCGGTCTTTCCCTGTACGCTGGCCTCGTCGCGCAAGGCGTCGAACACCACCGTCTTGGCCGTCGAATACACGATTTCGGCACGGTAGGCTTCCCGGCGAGCATCGAGCGAATCCGCTTCGGCCACCGTGCGCACGCGCAATCCGAGCGCGGTGTAGAAAGGATCGAGCCAGGCCGCATCGCGCTCGACCAGATAGGGATTGGCGGTGAGCACATGCACCCGCTGCCCGGCCAACGCCGCTACGGCCGCCGCCAGCGCGGTGGCCAGCGTCTTGCCCTCGCCGGTCGCCATTTCGGCGAGCCGGCCGTCGATCATCGCCAACGCGGCGAGCCACTGCTCTTCGTAGGGCGCGATGCCCATGTGTTCGCGGCACGCGCGATCGACCCGGGCACAGGCGGCGAACCACAAATCGCTCCCCACGCCGGCCTGTTGCACGGACGCGCGCCAGGCTTTCGTCGGCACTCCGTCGGATGTCGGCCGCAGCTCACGCAGGCGTGCGTACTGACGCCGATAACGCGCCAACGCGCCACCGAAGTGACGCGTCCATTCGAATGCCCGCGCGTTGAAACCTGTCGGATGATCGAGCGCACGTGCCGGACTCAAAACCACTTCGCCCCCTCCGGATCGAAGCGCCCCAGCACCAATTGCCGCCCACGCCGCCACAACTGGCTCGCCAGCGACGAGGCGCCATGCTCGAATCTCGCCTGAACACGACCGCCGCTGAAGGTTTGCGGCACATCCGCCAACACCAGATCCACCCACACCACCGGCGTCATGGTGCGCAATCCGTCTTCGTCTTTCGGGTCGACGGCGATGCGCCCGCCCGCGGGTTGCCCGAGCGCCGCAGCGGGCAACTGGCGACGCGCCTCGGGCAACTGCCCGACCAGTTGCGCCGGATAGACAACGCCGCGCGCCGCCGACAAGTGAACGCTCACGCCGCTCACACCGGCCAGCGCCACGGCATCCTCGTCGGGCACGGCAACGCGCACCCGTGTGGCACTGCCATCCTGAATGATGCCGATCTGCTCGCCACGCGGCACAAACCGGCCGGGCAGGTCGTCTTGCGTGGGCAACACCAGCCGACCGGCCGTCGCGGCACGCACCGACAGGCCGTCGATCTGTTCCTCGAGCCGATCCAGTTCGCGCTGAACCCGCCCGATGCGTTGCGCAAACTGCCCTGCCTTGACCGGGTCGGTGCGCAGCGTATTGAACAAGGCAGTCTGCAAGCCGTCGCGCTCGCGCGCGAGTTGCGCGTGTTTGGAAACCAGTTCGTCATCGCTCAACTGCAAGATGATGTCGCCCGGCGCGACCTGCTCGCCATCGTGGCGCACCACCTGCGCGACGAAACCGGCCGTCTCGTTGCGAATCCGTGCGCTATCGGGCAGCCACACCACCCCGTCCGCCAGCGTCGTGTCGGGAACGGGAACCGCGAACAGCCCGATCGGCACCATCGCCGCAAGCAACATGGCGACAAACCGCGAACGCCGTCGATTGGATTCGGGCACATGATCGTTCAGCAGCGCGCGCACCGCCGCGACAATGGGCGACACGAACAAGGACCACGCAAACCACACGCCGACCGCATAGCCGACGACCGGCATCAGCTGCCCCAGCCACAGCGTGATCGCCAGGCAAAGCCCCAGTCGATAGAGCCACGACAAGGGCTGATAGACCATCAGCCAGGGCGCCTCGCCACGCAAGGGAATCAGTGGGTCGGCCGGTTTGTGCCCCTGAACCCGCGTCTGCAGACGGTCGAGCCACCAGTGTTTCGAACGATCGGCCAGATTCGGCAAACCGAACAGGTCGGTGAACACGAAGTAGCCGTCGAAACGCAGCAAGGGGTTGCCGTTGGCCAGCAGCGTGGACACCGAACAGACAAGCATCACCGTCATGGCGACATCGCGCACCATCCCGGGCTGCACCGCCAGCCACAGGCACAGCGCGATGAACGCCATCGACAGCTCGGCCATGATACCGGCCGCCGACACCACGGCACGATGACGCGCATGGCGGAAGGCCGTCGCTGCCGAGGCATCGACGTAGGGCACCGGCATGAGCACCAGCATGGCAACGCCCCATTCGTGCACTTCGCCACGCCAGCGCTGGACGGCAAGCCCGTGCGCCAGTTCATGGACCAGTTTCACCAACGGATAGACCCACCAGATCATCCACAAATGGTCGGCGCTGCGCATCAGACGCGACGCATGCGCACCGAGCGCGTCGACATGCACCATGACGAGCACACCCGCCAGCGTCAGCCCGGCGACCCACAGCCACAGCGCAAGGAGGGTGAACATCCCTTCCCCCACGGGCGCCAGCACCCTGAGCACACGCGTCGGATCGCCCAACTTGACGCGAAATGCCAGGGGATTGAGTTTCTGCGCGTGCTGCCCTGCGCGCTGCCGACGACGCGAAAACATGCTGCCGATGTCGGTCTGGCGGTCGAAATGCAGCAGGCCTGCGCCTTGCAAGCGCACCATCAGGCGCAACAGCGCGCCTTGTGGCGGCACGTTGTCGCCCAACTCGGCGCACACCGCGTCCCACAGCGCCTGCGCCGTGTGTTCGCCGGTGCAACGGCCAACAAAGGCATAGGCCACCGCGTCGACCCGAAACACGCGGTCGTTGCTCTCGTCAGCCAGTAGATACCAGGTCTGTCCGCGCACGGTATGGCGGCGCACACGCACGCTGGCGCGCAAGCGCGGCTTGCGCTGCGCCACCCGATACCATTGATCGCTGAACAGAGACTCTTCCATCAGCCGCCCCAGCGCCACCAGGCCATGCGCAGCGTGTCGGCGACCCAGCGCCACATGACGCGCAGCAACGGCGCCTGTTCGATGTCGACGTTGGCGACCCCCTGCAGCCCGGGCCGCAGCGAGCCCTCATCCACCAGCAATTGCGCCTCGACCCGATAGACGTTCTCCCCCTCGACGACCTGCGCCATGGGCGTCACCCGGGTGATCTTGATGGGCAAGGCGCGCCCGGCCATGGCGCCCAGCAACAGCGCGCCGCGCTGGCCGTCTTCGATGCGCGCCACATCGCGTTCGTCGACATCGAGCACCACGCGGTATCCGTTGGCCGGCGCAAGCGTCAGCAGCACGTCGCCGCGTGCCACCGGCGCGCCTTCGAGCCGGCCCACATCGCCGGCGATGACGACACCGTCGATACCGGCCACGATCTTCATGCGCTCAAGGCTGCGTCGGGCCAGATCGAGACGCGCACGCGCCTCTTCGGCGCGCGACAGATTCACCATCATGTCGCTGCGCTGGGCACGCGCCAGCGCGGCCATGTAGGCGCTCTCGTGCTGAGTCAGCTCCGCTTCCCAGCGCCGTGCCTCAAGCTCGAGATCCTGCCCGGCCAGCTCGATGACCACCTGGCCAGCCTCGACGGTGTCCCCCGGACGCACCCGTACCTCGTCGATGAATCCGTCGATGGGCGCGACCACCACGCGTTCGACCGCGCCTTCGAGATGCGCACGCGCACTGACCGTCTGACCGACCGGAATCAGGAAGCCCGCCACCAACACCAGCAGCAAGGCCAGCAGAGCACGACGCGGCCATGCGCCTTCGTCGCTGCCCAGGTGCCGGATCGCCTCACCCAGCGCCTCGCGCAAGCGAACCGTTTTCGGCCGGGCGTTGCGATACATCAGGTAGAGCATCGGCCCCACCAGATCGACCACGTGGGTGAGCGGTTCCTGCGCCATCGGGGTAATCGACGACGCCCCGCTCCATTCGCAGCAGATGGCGCCCACCCATTCTCCCTGCACCTTGAGCGGCACCGTCTGCACCTGCCCGCCGAGGCGCGAGCGCAAGCGCTGATTGGCCATCACGATGGCCGGCCGATCCTGATCGGTGTCGGGCACCTGCAGGCTGCGCCGCTGATCGAGCGCCTCCTCCATCGCGTCGCCGATGTCGCGATACAGTTCGCCGCGGTAGTTGCTCTCGGCGTCATGCGACATCGCTTTCACGCGAATCGCGCCGCCTTCCATGATGCCGAAGGTCACGCGGGCACAGCCGAGCCCCGAGGCAATCTCGGTGAGAAAGGCCACCGCCGCGCCATCGAAGCGCCGCTGGCTCAAGGCCGCGGCGAGCGAACGCAAGGCAACGGCTGCGAACTGAGGCACCTCGTCCATACGCGACGAAGCGTCCTCGTTGTGCGCGGGGGAAAGCGGGTGAACTTTTGCTGACATCAAACTTCCGGTTGAGTGCGCACACGAAACGGCGCCACTACCGGTAGTTACGGCCGGGTACTGGGTGTATTGAGGGTGTCGGCGCCCCAAACACGCCGTGATACACAACTTCACAATTTTGAAACAAAACGGCTCACACGCCGGCTTTGTTTCGCCAGAAGCACGCCTCCGGATGGGGCAGCAGTTCGACAAGCAAGGCCTCGGCAGCCGCCAGCGCGGCCTTGCCGGCCGCGGACAAGCCCGCGCCGAGTTCGAATTGCGCCCCGGCGACCGACAGCACGAACACCGGCGGGGGCGCGCGGCGACTGATCTGCGCGTGAACCCCGAGCACCTGCGCAGGCGTCAGCGCATGCGATCCGGCCATTGGCGCTTCGGCATCACGCAGTTCGCTCAGCACCACCGGGTCGCGCTGACGGGCATGG
Organism: Rhodocyclaceae bacterium; assembly: GCA_050293885.1. Lineage (GTDB taxonomy): Bacteria > Pseudomonadota > Gammaproteobacteria > Burkholderiales > Rhodocyclaceae > Nitrogeniibacter. Next base: position 11,513 of record JBNKNO010000060.1, on the reverse strand, counting down.
GCATCGATGAACAGCACCAGCGCGGCGCCCTCGAGTTCGAGCGCGTGTTCGATCTGGAACTGAAAGTCGAACACAGTGCGCACATGCGGCCAGCCATGCGCCTCGATGCGCTCGATCAACATCGGCCCGATGGCATCGTCGCCGCGGGCGTCGTTGCCGGCCGCGAGTACGAGCACCGGGCTCATCCGTCGCGCTGCATCCGGTCGACCAGCGCGCCGTGACTGTCGCGCAGTTCAAGCGCCAGCGGCATCTTGCCCAGCGCATGGGTGGCACACGAGAGGCAGGGATCGAAGGCGCGGATGGCGACCTCAATGTGATTGAGCAAGCCTTCGGTGAGGGTGTTGCCATCGATGTAGCGCCGCGCCACCTCGCGCACCGCGGTGTTCATGGCCTGGTTGTTGTGGGTGGTCGATACGATCAGGTTGCACCAGCTCACCAGGTCGTTTTCATTGACCGCATAGTGGTGAATCAGGGTGCCGCGCGGCGCTTCGATCACGCCCACGCCATTGGTACCACGCGCGCCGCCAGCCATGCGCTCGCCCTCGGTCAGGTCGGGGTCGCGCAACAAGTCGGCAATGACCTCGGCGGCATGCAGCATCTCGATCATGCGCGCCCAGTGATAGGCCAGCGGCGCGTGCTGCACGGCGCCTCCGGAGTAATCGACAAAGGCCTTGCGTTCGGCCTCGGCCAGCGGCGAGGGGATGAAATCGCAGTTCTGCACGCGCGCCAACGGCCCCACCTTGTACCAACCGGCCTCGGCGCCCATCTCGGTCACATGCGGGAACTTCATGTAGCTCCACGGCTTGACCACCTCGGTGATGAAATTCATGTAGCCGTCGACCGGCACGCCGTCGTGCAGGATGGCACCGTGCGCATCGCGCAGACGCAGGTGACCGTCGTACAGATCCATGGCGCCATCGGCCCGCACCAGACTCATGAACGAGGATTCGAAGCGACCGAACTGGTCGTACAACGCCGGGTCGGCCTCGTGCAGCTTGCGTACCAGATGCACCGCCGCCTGCGCCCAGCCCACCATGGCGTCGGCCTCGGCCAGCAGCGCATCGCGGTCGTCGATCGCCAGATGGTGGTTGATGCCGCCGGGCACCGCGGCCGTGCCGTGAATGCGTTTGCCGGCCGTGGCCTTGATCACCTGCTGCCCCCAGCGACGCAGGCCCACACCCTGTCGTGCCACTTCCGGATAGGCCTCGGCGACACCGACGATGTTGCGTTTGCCGACATCCGAATCGAAACCGAACAGCAGATCGGGCGACGACAGATGAAAGAAGTGCAGCGCGTGCGATTGCAGGATCTGGCCGTAGTGCATGAGCCGGCGCATCTTGTCGGCGGTGGCGGTGACGGGTACCGCGCCGACAACCGCATCGAGCGCCTTGGCGGCAGCCAGATGGTGGCTGACCGGGCAGATGCCGCACAGGCGCTGCACCATGACCGGCACCTCCCAATACGGGCGCCCTTCGATGAAGGCCTCGAAGCCACGAAACTCGACGATGTGCAGACGCGCTTCGTGCACGTGCCCCGCCTCGTCGAGCAGCAAGGTCACCTTGCCATGACCTTCGACACGCGAGACCGGATCGATGGCCACCCGGCGAAGCCCCGCCGGATTGGCCGCTGTTTCAAGATCGGAACCCATGGACCGCCTCAATCGAAATGCAGGAGTGGATGCGCAATGCGCGGCGTACGACCGGCGAGCAGATCGGACACGAACGACCAGATGGCTTCGCCCGACGGCGGGCAACCCGGCAGAAAGTAGTCGACATGCACGACTTCGTGGATGGGGTGCACCTTGTCCAGCGGCAACGGCAACTCGGGATCGTTGGGCACTTTGCCCTTGCTCATGCCCGGCCGTCGTTCATAGACGGCGCTCAGGCAACGCCCCAGATCGAGGTGATTGCGCTGCGCCGGCAGCCCGCCATTGACGGCACAGGCGCCCAAGGCGACCAGCGTGTCGCACTGGCTGCGGAACTCGCGCAGCACGTGCACGTTTTCGGCGTTGCACACCCCGCCTTCGATCAGGCCCACGTCACAGCGGCCGCAGTGCTTGATGTCGGTCAGCGGCGAGCGGTCGAATTCGACCTTGCCGGCCAGCTCGAACAGGTGCTCGTCGATATCGAGCAGCGACATGTGGCAACCGAAACAGCCCGCGAGCGAGACGGTGGCCAGACGAATCTTGCGCGCCTCAGTCATCGTCCGCCTCCTTCGCAGCCGCCATCGCGACCACATGGATCGGCTGTTCGTCATAGATACGCTTGCCGATCGGCACCGAGAAACCCACCCGCTTGTGCAGGATCACGCCCACCGGGCAGATGTTCGCGGCCCGATCCTCGGGCGAAAAATCGGTATCGCCGAGGCGGCCGGATTCGGCATTGACGGCGAGCTTCTTGTGGATGCCCCGCTCGGTCAGCGAAAACACGTTCTTGCCATCGACATCGCGCGAGGCGCGCACGCACAGCTCGCAGTAGATGCAACGGTTGAAATCGAGCAGCACGTCGGGGTGCGACGCGTCGACCGGCCGATCGGGAAAGAAATGGTTGAAGCGCGGCGTGTTCATTTCCAGATCGTAGGCCAGCGCCTGCAACTGGCAATTGCCGCTCTTCTCGCACGAGGGGCAGAAGTGATTGCCCTCGACGAACAACATCTGCAACAGGGTGCGGCGCTCGGCGTTGATCTCGGCGGTGCTGCTCTCGACCTCCCAGTCCGCTTTGGCGGGCATGGCGCAGGCGGACACATGACGGCCGCCGGCCTTCACCACGCACAGCTTGCAACTGCCATGGGGCGGAAAATCCGGATGCCAGCACAGGTGCGGAATATAGCGGCCGGCGGCCCGCGCCGCCTCCATGATCGTCTGTCCGTCCTCGAAGGGAACGGGCTGGCCGTCGAGCAGGAATGTGTGCTCGCTCATGACTCCTCCATACTGTTGCCCAGGTGTGCCCCGGCGTCGTCCCGACCGGTCATCTGGCGGGCACGAGCGAGCGCGCCGTCGAGGTCGAAGGCCGGCGTGAAGTCCTTGCGCTGCAAGTGGCGCTCATACATCGGGCGGAACTTCTGCAGACCGTCGAGCACCGGATTGGGGGCCGCGCTGCCGAGGCCGCAATGGCTGGCCTGCTTGAGCACCCGATCCAGATCCTCGATCTCGGTCAGATCGGTGGCGCTGCCATAGCCGTTGGCGAGCTTGTCGAGAGTGTTGCGCAGCAAGGCGGTGCCGACCCGGCACGGCGTGCAGAAACCGCAGGACTCATGGGCGAAGAAATGCACGAAGTTGCGCGCCACCTCGAACATGTCGCGCGTCGAATCGAAAATCATGAACGCGCCCGCGGTCGGCACATCCTCGAAAGCAATGCGGCGGTCGAATTCGTACGGCGCAATGGTGATGCCCGAGGCACCGCCCACCTGCACGCCCTGAACGTCGCTGGCGCCGCAATCGTCGAGCACCTGCGCGATACTCACGCCGAAGGGATACTCATACACCCCCGGCCGCGCGCAGTCGCCGGAGATGGACAGCAGCTTGGTGCCGGTCGACTGCGCGGTGCCGGTACGGGCAAAGTTCTCGCCGCCCTGCTGTGCGATGAGGCAGCACTTGGCGAGGGTTTCGACGTTGTTGACCACCGTCGGCCGGCGCAAATAGCCCTCGGTGACCGGAAATGGCGGACGGATGCGCGGCGTGCCGCGTTTGCCTTCAAGCGATTCGAGCAGCGCCGATTCTTCACCGCACACGTAAGCGCCGGCGCCCAGATGGATGTCGATGGTGAAATCGAAACCCGGCGAGCCGGCGATGTCGGTGCCGAGCAGTCCGGCCGCGCGACGGCGGGCAAGCACGCTGCGCAAATGGTCGAGCAGATAGCGATATTCCCCACGCAGGTAGATGAAGCCTTGCTGCGCGCCCACTGCCCAGGCGGCCAGCGTCATGCCTTCGATCACCTGGTCGGCGTAGCTGGTGAGCAGCACGCGGTCCTTGAACGTGCCCGGCTCGCCTTCGTCGGCATTGCACACCACCACTTTCTGCGCGCCGGGCGCATCGCGGCAGGCTGCCCATTTGACTGCCGTGGTGAAGCCGGCGCCGCCGTGGCCGCGCAGATTGGCGGTTTTGACTTCCTGCAACCACGCCTCGCGCCCCATGGCCACCGCCGCCTTGAGGGCCTCGCCGGGCGAGAACGCGCCGTGCAGCAGATCGTCGCGCCGCCGGATGTTGTCCTTCACCGCAAAGTAGTGGGACGGCCACAACTCCAGCGGTTGCTGCTGGCGCACCAGTTCGCAGATCTCGTTGATGCGCTGATGATCGACGCGCGTGATGGCGCGGCCATTGACCAGCAAGGCCGGCCCCTGATCGCCCATGCCGGTACAGGACGTGGTGTCGATACTGACCAGCCCGTCTTCCGACACCCGGCCGCGCTCGACGATCAGCTTGCTGCACATCAGTGCCATCAATGCGCGACTGCCGAGCATCTGGTCGATGATGTTGTCGGAAAACAGAATGCGATAGCGCCCGACCGGTTTGGTGTAGAGGAAATTGTAGAAACCGGCGACGCCTTCGATGCGCACGCGCGCAATGCCCAGACGAATCGCGAGCAAGGAAATGACTTCGGGCGGCAACCAGTTTTCAGCAGCCTGAATCTCGACAAGCATCTGCAACAGCGCGTCGGGACGCCCCTGGTGACGCTGGATGAGCCCTTCGACAAGGGCCACGCGGGCGGGATCGGACATCGACAGTCTCCTGAATGACCCGACCATTGTAGGAGCATTCAGATGACAGTCATGTTGACCTTGGGCAAAACGGTTGTGCAACGCACCAACCGCCGCTCTACTCGCGCCGCAGCCCCCCGGAAGGTGGATGGCCGGCGCGCCAGCGTTCGATGGCGCCGACCAGTGACGGCACCGAGATGGGCTTGCACAGATAGTCGTCCATGCCGGCACTTATCGCAGCCTGCTTGTCTTCGTCCATGACATCGGCGCTCACCCCGATGATGCGCGTACGGACGCCGGCACCACGCAACTGACGCGTGGTCTCCAGTCCGTCCATGCCGGGCATGTGCGTATCCATGAAGATCAGGTCGAACTTTGCGTCGCTGCAGGCTTCGATCGCGGCAATGCCGTCGACCGCGAGAACGATATCGGGCGCCCCGAGGCGTTCGAGAAACTTGCTCAACACCTTGCGGTTGACGGCATTGTCCTCGACCACCAGCACGCGCGTACCGCGGCGCAGGACGGGGCGCTCGCCATCGGGCACCTCGCTGGTCGATTGCTCGACCGCCGCATCGGCCCGCTGCAGCCGCACGCGAAACCAGAAACGCGACCCCTTGCCGGGCTCGCTTTCGACGCCGATCTCGCCATCCATCAATTCGGTCAGCATGCGGCAGATCGACAGCCCGAGGCCGGTGCCGCCGTAGCGCCGGGTGGTCGACATGTCGGCCTGTTCGAAGGGCGCGAAAATGCGCGCCAGCGGCCCGGCCTCGATACCGATGCCGGAATCCTCCACCGAGACTTCGAGTCGCACGGCATCGCTCGCGTCACCGTCTGCGGGCGGCGCCAGCCGGGCGGTGACGGCCACTTGCCCCCGATGCGTGAACTTGAACGCGTTGCCGACGAGGTTGATGAGAATCTGGCGCAAACGACCAGCATCGCCAATCAGCCCCGGCGGGATCGATTCATCCAGATCGCAGTGCAGCTTGACGCCGGTCTCCTTGACCCGCGCGGCAAACAGGCGCGACAGGTTGTCCATGAGCTTGACGAAGCTGAACGGCTCCGACTCCAGCGCCATCTTCTTGGCCTCGATCTTGGAGTAGTCGAGGATGTCGTTGATGATCGCGAGCAAGGCATCGCCACTGCTGCGGATGGTCTCGCAATAGCCCCGCTGCTCTTCGTCCAGCGGCGTCGATTCGAGGAGCGCCGCCATGCCGACCACGCCGTTCATCGGCGTGCGAATCTCGTGCGACATCATCGCCAGGAAGTCGCTCTTGGCGCGGTTGGCCGCGTTGGCGGCGTCGCGCGCGGCAATCAGCTCGCGTTCGGCGCGCAAGCGCTCGGTCACGTCGGTGAAGCAGTACACCCGCCCGATGATCTGGTCGGCATGACGCGCCGGACGCGACTTGCACTCGAAGCTGCGACCATCGTCGAGCGCAAAGGTGTCGAAGGTATCGCCATCGGCGGACGGATCGGCCAGCACCGCGGCAAAGCGCGTGCGATCCGCTTCGTCGACGCGTTCGCTCACCCACGACAGCAAACGGGCGTCGTCGGCCGCAATGAGCACCTCTTCAGGGCATCCCCACATGCTCGCAAAACGTCGATTCATACCGGCGACCGCACCGGTATGGTCGAGCATGAGAATGCCGTCGGCGGTAGCCTCGAGCGTCGCGCGCAGGCGCGAGGTCAGATGCGCCAGCGCCTCTTCCGTCCGCTTGTGTTCGCTATGGTCTTCGGCACGAATGATCAGCGCCCCATCGACCCGACTCACCCACTTGCGCACCGGCAACATGGTGCCATCCGCGCGCTGGTAAAGGCCCTCTGCGTCGCTCAGTTCCCCCCCCGCGCCGCTGCGCACTTCTTCCCAGAAGAACACGTCGGTCAACGCGCATTCCAGTTCGGTGATCGGTCGCCCGACCAGTTCATCGCGCGTATAGCCGAGAAAACTGAGTGCGGCGCGATTCGCCTCGCGAATGCTCAGATCCTGCGCATCGATGACCATCAAGAGCTCTCGCGAGCTCTCGAGCATCAGGTCGAGATCGCTGGGGGGCGTGCTCATGAAGTGCGCTCGTCCGACTGTTCGGCGTCGAAGAAATAGGTCACCCGCTTGCGCGGGCTCAGGTAGTCGAAAACCTCGGCGGGAAGCTGCACCGGTCGCAAGGCCTTGCTGATATTGATCCCCGTTTCCTGCTCGAGATCGATCATGGGGGCGTCTTCTTTCGACACCTTGGGATCGTGCATGAGCACCCAGGGGCGCAACGGCGAGCGCGAATTGACCGAGGTCACCATGCCGATCGCGTCGTTCGAGAGCACGACAATCGTACCGGGCGGATACACCCCCAGACGCCGGACCAGCAACTGCAACACCTTGGGATCGAACTTCTGCCGGCGCTGGGCAAACATCATCGACAAGGCTTCATGCGGCGTCAGCGCACGGGTCAGATCGATCGGGTTGCACAGATCGTCGTAGTAGTTGACGAGGGCAACGACGCGCGCGAGCGGATCGATCTGGTCGCCCTTGAGCTTGCGCGGAAAGCCGCTGCCATCCGCATATTCATGATGCTGGCCGATGATCTTGAGCACCGGGGCCGCCAAGCCGATCTGCTTGCCACGCTTGACGCCGTACTCGCAGTGCATGTTGGCCAGTTCCTGCTCGGCGTGGGTCAGCGCTTCGCGCTTCTTCAACACGCGGTCGGGAATGTCCACGTTCCCCAGGTCGTGCAGCATGCCCGCCACGCCAAGCACCTGCCCGGCTTCGGGGGTCAGGCCCAGATCCTTGGCAAGCATCATGCACAGCACCGAGGTGTTCAGTCCATGGTAGTAGGACTCCTCCCCCCCGGCCTTCTCGCTCATCACGTGCAGCGTGCTTTCCGGCGCCTGCAAGAACGCGGCCACCATCTCACCGACGAGGCCACCGACCTCTTCCAGGCACTCCTTCGGACGCGCAAAGAGATTCTGGTTGATGTTGCGCATCACGTTCGCGGCTTTCATGAAGGAGCGCTCGACCTCCGATACCCGTGCTCGCCGTTCGGCGATCTTCGCCATGCGCGCGGAAATCTCGGGCGCAATATCCGGCACCTCGGGCGCCTGCTCCGTCGGGTTTTCAACTTCCATCGGCGGCTCGGCCGGTGCCTGCATGGCACTCAAGGCGGCTTCGTCGGACTGTTCCGGATCGATTCGGATACGCGCCAGCCCCAAGCCGCGCAACTCCTTGATCTGGCCCTGATTGGCGATCTTGAAGCTCGAAAAGGTAAACGGGTGACGAAACCAGGGCAGATCAAGATGAACATACAGCCCGGGACGCAGCTGATCGAGTGTGACGTAGTGAGACGGATTGCTATTCGTCATTGGAAATAGTTGCCGGCGATGAAATTGATCGTTGCTCTACCGGCCTATCTACGGCAGAGAACACGCCGGTCTTGAGCCTGTCAGGAGCCCTCACCCTCCAAGGCTGAAGCAGACCATTCCGCCCTCGCGTCGGCATCAAAAGATCAGCTTGCATGCAATCGACAAACGGTCGCCGGACAACGCGCATTCTGCCTGTTTCTCTCAAGTTTGCACGGCAAGCACCTGATTCCTCTCGATTTTGCTTTGCACAATCCGCAAACTTGAACTACTACATGTAGTAGTGTTGAAATTTGTCGCACTACAACGAAATTTCATAACTTGTTGTTTTTTTTGATGTTTATTCTTTTTGCATTTGCGCCGCCTTGGCGTTATGCTTATCGCCGTTTCGCAAATAGTCGCCAACAAGAATCAAGGGATGAGACAAGACAATGAGCAAGACCACCAAAGCCCAGAAAACCATCGCTGACGCCACCACGCTCGAGGCCCAGGAAATCTCGGGTGAAGTCCTGGTCGAAAAATACGCCAAAGGCGAAGAGCGCAGTGCTGAAGCCGTGCGACGCCGTGTCGCCCATGCACTGGCCGCCGTCGAGACCGAAGACAAGCGTGCGCATTGGGAAGCGAAGTTCCTCGAAGCGCAGGAACAAGGCTTCATCCCCGCCGGCCGCATCAACTCCGCCGCCGGTACCCGCCTGGCCGCCACGCTGATCAACTGCTTTGTCCAGCCGGTGGGCGATTCGGTCACCGAATCCCTTGACGGTCGCCCCGGCATCTACACCGCCCTGGCGCAGGCCGCCGAGACCATGCGCCGCGGTGGCGGTGTGGGCTACGACTTCTCCACCATCCGCCCCCATGGTGCGCTGGTCAAAGGCACCCAGTCGAACGCCTCCGGCCCGGTGTCCTACATGCGCGTCTTCGATCGCTCCTGCGAGACCGTCGAATCCGCCGGTGCCCGTCGCGGTGCGCAAATGGGCGTGTTGCGCTGCGACCATCCCGATATCGAAGAATTCATCCATGCCAAGGATGAAGGCGATCTGACCAACTTCAACATTTCGCTGGGCGTGACCGACGCCTTCATGAAGGCCGTCGAAACCAGCGGCGATGTCGAGCTTGTCCACAAGGCCGAGCCCACCGACGACGTCAAGGCCGCCGGCGCCTACCAGCGCGAAGACGGCCTGTGGGTGTACCGCAAGGTGCCGGCGCGCGACCTGTGGGAGCAGGTCATGCGCTCGACCTACGACCACGCCGAGCCGGGCATCCTGTTCCTCGATCGCATCAACCGCGACAACAACCTGTACTACTGCGAGACCATCGAAGCCACCAACCCGTGTGCCGAACAGCCGCTGCCGCCCTATGGCTGCTGCTGCCTGGGGTCGATCAACCTGACCCCGTTCGTGCGCAATCCCTTCGATGCCAAAGCCGAGTTCGACTACGCTGCCTTCGGCAAGGTGGTGGCCACCTCCACGCGCATGCTCGACAACGTGCTCGAAGCCACCCACTGGCCGCTGGAGCAGCAGCATGAAGAGGCGCAGTCCAAGCGTCGCATCGGCCTCGGTTTCACCGGCCTGGGCAACGCGCTGGCCATGCTCGGCCTGCGCTACGACACCAAGGAAGCGCGTGCCATGGCCACCCGCATCTCCGAGTTCATGCGCGATCAGGCCTATCTGGCCTCGGTCGAGCTCGCCAAGGAGCGCGGCGCCTTCAAGCTGTTCAACGCCGACATGTACCTGTCGGGCGGCAACTTCGCCTCCCGCCTGCCCGCAAATGTGAAGGACGAGATCCGCAAGCACGGCATCCGCAACTCGCACCTGCTGTCGATCGCGCCCACCGGCACCATCTCGCTGGCCTTTGCCGACAACGCCTCCAACGGTATCGAGCCGCCCTTCTCCTACACCTACACCCGGCGCAAGCGCATGGCCGACGGCACTTTCAAGGAGTACGCGGTCGAGGACTACGCATGGCGCCTGTACCGCCACATGGGCGGCGACATGGACAAGCTGCCGCCGGCCTTCGTGACCGCACTCGAGATCTCCGCCCAGGCCCACAAGGACATGGTCGCGGCCGTCGCCCCTTACGTCGATACGTCCATATCCAAGACGGTGAACGTGCCGGCCGACTACCCCTATGAAGACTTCGAGCACCTTTACCTCGACGCCTGGAAAGCCGGCCTCAAGGGTTTGGCCACCTACCGGCCGAACTCGGTGCTCGGCTCCGTGCTGTCGGTCACCCCGAGTGCCGAGCAAAAAGCACCGCACGACGTCGAAATCACCGACGCCAACAAGCGTCTGTCGATCAAGAGCCTGCCGGCACCGGTGCTCGCCTCGCTGCGCTGGCCCGGCCGCCCCGAGCTGCCCGATGGCAACGCCGCCTGGACCTACATGCTGTCGACCCCGCAAGGCGAGTTCGCCCTGTTCGTCGGTCACATGGAAAAGGAAAGCGAAAACAGCCAGGGCGCCTTCCCCTTCGAAGTGTGGGTCAACGGTGCCGACCAGCCGCGTGGTCTGGGCGCGGTTGCCAAGACGCTGTCGATGGACATGCGCACCAACGATCGCGGCTGGCTCAAGCTGAAGCTCGAAACCCTCTCCCGCACCATTGGCGAGAAGTCCTTCGAGATGGCCCTGCCGCCGCATGGCGAGAAGAAGCTCATGCCGGGTGCCGTCTCGGCCTTCGCACAGGTGGTGAGCTACCGCTGCGAGAAGCTCGGCGCGCTCGAAGCCGATGGTCCGACGCCGGTGCTCGACTCCCTGTTCAGCCTGCAGGAACCCAAGACCGGCACCGACGGCACGCTCTCGTGGACGGTGGATATCAACAACCCGGCCACCGGTGAAGACTTCGTGCTCGGCATCAAGGAAATCACCCTGCCGGACGGCGTCACCCGCCCCTACTCCATGTGGCTGTCGGGCAACTACCCGCGTGCGCTGGACGGCTTGACCCGCATCCTGTCACTCGACATGCGCGTCATGGACCCGGCCTGGATCGGCATGAAACTGCGCAAGCTGGTGGACTACCCCGAGCCGCTGGGTGACTTCATGGCCTTCGTGCCGGGCTCGCGCAAGCAACAGACCTACCCCTCGACGGTGGCCTATCTGGCGCAGCTCACCATCCACCGCTACGCCATGCTCGGGGTGCTCGACGAGCGCGGCTACCCGGTGCAGGAGATGGGTATTCTCGAAGCCCCGCGCGACAACAACGAACCCCAGTTGATGCAGGGTTCGCTGTGCCCCGAGTGCGGCAACCACTCCATGATCCGCAAAGACGGCTGCGACTTCTGCACCGCCTGCGGCGCGGTCGGCACCTGCGGCTAACCGGCCATCAGCCAAGAAAAAGCCCGTGGCAATCACCACGGGCTTTTTCGTTCACCATCCCACGCACAAAAAAGCCGCGTCGGCGGGGCGGCTTTCAACCTGCCATCGACCGCACGCCGGCGACAGCCGGCCCTACGACGCGCCCGTCCCGAGCGCTTCCTCGACCATGAA
>JBNKNO010000059.1:12929-18845 GCA_050293885.1 Rhodocyclaceae bacterium | reverse complement strand
ATCCAGTGCAGGAAGGTGCGCCAGAAGTTGATTGAGATCGGCAGGCTGTCGAGGCCTGACATGACCGTCGCGCCAGTGGCGGTCAGCCCGGAGGTGGCCTCGAAATAGGCGTCGGTGAAGGACATGTCCGGCACGTAGAGCCACAGGGGTAGCGCGGCGAACACGGGCAGTGCAACCCAGGTCAGGACGACCAGCAAAAACCCGTCGCGGACCCGCAGGTCGCGCTTTCGGCTGCGGGTCGTTGCCCACAGCAGCAAGCCAAAAGCGAAGGTGATGAAGATGGATTCGTCGTAAGCGGTGAGCGCGTTGTCAGCGTGCAGCCAGGACACCGATAGTGGAATACCCATCAGCAGGCTGAAGATCAGGATGATCAGGCCGAGCGGATTGAGTACCGGGAAATAGCGCTGCATCTTAACGGCGGGCCGGCGGCAGCGGATGGGTCGGGAGCATGGACAAAATCACGAGACAGCGCGTCGCTCAGAAGAACGAGAAGTCGACCTGGAACAGCTTCTCGACTTGTCGCACCAGCTTCTTGGACGTACAGAAGACGATCAGGTGGTCTTCGGGCTCGATCACGGTGTCGTGGTGGGCCATCAGCACGGTGGGGCGGCCGGGCGAGTCTTCGGTGATCCCTTCCATGCGCACAATCGCGCCAATGGTGGCGCCGCGCGGCAGGCGGATGTCTTCGATGGCGCGGCCCACCACCTTGGAGTTCTTCTCGTCGCCGTGGGCGATGATCTCCAACGCCTCGGCCGCGCCGCGGCGCAGGCTGTGCACGGCCACCACGTCGCCGCGGCGCACATGGGCGAGCAGCGAGCCGATGGAGGTTTGCGCGGGCGAGATGGCGATGTCGATATGACCGCCCTGCACCAGATCGACATAGGACTTGCGGTTGATGAGCGCCAGCGTGCGTCGCGCGCCCATGCGCTTGGCCAGCGAGGCGGACATGATGTTGTCTTCCTCGTCGTTGGTGAGCGCGACGAACATGTCCATCTCGTCGATGTTTTCGTTCTCGAGCAGGTTCTCGTCGGTGGCGTCGCCGCGCAGCACCAGTGTGCGCGACAGGTCGTTGGCGATGGCTTCCGCCCGCCGCTTGCCTGATTCGAGAATCTTGACCTCGTAGTCGCGCTCGATGGAGCGTGCCAGGCGCAGGCCGATGTTGCCGCCCCCGGCGATCATGATGCGGCGGATGGGGCGGTCGATACGGGCCAGTTCGCGCATCACCTGGCGGATGTGCACCGAGGCGGCCAGACAGAACACGTCGTCGCCCGGCTGGATGAAGGTGTCGCCTTCCGGAATGATCGGTTCGCCCTGGCGGTAGATGGCGGCAATGCGCACTTCGACGTTGGGCATGTGATAGCGCAACGCCTTGATGGGGTGACCGACCAGGGGCCCGCCTTCGTACGCGCGCACACCGATCAGGCTGAGTACGCCGTCGGCGAAATCGAGCACCTGCAGTGCTTCGGGAAAGGCGATCAGGCGGCGGATGTAGTCGGTGACGATCTGCTCGGGGCAGATGGAAAAATCGACGGCGAAGTTGTCGATGTCGAGCAGTTCGGGGTGATCGACGAAGTCAGACGAGCGCAGCCGCGCGATGCGCGTGGGCAGGTTGAACAGCGTGCGGGCGATGCGGCAGGCGCACAGATTGGTCTGGTCCGACTGGGTCACCGCAATGAGCAGGTCGGCGTCTTCCGCGCCCGCCTCCATCAGTACCGAAGGCGATGCGGCATTGCCGCAGACGGTGCGCAGGTCGAGCCGGTCGCGCATCGCCTGAAGCTGATCCGCATCGGTGTCCACCAGCGTGATGTCGTTGGATTCGGAAACAAGGTTTTCCGCCACTGAGGTACCGACTTGACCGGCGCCGAGCAAGATGATTTTCACGGGATGTGCGCGCTGCGTGGAAAAAGTTGAGGACGATTCTACGCCGATCGTGCGGGTACGTCAGGTAATATTGTGCATTGCAACAATCACTTGGTGTCTCGGGCGTACAGGTGCCTACCCGCGCTGGATCAAGTGTGTGCGCAAGACGCTCGGCATCAACGATCGTCGCCACGGCGGCCGGACTGGATACCGAGCTGTTTGAGCTTGCGATACAGGTGCGTGCGCTCGAGGCCGGTTTTTTCGGCCAGCCGCGTCATGTTGCCGCCTTCGAGTGTGAGGTGGTGTTCGAAATACACTCGCTCGAAGGCTTCGCGGGCCTCACGCAACGGCAGGTCGAGGGGCAAGCCGTGCGCTGCGGGTGCCGGGCTGAGCAGGCGTTGTACATCTTCGCCGGAAATCTCGTCTTCCAGCGTGCCCAGCGCAAGCGAGCGCACCGCCGCGCGCAATTGCGCGTAGCCGCCTCGCCAGTTCTGGGTGCGGAGGGCATTGAGCGCGCCCGTACTGAGTTTGCGATGGGGCACCTCGCTGCTTTCGATCAGATGCACCAGCAACTGGTTGGCGAGATCCGGAATGTCGTCGCGGACTTCTTCCAGCGAGGGGATCGGCATGCTGACTTCGAACAGCCGGTTGATGACGTTGGCGTCCCAGCCGCTTTCGATCAGTGTGTCGGTGCTGTGCTCGCTGGCCACCGCCAGATGCAGGTCGTAGCGCTCGAGGCGATCGAGCACGAACGCGAGGTTTTTCTGTTGCGGGCGAGACAGACGCGCCAGTTCTTCGACGAACAGCGTGCCGCCTTGCGCAGCCTGTAGCTGGGCCATGTCGATGGGGCCGGCAATGGTGCCCAGATCGAGCCAGTGCTGTCGTTTTGTGGGCAGGCTGCGCGCCGCCAGCTCGGCCAGGCTGCTGCCGCTGACGCGAAACAGGAGGTGGCGCGCGCGCAGGGCGATCTGGCCGAGACGCTTGTTCAGGTCCTTGAGCGTGGCCGAGCGCGGGAACGCCGCCAAGGTGAGCGTACTGAGCCGGGGGGGTTCGGTGCCGGGCCGGTTTTCGATGGCGCGCTTGACGGTGGCGAGCAATTTTTGCAGGGCGATGGGTTTTTCAAGGTAGTCGATGGCGCCGATACGGGTGGCTTCGACCGCGGTATCGATGGTGCCGTGGCCGGACATCATGATCACCGGCATGTTCAACTGGCCGGCCGCGGACCATTCCTTGAGCAGCGAGATGCCGTCGGAGTCGGGCATCCAGATGTCGAGCAACACCAGATCGGGGCGACCGGCGTTGCGCTGGGCGCGGGCGCTCGCGGCGTTTTCGGCCAGGGCGATATCGAAGCCTTCGTCGCGCAGGATTTCCGAGAGCAGTTCGCGGATGCCGACTTCGTCGTCAACGATGAGGATGGATGGCATGGTCAGTCTGATTCCGTGGCGACCGGGCGCAAATGGATGCGTACCTCGGCTCCGCCTGTTTCTAGGTTGATCAGGCGGATGTCTCCGCCGTGTTCATCGACGATCTTCTTGACGATCGCCAGTCCGAGGCCGGAGCCTCGGTGCTTGGTGGTGAAATAGGGCTCGAAGGCGCGTGACAGCATTTCGGGCGGAAAGCCGCCGCCTTCGTCGCGCACGCTCAGGCGCACGCGGCCTGTTTTACGCACGGTGGTCGACACGGTGATTTTGCCGTCCGGCACGTCCGCCATGGCGTCCTGCGCATTTTGCAGCAGATTATGGATCACTTGGCGAAGTTGTGAGACGTCGCCGATCACCTCGGGGAGCGTATCGTCCAGCTCGGCGCGGATCGGCGTGCGTGAGGCCTCGTAGAGCGTGAGCACTTCGGAAATGAGTGCATTGAGCTGAACGCGCCCCAGGGTTGGCGAGGGGAGTTTGGCGTAGTCGCGGAAGGCGTTGACCAGATTCTTCATGGCCTCCACCTGGTTCACGATGGTGGTGGTGGCGCGCTCGAGCATGGCGCGGCCTTCCTCGTCCAGGCGGGGCGCGAGCTTGAGCCCCATGCGCTCGGCCGACAGCTGGATGGGTGTGAGCGGGTTCTTGATTTCGTGTGCCAGGCGCCGAGCGACTTCCGCCCACGCCGCGGTGCGCTCGGCGGCGATGAGGTGGGAGATGTCGTCGAACACCACCACCGTGCCGCCGCCAGACACCGCGGGCAGGTGCGAGCCGTGGAGCAGCAGCGTGAGTTGGCCGCCCTCGGGCGAGGTGATTTCGATCTGTTGATGCCAGCCTTCCTCGCCGCCCTCGAAGGCGGCGAGCAACGCATCGCGAAACTCGGTATGGCGCGGCCATTGCGCGAGCGGGATGTTTTCGTGCTCGTCGAGCGTGTCGTCGAGGATCTGCGTTGCGCCGCGGTTAGCCGCCCGGAGGGTGCCGTCGGGCGCAAAGGCGAGTACGCCCGTCGACAGGTTGGCCAGTACGCTTTCCAGATACGCCCGTGCGGCTTCGACGGCGGCCTGATGGCGGTCGGCCTGTGCGCGGGCCTCGTCGAGTTGGCGGGTCATCTGGTTGAAGGATTGTGTGAGTACGCCGAGCTCGTCGTTGGCGGGCAGGGCGCGACGGGGGGAATAGTCGCCTTGGGCGACCGCCTCGGTGCCCTGGGCGAGGATGATCAGCGGACGGGTCAGCTTGCGCGCCAGCACAAAGGCGACGGCCACGGCGGCCAGCAAGGCCAGCAGCAGCGAGAGCGTGAGTGTCAGGGTGTAGATCGCCTTCAGGCCATCGCGCCCGAGTGACAGTTGCTTGTAGTCGCGATACGCCGCCTGAACCGCGTTGGCGTGACGACTGAGGCTTTCGGGCACCGGTTGGCGCAGTTGCAGGTAGAGCACGTCGGCCGCGATGTTGCGGCCGGGGATCGGTACGACCACCATCATTTCGATGGAACCATCGTTTTCGGTGGCGATGAAGCGGTTGCGCTGGCCGAGGCGCGCTTGATGCATTTGCTCCGGCTTCGGCAAGGTGGGCATGAGCACGGAGACATTGGCCGATGCCGTGGCAAGCACCCGGCCGCCGTCGGAAAACACCGTGGCGCTGCTCACGCCGGCCTGCTCGCGCAGCCGATTGAGACGGGAGACCGCGAGTGCCGGATTTTCCGACAGCTCGATGGCCATTTCCCGCGCGTGATCTTCGAGTTGGGCCGTGAGGTGGTCGAAGGTGCTTTGCCCGAGTGCGATACCCCCTTCAAGCGCGGCGTCGACGCGCACATTGAACCAGGTTTCGATACTGCGCACGACGAATTGCAGGGAGATGATGTAGACCACGGTGCCCGGCACCAGCGCCATCAGCGCGAAGAACACCAGCAGCCGGTACTTGAGCCGGGAGCCGAATTTCTTGGCACGCAGGTCGGTGATCAAGGCGCGCAGCTGGTAGACAACGAGCCCGAACAAGGCCACGACGAAGAATCCGTTGATGGCCAGCAGATACGGGTAGGTGTTCGCAAAGACGTCGGCGTTCGCGGTCGCTCGCGCGAGCAGGAACAGCGATATCCCCGCGAGCGCGGCGGCAATGATGAGCGCGATCTGCTTCATCGATGAACCAAGGGGCTGGCGAGGAAGGTCCAGCCCAGCCATTCGGTCTCGATCTGCCAATCGTGGCTCCCGAGGGTCGAGACCAGGAAGGGGCGAGGCAGCAAGGCATTGTCGAGCCGGAAGCGAACACGGACGTTATACGACTTGCCCGCGGTGAGCGCCTGCATGGGCGTGATGGACCATCGCCGGATACGCAGCATGGTGCGTAGCGCGGCGTCGAGGCTGTTGAAGTTCTGGTACAGACTGCCGATGCCGAGCCGGTAGCTGCGGGTCATCGGGTGGTAGGAGAGTCGAAACTCCAGGCGGCCCGTGGCGATGGTCTCGTCGAACCAATACCAGCGTGCTTGCTCGACGCTCGCTTCAGCGACAAAGTTGATGGGCACGCCTTGCTCGATGGCGTCGATGACACGAGGGTTCAGCGTGAGTGACACGTCGGCGTTGATGACGTAGTCACCGTTGTCCGGCACGATCTCGGCGTAACGGATTGCCGGCGCCCGCGCGAAGGCGGC
>JBNKNO010000059.1:7691-12287 GCA_050293885.1 Rhodocyclaceae bacterium | reverse complement strand
CATCCTGCACTGAAAAATGCCCTTCAAAAAATCCCGGAATGGCCTCTACCGAGCAGGGTTGGTGCAGACGAAGTGCGCCATTGTCGAGTCGTGTGGCATCGATGCCGGCATCGGCGAGTCGAGTCAGTCCCTGCTCCGGCGTGAGGTGGCGGCAATTGGCGCGCAAGGACATCGGTGGATGCTGGTTGCCGGCTGCGAGCACCGTCTGCCAGTGATCCGGGTAGCTCGCGCGCAGACGTTTGATCCACCAGTCCGGATGGCGGAAACGGGTGGACTCGTTGGCATCGAGGCGTTCGATCAGCGAATCGAAGCGACGCAGGATATTGCGCAGCACGCCATTGACGACGCCTTTGAGGCCCGGTGCATGAAAGGCGGCGGCGGTCACCGCCTGATCGACAATGGTGTGCGACTGCTCCGGTCGGCGTTCCAGTCGGTGAAACGCAACCAACAGAATGGCGTGGACGACACTCGGCAGCGGCTTGTCGATGAACTGCTGCAGGACGGTGTCGCCACGGCCGAAGTCGCGCAGTGTGCCGTAGGTGAGATCTTGTACGGCACCCCAATTGAGCTCGGGGTCGACGTGTGTACGGCGTAGGGCCGTCAATTGTTCGGTCAGCGCCCGCCCCTCGATCACCGCCGACACGAGCTGTGCGGCGAGACTCAGGCTGGCGGCCAAGCTGTCGGCCACGAGGGGATCACGCGCCGGGCTGGCGCGTCGTCGGGAGTGGGGCTTGCGGTCGTGACTTGCTGGCTTGTGTGTCACTCGCCGATGATCTCGCGCAAAAAGTTGGGGTACATGAATGCGGCCTGATGCGTCGCCGCGTTGTAGTACTGGAGTTGATCGATGCCGCGATCAGAAATTCGCGATGCCACCGTCTTGGCGTCGAGCTGGCTCGGATCGATTGCGTCGCTCGCGCAAGCCATCCCCCACAGACTGCCGTACAGCGGAATGTAGTGAAAGTGAGGCCGCACGTTTGCAAAGACATTGCGCAGCCTGTTGAGCAAGGCGGCGACCCGCTCGGGCTGATACACGGGCGCACCGAGGTGCAGGGTGATGGCGCCTTGATCCGTCATCAGCGCCTTGCACTGTTGAAAGAACTCTTCGGTGTAGAGGGCCTCTGCCGGTCCGATGGGGTCCGTCAGATCGAGCACGATGAGATCGAACTTTTTGCGCTCTTCCGGAGCGACGACGCGGACGTAGTGCAAGCCGTCTTCGATGCGCAAGGTGAGTCGCGGATCGTCGAGCGCGCCGTTGTGAACACAGGTGAGGTGCTTGCGCGCAATATCGACCACCTTGCCGTCGAGCTCGACCAGTACGACTTCCTGCATGGTCGGATACTTGAACAGTTCGTCGGCGGAACCGCCGTCCCCACCCCCGATGACGAGCGCGTGCGCAGGCGCGGTTTGGGTGATGGTGGGCAGATGAATGAGGTTTTCGTGATAGAAAAACTCATCCCGTTCCGAGGTCATGAAATATCCGTCGAGGCGGAAGAGCTTGCCGAACTGCGGGGTGTCCCAAACTTCGTATTGCTGATACGGGGTCTCACCGGCTTCGATCAGGCGCCCCTTCACCAGGTAGTGTCCCGCATTCGCGTTGAGCGGTTCGATGAGCAAGTCCTGCAAGGTGAGTTCGGTCGCCATGTTGGAATCCCTCAGGCAGCGACCGGTAACTCGCCGCGCATCACGTCGTGGGACTGAATGTCGTCGGGTTTGAAGAGACCAACAAGCTTGTCGTAGAGCGCGCGTGCGCGGTCGCTGTTGTCGCGCGAGAAGTTGCACACGTAGATGTCGAGGGTGACGGCGCCGGTTTCAGGCCAGGTGTGCATCGCGACGTGTGATTCGGCCAGTACCACGGTTCCTGTCACGCCGGCTTGCGCACCGTCATCGTGGGTGAACTGGTAGAAGTAGGCACCCAAGGGTGTCAGCCCGACATCCTGGCAAAACTGCACCGACTTGCTTTCGAGTATGTCGCGGTCGAGAAGAATTTTTGAATTGCACTCGCACTGATACAGATCGGCGATGAGATGAAGACCTTGCATGGCATCCGCATCCACAAAGGGTTGATTAAACGAGATATTTTATCATTCCGCAGTGCGCAAAGGCGTTCTTTGTTCCACGTGAAACGTTAGATTAGGTCCCACGCCAATTTCGATATCAAACCAACGACCACGAAAAGAAAAATTTTGCGAACGAAGCGGCTGCCGTGCCGTATGGCGAGGTGGCTGCCCGCGACGGCGCCGAGAAGATTCGCGCAGGCCATCAGCAAGCCCGTTTGCCAGAAGACGGTGCCGGAGGTGGAGAAGTACGAGAGTGCAGCGAGGTTGGTGGAAAAGTTGAGAATCTTGGAGGTGGCAGAGGCACGCAGGAAGTTCATGCCGAGGAATCGGATGATCAGAAAGATGAAAAAGCTTCCCGTGCCGGGGCCGAAAAATCCGTCGTAATAACCGACGACGATGGCGATGAGAGCCAGTCGTCGTTGCTGTTTGCTTGTCGATATTTCTTTTGCATTGTCGGTTTGGCCGAAGTGTTTGTGTCGGAAGGTGTAGATGGCAACCATCACCAACAGTACAAGTACCATCGGCCGAACGATTGTTGGCTCGATGTAGGCGACGCTGTTGGCGCCCAGCCACGCGCCGGCAAATGCGACCGCCGCGCCGGTGAGTGTCAGCAGCAAGTTCAGTGGAACTCGTCGGGCGTATTGAAGGGAGGCGCTGGCGGTACCGACGATGCTGGCGATCTTGTTTGTGCCGAACAGGGTTGCCGGGGGCGCATTTGGGAATGCCGAAAAGAGTACGGGGATTTGAATCAAGCCTCCGCCGCCAACGACCGCATCGACAAAACCTGCCCCGAACGCGCTGCATACCAGGACGAGGACGAGCCATTCATCCATCTTGTGGCCGGCGTTTCACGTGAAACATGACTGATTACTTGCCGATGCAAAAACGCGAAAAGATCTCGCCGAGCAGATCGTCTGCCGTGAATTCGCCGGTGATCTGGCCGAGTGCTTCGTGCGCAAGTCGAAGTTCTTCAGCCATCAGTTCAAGCGCGCTCGTTTGTTCAAGCGCTGTGGTCAGGTGCGTCAATGCGTGCGTGAGCGCGGATAAATGCCGCTTTCGCGCGAGGAAAGTGTCCTCCGCATGAGGGTGCCAACCAACTATGGAAAGCAGGTGATCGCGCAGGAGCGAGACGCCGCTGCCGGTCTTCGCTGATAACCGAATTTGAACTTGGTGATCCGACACGCTGTGACTTTCAGCGTGGAGCCCAAGCAGATCGCACTTGTTGGACACCGTGACACGCGGCACGTCCTGTGGCAGCGCTTGATCAATGGTGTGGTCTTCGTCGGTGAGTCCGGTGCGCGCATCGACGAGACGAAGAATCACGTCGGCCCGTTCAATCTCCTTCCAGGTGCGCTCGATGCCAATGCGTTCGACAGCATCCGAGGTGTCCCGCAGTCCGGCGGTGTCGACGATGTGCAGCGGGATGCCTGCGATCTGAATGGTCTCCTTCAGCGCATCCCGTGTGGTGCCGGCAACGTCGGTGACGATGGCGCGCTCTTCGCCGGCAAGTTGGTTGAGCAGACTCGATTTGCCGACGTTGGGTTGCCCGACTAGAACAACATGGAGGCCTTCACGCAAAATGGCACCCTGTTGAGATCGGTCCAACAGCGCCGTGAGCGCTGCCCGAATGTCGCTCATGCGCTCGATCGCACGAGCGGACTCGAGAAAGTCGATTTCCTCTTCCGGAAAGTCGAGCGTGGCTTCCACCAACATGCGCAGGGTGATCAGCTTGTCCTGAATGTCGTGAATCGCATGCGAGAAAGCGCCGCTGAGCGAGCGCACGGCAGAGCGTGCCGCGGCGGTGGTCGACGCCTCGATGAGATCGGCGACGGCTTCCGCCTGGGCGAGATCGAGCTTGTTGTTGAGAAATGCGCGTTGTGTAAATTCGCCAGGTTCGGCGAGTCGGCAGCCCAGGCCGAGGCAGTGGTCGAGCAGCATCTGCATGACCACCGGGCCACCGTGCCCCTGCAATTCAATCACGTCTTCGCCGGTAAACGAGTGTGGCGCCGGGAAGTAGAGCAGCAGACCTTCGTCGATGGCGCGATCGTCCTCGTCGACGAAAGCCCGGAAGTGTGCGAAGCGGGGAGTGGGGGGCTGGCCGCCGTTCAGGCGGGTCGCCAGTTCCGACAACGCGGTGCCGGAGATTCGAACGATGCCGACGCCACCGCGTCCAGGCGCGGTGGCGATGGCGGCAATGGTGTCAGGCGGGTTTCTTTCCGCCACGTTCGATCATCTTCGTGATCTGCCATTGCTGTGCGATCGACAAGGTGTTGTTGACCACCCAGTACAGCACCAGACCGGCGGGGAAGAACAGGAACATGAAGGTAAAGACGATGGGCATGGCCATCATCACCTTTGCCTGCATGGGGTCCGGCGGGGTCGGGTTGAGCTTCATCTGGATCAGCATGGAGGCACCCATGATGATTGGCAGAATGTAGTACGGGTCTTTCACCGACAGGTCGGTGATCCAGCCGAGCCAGGGTGCCTGACGCATTTCAACGCTGCCGAGCAGCACCCAGTACAGCGCGATGAAGACCGG
>JBNKNO010000059.1:0-7450 GCA_050293885.1 Rhodocyclaceae bacterium | reverse complement strand
AGCTTGTGGAACCACTGCAGTACCCAGAACAGGGGCGCGGCGATGACGGTCAGCCAGCCGTAATCGACCACGAGATCCAGTCCCGGTGCGATGGCCTTCAGATCGTGTTGTTCCTGCGGCCCCACGTACAGATCGGTGCTCACGGTGCGGGTTTGCCCCGGCGTAATTTCGGGCACGGGCAGGATGACGCCTGCGGTATAGAGATTGCTGCCAATCTTGCGCGCGAAGTATTCGCGTTCAGTACCCTCTTTGGGCAGAATCGCGCTGACGAAATAGTGCTGCACCATGGCGACCCAGCCATTGTCGGCCTTGCCTGGAACCTTGGCGTCGCCGTCGGCGATGTCGTCAAAATTGACCTTCTTGAACTTGTCGGCATCGGTAAAGAAGGCGGGGCCGGTAAAGGTGTGCACGCCCATTGCCTTGACGCCCTCTGCTGCGTCGCCGTCGCGTTGCAGCTGGAAGTAGGCATCGGTGCGCAGCGGCGTCGTGCCGTTGTTGGCAATCTCGTAGCTCACGTCGATGACGTAGCTGCCGCGCGTGAAGGTGAATACCTTGGTCACCGAAACGCCATTGACCTCCGGTGCTTTGAGCCGCAGCGTCAGCGTGTTCTCGCCTTGTGCAAGCGCCTGATCGCCCGCCGGCAGTTCATAGTGCGTCTTGTGATTCGGCAGGCCGCTGCCGGTCAGGCCGCCCTGTGCCGTGTAGAGGTGTGTGCCGCCATTGTCCAGCAGTACGAAGTTCTTGCTCTTGTCTTCGGTTGCCTTGTGATGGGTCAGCTCGACATGAACGATGTCGCCACCATCGGCCGAGATGTCGGCGATGAGCATGTCGGTACGCACTTGCACCGTCGGCGCGGTGCTCGTCGGCTTGTTGCCACCTGGCACATCGCCATTGCCGGCACCTACAGAGGCGGTCGCCTGTGGAATGCTGGCATCACCGTTGGCGGTCGCTGCGGCCTGCGTGGCGACCGGCGCCGCGGGCGGCGTGTTGTGCTTCATCCAGCCGTTCCACAGCATGTACAGGGAAAAGCCGAAAATCAGGGTAAGGATGAGACGTCGATTGTCCATCAGGGGCGACACCGTATATAAATTAGCAGGTTAGGGGACCGGGTCATGACCGCCGTCGCACCAGGGGTGGCACCGGACGACCCGACGGGCCGCGAGCCAAGCTCCCTTGAGTGCGCCATGGCGCTCGATGGCCTCGACTGCGTAGGCCGAACAACTCGGTACAAAGCGACAGTTACTGCCCAGCATCGGGCTGATCGCGTAGCGATAGGCCTTGAGCAGAAACAGTAGCAAGGTCTTCACGCCGGTAGCCGTCGCAGCAAGTCTGCCAGATCATTGTGAAGACTGGTACGTGGCGCGTCGGCAATAGGCCGATTCAGCCTGACAATCAGATCGAGGCAGGGCAGATGGCTGCGTTGCAGTCGGAAGCCCTCGCGCACGATGCGTTTCACCAGATTGCGTTGCACGGCCCGGCGCGCGAGCTTTTTGGCGACCACCACACCGAGGCGAGCGGTCGATAGCGTGTTGGGTCGATAGTGCACGATCAGGTAACGCCCTTTTATTGCGCGCCTAAAAGCAAAAACGGATGAATACTCATCCGTTTTGCGCAATCGGTAGGCGTCGCGGAAGCGTTGATCGGCATCCGGCGACCCGCTCGCCACCTTAGACGGCGAGACGGTGGCGACCCTTGGCACGACGGGCGCGGATGACGGCGCGACCACCGCGGGAGCGCATACGAACCAGGAAACCATGGGTGCGCTTGCGCTTGACGACGGAGGGTTGGTAGGTACGTTTCATGATGACTGGCCAGTAGTTAAGTCAAACGATGAATTTCATCCTAATTACCTTGTTTTGTCAACGTTTATTGGGCAAAACGCCGACGGTCGGCCGGGCTCTTCCGGCGCGTCGCCGCTGGTCGCCGGGGCCGACCACCGAGTCAAACGCCGTTTCCGCCGCGCAAACGGCCAAAGCGTGTTCTGCGAGCATGGGCCTGAAGCGCGATGCGCGAGGCAGGGCGCTCGTGCGCCAGCTGGGCGTCGTTGTCGATGTGTTTCCGGCAATTTCGGCTGTGGATAACTTTTCATCAGCGGAGTAGAATGCGCTCTTGCCGCCGTGTTTCGACACCCTAAAAAGAGCCCGTTAGAGGTCAGAGGCGGAATCCCGAGAGAAGCGCCGTTTTGATGGTCACGTGGCGTGGCTGTTGGGCGAATCGTGTTTCCGTAAAGATAAAAAATATTCCACACCCGTGACGCAAGATTTCTGGAATTTCTGTCTGGTCCGACTCCAGGGCGAACTGCCTCCGCAGCAGTTCACCACCTGGATCAAGGCCCTGCGCGCCGAAGATGTCGAGGACACCGGGACACCGGCGTTGCGCATCGTGGCGCCCAACCGCTTCGTGCTGCAATGGGTGCGCGAGCGCTATGTGCGTCGTATCGGCGAGTTGGGTCAGGAGTTTTACGGTGCCCCCGTGGATCTCGCCCTGAGCTTGCCGGGCAACGGCGAGGCGCCTCGCGCCGCGCGCCGGGCGCACGCCACGACGGCCTCCGCCGTCAGTCCGGTGATGCCGCCCCCCGCCGCGGCGACGCAGTGCGCGCCGGTGACCGAGCCCGCCGCCGAACCGGTGAAGGCGGAAAAGCGCGAAAGCCGCGCGCCCAAGGCGGTGGCCTCGGCCAAGGGCAATGGCGCCACCTTCGAAAAAACCCGCCTGAACGACACCTTCACCTTCGACACGCTGGTGACCGGCCGCGCCAACGATCTGGCGCGCGCGGCCGCGGTGCAGGTGGCCGACAACCCCGGCGTGTCGTACAACCCGCTGTTTGTCTATGGCGGCGTTGGCCTCGGCAAGACGCACCTGATCCACGCGCTCGGCAACGAGGTGTATCGGCGCAACCCGAAGGCCATCATCCGCTACGTACATGCCGAGGATTACTACGCCGACGTGGTGCGCGCCTATCAGCAAAAGAGTTTCGACGTCTTCAAGCGCTACTATCGCTCGCTCGATGTGCTGATGATCGACGACATCCAGTTCTTCAATAACAAGAACCGCACGCAGGAAGAGTTCTTCCACGCCTTCAACGCCCTCACCGAGGCCAAGAAGCAGATCATCATCACCTGCGATACCTACCCCAAGGACATCCAGGGGCTGGAAGACCGGCTCATTTCGCGTTTCGATTGGGGCCTCACGGTGCAGATCGAACCGCCCGAGCTGGAAATGCGCGTCGCCATTCTCAAGAAGAAGGCCGAGAGCCATGGCATGGCCTTGTGCGACGACGTGGCCTTCCTCATCGCCAAGAATCTGCGCGCCAACGTGCGCGAGCTCGAAGGCGCGCTCACCAAGGTGGTGGCCTTCTCGCGCTTTCATGGGCGCGACGTTACGCTCGATCTGGCCAAGGAAGCGCTCAAGGATCTGCTGCACGCCCACAACCGGCAGCTCACCATCGAGCAGATTCAGAAAACGGTGGCCGATTACTACAAGATCAAGGTCGCCGACATGCACTCCAAGAAGCGCACCCGGGTCATCGCCCGGCCGCGCCAGGTGGCCATGTTTCTCGCCAAGGACATCACGCCCATGAGCCTGCCGGCCATCGGCGAGGCCTTTGGCGGGCGCGACCACACCACCGTGCTGCACGCCTGTCGCACCATTGCCGACCTGCGCCGTAAAGACACACAACTCAACCATGATCTGCACGTGCTCACGCAAGTGCTGCGCGGCTGAGTCGACACCCCCAAAAACCAACGCTCAAGCACCCGATCAACGGAGACCGTAAGACGATGCAACTGCTGACCACCACCCGCGATGCCCTGCTCGGACCGCTTCAGTCGGTGTCCGGCATTGTGGAGAAGCGCCACACGCTGCCGATTCTGTCCAATGTGCTGATCGAAAAGCACGGTGACCAGCTCACCTTGCTGGCCACCGACATCGAGATCCAGATCCGCACCTCGGCGCAAGTGGCGCCGGGCGGTGAAGACACCAGCATCACCGTCGGCGCCCGCAAGCTGCAGGATATTTTGCGCGCCCTGCCCGGCGACAACGACGTTGCCCTCACGCTCGACGACGCGCGCATGACCGTCAAGTCCGGCCGCAGCCGTTTCGCCCTGCAAACCCTGCCCGCCGCCGACTACCCCCGCCTCACCGTCGACGAGGGCGAAGGCGTGCGCTTCACCGTGCAGCAAGGCGCCTTCAAGAAGCAGCTCGCGCTGGTGCAATACGCCATGGCGCAGCAAGACATCCGCTACTACCTCAACGGCCTGCTCACCATGGTCGACGGCAACACGCTGCGCATGGTCGCTACCGATGGTCACCGCCTCGCCTATGCCGAGAGCGCCATCGAGGGCGATTTCCCGCGCACCGACGTCATCCTGCCGCGCAAGACCGTGCTCGAACTCGCCCGCCAGCTCGCCGATACCGAAGAGCCGCTCGAGATCATCATCGCCGGCAACCAGATCGTGTTCCGCTTCGGCCCCATCGAGCTCATCTCCAAGCTCATCGACGGCAAGTTCCCCGACTACGAACGCGTCATTCCGCAGAACCACCCCAAGGAACTGCACCTCGCGCGCCAGCCGCTGCACGCCGCCCTGTCGCGCGTCGCCATTCTCACCAACGACAAGTTCCGCGGCGTGCGCGTCGTGCTCGAAGACGGCTGCCTCAAGATCGCCAGCTCCAACGCCGAGCAGGAAGAAGCGCAGGAAGAGCTCGAGATCGACTACCACGGCGAAGGCCTCGACATCGGCTTCAACGTCACCTATCTGCTCGACGTGCTCAACAACGTCAATACCGACGAAGTGGTCGTGCGCCTCAACGACGGCAACTCCAGCGCACTCATCTCACTGCCGGGCAACGACACCTTCAAGTATGTCGTGATGCCCATGCGCATTTAACGCGCACGCGTGACCGCCGGCGCCCGGTGGCGCCGGCCGGTGCCCGCAACCCGACTGTACGGGGCGCCCCGGCGCTCCAGTTGAAAAGAGAAATCTATGTCCGAATCGCAGAACCCGACGCCGCAAGGCGGTTACGACGAATCCAGCATTCAGCAACTCGAAGGCCTCGAAGCGGTACGCAAGCGGCCCGGCATGTACATCGGTGACACCTCCGACGGTACCGGCCTGCACCACATGGTGTTCGAAGTGGTCGACAACGCCATCGACGAAGCGCTGGCCGGGCACTGCGACGACATTCTCGTCACCATCCACACCGACAACTCCATCTCCGTCACCGACAACGGCCGCGGCATCCCCGTCGGCGTCAAGATGGACGACAAGCACGAGCCCAAGCGCTCGGCGGCCGAAATCGTCATGTGCGTGTTGCACGCCGGCGGCAAGTTCAACCAGAACAGCTACAAGGTCTCCGGCGGTCTGCACGGCGTTGGCGTCAGTTGCGTGAACGCGCTCTCCAAATGGCTGCGCCTCACCATCCGCCGCGACGGCAAGAAGCACTTCATGGAATTCCAGCGCGGCAAGGCAGCCGATCGCATCATCGAGCTCGTCAATGGCGTCGAAGTCTCACCCATGAAAGTCGTCGGCGACACCACCAAGAGTGGCACCGAGCTGCACTTCCTTGCCGACGAGGAAATCTTCGGCACCGTCGAATTCCACTACGAAATTCTCGCCAAGCGCCTGCGCGAGCTCTCCTTCCTCAACAACGGTGTGCGCATCCGCCTCATCGACCAGCGCACCAACAAGGAAGAAGACTTCGCCTTCGCCGGTGGCGTGCGCGGCTTCGTCGAATACATCAACCGCGCCAAGACCGTGCTGCACCCCACCGTGTTCTACTCCGAAGGCACCACCCGTGTCTCCAACGGCACCGATCACGACATCGAAGTCTCGGTCGAAGTCGCCATGCAGTGGAACGACAGCTACGCCGAACAAGTGCTGTGCTTCACCAACAACATTCCGCAGTCAGACGGCGGCACCCACCTCACCGGCCTGCGCGCCGCCATGACTCGCGTCATCAACAAGTACATCGAAGAAAACGAGATCGCCAAGAAGGCCAAGGTCAACATCACCGGCGACGACATGCGCGAAGGCCTCGCCTGCGTGCTGTCGGTGAAAATGCCCGACCCCAAGTTCGCCAGCCAGACCAAGATGAAGCTCGTCTCCAGCGAGGCGCGACCGGCGGTCGAAGAAGTCGTCGCCAACAAGATCGGCGACTACCTGCTCGAAAACCCCATCGACGCCAAGACCATCTGCGGCAAGATCGTCGAAGCCGCCCGCGCCCGTGACGCCGCCCGCAAGGCGCGCGAAATGACCCGCCGCAAAGGCGTGCTCGACGGCGTCGGCATGCCCGGCAAACTCGCCGACTGCCAGGAGAAAGACCCCACCAAGTGCGAAATCTACATCGTTGAGGGTGACTCCGCCGGCGGCTCCGCCAAGCAAGGTCGCGACCGTAAATTCCAGGCCATCCTGCCGCTGCGCGGCAAGGTGCTCAACGTCGAAAAAGCCCGCTTCGACAAGCTCATCTCATCCGAACAGATCGCCACGCTGATTACCGCGCTGGGCACCGGCATCGGCAAAGAAGAATTCAACCCCGACAAACTGCGCTACCACCGCA
The DNA here is from genome assembly GCA_050293885.1 of Rhodocyclaceae bacterium. Lineage (GTDB taxonomy): Bacteria > Pseudomonadota > Gammaproteobacteria > Burkholderiales > Rhodocyclaceae > Nitrogeniibacter. Next base: position 898 of record JBNKNO010000059.1, on the reverse strand, counting down.
TCATCATCATGACCGATGCCGACGTCGACGGCGCCCACATCCGCACCCTGCTGCTCACCCTCTTCTATCGGCAGATGCCCGAACTCGTCGAGCGCGGCCACATCTACATCGCCCAGCCGCCGCTCTACAAGATCAAGCACGGCAAGAGCGAGCTCTACGTCAAAGACGACAACGAACTCAACGCCCACCTGCTCAAGCTCGCCCTCGACGGCGCCGAACTGCGCCCCGCGCAAGGCGCCGAACCCATCAGCGGCAGCGCCCTGGGCGAACTCGCCCGCAACCACCTGCTCGCCGAAGCCGTCATCGGCCGCCTCGCCGGCTACATCGAGCCCCCCATTCTCTACGCCCTGCTCGAACGCAACATCAACCTCAGCCTCGAGACCGAAGCCGCCGCCCGCGCCAGCGCCGACGCCCTCACCCCGCACCTGTCGGGCGACATCACCGTCAACGCCGAGTTCAACGAAGAGACCGAAACCTGGCGCCTCGCCATCGTGCGCATGCACCACGGCAACCGCAAGGTCTGCACGCTCGAAGAAGACTTCCTCGTCTCCGGTGACTACGCCCAGATCCGCAGCGCCGCCGAAGCCATCGCCGGCCTCGTCACCCAGGGCGCCGTCATGGTCCGCGGCGAAAAGGAACAGCCCATCAGCAACTTCGGCGAAGGCATCCGCTGGCTGCTCTCCGAAGTCGAACGCGGCATCGGCAAACAGCGCTACAAAGGCCTCGGCGAAATGAACCCCAGCCAGCTCTGGGAAACCACCATGGACCCCACCGTCCGCCGCCTGCTCAAGGTCCAGATCGAAGACGCCATCGCCGCCGACGAGATCTTCACCACACTCATGGGCGACCAAGTCGAGCCCCGCAGACAATTCATTGAAAACAATGCCTTGTATGCACG